>DBTS01000128.1:0-49937 GCA_002307175.1 Rhodocyclaceae bacterium UBA1310
TCTTGTGGGTGGTGGTGGTGACGACATCGGCGAACGGCACCGGGTTCGGGTAGTAACCTGCTGCCACCAGGCCGGCGTAGTGGGCCATATCCACCCAGAAGATTGCGCCGACAGCCTTGGCAACCTTGGCAAAGCGCTCGAAATCGATGCGCAGGGAGTAGGCCGAGGCACCCGCCACGATGATGCGCGGCTTGTGTTCATGGGCCAGACGCTCCATTGCGTCGTAATCGATTTCTTCTTTTTCGTTGAGGCCGTAAGCCACCACGTTGAACCACTTACCGGAGAGATTCAGCGGCATGCCGTGCGTGAGGTGGCCACCTTCTGCAAGGCTCATGCCCATGATGGTGTCGCCGGGCTTGGCAAATGCCATCAGCACAGCCTGGTTGGCCTGCGAGCCGGAGTTGGCCTGCACGTTGGCAGCATCCGCTCCATACAGTGCCTTCAGGCGGTCGATGGCCAGCTGTTCTGCGATATCGACGTATTCACACCCGCCGTAATAGCGCTTGCCCGGGTAGCCTTCGGCGTACTTGTTGGTCAGCTGCGAGCCCTGAGCCTCCATAACGGCAGTGCTGACGTAGTTTTCGGAAGCAATCAGTTCGATGTGATCTTCCTGCCGCTGGTTTTCCTTGGAAATGGCAGCAAACAGTTCGGGATCGGTCTTGGCGAGGGTGTCTTGTCTGGAGAACATGGTGGCGCGTTCTTGGAAACAGGGAAGTGAACAGGGGAAACGTATGATAACCGGTCTGTGACTATATCGCAGCAGTGGTCATCATGCTGAAATCTCGTCCAACACGCCAGCAAGATGGGTATTTTTGTCCCATTCGTGCAACTGCCACTGCCCTTCACGCCACGAAACCCAGTTCAGGGTGGCGTTGCCTAGCGCAAAAGTTCGGGGTGCTTCCAGCGGGAGCCCGGTGACGATGCGGTACATGACATCCATACAGCCTCCGTGGCTGACAATCAGGATCTGCTGCCCGGCGTGGCGACTGGCGATTTTGCCGAAGACGGCCCCAATGCGTCCTGCAAACCGTTCCAGTGATTCGCCGCCCTGACCGGGAGGTTCGGCAGAGGCTTTGCGGGAGTGGATGTGCTCAGAGAAGTCAGGATAATGCTGGGCCGCCTCTTCGCGTGTGAGCCCCTGGATGGCGCCAAAGTGGCGTTCGCGGAGTTCGGGTTCCGGAAAAAGAGGGGCCATGCTCACTTTGGCGATGATGTGTGCCGTATTTGCCGCCCGATCGAGGTCTGAGTGGTAAATCGCAGCAAATTTCTCCTTGGCCAAAGCACGGCCAGCGGCTTTGGCCTGAAGCAAGCCGTGAGCATTGAGAGGAATATTTTCATGACCCTGCCAGCGACGTTGTGTATTCCAGGAAGTTTCGCCGTGGCGGATAAGACAGATGCGTGTTTCTTGCATGAATTTCTTGCTTTTTAAACGAGATTGCGGGTGCGTGAGGGCTTGCCTCTATGGCCCGTAGGGGGGATTTTCCCTTATTCTATGTGATTCTTTTGACGCCAAGAGACTCTGGCAGTTCCGTAAACGGGACTATTTGCCAATAACAAGTCACAAGAAGGGACAAGCAGGTAAAAACATGGGAGCGACAAGGTGGGTGTCCGCAGCGACGCGGGCGATTGATGTGCTCAATGAGCGGGTGGCCAGATGTTCCTTCTGGCTGGTGCTGATTCTGACGCTTGAGACGGCGCTCAGCGCCATTGTGCTGAAGGTCTTCGATATTGGCTCGAATGCTTTCATCGAAATCCGCTGGTACCTGTTTTCAGCGATTTTCCTCTTTGGCTCAGGGTATACGCTGCAGAAGAACGCTCACGTCCGCATCGATGTGATTGCGGGGCGCTTCAGTCGGCGTGCCCAGGCCATCATCGACATTTTCGGTACCCTGGCTTTCCTGTTTCCGCTTGCCATCCTGGTGATCTGGATGTCCTGGGGGGTTTTTGTCGATTCGTATATGAGCGGCGAAATGTCCAGCAGTGCAGGTGGCCTCATTCTGTGGCCGGCGCGCCTGATGGTGCCGCTTGGCTTCGGATTGCTGCTCCTGCAGGGGTTCGCAGAAATTCTCAAGCGTCTGCTGTTCCTCTGCGGTGCCGGGCCCGACCCTCTGGAGACCGGAGACAAGCCCTCGGCGGAAGAGCAGCTCGCCGATGAAATCCGCCGTGCGCAGCAAAATGGCAAGGAGGGTGCGCTGTGATCACTTTCCTTGTCGACAACATGGCCCTGCTGATGTTCTGCGCCATGATTGTATTCCTGCTGCTGGGCTATCCTGTGGCCTTTGCGCTGTCTGCCTGCGGGCTCCTCTTTGGGGTGATCGGTATCGCCACCGGGCAGATCCAGCCCGCATTGTTTCAGGCCTTGCCGGATCGAATCTGGGGGGTGATGAGCAACGACACAATGCTGGCCTTGCCATTCTTCACCTTCATGGGGCTGGTATTGGAGCGAAGCGGCATGGCCGAGGAGCTGCTTGAGACCATCGGCCAGCTCTTCGGGCCGGTGCGTGGAGGGCTGGCTTTTGCGGTGATTTTCGTGGGCGCCATGCTCGCTGCGACGACGGGTGTTGTGGCGGCCTCGGTCATTTCGATGGGGCTGATTTCCCTGCCCATCATGCTGCGCTATGGCTACAATAAACAACTCGCGAGTGGTGTGATTGCCGCCTCGGGAACCCTGGCGCAGATCATTCCGCCGTCCCTGGTGCTGATCGTGCTGGCCGACCAACTGGGCCGCCCGGTGGGGGATATGTATCGTGCAGCGTTTGTCCCCGGGCTGGTGCTAACCGGGCTGTATGTACTGTACGTTGCCGGCATCGCCATCTTCAAACCCTCCTGGGCACCGGCCATTCCGCTGGAAGCGCGGATTTTCCGTGAGTCCTCAGGGCGTAGCGGCATCGTCTCCCTGCTGGTGCTCTCCGCGCTTGCCGGGCTGGTGACATACGTGTTTGTGCATAGCAGCCTGCCGCTGAAGCTGATTGTACTTTTCTCCAAAGGCTCGGTGACTGAGCTGGCCAGTGATGCGCTGATCATCCTGGGCCTGTGTGCCTGGATGCTCTCGGCGTTTGCCGTTGCCGGGCTGCATAGGGTGTTCAAGCTCAATCTGCTCTCAAGGATGGCCGAGCAGTTCACCTTTGTGCTGGTGCCGCCCCTGGGGCTGATCTTCCTGGTGTTGGGGACGATCTTTCTGGGTATTGCGACGCCGACGGAAGGCGGCGCGATGGGGGCTGTGGCGGCTTTGGGCATGGCCCTGATCCGTAAGCGCATGAACCTCAAGCTGTTGCGTCAGGCGATGGAATCAACTGCGCGCCTGACGGCGTTTGCGATGTTCATTTTGCTGGGCTCGCGGGTGTTCAGCCTGGTGTTCTACGGCGTCAATGGCCATTTGTGGGTGGAAAGTCTGCTCAGTGCCATGCCCGGAGGCTACATCGGGTTCCTGATCTTCGTAAACCTGTTGGTGTTTGTGCTGGCGTTTTTCCTTGATTACTTCGAGCTGGCTTTCATCATCATCCCCTTGCTCGCCCCTGTGGCAGAAAAGCTTGGGATTGACCTGATCTGGTTTGGCGTGTTGCTGGCCATCAACATGCAGACTTCGTTCATGCATCCGCCTTTCGGATTCTCGCTGTTTTTCCTCCGCTCGGTGGCGCCAAGCTCGGTGCGGTCGATGGACATCTACAAAGGGGCGATTCCCTTTGTGCTGATCCAGATCCTCATGATTGCGCTTGTTGTAGCCTTCCCGCAACTGGTGAATGTCGGCCTGGGCAAGACACAGCAGGTGGATGTCGAGCATAGTCAGGTGGACATTCAGATTGATGACTATAACGAGCCGGGAAGCGACAATCTGCAGGTGCAGCAACAGCTCCAGCAGGAGGCTGCTGATGAGTCTGCGCCGGCTTCTGAACACAGCCAGCCGGGCAGCGATCCGGTGGCCGACGAAATCTGGCGCCAGCTCGATGCGAATGAAGCCTTGAACGGTTACTGATGGGGAAGCGGGCAAAGAAATAAAGAAGGGCAAGGAAATGGATCCTTGCCCTTCTTTTTGCCGATATTGCGTGCCTTAGTGTTGCAATGCCTGATCGTATCGATGGATATGGTCACGCAGATAGCGCAGGGCGGCATCCCGTGCAGCCGGCTGATCAGTTTCTTCCATGATTACCGGCATGTCTTCCTTCAACTCGCGCATACGCAGCAGGAGCCCCGTGTAATCCAGCAGACCCTGGCCAGGGGGCACGCGCCTGAGCTTGCCGTCTTCCAGAACAACATCCTTGACGTGCAGCGCGGCAATGCGTGGCCCCAGAGAAGCCAGTGCGGAATCCAGGAATCCTTCCTGATTCAGCAACTCCGGCGCTCCCATGATATTGACAGGGTCAAACACGAGCTTGATGGCGTTGGTATTCAGTGCCGTGATAGCGCGATGCAGGCTGGCCACGTCATGAATGACATGCTCTGCCGCGGCTTCAATGCCGATGCTCACCCCTTGTGCGTGGGCCTCTTCGCCGAGCATGCCGAGCACATCCAGCAACTCTCCGAAAGCCGCGTCGGAGTGATTGTCCGGATGAAAACTGCAGTCAGCATGACGTGAGCCGGTTTCAGTGGCCACGAGATGGCAACCGAACTCCGCTGCATGCCGCAGTGTTTCCTTGAAGCGTGCCAGCTCTGCACGGCGGATGTCCGGATCGGGGTGGATCGGGTTGATGTAGCAGCCCAGTACGGCGATTTCCACGTCGGATTGAGCAAACGTCCGGGCGATTTCCCGGATCGTGCCGGAATCGAACTGGCCGGGGCGCAGCGGGGGCACCAGTGCCTTACCCGGAGCCAGTTGAACAACCTGCAGGCCGCGTTCGGCAGCTTTGTGTGCAAGGGCTTTGGCGCTATCTGGCCCCAAATCGTGAGCGCGAATACCAAGTTGCATGGTGGGTCTCCTAACCAAAGCGCAGTTTCATGCAAAGAATCGTGCCTGACAGCACGAACGTGATGCCGTTCGAAGCCACCAGAGGCCACGAGCTGATCAGGAAGCCATAGATCAGCCATACGCCGATTCCAGCAACGAACGCTGAGTACATTCCCAATGAGATGCTTTTGGTGGAACGCGTTTTCCAGATAAGGAAAGCCTGCGGCGCAAAGGAAAGCGTGGTCAGCGAGGCTGCCAGATAACCGAGTATTTCGACAAAGAGATGATTCATGGGCATGCAGATGATTCTGAGAAAATGAGACGGGGGGTACGGCAACGGCCACCTGGGGCAGAGACCGGGCCATGACATGGATAGTAGGGAGTGCGAGGAAACCCTGCCTTTGGCGGAATGCCTGCAATTTTTAGGCTGTGGCAAAAAATCAAAGGCATTGATAGGCTCTTCGAGTTAACTTATCGACTCAAGCGGGGAGCGGTATCCCCGAAGTCACATGACAGGAACAGAGGAGCAACAAATGGCAGCCAACCACCACCCGAAAGTTAGTCCGCAGGAAGTTCATCAGCAGATTGCCAAGCTGATGGATAACCTTGTCAATATCAAGGACGAGACGGGTGAGTTTCTGCTGAAACTCGCAGACGGACGCATTATCGACACCAAAGGCTGGAATGATTGGGAATGGACCCATGGTGTCGGCCTGTATGGTCTGTATCGTTACTATGACCAGACGCTGGATTCAGGCTGTCTGGACATCATTAGCGACTGGTTCAAAAACCGCTTTGCTGCCGGTACGCCCACCAAGAACATCAACACGATGGCTGCGATGCTGACCCTGGCATATCTGTATGAGCGCACAGGCAACAGCACCTATCGCCCCTATCTTGAAGTGTGGGCCGATTGGGTGATGTACGACATGCCGCGTACCGAGGATCACGGCCTGCAGCATATCGTCTTCAACAACGACAACCATCAGCAGCTGTGGGATGACACGCTGATGATGAGCGTGCTGCCGCTGGCAAAAATCGGCCTTGTGCTGGGTCGCCCGGAATATGTGGAGGAAGCCAAACGGCAGTTCCTCATCCATATCAAGTACCTCTTCGATAGCCGCAGCGGACTGTGGTTCCATGGCTGGAATTTCGAAGGTCGGCACAACTTCGCGCGCGCCCTGTGGGCCCGTGGCAACAGCTGGATCACCATCGTGATTCCGGAATTCATCGAATTGCTGGATCTCAAGCCGGGGGACTTTCTGCGTGAATTCCTGATTGACACTTTCCGCTCCCAGGTTTCGGCATTGGCCCGCCTGCAGGATAAGGAAAGCGGGTTGTGGCATACGCTGCTCGACGACCAGACTTCCTATCTGGAAGCTTCTGCCACTGCAGGGTTTGCATTTGGCATGCTCAAGGCAATTCGCAAACGTTATATTGATGCGGCCACCTATCTGCCTGTTGCCACCAAGGCCATCGAGGGCGTGCTCGCCCACATCGACGCCAAGGGGGAACTGACCAACGTGTCCTTCGGAACGGCCATGGGTAACGATCTGCAGTTCTACAAGGATATCAAGCTGACTTCGATGCCGTATGGGCAATCGATGGCGATTCTGGCACTGACTGAATACCTCAATCACTTCATCTGAGGCTAGGCGGCGCAAGGGGGTGACGGGGCTGGCGCGAGTCTGCCCCGTGATCGGGACGGGGAGGCTGTTCTCTGAAGGAGACACATATAATGCAAAAACGCGAAATCAAATTCATCAACTACATCGCCTATGGGTCTAACGACTTTCTGGGCGCGGGCGCCATGGCCCTGATGGCTGCATGGCTGCTGTATTTCTATACGACCTTTTGCGGGCTTAGTCCCCTCCAGGCAACCTCGATCTTCGCCATTGCGCGCGTAGTGGATGCCATCGCCAGCCCGGTCATGGGGTTTATTTCTGACAACTTCCATCACACCTGGCTGGGTAAGCGCTTTGGGCGCCGCAAGTTCTTCATCATGATCGGTATTCCCCTGGTATTGTGGTATTCGCTGATCTGGATCAGTGGCATGAATTACTGGTACTACCTGCTGACCTATATCGGTTTTGAAATGATCTACAGCATGGTTCTTGTGCCATATGAAACGCTGGCAGCCGAAATGTCTCCGGATTTCAAGATCAAGGCCAAGTTTGCCGGCGCACGTATTCTGACCGGGCAGATCTCGGCGATTGTTGCAGGCTTCCTGCCGGGCCGTCTGGTTGAGGCGCTGGGCAAGGATTCGCCGATGACTTTCTTCTATGCCGGCCTGATTTTTGCCTTGATTTTCGTGTGTGTGGTCTCGGCGCTGTATTTCTTCACATGGGAACGCCCTTATGATGAAATCGTGGCCAATGAAAGCAAAACCCGGCTGACGCTTGGGCAGGCCATGAAGAAGGTGTTTGTTGACCTGTCTTCCACCCTGCGCATCCGGGCCTTCCGCCACCACCTGGGCATGTATCTGGGCGGCTACATCAGCCAGGATACCTTCAATGCGGTGTTTACCTATTTCGTGATCTTTGCGCTGGCCAGTGATGCCAAGCTGGCTTCGAATCTGCTGGGCGTGATGGCTGTTGTGCAACTGGTGGCTGTGAGCTGCTTCATTCCGCTGTGCCTGCGCATCAATGCGGCGCCTGCGTATCGGATTGCCATCCTGCTGTTCTCGCTCGGTGTGATCGGCTACTTTGTGCTCTATACGCAGATGCCGGCCCAGATGGCCATCCTCCTGTACATCCCAACCGTGCTCGCAGGTCTGGGGCGTGGTGGGCTGAACTATATTCCGTGGAATACCTACAACTACATGGCTGACGTCGACCAGATCGTTACCGGGCAGCGTCGCGAAGGCATCTTCGCAGGTGTCATGACCTTCGTGCGCAAGGCTTCGCAGGCGGGGGCCGTGATGATTGTGGGGTTCATCCTGCAGGAAGCTGGATTCCGTTCCGGACAGACTGTACAAAGCCCGGAAACCATCAGCGCGATTGTGAACATCATGCTGTATGTCACCCTGGGTATCATGGTGCTGGGCACGCTGGTGTCGCTGCGTTTCAAATTGACCAAGGATACGCATGCCGCGCTGATGGCTGAGATTGAGCACCTCAAACAGGGCGGCAAGGAACCCAGCTCCGAAGAAAACCGGGGTGTGGTCGAAGTACTTTCCGGCTGGAAGTATGAAACCCTTTGGGGCAATAACAGCGTTGGCTATCGCAGTCGCTGAATAAGCCGAAGTTCGTAGCAAAGCGGGGCCGCACAGTGAAGCGGCCCCGTGTCATTTAATGGTCTGCCTGCATTGTCGGCCTGGGCTATTCGTGCTATCTGTAATGGGGATTCAATAGCGCCAAGAGCTTTGCATGTACACCCTTCAGTCTGAGGAATTTTTTGCTTCACCGGCAGACTCTGTTGCTGTGGTGAGGCGTTGCCCGCAAAGCCCGTTTCCCGAGCATTCCCACGATTTTGGCGAGATCGTCATTGTCAGTCGTGGCGGTGGCATGCATGTGATCAACGACCAGGCTGCGCGAGTGAGTACGGGCTCGGTGTTGTATCTGATGCCGGAAGATCGGCATGCGTTTACCGAGGTCAACAATCTGTTCCTCACCAATGTGATGTTCCGCCTGCCGGAACGCTACCGGCCCTTGCTGGATACCCAGTTGAGTCCTGCCTTTGGGATGGATTGGGAAATTGGCTGCCATACCCGGAGACAGGTGGAATCCCTGCTGACCAACCTGATGGTGGATTTCGAGGCTCCCGCTCTGGTGCGTGCCTGTTATCTTGAAGGTGTTTTTCTGCAGCTGGTGGCACTGTTGTGGCAAAACCGTTATTCGGCAAGCCAGGATCGGGGTGTGGATGCGCGTACGCGGCAACTGGTGAATTATCTGCGCGGAAATTTTACCGAGCAGATTGAGTGGGAAGCCCTTGCCACGCGGTTCTCGTTATCCCTGCGGACGCTGCATCGCAAAGTGCTGGAACAGACCGGTACGACACCTATGCGTTATCTCAACCGCCTGCGGCTTGAACATGCTGCCCATTGTCTGAAGACGGGCAGCGATAGTGTGACGGATATCGCATTATCGAGTGGTTTTGAGGACAGCAATTACTTTTCCACGCAATTCCGCCACGAATACGCCCAAAGCCCCAGTGAATACCGCCTGCGGCATCGTCAGGCCAATTAAACGCGAGGGGCAGTCAAGCCTTGGGGCTGCTCAGTTGCCAGCCTTGCGCCAGCCAATTTCAGTGGCAGTCTTTGGGCCAATCACTGTGTTACCAAGGCTCACTGGCGTATTGGCGTGGGTGGCGTCTACCGGAATGCGGCCGGCCATGATTTCGGCGGCATCCTGTGGCAGAGTTGGGGTGCGTTGCGGATCAGCATAACCCTCGGGGAAGATCGGCATGTTGTTCGCAGGGTCGTACTTGTCCGTTGCTCCCAGAGTGTGCAAGAGCTCGTGTGTGGTCACCACCATGTTGCTGCCCTGCATGTTGCGGGCGGCAAACAGATAGGCCAGTCCGAGGTGCCCTTTGGCAAGCCCCACAGAATCAGGCGCCGTGTCATGGGTGGTCGGGTCAAGGTAGAGCAGGTACATGCGCACATCCGGGCGGATAGACATCTTTGGCGTATGCCGCCACGCCCAGTAGCGCATGCGCAGGCTCCAGCTGATTGCGTCGAGCATGCTGCCACTGCCTGGCAATTCTGGTGGAACGGCACTGATGGCCGGCCCCAGCGTGACACGCACCGGATACAGCGCAGTCAGGCCGTACTGCTTGCCCTGCTCGTCAAAATAGGCGCCAATGCTGTCGGCATCGGATTGCTGCAGGGCCTCTATCTGTTTCTGGCTGGCGGCGCTGCCATCTGCATTGATCGGATAGATCGCCACATACAGGGTGCTCTTCCAGCTCGATATCTTGCGCTGGCTTTGCCAGGCCGACACGGCAACTGTCGCCAGAACGAAGAGCAGCACAGCAATCCGCAGGCGCCGGAAGTTCTTCGACAATGAGCTCTCTTGTGAGGCCATCAACTATGGAGTTACCGTGGGTTTCGCATACCCCTGGAATCCCTCAAGCAGCAGCACTGTGGCGTGCCGTTCAAGGCCAGGTTCGACCATCACGTTAATGATTGCGAGAACTTCATTATGCGCGAAGCGCGCTGTGATGTCGGCGTAGCTGTCATCCTGGGTGACGAATAGCAGCGGACGGGCGCTGGACGCTTCGGTCAGCGGGGTGGTCAGCTGATAATGATCGGCCGGGAATGCATTGGGTGCCCAAGCGACATGGTCTGGCGCGAAATCACGCAGCTGGTAGAGCAGATGAGCCATCATTGTGCGGTCGGAAGTCATCAGCACGGCATTGCGATGTTCCACCAGAATCGGGCGGAGCTGCATGGCCAGGCTATCCCAGCCTTTGGCACGCTTGAGCGGGTCGAGTCGGGCGGTCTGAACATGGCCGCTCATGCGAAAGAAGTCTCCCAGATGATAAGCCCCGAACATGACCAGCACGTTGATTCCCAGGGCGCCAATCCACCACCACCTGCTGCGTTTGCTCTGGCTCATCCATACGACGCCCAGCAGCAGGCTCGTGATCAGTGCGGGTGCTGCCCAGTTGCCATTGGCTTCCGAACGGATGGACTGAACCACTACCAGTGCCAGCAATGGCAGTGAGAAGCACAGCAGAAACTGGTAGCGCTTGTCGCGTAGATGATGGCGTGCTGCTACATACAGCCCAGCCAGAAATGCCAGGGCAAAACCCGGGCCGAGCGAACCCGCCTGGGCGCCCAGAAATTCGCCGAGATTGCCGTGCTTCGTGTTATTGCCGATAACGTGTGTGATTTCCTCGGTGTGATGCAGAGTGGGGAAATGATGGGCCCAGTTCCAGACGATGTTCGGTGTCACAACCAGACAGGCCACCACAACCGCCACCCACAGCCCCGGCTGGAGCAGGATGCGCCGGCGCCGTGCATCCAGCAGCAGATAGAGCAGGGCAGAGGCGCCGAAAGCGGCCATGGTGTACTTCGCCATGATGCCCAGCCCGACGCAAAGGCCCAGCAGCAGCCAGTCGGGCATACGATCTTCGTCGATGGCGCGCACCAGAAAATACATGGCCGCAGTCCACAGGAACAGCAGTGGCGCATCGGTGGATACCGCCATGCCAAGTGCCGAGACCAGTGGAATGAACGCCAGCGCGAGACCTGCGCGGAAACCAGTGCGTGTATCGAAGAGGTATTCGCCAAGCTTGAAGAGCACCCAGGCGGTGGCGGGGTAGAGCATCAGCGAGGGTAGCTTGACGGCTACCAGGCCATCACCGAACAGGCTCGTACACAGGCGGATGAGCCATGCGATCAGCGGCGGCTTCGAGTAATAGCCCCAGTCGAGATGCTGTGCCCAGGTCCAGTACTGGGCTTCGTCGATATAGAGCGTCACACCCAGGTGCGGAATCACCCACATGCGGTAGGCTGTCAGCAGCACCAGAATGGTGACGAGCAGCATGGGCTGCGGCAGGGATGTGCCCGGCTGGCGGTTTTGGCCAGTCGCACGGATACGGGTCCAGTCTTCCATTAATGTACCTTGACCAAAACAACGCCACCTTCGTGAAACAGAATGTCCACAGGGCGGTCAGGAGGGAGCCGGTCGAAGCGTGTCAGGGCGATCTGGCCGGATGAAGCCTGTACGGTGGGCGAAACCTGTTGGCGATAGACGCTGAAACTGGGCATGTGGAAATTCCACAGAATGCCTGGTTCCGGGCGGCTACGGGCGTAGAGGGCTGCACGCTTCACCGGCCCCTGCAATATGTCACCCAGCAGGGGAGCCACGGCCAGCGAGAGCAGCAGGGTATTCAGGCAGGCAATGGCCAATACCTTCTGCCAGACCTGATGCTTGCGCGCCAGAATGGCAAGGCTGGCGGCCAGTGAAGCGGCCACCAGAGCGTGATACCCGGCGGGGATGGCGTCATGCCAGCGGCCAAGCTGTGCCTGATAGAACGCATCCTTGACCCATCCTGCAGCAAGCGCATAAGCGAGCAGATTCGGCAGCGCAAGGAAGACCACCATCAGGAACAGCAGCGGCAGGGCCCCGAGCAACGCCTTCTTCACGCGTTCGCGATGGATCGCGAGAAGGATGAATAGTGGCGTGCAACCGTACAGCGCGTAGTGAGGTAGTTTGGTGCCAGAGACCGAGAAGAAAATGGTTACAAACAGGAACCAGATCCACAGGAAGCGAGGTAGCGGTTCGCGGAAATCTGCCGGCAGACGGATCAGTGCTGCAACCAGCCAACTAAGCCATGGCAGTACCAGCAAAGGGATCATCAGCACATAATAGAAGAGGCTGCCAGAATGCCCTTCGAGTGTGCCGGAAAAGCGGTCTACATTGTGCTTCATGATGAAGCCATCAATGAAGGCTTGTCCCTTCACGGCGATTTCAGCGGTATACCAGGGGACAGTAACCGCAAGCAGGATCAGCCAGCCCAACGGGTCGAACACGCTGCGACCCCAATCCTTCCATCGTTTGGTGCTGGCGCAGTACAGAAAGGTCGTGGCGCCCGGCACGAGCAAGGCGATCGGCCCCTTCGTGAGCACGCCCAGGCCAATCCACAGGAAGCTGCGCAGCAGAGGTTTGCGTTGCCCGGATTCCAGATGCCGCCAGGCATCCAGCAGCGCCAGCGTCAGCAGCATGTTGAGCAGGGCATCCGCTGTGGCGGCACGGCCGATGATATGCACACCGAGACTGGTGGCTGCAATACCACAGGCGAGCCAGCCCGCTTCGCGGCCAAACCGTTGCCATGCAAAAACGCCGACAGCGTAACACCACGTCGAAGCTGCCAGCGCCGAAGGCAGGCGGAAGCTCCATTCGTTCGGGCCAAGCAACCACACAAAAAAGGCCTGGCACCAGTAAATCAGGATTGGTTTGTCGAAACGTGGAGCGCCATTCAGGAAGGTCGACAGAAAGTCGTGGCGCACGAACATTTCGCGCGTGGCTTCCGAGAACGCACCTTCGTCCACGTCGAAGAGCGGTGCGCCGCCCAGGTTCATGAGGAACAGGATGGCCGGCAGCAACCATAGCAGCCAGCGCGCCTGCGTGCCCAGTTCGAAGCGGGGCGGATTCAGCGCAGTATCTGTCATTGTGCCTCAGGCCTTGTGCCAGGCTTCGTCAGCGGTGAGACTCTGCGGGCTGCGCACTTCATACGGACGGCTTGAACCCGACTCGAAGTAAATGCGTGCGAGCGTTTCGGCAACCACCCCGGTCAGGATGAACTGTACGGCCATGATGATCGAAAAGAAGCCCACAAAGAACAGGGGACGGGTGCCGATGTCGGCATGCGTAAACAGCTTGAGCCCGGCAAGATAGATCAGGATAAGGCTGCCCAGCGCGCCCAGACCAAGCCCGGCACCACCGAAGAAGTGGCCGGGGCGGGCGCGGAAACGCATGAAAAAGTACACCGAGATCAGATCCAGAATCACGCGGAAAGTGCGCGAGATGCCGTACTTGCTCTCGCCGAACTGGCGCGCATGGTGGCTCACTGCTTCTTCAGCGATGCGGCGCGGCGTTGTCACCGTGGCAAGCCAGGCCGGGATGAAACGGTGCATTTCGCCATACAGGCGTACACGGCGGATCACGGACCCGCGGAAGACCTTCAGGCTGCAGCCGTAGTCATTGAGCTTGACGCCCGTAATGCGGGCAATCAGGCGATTGGCGATGCGCGAGGGAATCTTGCGCAGGAAGAGCCCATCCTGGCGGTTCTTGCGCCAGCCGGCAACCATGTCCAGATCTTCATTGAGCAGGCGGGCCACCATGCGCGGGATATCAATCGGGTCGTTCTGCAGGTCGCCATCCAGCGTGACAATCACATCGCCGCGGGCAGCGTCGATGCCGGCCTGCATCGCAGCGGTCTGGCGGAAATTGCGCATCAGCTCGACCACGCGTACGTGCGGGCCAAATTTGGCGCCAACGCGACGCAGCTCGCTGGGGGTGGCGTCCGAGCTGCCGTCGTCGACGAGGATCAGTTCCCAGGGGTGAGCATAGCCAGCAAGGCCTTCATGCACGCGGGTGATCATCGGCTCGACATTTTCGGCCTCGTTGTACATCGGAATCACGATGGACAGGCTGTGAGGCGGGACGTTATTGACGGGCTGGTTTTCGCTCATTATTCAGTTCTCTTGTTTTAATGCGGTTTGGGCGGCGGGCAGAAAGGCCGTCGCCAGACCACCTGCGGCCAGGGCGCAGGCAATCACGAACAGGTGCAGGGCCAGGGCGGCGTTCAGGCCAAGCGCAGAATCAATACCCAGGGGCTTCATCAGAAAAGCGCCTCCCACCTCGTAGGTGCCAAATCCGGCGAACCCTTGGACGGGGAGGAGAGACGCGAGTTCCACACCAAGGGCCCCGGCCAGACCAGTGGCGAAATGTGTTTGCAGCAGGGCGGCAAGTAACCAGGCCTCGGCTGCGAGCTTGACCGACCAGTTTCCCAGCGACCAGAGCCATCCGCGGGCGTGGCGGCGGGTCGATTCGGCAAGCGCAGACCGGATTCGCGCAACTGTGCTGGCGAGTTTACCAGTTTTCGGCCCCGCTTCAGGATGTTGCCGCGCCCAGGCCGGGATTGCCCAGGCAGCGACGGCTACCGCTGCGATCCAGAGTGCCCTTAGTGCCGGATGCAGGCCCGGAATGACAAAGGCGCCGAGTGCCAGCACCACGAAGGCATCCTGGATGCGCAGCCACAGCAGGGCGACCACAGCGCGTGTACTAGGCACACCAAACCAGCGGTTGAGCAGGATCGGGAACGTCGCCTCGCCACTGCGGAAGGGCAGGATGTTGATAGAGGCGTTGTGCAGCAGTGTGAGGCGCAGGATTGCCGCAAAACTCGCCTGGGTGTCTTCCCTGAATTCGTCGTGCACGCGGGCTGCCCGCAGCAGATAGCTGGCGGCAAAGGCGATGACCGCGAGCAGCAGGTCGCCCACGCCGACATGCGAGAGGCTCGTCAGCACGCTGTTCCAGCGGGCACCGTGCACCACCCAGGCCAGCAATCCGAGTGTAATGATCAGGGCTGTGCCCCGCTTCAGCCAGGTTTTCAAGGCAGAGACTCCGCAATCAGCGGAAACAGGCAAAAGACCGGTATGATCCTGCCGTAACAGCGTGGCATGTGCATCGGGTAGGGGTTCGAGCTTGGGTTTAAACACTCGATTTTACCATTTGGCCCTGCCGCCGTCTCGGAAGCCTTTTGCGATATGTCTGAACATGAGTGAATCGATCTTCTCCGACCCCGCCCCGGAACGTGTCAGGCTCGATATCGAATCTGACGAATTGCGCTTCATCCAGCGTGTCGCCAGGCTGCTGCTGCATTACAACATGCGCTCCGAATCGCTGCGCCTGCGCCTGCAGGAGGTGGGTAACGCACTCTGGATTCCCCTGCAGGTGCATATAGGCTACCGGACTGTGACCGTGTATACCCCCGACGGGGTGCATGTCCACGCCCAGGCGCCGGAATTCCGTATCAACATTGCCGTCAGCGCGATCGTCAATCGCACGATCGACAAGGTTTGTGCCGGCACCCTGCAATTGCCAGAAGCCATTGCCGTTCTCGATAATGTCGAACAAACGGCCAGCAAGCACAGTCGCTGGACGCTTTCTCTGATGTTTGGCCTGGCCGCCGGCGCACTCGCCTGGCTGCAGTCTGCGGATCTGGCGGCGATGGGCGTGATCGCCCTGTCTTCTGCTGCTGGCATGCTGGCGCGCCAATACATGCACCGGTATCACCCGGTGCTGTTTGCCTTGCCGTTCGTCGCCGCCCTGATCGGGTCTCTCTGCGGAGGTATCGTCATTCGCGCCGGATGGACGAATACTCCGGGTATCTGCCTGATCGTGCCGGCACTCATGCTGGTGCCGGGGCCGCACCTGATCAATGGTCTCTACGACATGATCGAGAACAACATGCAGACCGGGCTTGGGCGCTTCGGGCTGGCGATCGGCATCCTTTTTGCCGCTGCGCTGGGCATCTTCCTGGGAGGCTGGATTACCCTCGGGCTGACCACTGTGCCGCCGTGGCAGGGAGCACGTGTGCTGATTCCGCTGTGGCTTGATGTGTTGCTGGCAGGCGTGGCAGCGTGTGGCTTTGGGGCTTTCTATAATGCGCCCTGGGGCGTTTTGTGGACGTCCATTGTGTGCGGCATGGTGGGGCATGGGGTGCGTTATCTGTGCCTGCTTGCCGGTATGGATCTGTCGGTAGCCACTTTTTTCGCCTGTCTGGCAATTGGTTTCATGGCGATCCGTTGGGTAGGCAGCATGCGCATCCCGTTTGCTGCCGTTGCCTTTGCCGGGGCGGTGCCGATGATGCCCGGCGTGCTGATGTTTCGCAGTATCGGTGGGGCGATGGATATCGCTGCGGAAGGTTCTTCTGCATCCTTGACCCTGATCGCTGATACACTCGCGAACTTTTTCAAGGCTTCCTTCGTGGTTGGTGCGATGGGAATGGGTTTGTTGGCCGGTGCCTGGGTCAGTGGTCAGGTGTTCCGGTTTCTCGTGAAAGTACGTACCTGATGAAAGAAATTGTTTTGATTGGTGCGCCCACCGATGTGGGCGCCAGCGCGCGCGGCTGTTCGATGGGGCCAGAAGCCCTTCGTGTGGCCGCGCTTGGTCACGCGCTTACCGGGCGCGAATTCAGGGTGGTGGACCGCGGCAATCTGGCCGGGCCGTCCAATCCCTGGCAATCTCCTGTGGACGGCTACCGCCATCTCCCGCAGGTGGTTGAATGGGTTCAGCGCATTCATGATGCGTTTCTGCCCGAACTCTCTGCCGGGCGTTTGCCGATTCTGCTTGGCGGCGATCATTCCCTGGCGATTGGTTCCATTAGTGCGGTGGCGCGGTATTGCCGTGAAAATGGTAAAAAACTGCGGGTGCTCTGGCTCGATGCACATGCCGACTTCAATACCGCCGAGATTACGCCAAGTGGCAATCTGCATGGCATGCCGGTGGCCTGCCTGTGTGGTTATGGCCCGCGCGAGTTGACACAGCTCTCGGGTGAGCAGCCTGCCATGACACCTGCGCAGATCCGCCAGATAGGTGCCCGTTCGGTTGATCCTAAGGAAAAACGCTTCGTGCATGAGGCCAATATCGATGTATTCGATATGCGCTACATCGACGAGAACGGCATGCGCCACACCATGGAGCAGGCCTTGGCGGGACTGGATGAGGATACCCACCTGCACGTGAGTTTCGATGTCGATTTTCTTGATCCCGAAATTGCGCCGGGAGGGGGTACTTTGGTACCAGGAGGCCCGACCTATCGTGAGGCGCAGCTGTGCATGGAAATGATTGCCGACACCGGCAGGCTGGCTTCTCTTGATGTGGTCGAGCTCAATCCGGCGCTTGATGTGCGCAACAAGACGGCAGTGCTGGCGGTGGATCTGATTGAAAGCCTGTTCGGCAAATCAACCCTGATGCGCCACGCCTGAAGTTGTTGTTGATGTTGTGCGGTCACACTTTGTAACAAGAAGTGCCGGCCTGGGAACAGGCCGGAGTCTTGGGGCAGAGTAAGATTTGGTCATTACAGGAATCCATCTCCAAGTTGCATAACCTGGCTGGAATTCGGCGAAACCGGGGTTTGCCTGACTTCGTCAGTCTTAGTGCGGTTTGAAGCGGTAGGGTATTTTGGGATTGCCTTTGGGATTACCCTGAATCGTTTTCCCGAATCCTGTTGCTTGCCTCATTTTCGGCCTTTGCCTGCCGGGGAACTGCCCTAAAGCTTGTCGTTGTCGGGCCGTAAGTGGGGAAGGGGCGCAGTAGGCTGATCTAAAAAGAAAGCACGATTACGATGAAAGCACTGGTCATTGAAGACTCGCTGACGAGCATGGCCGTGATTTGCTATCAGTTGCGCAGGGTTGGCGTGGAGCCGCTCACTGCCCGCGATAGCGCTGCCGGAATCGAGGTGTTCAAAACCCAGCGGCCGGATCTCATCATCATTGATGCGCTGTTGCCCGGTGTCGATGGTTTTGAAACTGCCAAAAGAATCCGCCAGCTTGAACGCGATGGAGAGTGGACGCCGATCCTGTTTCTGCTTGCGCGCGCCAGTGATGACGATCTGGAGCGTGCCATTGCGGTAGGGGGCGATGATTATCTGGTCAAGCCCATCTCGGAGATTGTGCTGACCTCCAAGGTGCGTGCAATGCAACGCATTGCCCAGATGCGCTATTCGCTGGTGGTGCTGACTCGTCGGCTGGATGAGGCTAATCGGGAACTGCTGCGGTTGTCGACGACAGACAGCCTCACCGGCATTCCCAATCGCCGCCTGTTTGACGATTTCTTCAAGCGCGAATGGGCTCGCGCCGTGCGTGCCGCAGTACCTTTGTCTGTGCTGATGTGTGACGTCGATAGTTTCAAGCAGTATAACGACGAATATGGGCATCCTGCCGGAGATGAGTGTCTGCGCGCCGTGGCGGGCGTACTGAGTGATCGCGTGCGCCGCCCCGCCGATCTGGTGGCGCGCTATGGCGGCGAGGAATTCGTGGTTGTTCTGCCGGAAACGGAGTTGCAGGGCGCCATGTTGGTGGCGGAGGATATGCGCCGCTCGCTGGAGGAGGTGCGTCTGCCCCACCGCCATACCGCCTCCGGGCTGGTGACAATCAGTATCGGCGCTGCCTGTGTGGTACCCAGGCGCGGCGCAGGAAAGCCTGAAGAGTTGGTTGCCAGAGCAGATATGGCGCTCTATCGTGCAAAACAGGAAGGGCGCAATCGTGTGGCGTTCAGTGGGGCGGAGCCAGAGTGATGATGCTTGGAGAAAACCGTTTCGCAGATGTGAGTGCGGTAGTGGTTGATGACAACGATACAACCCGGGCCATGCTCCGTGCGATCATGCGTGCGGAAGGCATTGAGGTGGTTGGAGAGGCCAAAGATGGTGTGTCGGGTTTGACCATGATCCGCAAGCTGCACCCAAATCTGGTCTGTCTTGATGTCATGATGCCAGAAGTTGATGGTATCGAGATCCTTACACAGCTCAAGGCAGAGATGCCAGATATCCGCGTGCTGATGATCACCGGGTCGACCGATAGAGAGACCGTTCAAGCTGCTGTGCAGGGCGGTGCCAATGGTTATCTGGTCAAACCCTTTAATGGTGCCAAAGTGATTCTTGCTGTGGAAAGAGCCTTGGGGCGCAAACCCATGGAGTGAGTGAGCCGAGGTGGAGGGGTCAGAAATGATCCTTCCAGGTTCTCAGTGCCGCGAATACGGCCTGGGGGGTTTCCAGCAGCAAACCGGAGCTTGCCTGGGCCGCTTCACGAACGGCCTGAAAACTGCAACGCAGGAAAGGGTTTGTCGCCAGTTCCTCGCCAAGGCTTGATGGTACTGTGGGCAAGCCACTGTTGCGCAACTGCCGGGATTTTTCCAGGCGTGCAGCAAGAGCGGTATTGGCGGGTTCCACTACCTGAGCGAATGCCAGATTGGAGAGCGTATATTCATGCGCACAGCACACCTGCGTGTCGGCTGGCAAGGCAGCAAGGCGCTGCAGCGAAGCGAACAGCTGTTCCGCCGTACCACCCAGCAGACGCCCACAACCTGCACCGAACAGGGTATCACCGCAAAACAGGTGGTCCGCCCACAGATAGGCCAGATGTTCTTCCGTGTGGCCGGGTACGGCCAGCACCTGGACAGGGTGTTCGAACCCTTCAAGGCGGATGGAGGTATCATCCGCCACGCGATGTGTGACCAATGGCATGGCCGAACTGGTGGGGCCAAATACCGGCACCTTCTGGTGCGCCAGCAGGTCGGCAACACCGCCCTGATGATCTGCGTGGCGATGGGTCAGCAGGATGGCGTAAAGGTGCAGCGCGCGCGACTGCAGAAAGTGCAGCACAGGGGCCGCTTCACCGGGATCGACAACCACACAGCGCGTGCCTTCTGTGACAGACCAGATATAGTTGTCGCGCAGGGCGGAAACAGCAACAATTTCCATATCCGACATATTACATCCCTTTCCCATGGCTAATACCGGGCTTGCAGAATGGCTTTTGACGCCGCGTGGCCGCTATCTTCTGGCTTGGGAGAAGCGGAGTGTCGAGCATGTTGTGGTCGATATTTTCGGCTTCAACGCCGTGCAGATCGGTTTGTGCGAGCAAGATTTCCTGCACTCCAACCGTATGCCGCACCGCGTGCATTGCTGCATAGAATGCGATACCCAGGCTGATCGTGGCAAGCTGTGCCTGCTACCCGAAGAGTTGCCTTTCGCTTCGCAGAGCCTGGATCTGCTCGTGCTGCCCCATACCCTGGAGTTTGCCACCAATCCACACCAGGTGCTGCGTGAGGCTGAGCGGGTGCTGGTGCCCGAAGGGCATTTGCTTATCACCGGCTTCAATCCGCTTTCCATGTGGGGGGTGCGCCGGGCGATGTCCGGAAATCTTGGTGAAATGCCCTGGATGGGGCAATATCTCTCCCAGGCACGCCTCAAGGATTGGCTCAATCTGCTCGGTTTCGAGCCGCGCTTCGGCACCTATGGCTGTTATGCGCCACCAGTGGCGAGTGAGGTTTGGCTGCATCGGTGGTCCTTCATGGATTCCATTGGCAAGCGCTGGTGGCCCATTGTGGGGGGCGCGTATCTGCTGCACGCTGTCAAGCGGGTGCAGGGAGTTCGCCTGATCGTGCCGCGCTGGCGCGAGAAAAAAGCACGCAAGAAAGTCATGGTACCGGTGACGCAGCGTACCGGCGAAAAATAATGAGCAAAGAGCCATTGCGCCTGCGCAGTGGCAGGGAATGGAATCAGTCATGACAAATGAAGTGGAAATCTTTACGGATGGCGCGTGCTCCGGTAATCCGGGGCCGGGCGGCTGGGGGGCAATTCTGCGGGCGGGTACCGTAGAGAAGGAACTTTGGGGGGGCGAACCCGACACCACCAACAACCGTATGGAGATGCTGGCAGTGATTCGTGCCCTGACAGCTCTCAAGCGCCCGGTCAGCGTTCGTGTGCATACCGATTCGCAGTATGTGCAGAAGGGCATTTCGGAATGGATTCATGGCTGGAAAAAGCGTGGCTGGAAGACTGCAGACAAATCTCCCGTGAAGAATGAAGATCTGTGGCGCATTCTTGATGCCGAGGTGGCGCGTCACCAGATCGAATGGCTGTGGGTCAAGGGGCATGCCGGCCACCCCGAAAATGAACGCTGTGATGTGTTGGCCCGGCAAGGCGTTGATGCCGTGCGCAGGGCAGGGAAAGCCGTGGAGAATGGCACCGGGCAGGCGCCAGCCTGAGGGGTTGCTGTGAGCCTTGCAGAAGCCCCGGTTTGAGGCTTCTGAGATGGGTAAGACCTGTTTTTGCGTATGCCTGGCGTAGGCTTAGTGCATGTATTGACCGCCGTTGACGTCAAGAATCTGCCCGGTGATATAGCCGCTGCAGGCATGTGAGGCGAAAAACAGGTAGGCCGGTGCCATTTCATCTGCCGTGGCAAACCGGCCCATGGGGATTTCCTGGGCGATGGCTGCCCTGACTTCCGGCCCCTTGTCGGCGTGAAAGGCAGTGTCGACCACCCCCGGCGAAACAATGTTGAAGCGGATGCGATCCTGGGTGTGATAGCTGACCCAGTTTTTGTTTTCCGCATTCAGCCAGGCCTTGGCCGCGCCATACAGGCCGGCGCCGGGGCCGCCACCCAAATGGCCAGCAATCGAACTGGTGCTGATCACTGCCGCCGTTTCACCACTTGCCTGGGCCGATGCACGCAGGTGCGGCAGGGCAAACTTTGTGCACATCAGGGCTGAGCGCATGTTGACGTCGCACACGGCCTCGTAGAAGGCATCGTCGATATCGGGCAGCTGTTTGCGGCCCACCAGCGCGCCGGCATTGTTGACAAGCACGTCAATGCCACCGAAACGCCGCACGAATTCGGCCACCAGGCGTTCGCATTGCGCCGTGGTCGCCAGATCGGCCGCAAAAAACTCAGCTTCGCCGGTAGCCCGGAGCGTTTGCAGAAGTGTATCCAGCCCTTCCGGGGCGTGCCTGCCATTGAGCCCAACTTTGGCGCCATGGGCAGCAAAAGCCCTGGCGACGGCGAGGCCGATGCCTTGGGAGGAGCCTGTGATGAGAACGCGTTTGCCTTTCAGATCATCAAACATCTTTGTCTTCCTGTTATTTTTTAAGGTCACCCGGGCAAAACAGCAGCTGCCGTGCCGGGAATGAAAAATTCTACTTCTATTCAAGATAGAGAACGTTATCACGATACAATCATTCCATGAATCCATCGCGCAAACTGCATCTGTTCGAAATCACCTGGCCGATTTTTGTCGAAAATCTGCTGATGGTCCTGATGGGGCTGTTCGGTTTGTGGCTGACGAGCCGGATTTCTACTGGCGCGGTGGCGGCGTATGGGCTGGTCAACCAGATCATGGGTGCATTGCAGATCGTTTTCCGGGTGGTCAGCATTGGCACCAGTGTAGTGGTTACGCAGCATCATGGCGCAGGTGATGAAGCGGGGGCGCGGCGGATTGCCCGGGCAGGGGTGGCAGCTTCCGGCTGGGTGGGGCTGATGACAATGGCCCTGATGGTGCTGGGCTCTGTGTGGATTCTGCTGGCTATGCATATGCCCAGGGAATTGATGGCGGTAGGGGGTCCTTACAACCAGATCGTCGGGGTTGCGCTGCTCTTCGATTCAGTGTCGATGACGATGATCGCAGGATTGCGTGCCTACACCTTTACGCGTGAATCAATGCGCATCGTGCTGCTCATGAATCTGGCGCAGGTCCTGCTGAGTGTGCCCCTCATGCTTGGCGTGGGCGCTTGGGATGGCTGGGGTCTGAATGGTCTCGGGCTGGCCATGATCCTGTCGCGCATTCTGGCGATCGGGCTGGCCTGGCAAACCTGGCGCGAGAAGCTCGGGATACATATCCGGTTGCCGGACTGGCTGCGCGTGGAGCGCAAGCCGCTGGCGGCCATTCTGCATATCGGGTTGCCCGGTGCTGGCGAGAAGATGAGCTTCCGGGTGTCTTTCATCATCAGCATCGCCATGGTGGCAAGTATGGGGCAGGCCGCTCTGGCAACCCATGCCTATGTGTTTCAGGCAGTGCAACTGGTGACGCTGTTTACAAACTCGGTGGGTTTTGGCACCGAAATCGTGGTGGGGCATCATGTTGGCGCCGGCCAGTTGCGGCGCACCAACCGGGTGTTGTGGCTGGCAATGGCCTGGGGAATGGCGGTCATGGTGACGGGGGCTGTGACCAGTTATTTCCTGACTCCGATGGTAGTGGCGCATGCCACGCAGGATGCACAGATTCTCGCGATGGTGGGGGTAATCGTGCTCATCGAACTCGTGCTCGAACCCGGCAGAGCGTTGAACACAATCATCACCAGCGGGCTGCGGGCTACCGGGGATGCCCGCTTTCCGGTGAAAGTCAGCGTCGTCTCGGTATTCGTTTTTGGTGTCGGGCTGGGCTGGTTCCTGGGCATCCATATTGGATGGGGACTGGCCGGCATCTGGATCGGGTATGCCGCCGACGAATGCTGCCGGGGCTTGTGCATGGCCGCGCGCTGGGCCTGTCACGGCTGGGTACCGTACGCGCGGCGTACGCGCAGGCGGATTCTGACGCACATGCAGACCAAGCCCGAACTGTAACACTTCTGAAATGGCCGCTTGCGGTATCATGCCGATTCCGCCAATTCGGATCAGATCATGGAAATCCTTGCCCAGTTCGTTGCCATCGTGTTGCATCTTGACCAGTTTTTGCCACGTCTGGTGTCTGAATACGGCAGTTTCATCTATGTAATCCTGTTTCTCGTCATTTTTTGCGAGACTGGGCTGGTTGTAACCCCCTTTCTGCCGGGAGATTCCCTGCTGTTTGTGGCGGGTGGCGTGGCTGCGGCGGGTGACATGAATATCGTGACCCTGGCGCTGAGCCTCTTTGTTGCCGCCGTACTGGGGGACAACGTGAACTACTGGATTGGCCGCACGCTGGGGCCACGGGTATTTCGCTGGGAGAATTCGCGTTTTTTCAACCGGGCTGCATTCGATAAAACCCATTCCTATTTTCAGACGCATGGCGGGAAGACAATCATCATTGCGCGCTTCATGCCCCTGATCCGCACCTTTTCGCCTTTCGTAGCGGGTGTTGCCGCTATGGACTATCGCCGTTTTCTGCCGCTCGACCTGATGGGGGGCGCGCTGTGGATTTTCTCGCTGACCCTTGCCGGCTATTTTCTGGTGAATGTGCCATTCGTGAAAGCCAATCTGAGTCTGTTTGTGGTTGGCATCATTTTTGTTTCGCTCCTGCCGGTGATTGTGGCCTGGGTACGTTCGCGTCTGGCGCGAGCCAATCCGTAGTTGGCGGCTACATTAGGTTTTGGTTCGGGTACGCCTATGCGCAAAGCTGCGATGCTGACAACTATTCTGGCGGCGACCTTGTTGGCCGGGTGTAACGACACGTCCCAGACGCCGCCTGCGGCATCGGCATCCGAGACGCTTGCCGAGCAGCAAAGCAAGGCTCAGCGCGAGTTATATCTGCGCGAGAAGCGTGTGGTGGAAGAGGCTCCCTGGTTTGGCAAAACCGGACTCGGCCCCACCGTGGAGCGTGAAGTGCCGCGCTATGTCAGGCATGAACTTGGGCAGGTGATTTTCGACAAGGATTCTCTCAAAGCCGCCGATCTTGAGTATCGTGGTGCCTATGTTGAGCATGGCAATCATGTCTACGCCTGGCAGTTCAAACCCGTCGGAACCACGCATAAGCGCTACGCCTACGTCCGGGTGTCGCATACCGGGGAAGTGGCGATGAGTGTGAGCAGCAAGGCGCCACGCACTGAAAAGCGCTAGGATACGTATAAGGTTCAAGGTTTGTCTCCACACAGAGTGCCGGGTGGATGCCCGGCAAAATAATTAAATGAAGAATATCGTTATCCTCATTTCTGGGCGCGGCTCGAATATGGAAGCCATTGCGCGCAGTGTATTGCCAGGTGCAAAAATTGCTGCAGTCATCTCGAACCGGCCCGAAGCCAAAGGGCTGGAGGTCGCCCGGGGGCTTGGTATTGAGGCTCTTGCGCTGGACCACAAGATCTTCCCGGATCGTGAGAGTTTCGATGCCCGGCTGATGCAGGAGATCGACAGTTTTGCCCCGGACCTGCTGGTTCTGGCTGGTTACATGCGGATACTCAGCGATGATTTTGTGCGCCATTACAGCGGGCGCATGCTGAATATCCATCCTTCCCTGCTGCCGAGTTTCACCGGGCTTCATACCCACAGACGGGCCCTTGAAACAGGCGTGCGCCTGCATGGCGCTACGGTTCACTTCGTAACGCCGGATCTTGATGTCGGCCCTATCGTGATTCAGGCCGCAGTGCCTGTTTTGCCGGAAGATACGGAAGAAACCCTGGCTGAGCGCGTGCAGGCACAGGAGCACCGGATTTACCCCCAGGCTGTGCGCTGGTTTGTTGAAGGCCGCCTGGAAGTGGATACCACCGGACATGTCCATGTACGCGATGCGTCTGCAGCACCCGACGGTTGGAGTGTGCCGCCGGTAGAGCCCTGAGGCGCCGTGATGCGCAGACAGGTTCCGCTGGCGCTGGCGATTTTTCTCTCCCTTGCGGTACATCTTGGCAGTCTGGGTGTGCCTGGCTGGGATCGGCCGGAAATGCCCACAGAGGCGCCGCGACTGGTGGCGAATTTGCGCCAAACCCCGGCCATGTCTGTACAAGCCGATGCCCAGTCCACCACATTGCCCGTTCCCGTTGTACCGCAGCGCAAGCGCCGCAAATCTCCGCCGCCACCCGAGGGTGCCCCGACGGCCCGGCTGCCGCCTTTGCCGGAGCAGAGTTCTCTGCCCGACATCGAAACACCAGACAGCTCGCCGGTAGCCACGCAAAGCACGCCGCTCACCGGGGCGAGTGCCCCGTCAGCAGCGCTGAGTGAACCGGTGGCCGATGCCAGTGAGCCCTCCCCGGAGAATTCGGCCGTAGCGACGGAACTGGCTTTGCTGCCCGTCTCTCAGCGCCTGCCTGCACAGGGCAGAGTGGCTTACGCAGGGACTGCGGGAGGTTTTATTGCTCTCACAGCAACCGGGCAGGCCACCTGGGAACATGATGGCATTCATTTTCAGAGCCGCCTCTCGGCAGGCCTGAGCAGTCCGGACAGTTCGCTTGACTATCGTTCCACCGGCAGGCTGGTTGATCTGCAGATGATCAGCGAGACGACCAACGATAACCGGCGCGGCAAGGTTTCGAGCAGCCTCATCGATCAGCAGGGAGGCAAGGTCGTCATGCAGCGTGGTTCGGATACCCGCGAGCGGCAGATCCGTGGCTTGGCGGTTGCGCTTTCCGCGCTTCCCGAGATGCTCATGACGCTGGATGAGTCCGTCGACAAAGCCGCCTTCTTCGTTGTCGGAGACTTCTGGGTTGATGATGCTGTGGTGGTGCAGCGGGGCAAAGAGTATCTCCGCTTGCCCGTCGGTCGTGTCGAGGCACGGCACTTTGCCACGCAAACCAAAAAAGGTGATCTCATCGACGTCTGGCTGGCACCACAATGGCGCAACGCCCCGGTGCGCATCCGCATTGAAGCGGGTGGGGTGGTGGTGGATCTGAAGGCAAGCGAGGTCGAAATCGAGGGCAAAATCCTTGGAAAAACCCAGGAAGGGCCGTGATTTTCCGTTAAAGCCTTCCCGCAAAGGAAATCGGCTGGCAGGAAACCCCTGTGAAATGGGATAATCGGGGGATGACGACGAATCTTACTACCGCCCAACTCGAAGCCGCTTCTGAAGTTCTTGAAGACGTGCTGTGTTTCCAATACCCGGCAGACAGCCTGGTGTCTGCCTTTTTCCGCAGCCATCGCAATGCCGGCGCACGTGATCGCGCCTTTATTGCCGAAGCCGTCTACGGCGTGCTGCGCAATCTGCGGCCCCTGCAGGGGTTGGTTGGCGACCCGGCGCGTGCGCGCAAACTGATCCTGGCCTGGCTCATGCACTGCGAAGGCTACTCGCAGCGCCAGCTTGCCAGCCTGCTGTCGCGCAACGAACTCGAATGGGTTGCCGAATTCAAATCCAGAAGCTGGAACCCCCAGACCCTGGGTGAGCGCATCAACATGCCGGATTGGCTGGCAGATACGCTTCTCGCCCAGATGGGTGAGGAACGCCTGACCGCGCTGGCAGCCACCTTCAACAACCCCGCACCGCTGGATTTGCGGGTCAATCCGCTCAAGACAGACCGCGAGGCAGTTCTGGCCCAGTTTGCTGCCGACGGCATTCAGGCCAGCGCCAGCCCGTATTCACCGCTGGGCGTCCGCCTGCATGCCAAGAT
Organism: Rhodocyclaceae bacterium UBA1310; assembly: GCA_002307175.1. GTDB lineage: Bacteria > Pseudomonadota > Gammaproteobacteria > Burkholderiales > Rhodocyclaceae > Uliginosibacterium. The sequence continues at coordinate 27,116 of DBTS01000128.1, forward strand.
TGCCCTGCAGAAATACCCGCTGTTTTTGTCAGGGGACATCGAAGTGCAGGATGAAGGCTCGCAGTTGTTGGGCTTCCTGCTCGCCCCCAAACGCAGCGAGATGGTGACCGACTTCTGTGCCGGCGCAGGCGGTAAAACCCTGCTGTTGGGCGCCCTGATGCGTTCCACAGGGCGGCTGTATGCGTTCGATGTGTCCGAAAAGCGTTTGCAGAAAGCCAAGCCTCGCCTGGCGCGGGCAGGACTCTCGAACGTGCATCCAATCGTGATCAGTCACGAGAACGATGCCCACATCAAGCGTCTGGCCGGCAAGATGGATCGTGTGCTGGTGGATGCCCCCTGCAGCGGCTTTGGCACCCTGCGGCGCAATCCCGATCTGAAATGGCGCCAGACTGAAGCCGGGGTACAGGAACTCAACGTGAAGCAGCGCAGCATTCTGGCTGCCGCCTCCCGGCTCGTCAAAGTGGGCGGGCGTCTGGTCTACGGCACCTGTTCGCTGCTGCAGTCGGAAAATGATGGCATCGTGGATGCCTTCCTCGCTGAGCATCCCGGGTTCCAGCTGGTTCCGGCAAACAGCGTACTGGCACAGGCCAAGATTGCTCTCGACACCGGCGATCGTCTGCGGCTGGATCCTTTGGCGCACGGTACCGACGGGTTCTTTGCGGCAGTGTTTGAACGCGTGGCCTGATAGAGTGACAGAGAGCAGCGGAGCCTTTGCGCATGACTGATCAGATCAGTGATTTTTTCAGCCTGATCCTCAAGCTGTCTTCCCTGCTGGAGCTCGGCACGCTGGTTGTGCTGCTCGGGCTTTCCGTTGTCTTTGCACATGGTCTGCGGCAGCAGGTGAAGGCCAACTCCAGGGCGGGGGGATTGCGTCAGGTGGCGTTTCCGCTGCTTGCCATCGTGCTGCTGTCCGCCTTGCGCTTTGTTGCCCACCACAATGGCTGGCACCTGCATTTTGTGGCAGTGGTGGTGCAGCTGCTGTGGGCGATGGTGGCCATACGTGTGATGGTGTTCGCGGTACAGAGAGTGTTTCCGGACGCCATCTGGATGCGTACTTTCGGGCGTACGATTGCCGCGCTGGTGTGGTTTTGCGTGGCACTGGATTTTCTCGGGGTTTTGCCCGACCTGATCGACTGGCTCGATGGTGTGGAATTGCCGCTGGGCAAGACACACCTGAGCCTGTGGGCAGTCATGCAGGGCCTGGCCTCGGTGCTTGGTGCAGTCATTGTCGCGCTGTGGGTCGGGGGCGTGATAGAAGGGCGTCTGGCGCAGATTTCGGGGATGGATTCGAATCTGCGCGTGGTGGTTGCGCGTATCACCAAGGCTGTGCTGATCTTCCTGGCGATCATGATCGGCATGGAGCTGGTGGGGCTCGATATCACCACGCTCTCCGTTTTCGGTGGTGCGCTTGGTGTAGGGCTGGGCTTCGGGATGCAGAAGATTGCCAGCAACTACGTGTCAGGCTTCATCATCCTGCTCGATCACTCCATCCGTATCGGCAACATGATCCAGGTGGGTACCGAGCGCGGCGAGGTGCTGCAGATCACCACGCGCTATACCGTGCTGCGCTCGCTCTCTGGTGTGCACTTTCTGGTGCCAAATGAAACGCTGGTCAGTGGTACCGTGCAGAACGACTCCTTCCGCGATCCGCGTACTCGCGTGGCTGTGCGTGTCGGCATTGGCTACAACAGCGATCTGGAGCGTGCCCTGCAGATTCTTGAGGAGATTGCCAAGGCCGAGCCGCGCGTAATCAACGATCCGCCACCCGGAGCTTTCTTCATTTCTTTCGGAGACAGTTCGCTGGTGCTGGAGCTGGGCTTCTGGATTGCTGACCCGGCCAACGGTACGACGGGTGTGAGCTCGGCAATCAATCGCGAGATTCTGCGCCGCTTCCGCGAGGAAGGCATCGAGATTCCATTCCCCCAGCAGGAAGTGCGCCTTCTCAATGCTGGCGAGCTTGCCGGGCGCCTGTCAGAGCAGCCTGTCAGTTCGCGTTGACACCCTGGCCCCTGCCTCTTTGTCGCGGTAGCCTGTGTTTGTCTGAAAAGCCAAAACCGGCCACGCCAGGGCTTTGTGAGCGTTGGCGTGCCGGTCAGATCGATGCGCCGCTTGTGGCGGCGTCGATGTTGCCTAGGCCGGTTGTACCGACACTGGCGTTTCAAGCCGGTTGATTGCACTGATCACTGCGCGCAGTGAAGCTTCCATGATGCTGGTGGAGCAGCCGGCACCAAATACGGTACCGGTCATGTCTTCACGGGCTACCTCGACAAACGCGACGGCACGGGCATCGCTGCCGGAACCCAGCGAGCGTTCTTCAAAACTGTGGATGCGGCAGGGGTTGCCCAGTGCGTCAAGCGCTGCTGCCAGCGGGCCGTTGCCGCGCCCGTGCAGGTCCTGGCGGCCCTCATCGGTTTCAACTCCCAGCACGATATGGTGATGACCGTTTTCCTCGCTGATGCGGTGTTGCACGAGGCGGATCTGATCGTCATTTTCGAGATAAGTGGTGGTAAACAGTTGCCACAGATCTTCCGCCTCCATTTCCTTGCCGAGCGCATCCATGTGGCGCTGGACGACACCGGAAAACTCCACCTGCATCCGGCGCGGCAGGGTCAGTCCGAAATTCTTCTCGAGCAACCAGGCAATGCCACCCTTGCCGGATTGGCTGTTGACGCGGATGATTGATTCGTAGCTGCGGCCGAGATCCTGTGGATCAATCGGCAGGTAGGGCATACGCCAGACTTCTTCTGCCTGCCGTGCGGCAAAACCCTTCTTGATGGCATCCTGGTGTGAGCCGGAAAACGCGGTAAACACCAGATCGCCAACATAGGGGTGGCGGGGGTGGATAGGCAACTGTGTGCATTCCTCGACAACGCGTGCCACCTCGTTGATGTGCGAGAAATCGAGTTCCGGGTCTATCCCCTGAGTGTACAGGTTCAATGCCAGGGTGACGAGATCTACATTACCTGTCCGTTCCCCATTGCCAAACAGGCAACCTTCCACGCGGTCTGCACCGGCAAGCATGGCCAGCTCGGCGGCGGCGACGGCACAACCCCGGTCATTGTGCGGATGCACGGAAATGAGCGTGGCCTCGCGCCGGGAGAGGTGACGGCACATCCACTCGATCTGATCGGCGTAGACGTTCGGGGAACCCATTTCCACTGTGGCAGGGAGGTTGAGGATCATCGGGCGTTCGCGTGTCGGCTGCCACACTTCGGCGACACGTTCCGAGATTTCAAGTGCGAAATCGAGTTCTGTTGCACTGAATACTTCCGGGCTGTATTCAAAAACCCATTCTGTGCCCGGGCGGCGCTCTGCCTGCTCACGCAGACGGCTGGCTGCGTCTACCGCGAGACGGATGCAACCGGCCCGGTCAAGGCCGAAAACGACATCGCGGAATACCGGGGCGGTGGCGTTGTAGATGTGGACGATGGCGCGGCGGGCGCCTGCCAGGCTGTCAAAAGTTCGTTCGATGAGATGTTCGCGGGCCTGGGTCAGCACTTCAATGGTCACATCCTCAGGAATGTGGCCTTCGTCAATGAGGCGACGGACAAAATCGAATTCGGTTTGCGAGGCGGCGGGAAAAGCGACTTCGATCTCTTTCAGGCCGATGCCGACGAGCATGTCGAAGAACGTGAGCTTGGTGTCGATGGACATCGGCTCGAAGAGGGCCTGGTTGCCATCGCGCAGATCGGTACTCATCCAGATGGGCGCATGCGTGTGGGTCTTGCCTGGCCACTGGCGGTCGGGGAGGTTTACGGCGGGGAAGCTTTGATATTTACGGGCTGGGTTTTTCAACATCGACATGGCTCGGAACTCCTGAATGTTCGTATGACTGAGGGGTGTGCCGGGCGGATTCCAGCTTCACCATGGGCAACGGGCAGCCGCGTGGTCATGGCCCGATGCCCGGAGCGCAGTCGTAGTAGGGCGGTAAGAGTGTTAAGCAGGGCGTACATAGTGTTACTCCAGAAATTGAACATGCTTTTGGCATGCGTATGAGAATTCACCTGCCTGGTGGGCAGGAGAAGGAAACCGGAACGAGGGGGAAAATTTATCTGCGCGCGCGGCGCAGCAGAACAGAGCGCTTGGCCAGCAGACGACGCAGCAGAGCCAGGCTGTAGGTGGAGAGCAGAACGAAGGTGGTCAGCGCGATAAGCTGTGACGTGTTCATGGCTCAACCTTAACGGCGGAGAGAAAAGCTGTCAAGCATCAGGGCAATTGATTTCAACAATTGCCCTGTTGTGTGCCATGAACGCACTGCTCATGGCACAGGGGTCTATCAGAGGGCGACCAGCGATTGCCGGCCCCACCAGCTCTGTGCCGGCTCCAGATGGATCGGGTCCTTCACTGCTGCACCTTCCACGCAGAGCATGTGGCGGAAGCCGCTGGGTTCCATGTCGCCAATTGTGGCGCAGGCTGTTTCCCAGGGGTTCCAAACCACCGTATCCGGCAGGTTCTCAGTGTGGATGCCCAGCGAGCGGTGCTGCTCACGCAGCAGCAGCGGATTTTTTGTTTCGTAGTACATGCGTGTGATGGCGTCGTCGATGCTCAGGGATACGCCGGTATCAACCTTTTCTTCCACCGCATCCTTGTTGAGCAGGTTGCGATAGGTCTGCCCGCGCAGCCCTTCGAGCGTGACTTCCTCAACTTCCTTGACCTGCATGTAGGTGTGCAGGGCCAGAGAGAATTCCAGGGGCTTCGTGCCGGTGTTTTCACAGCCGAATTCGATGTCAAGACGCGTGTCGGTGATGCTCACGCTCAGCTCCGCCTTGAACGGGAAAGGCCACATGGCGCGGATTTCGTCGTCGTCCGTAATGCTCAGCGTGGCGACAGCGAAATCTTCACCCACCTTGGCTTCGCTTTTCTGCCACATGCGGGTGCGCACAAAACCGTGTTGCGGCAGGGGGCCGTTCTGCCCGAACTGCGGGAAACAGACGGGTACGCCACCACGTACCGGTGTGCCGGCTTTGAAGATACATTTTTCGGACATGAACAGGCGTTCTTCGCCACCTGCCGGTTTCCAGGAGACCAGATGAGCCCCGTAGAGCAGCACGATGGCTTCGGCACCGGCTGGTGAGCGTAGATGAATAGCGGGGAAGCCTTGATAGGTAATGTCTTTAGCGAATGCAGTGCTCATGGTAATTTGTCGGACATCTAAAAAAGTTGTCAGAATAATACGCCTTTTGTGCCTTGTGTTGCGCTGGTGATTTCCCTGTGGCGAAAGCACTCTGTCGTATGATCGTTAAACATTCCCGCAGCCTGCAGGAATGACTGACAGATCGTGCTCCCCACAAACCGGAATCCCGCCTTCTTCAAGGCGCGTGACAGGGTATCGGATTCCCGCGAGGTGGTGGGAATATCGGCCACACTTTGCCAGTTGTGTTGTTGCGGTATCCCGTCCACGAAACTCCACAGCCAGGCAGAAACATCTCCGACTTTATCCTCAAGCGCCAGCCACGCCCGCGCGTTATCAATGGTACTGGCTATCTTGAGGCGGTTACGAACGATGCCCGAATTGGTCAGGAGTCGTGCCGTATCGGTTTCGTCGTAGTGGGCAACGCGCGCGATATCGAAGCCATCGAAGGCTTCGCGGTAAGTCTGGCGTTTGCGCAGTACCGTGATCCAGGCTAGACCTGCCTGGGCGCCTTCAAGCGTGAGCAACTCAAAGAGACGTACTGGGTCGTGTTCTGGTACGCCCCATTCAGTGTCGTGGTAGTCACGGTATAGCGGGTCCTGCGCCCCAGCCCATTGCCCCAGCCAGGCGCAGCGGCATTTTCCGTCATCAGTCCAGTTACTCACTCTTCCATCTCGCTGATGGCGTCGAGCACACGGACTTCCGGCATGCCACGAACCTTGCCAAAAAGCAGCATGATGCTTTTTGCTACAAGTGTTGAATCCAGGTGGCGCTGATGTGCGTCACGGCTGACCCAGACTTCGATGGTATTCAGGCGGGTGGGGGCCTTCCTGTCGGCGTAGACGTCGAAGCGCAAACAGCCTTCTTCCTGGCGGTGTAATGCGGCCATATCCTGGAGTATCTGGCGAACCTCTTCAATGTGTTTGGGAAGGGCTTCGGCCAGGGTGATGACGTGAACAGGTCTGATGTTCATCTTGGTTTCCAATGCTACGTTGTTACGGAAATCAGGTAGGGGGTGCGCTGGCCTGGATGGCCTTGCTGCTTGCCACCAGATCCAGCTCACCAAACTTCAGTGTTTTATCGTCAGGATCACTATGCAGCTTGAAGCCGATGCGCTCCACAAACCGCAGCATGCGATCATTGTTTGCAAGGAATTCACCTTTCATGAGAGTCAGGCCCCGTTCGGCGGCGGTCACGATGATGGCCTCCATCAGCCGTCTGCCAAGCCCGCTGTGCTGATAGGCATCCGCCACCACGATGGCGAATTCACAGCTCTTGCCGTCAGGGTTGGCATTGAAGCGGGCCACCCCAATCTGGTTTTCCTGCTCGTTTTCTTGCGTTTCATCCGGAATCGTTGCAATGAAAGCCATTTCGCGGAAGTAGTCGATCAGTGTCAGGCGTGCCAGCATTGAGGGTGAGAGTTCGCGTACGGCACTCATGTAGCGGAAGTATTTGGTTTCTGGAGAAAGATCACGTACGAAACCCTGATTCATCTCGCCATCTTCCGGTTTGATCGGGCGGATGGTGACGGGAGTGCCATCACGCAGGTGCCAGCGTTGCACCAGGTTTGAAGGGTAGGGGTGAATGGCCATGTGCTCGTAATGCGCACCGGTGCGCGCAGTACGGCCGATCTCGATGCGGGCATCGGTGACAAGCAGATCCTCATCATCAAGGTAGAGCGGGTTGATTTCCAGAGACCTCAATGCGGGCACCTCACAGATCAGATCCGAAATCCGCAACAGTGTGTGTTCGAGCGCTGCAAAGTTCGCCGCAGGCATGCTCTCCAGTGGGCCCAGCAGGCGTTCAGCATGGGTGTCATGGAGCATGTCGCGTACGAGGAAGGCGTTCAGCGGGGGGAGTGCCACCGCCCGGTCTGGCCAGTAGTTCGGGTCCACGCTGCGCTCACCGAAGCCTATCACGGGGCCAAAGGCCGGGTCACGCCAGACCCGTAGCATCAGTTCGCGGGCATATTCGCTGTGGTACACGGGTTCCACGCACCATCCTGCGGCAACAGATTCGGGCATGCGTACCTCGAGTTGCGAACGCAATTCCTCGAAAGCCAGGGTGAGTGCTACACCGCTTGCCAGATCATGGCGGGCCAGATGCTGCAGACGGGTGCCGGAAAGCTCGGCGTTGGGGCGCAGATTGACAGGGTAGCCGAGGTGGCTGGCGGCTTCTTCCGCCTCGGCAATGGAGTGCACCACCCGCATCCTTGTCACCGGAATATGGAAAGCGGAGAGCAGTGCCAGCGCCTCCTGCCGGCGTAGCACCGTGCGCCGCTCGTGCAGGGCATTTTCAATAAGATTGGTTACCAGCTCATGCATCGGTGCCTTTTCGTGTTCGAGCGGGCCGGGTACCTGAGCCAGTAGTTGCTGGTTGCGGTAATACGAACTGATGTGGGAAAAAACATCAACGGCGCTTTCCGGGGTTCGCAGTGAAGGGATGCGTGCCTGGCGGAAAATCTCGCGTGCCCTCTGGCAGGATTCTTCGCCCAGCCAGCAGGTCAGCACGGGTTTCGTCGAATTGGTGCACAGCGCTGCAATACGCTGGGCAACTTCCGTGGGGTGGCTCATTGCCAGTGGAGAGAGCAGGCACAGCACGCCATCCACGTTATCGTCGCCGAGCAGGCTTTCAAGTGCCTTGGCATAGCGTTCCGGGCTGGAGTCCCCCACCAGATCCACCGGATTTTCACGCGACCAGTGCTGCGGCAGGATTCCATCCAGACGTTCGATGGTGGCAGGCGATAGATGCGCCATGTCGATGCCCAGGTCGCCCGCGCGGTCTGCTGCCAGCACGCCGGGGCCGCCCCCATTGGTGATGATGGCCAGGCGCTTGCCGCGTGGGCGAAAGTGCAGGTACAGCCCCTTGAGATTGCTGAAGAGCTGGGTCAGTGTGCTCAGGCGTACCACACCCGAGCGGCGCAATGCGGCATCGAATACCGCATCGTCACCTGTCAAGGCTCCCGAATGTGCCTGCGCTGCGCGCGAGCCGCTCGGATGGCGCCCAACCTTGAGCACCATCACCGGTTTGACGCGGGCTGCTGCGCGCAGGGCCGAGAGGAAACGGCGCGCATCGCGGATGCCTTCGATGTGGACCAGAATGGCTTCGGTGCGAAAGTCCCAGACCATGTAATCCAGGATTTCGCCGAAATCGAGATCCGCCGTGACACCAAGCGAGACCACGTTTGAAAACCCCACCTGGTTCGGGCGGGCGTAGTCGAGTACGGCGGCACAGAGCGCTCCGGACTGGGAGACAAATCCGATTGACCCGGGGGAGGCGCCACCGAGTCCAAAAGTGGCATCCATCCCAATCAGCGGGCGGGCCACGCCCAGGCTATTGGGGCCGAGAAGGCGCATGTCATAGCGGCGTGCGTGTTCGAGGGCTTTGCGCTCAAATTCAGCCCCTTCTGCACCGCTTTCGGAGAATCCGGCAGACAGTATTGCCGCAAATTTTACCCCAGCTTTGCCGCATTCCTCGATCAATCCGGGCACGGAGTGTGCCGGCGTGGCAATCACTGCAAGATCGATGTTTTCCGGGATATCCCCGATACGTGCATGACAGGGCACGCCGAAGATAGCTTGATATTTGGGGTTGATGGCATACAGCCTGCCCTTGAAGCGGGCTGCCAGCATATTGCTGACAAGGATTGCGCCCAGCGCATTCTCCCGCTCTGTAGCGCCGATGATGGCAACGCTGCGTGGCTCAAAGAGAGGGGAGAGATAGTGTTTTTCGTCCAAGCTGCCCCCCGGCTGAATGCCAGTGAATGCTGTTTGCGAACTGGGTTACTCCGAATCCTGCCGTGAGTATGCCGCATCCTGCCTGGGCAATGCGCATACCCGTGCGGGTGGCGGCGTGATCGGGCGGGCGGGTAATCGGGCGGGTAATCTGTGGGCCAGCAGACAATGGTGCCAGAGAGACAGTTTTGTGGTTTTTTCGGGCGGAAAGCCCGTTTTTTTGTTGCATTTTGTGAAAATAGGCCGGCCTGCTATTGGCATGCACCTTTGGACATCAGGGGTTTTGACAATAATCAAATATCTTGACAGTGGATTAGCATCACAAGATCCACCAAAGGAGACTCACAGAGATGAATACAATAAATTCAGTGATGCAGGAGACACGTGTATTCCTGCCGTCCGATGAGACTGTTGCACGGGCGACGATTTCCGGCAAGGCAGCCTATGAGGCTTTGTGCCAGGAGGCTGAAGCAGATTACGCTGGTTACTGGGCACGTCTGGCGCGCGAGCATGTCAGCTGGAAAACCCCTTTCACCCAATCGCTTGATGAAAGCGAGGCCCCGTTTTATCACTGGTTTGCCGATGGCACACTGAATGTGTCGTACAACTGCCTGGATCGCAACCTGGAAAACGGCAATGCCGAAAAAGTGGCGATCATCTTCGAGGCGGACGACGGCAAGGCTACCAAAATCACCTATCGTGAGCTGCATGCCCTGGTGTGCAAATTGGCCAATGGGCTGAAGGCGCGCGGCATCAAGAAGGGTGACCGCGTGGTGATCTACATGCCGATGTCGATCGAAGGTGTGGCGGCAATGTTGGCCTGTGCGCGGATTGGGGCCACCCACTCGGTGGTGTTCGGTGGATTTTCCGCAAAGAGTCTGCAGGAACGCATTGCGGACGCCGGCGCTATTGCCGTGATCACCGCCGATGAGCAATGCCGTGGCGGCAAGAGCCTGGGGCTCAAGAGTGTGGTGGATGAAGCCCTGGCAATGGGGGGGTGCGACAGTATCCATACGACGATCGTGTACCGTCGTACCGGTGCCAAGATTCCAATGGATTCCGGGCGCGACATCTATCTCGATGAGCTGATCAAGGACCAGCCCGCCGTGTGCGAGCCTGAGTGGGTGGGGGCAGAGCATCCCCTGTTCCTGTTGTATACGTCCGGTTCGACAGGCAAGCCAAAAGGGGTGCAGCACTCCACGGGAGGCTATCTGTTGCATGCCATCCTGACGATGAAATGGACTTTCGACATCAAGCCCGATGATATTTACTGGTGTACGGCAGATATTGGCTGGGTTACGGGGCATACCTATATCACGTACGGGCCACTCGCCTGTGGGGCCACTGAAATCGTCTTTGAAGGAGTTCCGACCTACCCTGATGCTGGGCGTTTCTGGCAGGTGATCCAGACGCACAAGGTGAGCATTTTTTATACGGCGCCAACTGCCATCCGGGCATTGATAAAGGCCTCCGAAGTCGACCCCAAGGTACATCCGCGCAACTACAAGCTCGAATCCCTGCGCTTGCTCGGGTCGGTCGGTGAGCCGATCAATCCAGAAGCCTGGATGTGGTATTACGAAACAATCGGCGGCGGGCGTTGCCCGATTGCGGATACTTTCTGGCAAACCGAAACGGGCGGCCACATGATTACCCCTTTGCCCGGTGTCACGCCACTGGTGCCAGGCTCTTGCACACTGCCATTCCCCGGCATCCAGGCCGCAGTGGTGGATGAAACGGGGCATGATGTGGAGTGGGGTAAAGGCGGTTTCCTCGTAGTGAAGAAACCCTGGCCTTCGATGATCCGGACCATTTATGGCGACCCGGAGCGTTTCAAGAAGAGCTATTACCCCGATGATCTGGGTGGCCGCCTGTACCTCGCCGGGGATGGTGCCATGCGCGATGCGAAGACCGGCAACTTCACGATCATGGGCCGTATCGATGATGTGCTGAACGTCTCCGGGCACCGCATGGGTACCATGGAAATCGAATCCGCGCTGGTGGCCAACCCTCTGGTGGCCGAGGCGGCCGTGGTGGGGCGCCCCGATGATATGACCGGTGAAGCGATCTGTGCCTTTGTTGTGCTCAAGCAGGAACGCCCAACGGGAGATGCCGCCAAAGCTATGGTCAAGCAGCTGCAGGATTGGGTGGCCAAGGAAATCGGACCGATCGCCAAACCCAAGGATATCCGCTTTGGCGACAATCTGCCGAAGACGCGTTCAGGCAAGATCATGCGGCGTTTGTTGCGTGCGCTGGCCAAAGGTGAGGAAATCACCCAGGACGTGTCCACCCTGGAAAACCCGGCTATTCTTGATCAGTTGCGCCAATCCATGTAATTCTCCGGTCAGGATGAGAGTGAGCTGGCGGCATGCATTGCATGTCGCCTTTTTTACGCCGGGCGTTGCGCTGAATTCTTACTTGCGTGTATGGAATCCGGCAATCGACTGCATCAGATCCTGAGCGTAGCCATTCAGGTCTGAAGCGGTATGCGCCGTCTTGCCAATTTCGCGCGAGACATGTTCAGACATCCGCGCGATGGATTCCACGTCTCTCGCCACGCTGGCGTTGGCGATTCCATGCTCATGCAGGGCATCGTTGATGGCGGCGATGTGTGAAAGTACCTGATTGGCGCTTCCGCAGACGTTCTGCATCCTCGTGCCGGATTGCTGGGTCAGCTCCTGGCCTGCGTGGATGTGGCGCACCCCGTTTTCCATGGCGACAACTGCAGCGCCCGTATCTGTGCGGATGGCATCCACAGTGTGCACGATCTGGGCGGAGGCCAGTGCGGTTCTCTCAGCAAGTTTGCGCACCTCGTCCGCGACGACTGCAAAGCCACGCCCCTGTTCTCCGGCACGTGCGGCCTCGATAGCTGCGTTGAGCGCGAGCAGATTGGTCTGATCGGCAATCTCCTTGATGCTCGAAATCATCTGGGCAATTTCGCTGGAGCGCTCTTCAAGCTGGCGGATGGAGATGGCTGCAGCGTCGATCACCGAGGTCATTTCATCCATGCCACTGATGACCTTGATCACCATCTGGCCGCCTTCTTCAGCATGATGGCGTGACTCCGAAGAGGCCTTCTCTGTATCATCCGAGTGCTGTGTGATGGCCTGCAGGCTTGCTGCGATTTCCTCGATGGCACTCGCCATAGCCGTGGCTGTCTTGCTCTGCGCAAGCGCGTCGTGGCTGACTGCCTGGGCAGCCGTCTGCAGATCGCCGGAAGCGAGGTTGAGCTTGTGGACGTTGTTGACAACGATCTTCAGCATGGCCTCTATTTTTTCGCACATGACATTGAAGTCTTTGGCGACGACGCCCAGATCGTCCGTTGCATCCAAAGGGATTCGGTGCGTGAAATCTCCCTGGCTCAGCGCAGTGGTTCCGGCACATAGTGCATCCAGCCCCTTGCGCAGGCTGGCATAGAGTGCCAGCAGACCGATCAGGATGGTGAGACAGCCCAGTGTGCTGCCCAGAAAGATGGAGATCATCAGTGTGTGGGCATGGGCTGCGCGAGCGTCGAGCCGGGATTTGAGATCCGGCAGATAGGTCTGGCTTGTCTCCGTGACCAGCAGGCTGATCGTATCCGTGACACTCTTCCACCACACTGCGGGCTCAATGCCGAATTTTCCACTCGCGATTTCATCGAGTGAAAGCTTGCGGGCAGCCTCTACCTGTTCATCCATCTTGCCTGCGAATTCCTTGAATTTTCCGCGTGTTTCGGGGATGTTCTGTGTGGCAAAATCGAGTGAAGATCGCATCTCCTGCCAGGTCAGATCCAGTTCCCCGCAAAGCCCGGCGATAGCCATTTTCTGTGTATCGCTGATCTGGCGGGAGGCCAGAATGCCATTGCCCGTTCCCCGCAGTTTACCCAGGCGTTCCGTGACCTGAGGCATCTGCACCGTGATCGCCATGATGATGTAATAGGTGGAAGAGCTGGGGTCAAGTGCCAGCCCCGAAGTGTCGTTGAGTTTGAGGATCAGCGCCATCAGGTCATTGATGGTCTTCGTATGGGCGGCAAAATTCTGACCTGGTGTGAGTGTAAGGCCATTGTCATGAATGGCTTTCCACTCGGTCAGAATGGATTTTGCGTCGTCATTGAGCGCCCATCCCTGCGGGGTTGCCTGAATGGCTTGTTCGAAAGCAAGTGAAGCCTCCTGTACTTCAGGAGTCTTCTTTTCCAGGCTTGCTTTCATCTCCTGATTTCCACCCAGGGCTCCCGCAGACATACCGCGATGCTGCTGAAGCTGGAGAAGGAATTTCAGGGTTGGGTCAAATGCCTTAAGGCCAAGCTGCTCGTCTCTGGCAACATGCCAGTCCTCCAATTCGCTGGTGCCAGAAAGAACCACCAGAACCCCCATTATGAGAAGAGTGATACTGCCCATAATGGCGAATTTCAGATTCCACGAAATGTGGTCCAGCAGGCGGGTGATTGGCGCTAATAACATTTTCATGATTGGCAGTCCGTGGCTCATCGCTGATCTGATTAGTACGGCAATGTTTGGCAGGGGCATACTGATCTGAAGGGCAGTGCCGGTGGGCTGCATATAAAACGGTTTGATGAAACGCAGGTTAAAAAACAGGCTTGACCTTGCCAATGCCTTGCGCGCATCATAAGGGTATGCAAATCGCCCTCACTATTGCGCTTCGACGCCAACTGCGAACCAGCCGAATCCGGCTGAGCGTGGCGCGTACGTGCGGGCAGACTGTGCAGCGCGATCAGGAGAGAATTGCTTGAACTGATCGATACTGACTGACACAGAACTGTTTTGATGACGGGCCACGGCTTTCCACCGTGGCCCGTTTTTTTTCGTCCGTTGTTTCGTTTATTGTGCTTTCAAGCAAGGAGAAGATTCATGAATGCTCGGATGTTGCCCACCAACCCGCTGATGAAGATAACACCGCGCCCGGAACAGGTTTTTGTGCGTGGCACCGGGGCATATCTGTTTGATTCAGCCGGGCGAGTGTATCTGGACTGGATGCAGGGCTGGGCCGTCAACTGTCTGGGGCATGCGCCGGGCGTGGTGGCCGAGGCGCTGAGCCGGCAGGCGGCAACGCTGATCAATCCGAGTCCGGCGTTCTACAACCAGCCTGCATTGGATCTGGCCTCATGGCTGGTGGCGCATTCATGCTTTGATCAGGTGTTCTTTACGAGCTCAGGGGCAGAAGCCAATGAAGGCGCCATCAAGCTGGCGCGCAAGTGGGGGAAGATGCATAAGGCTGGCGCCTACGAGATCATCAGCTTCGTGAATGGTTTTCACGGGCGCACGCTGGCAACCATGGCGGCAACCGGCAAGGCAGGCTGGGATACCCTGTATGCACCGGCCGTGCCAGGTTTTGTGAAGGCGGTCTACAACGATCTGGAATCTGTGCGGGCGCTGCTTGGCCCGCACACGGTTGCGGTGATGCTCGAGCCGGTGCAGGGGGAGGCGGGTGTCATTCCTGCGGACAGGGCCTTCATGCAAGGTCTGCGCGAATTATGCGATGCGGAAAATGTTCTGCTGATTGTCGATGAAGTTCAGACGGGCTGTGCGCGAACGGGCGAACTGTTTGCCTATCAGCAGTATGGCATTCAGCCCGACATCATGACGCTGGGCAAGGGAATTGGTGGCGGAGTACCACTTGCGGTGCTGCTGGCGCGTGAAGCCGTTTGCTGTTTTGAGTACGGCGACCAGGGTGGGACTTACTGCGGGAATCCGTTGATGTGCGCCGCCGGTTTGGCCGTCATGCAAACCATTGGCACCCCGGATTTTCTCACCGGTGTACGTCAGACGTCTGCCGCGCTGCGCGCCGGGCTGTTGAATCTGTGTGAGCAGTTTGGGCTGGAAGGTGTGCGTGGTGCCGGTTTGCTGCTGGCCTTGCAGCTGGGGCGCCCGCTAGCTCGTGAAATTGTCGCGAGTGCACTTGAGGAAGGTTTTCTCCTCAATGCACCACGGCCGGATATCCTGCGCTTCATGCCGGCACTCAACAGTACGGCCAAAGAAATCAGCCAAGGGCTGGGCATGCTTGAGGCACTTCTGCAGCGCCATCTGTAATTTTGCTGTGATGTTCAGCTGGAGCCTGCGTCCTTGAAGACGCCGGGCTCCAGATTATGGCGCGAGAGCAGACGATAGAATTCCGTGCGGTTGCGCTTGGCGAGCCGCGCTGCCTGGGCGACGTTGCCATCGGTCAGGCGCAGCAGGCGCACCAGATAATCGCGTTCAAAGCGGCGCCGGGCGTCTTCAAAAGGTTCAATGGCATCGCCATCGCCCTGCAGGGCGCGTTGCACGAGAGAGGCCGGAATAACCGGCGTGGTGGTGAGTGCCACAGTTTGTTCGACAACGTTCAGCAACTGACGCACGTTGCCGGGCCAGGGTGCAGAAATGAGCAGCTCCATGGCCTCCGGTGAAAAAGTGGTGGTCGGGCGTTTGTAGCGCGCAGAGAGGCGCAGGAGGAAGTGTTGTGCCAGCAGGGGTACATCTTCGCGGCGCTCGGCCAGCGCTGGAATGACCAGCGAAACCACATTCAGGCGATAGTAGAGATCATCCCGGAAGCGCCCCTCCGCGCGCGCAGTATTCAGATCACGATGGGTGGCTGAAATGATGCGCACGTCCACTGGAACGCTGCGTGTGGAGCCTACGGGGCGGACTTCGCGCTCTTCGAGCACACGCAGCAGCTTGACCTGCAGGGGGGGCGGCATGTCGCCAATTTCATCGAGGAACAGGGTGCCGCTGCGGGCAGCCTGAAACAGACCGTCATGGTCACGGTGGGCACCGGTAAAGGCGCCTTTGACGTGACCAAAGAGTTCGGACTCCAGTAGCTGTTCCGGTATCGCTCCGCAATTGATGGCCACGAAGGGATTGCCCGCACGGGGGCTGGCCTTGTGAATGGCCTTTGCCAGAAGTTCCTTGCCGGCGCCACTGGGGCCACTGATGAAGACACTCACTTCGCTTGCTGCAACAAGCTGGGCTTGCTGCAGGAAGTCTTCCATGAAGGTGCTGCGTGTGAGGATTTCGCTGCGCCACTGTGCATTCTGCAAATTGCCGACGGCTCCACCCGAAGTGCCAACAGCCCGTTGAATCTGGGCGATCAGCTGGCTGGCATCGTAGGGTTTGGTGAGATAGCCGGCAATACCTCGCTGCGTCGCCTCGATGGCTTCGGGGATGCTGCCGTGCGCCGTCAGAACGATTACCGGCAGGGATAGATGGCGCTGGCGGACGGCATCGAACAGCGCCAGACCATCCATGCCCTGCATGCGCAGGTCGGTCACCACGATATCCGGGCGTTGCCAGTCCAGTGCAGCAATTGCGGCCTCGCCGCTGTCGGCACATTTGATGTCGAAGCCACTGGCTTTCAGACGGATCGAAAGCAGGCGCAGAAGATCCGGATCATCATCGACAAGCAATACCTTGATTGGCGTGGCAGCGGAGAGAGCAGGGGCAATCTGGGTCATTTGGCTTTGGGGCGCTCCTGGATTCTGGTTTCGATATCCCGCAGGGCATCGAGTTTCTGGTGCATCTGGTCATTGCTCAACTGAAGCTCACGCAGCTTCTGCTGGCTCGTGTTCTGGCCTTCATCCAGGCGTCGGTAATCCTGCAGCAGCGGCAGAAACATCTGTGCCAATGGATGATTGCGGCCCTGCCCATTGAGTTCGCTGGGAGGCACATCGAACAGGGCGAGGGCACGGGTGCGGTCTCCCTGTGGTGCGGGGGCCATGGCGAGGAACAGGGCCAGCCGCAGGCGGTTCTGTTCCGTACGGTGTGTGGCGTAGGCCTTTTGCAGGCTTTCCTCCTCAGTGGCAAGCTCGGCAGGTGTAGCACCGTGTATGCGATGCGCCTGGGCGAGAATGCTGTTGTCGCGCGTCATCGGGGGAGAAAACAGATCAAGGCGCGGTAAGTCTGCCGCGCAGGCTGTCAGTGCTGCGCAGCAGAGTACGGAAACAAGGCGCTTGATTTTCGGGTTCATGATGTCATGGTTTCCTGGCTGGGCAGGCGGATGCACGCACAGGTGCCGGAGGGGGTGTTGGGCAGCAGTTCAACCGTACCGCCGTGAGCGGTGACCAGTTCACGCACGATGGAAAGACCAAGCCCGCTGCCCCTGACCGGATTGCCTTCGGGAGGTGGCCCCTGCACGAAAGGCTCGAACATTTCTGTTGCAACTGCTGCGGCGATACCGGGGCCGTTGTCGCAAACCTGGATCATTACGCGCTTATCCTCTGCTTGGGCCAAGATCTCTACCCGTCCGCCGGCAGGGGAGAACTTCAGGGCATTGGAGATCAGGTTGTCGAGTACAACCGCCAGTTTGTCGCGATCAGCATAAAGGGCCAGGCCACTCGTGTTTGCTGTAACACTGACCCCACGGGCAGTCGCCGCCAGTTTCTGGTCGGCGATGATCTGTTGGACAAGCTCATCGAGCTTGAGTTTCGTTCTGTTCAAAGGTGCCGGGCGATTGCGCAATCCGCTGTAATCGAGGAGGTTCTCGATGAGCTTGCGCAGGCGCTGGCAATTTGTGCGCAGGATCTGCACGACCTCCCGCTGTTCTCCCGTAAGCGGCCCGGAAACTTCGTCAGAAAGTAGCGAAGTACCTTCCTGCAGGGCGGTGAGCGGAGTTTTCAATTCATGCGAAACGTGATGCAGCAGGCGGGTTTTCTGTTCATCCAGTTCTGCCAGACGCGAGCGCAGCCAATCCAGCCGGCGGCCCAGGATCACCATGTCCTTCGGGCCGGAGATCCGGATCACTTCCTTGAAACGGCCTTCGCCAAGCTGCCGCATGGCCTGCTCAATCTGCAGGAACGGGAAGCGGATCAGTACGGTGATACCGATGGATACCAGCAGACTGACCGGTACCAGCATCCACAGCCGCTGCAACATGCGGTGGCGTGCAGCGGCACTTTCCGTCTTGAGTGCCTGCGTATCGGCTTCGATACGGGCATCTGCCTGATCAACAATGCTTGCTGCGATGGTATTCATCTGCCCAAAGGGCTGATCCAGACTGTCTGCCTGAAATTGTGCCAGGTTGGGTTGCTGCAGGTGTTGCCATACGCCATTCTCGATGCTGAGGAGGCGGGCAAGTTTCGCATCGATTTCCGAGAAGTGTACTTCCTGCTGCAGGCGCCGGGAAGTTTCGAGGAATTGGGTGTGGCGCCTGCTATAAGCTTCCAGTGACTGTGTGTCATTGAGCACCAGTTGCTGGCGCGCCAGGCGTTCCAGCCCCGTGACGTGTTCATCAATGAGTCTGCTGTCACGGGTTGCTGCCGTGGCATGGGTGATAGCCAGTTCTGCCTTGGTACTCAGCCGATTGAGGGCAAAGTACCCATCCACCAGCGTCAGTACAGGGGGTATCGACACCAGCAGAAAGCCGATGAAGAGCAATTGGGGAAAGGAAATGGGGTAGAGCAGGCGCATGAATCCAAAGCTGGGGCTGAATCCAGCGTTGTACCAGTGAGAAGTCTTTGCAAGCGCCGCCGGGTGACGGAAGGTGCGGAATGCTTACGCGAACGAAGCCTGGGGCAGACAGCCGTACAGTACGGCGAAGAAATGGCAGGCGGTGCCGGCGAGTACGAACAGGTGCCACACAAAGTGCCCGTAGCGCAGTTTGCCATCGAGTGCGTAGAAGGCAACCCCACCCGTGTAGGCGATTCCCCCGGCAATCAGCCAGACGGCACCGGCAACGGTGATATTCGTGAAGAGCGGCACGGCAGCAACCACCACCAGCCATCCCATGAGCAGATAGATTCCGTTGGAAAGCCAGGGGTTGTTGAGGCGGTTGGTGAGTTTGAGAATCAGCCCTGTCAGCGCCAGCCCCCAGACAAGCCCGAAGAGTGTCCAGCCCCAGGCGCCTGCGAGCACACTGAAAGTGAAAGGGGTATAGGTGCCGGCGATCAGCAGAAAGATGGCCGCATGGTCCATCTTGCGGAAAATGTTCTTTACGCGCCCATGCGGAATGGCGTGGTATATCGTCGAACTCAGGTACATCAGTACCATCGTGGTGGCGTAGATGCAGGCTGCAACAATATTGGTGGCTGTCCCTGAACGTGCAGTGAAAACAACCAGCACCGGAAATGCGACAATGGCGGCAAGCAGCCCGGCGCCATGACTCACCACATTGGCGATCTCTTCTCCGCGAGTTTGGGGGCGATGCTGTGTCATGCAGGACTACCGTGAATGCCGAGGAACGATACACGCACTGTAACGGCAAGCGCTGCCCTTGAAAAGGCGTTTCTGCTGTTCGGTAGCGTACCTAAATTGTGAAACGATGGGCGACAGTGCGCAATTCGTCTGTCAGGGCATGGATGGTGTGGGCTGCATCCGAGGCTTCGCCTGATGATGCAGCGCCATGCTCGGCACTCTGGGCGATTTCCTCTACGCGCTGGGCAATCAGGTGGGTGGCCATGGCCTGTTCCTTCAAGGCATCAAAGATCCCGGTAATCGTGTTGGCTGAAGAAACAATGGATTCCTGGATGTTGTTGACGGCTTTGCCTGCCTCGTGGGCGAGGTCGACCCCGTGTGTTACCCGGTTGACGCTTTCTTCCATGCCATGAGCCACGTCGCTTGTTCCTGACTGGATCAGGGAAACCATTTCGGCGATTTCGAGTGTCGATACGCTGGTGCGCTCCGCTAGCTTGCGCACTTCATCGGCCACCACGGCAAACCCGCGGCCGGATTCGCCGGCGCGTGCAGCCTCGATGGCGGCATTGAGGGCGAGCAGGTTGGTTTGGTCGGCAATATCGCGAATCACCTGCACAATATTCGAAATACGCGCGGAATGCCCTTCCAGTGAGCGCACTGCGCCGACGGCCGTTTGAACTGCGGCAGCAATGGCCTGGATTTCGTCTGCCGCGCGCATGATGGTGGCGCCTCCCTCGCGGGCCAGCTGTGAGGATTGTTCCGAGAGGCTGCGCGATTCATTGGCGTGATCGCGTACCTGTTCAACCGAGACAGATAGCTGCTCAATGGCCGAGGCCATTGAAGAGGCTGCCTTGGACTGATTGGCGGCCATTCCTGCGGCGCCATCTACCGTGGCCTTCATCGTTAGCATAGAGGGACTGATTCCCTCAACGCGATCCACGAGGTCACCGATCATTTCATGCAGTTTGCTGCGCATGATGGTGACCTCGGTGAGAATGCGGCCCAGTTCATCATAATGCGAAATGATGAGTGGTTGAGACAGATCCCCGCTGGTTGCAATCAGGTGGATGGTGTTCTGCGTCTTGCGCAAGGTGCGGCTCAGATAGCCCAGTGTGAGCGAGAACAGAACAAGCCCGAGCACAACAGCCACAATTACGATACCCATACTTTGGGAATGCGAAATCCGAGCTTTTTCGATAGTCGCTGTCAGTGCTGGATTCTGGGAGCTTCCGGTGTTGCTTGTACTTGTCACCTTCTGCAGCTCCTCCAGCAATGTCTGCTGGCTGCTGAGTGCGGAGCCGGCACCCCAGACGAGCAGCCCGATGGTCAGTGCCAGCACAGCCCACAGGCGATGGGTCAGAAGCAGGCGACGGTTCTTGTCTGTAAACCATCCAATGAGGCCACCGCGTGCAATCTGGCCTCCGCTCAGGTGGAGTGTAGACTGCTGCATCTGGGCGTAAAGTGTCTGGGCGGTTTCGATCTCGTTGCGGCTGGCTTCGGTACGTACCGACATGTAGCCGGAGCCGTCGGGAAGCGGTGTGACATTCGCCCTTATCCAGTAGTGATCGCCATTTTTACAGCGGTTTTTGACAATGGCCGACCAGGAACGGCCGGCTTTGACGGTTGCCCACAGGTCGCGAAAGGCTTCGCTCGGCATGTCTGGATGGCGCAACAGATTGTGCGGTTGCCCGATGAGTTCTTCCGTGGAATACCCCGAGATTGCCACGAAGGCATCGTTGACCATTGTGATACGGCCTTTCAGGTCGGTGCGGGAAATAATCACGCGGCCCTTCGGGAAGGCGATTTCTTTTTGGGAGACAGGTTGGTTGTTGCGCATCGGGTTGCCGCTCCAGAAGAAGAAAACCACTTTTTTTGCCCACGATATTCACCATACGATCCGGCAGCTGGAAGTCACTGTTCTTCGCCCCGATGGGCAAGTCAGGAGCCCAGGTTTGTGCTGGCATTGCCGGGCGCAAAAAAAGGCAGGGCTCCGTTGCCGGAGGCCTGCCAGACTCAGGGGTGAGGTGTCGGTATTGCGGAAAGAATCAATCCCTGCGTGATATTTTTTCTGGTTGCGAGCCTGCTGTTGCGCCTGGAACGCCCATTGCATTCTCCCAGCCACCACCAAGAGCGCGGATCAGATCCACCGTGGTGCGTGCCCGTTCTGCTTCCAGCTGGATGGCACTGCGCTGCTGTTGCAGCACGCTGCGGTCAGAGTCCATGACGTTGATGTAGCTGACAGAGCCTTCGCGGTACTGGATCTTCGAGAGATTTGAACTGCGCTGCGCTGATCCTACTGCATCGTTTTGTGCCAACAGCTGATCCTGCAAGAGCCGGAGCTGGGCGAGGTCATCCTCTACTTCCTTGAAGGCCCGCAATACGGTCTGGCGATAGTTTGCCACCTGTTCAGCATAGGCGCCTTTGGCCAGATCAACCCCGGCGCGACGCGCGCCACCATCGAACAGTGGCAACGAGAGGGCGGTTCCCACCAGTGGGCCAGCTGCGAATGTGCGGCTGCTCCATTTGAAAAGATCGGAGAGGTCGGCTGACTCAAAGCCAAAGGAACCCGTCAGGTTCAGACGCGGGAAGAAGGCCGCACGGGCCGACCCGATCCGGGCATTGGCCGCTGCCATGGCGCGCTCTGCTGCGGCGATATCCGGGCGGCGTTCCAGCAGCCCGGAGGGCACTCCGGCAGGAATCCGCAGATCAACCCGGGCGAGCGGGGTTGGCGTCACGCTGAAATCAGCTGGAGCCTTGCCGAGCAGGATCGCCAGGCTGTGCTCGGCCACTGCGCGCTGACGTGCCACGCCCAGTGCCTCGGAGCGTGCCTGGGCCAGTTCCGTGCGTGATTGCGCAAGCTCAAGTTCGCTGATATCCCCTTCGTCAAAACGGCGCTGGAACAGCTTTGTACTTTGCTCACGCAGCTTTACCGTATTGGCATACAGAGCACTCACGGCGTCGAGTTCGCGCAGGGTGAAGTAGGTCTGCGCAACATCTGCCTGGATTGCCAGTTGCAGAGAGCGATACAGTGCTTCGCTCTGTTCGCGGGTGGCTGTGGCAGCATCAACATTGTTGCGGATACGGCCGAAAAGGTCCGGTTCATAGGCGACTGTGGTCTGGGCCCGCCATAGCGTAAAGGCTTCGGTCCCGGCATCCGGGGCGAGCCCCTGCGATGCAGGGGAGGGGCGCTGGCGCGTAGGGCCGGCCCCCACCCCGAGTTGCGGGAAGTATTCCGAGCGGGCACTGTGTACCTGGGCGCGTGCCTGCAACAGACGGGCGGCGCCCGCCTGGATATCCTGGTTGGCAGACGCAGCCTGGGTTTCCAGATCATTCAGGAACGGGTCGCCGAACACCTGCCACCATTCACCACGGGTGCTGGCTTCGGCGGGTTCCGCAGTTTTCCATTGCGCATCGGTGGCGGCTTCCTTGAAGGCTGCTGGCGCAGCAACATCGGGCCGTTCGTAGGCCGGAGCCAGGGAACATCCTGCCAGCGTGAGCAGGGCAAACAGCAGAGGGAATGCCTGGTGCATGCCCCGTGCTGCCGGAGTTCCTGTGCTGCTGCCCGCCTGGGGGAGAGAAGTATGCTTCATGTGGGTTCTCCTGGAATCAGATCGTGTTGTGGGCGGGCGCTACGGGTGTTATCGGCGCTTCATGCTGGGTGGCGGCGTGAAGCTTGTGGCGTTTGTCCAGGGTGCGCAGCACGACGTAGAACGCCGGGGTCAGGAACAGCCCGAAGAAGGTGACGCCAAGCATGCCGAAGAACACCGCTACGCCCATGGCATGGCGCATTTCCGCCCCTGCGCCGGTGGAAGTCACCAGCGGGATGACGCCCATCACAAAGGCGATCGAGGTCATCAGGATCG
>DBTS01000128.1:50175-51901 GCA_002307175.1 Rhodocyclaceae bacterium UBA1310
GAGGTCATCAGGATCGGGCGCAGCCGCAGGCGGCTGGCGTCGATGGCCGCCTGCAGCGGTGTGGCTCCGTTCATTTCCAGTTCGCGGGCAAATTCCACAATGAGGATGGCATTCTTGCAGGCCAGCCCGACTAGCACGATCAGCCCGATCTGCGTGAAGATATTGTTGTCGCCGCCCGTGAAATAGACGCCGGTCAGCGCCGCCAGGATGCTCATCGGCACGATGAGTATCACCGCCAGAGGCAGCGTCAGGCTTTCATATTGTGCAGCGAGCACCAGGAATACCAGCAGCAGGCTGATCGGGAAAACCCAGATCCCGGCGTTGCCGGCGAGCATCTTCTGATAGGTGAGGTCTGTCCACTCGAAGCGCACGCCACGCGGCAGGGTTGCTTTGGCGATGCGCTCTGCCGCAGCCTCCGCCTGGGAGGATGAATAGCCGGGAGCCGGCCCGCCATTGATATCGGCAGCCGTGTAACCGTTGTAGCGCACCACCATTTCCGGGCCGAAGCTCGCATGCACATTGACCAGCGAGGATAACGGCACCATTTCGCCCTGATTGTTCCGGGTCTTCAGTTGCAGAATGTCTTCAGGGTGTGAACGGAACGGGGCATCCGCCTGGGCGCGAACCTGGTAGGTACGGCCAAACCGGTTGAAGTCATTCACGTACAGCGAGCCCAGATAGATCTGCATCGTGTCGAACACGTCGGTGACGGAAACGCCTTGTTGCTTGGCTTTGACGCGATCAAGATCCACATCTATCTGCGGTACGTTGATCTGATAGCTGGAGAACATCGGCCCTAGTTCAGGTGCCTTGGAAGCCGCTGCCATAAAGGCATTGGCCGCATTGTTGAGCTCGGCGTAGCCCACAGAGCCATGGTCTTCAAGCTGCATCTTGAAGCCACCGACGGTGCCTAGACCCATTACCGGTGGTGGCGGGAAGACAGCAATGAAAGCTTCCTGAATGCCGGCGAACTTCTGGTTCAGAGCCCCGGCAATCGCGCCTGCCGAGAGTTCCGGACTGCGGCGTTCATCGAAAGGTTTCAGTGTGGCGAAAACGATACCGGCGCTTGAGCTGTTGGTAAAGCCATTGATGGAGAGACCGGGAAAGGCAATGGCACTTTCGACGCCAGGTTGTGCCAGGGCTATTTCACTCATCTTGCGGATTACCGCTTCGGTGCGATCAAGCGAGGCACCATTGGGCAATTGCGTGAAGCCGATCAGGTACTGCTTGTCCTGCGCTGGTACAAAGCCTCCCGGCACCAGATAGGAGATACCAATCGTTGCTGCGAGAAGCACAACATACAGAACCATTGCGGAAGCCTTGCGGCTGACCACTGCGGATACGCCACGGCCATAGTTGTCCGAGGTCCGCTTGAAGAAGCGGTTGAAGACCCCGAAAAATCCGCCCAGATAGCGGTTCATCTGGCGGGTCAGCCAATCTGGCGCCTCTCCATGGCCCTTGAGCAGAAGTGCAGCTAGGGCAGGAGAGAGCGTCAGTGAGTTGAAAGCGGAAATTACTGTGGAAATCGCGATGGTCATCGCAAACTGTTTGTAGAACTGCCCGGTCAGCCCCGTCATGAATGCCAGTGGCACAAAGACGGCGACAAGGGTCAGGGCGATGGCGATGATCGGACCGCTGACTTCGCGCATGGCCCTGTAGGTGGCCTCGCGTGGCGCCAGACCAGCTTCGATATTGCGCTCCACGTTTTCGACCACGACGATGGCGT
>DBTS01000128.1:52149-94330 GCA_002307175.1 Rhodocyclaceae bacterium UBA1310
TTTTCGACCACGACGATGGCGTCATCCACCACGATCCCGATGGC
Organism: Rhodocyclaceae bacterium UBA1310; assembly: GCA_002307175.1. Lineage (GTDB taxonomy): Bacteria > Pseudomonadota > Gammaproteobacteria > Burkholderiales > Rhodocyclaceae > Uliginosibacterium. The sequence goes on from DBTS01000128.1 coordinate 52,194, forward strand.
AAGCACCATGCCGAACAGTGAGAGGGCATTGATCGAATAGCCAAAGCCCAGCATCAGTGCGAATGTACCAACGATGGATACTGGCACGGCCAGCAGCGGGATGATGGAAGCGCGCCATGTCTGCAAAAACAGGATCACCACCAGCACCACCAGCGCGATAGCTTCGAGCAGCGTGTGGATCACTGCCTTGATGCTGGCGCGCACGAATTGCGTGGGGTCATACTCAATGCGGTATTTGATGGATGATGGAAAATCTTTCGACATATCAGCCATTGCAGCGCGGACCTGTGCCGATACATCCAGCGCATTCGAGCCCGGGGCCTGGAAGATCGGGATGGCCACTGCGGGTTTGTTGTCGAGCAGTGAGCGCAGGCCGTATTCGGAAGCGGCGAGTTCGATACGCGCCACATCGCCAAGGCGCGTGACGGCGCCGTCGGCTGAGGTGCGCAGCACGATGTCGGAAAATTCGCCTTCCGTCTGCAGGCGCCCCTGGGCGTTAACACTCAGTTGCAGCGGAACGTCCGTGCTGCTTGGTGATGCGCCGATTACGCCGGCGGCGACCTGTACGTTCTGCTCACGGATGGCACGTACCACGTCGGAAGCGGTGAGTCCGTGCTGGGCGACTTTCTGCGGGTCGAGCCAGACGCGCATGGCATAGTTCCCGGAGCCGAACAGGCCAACTTCACCCACTCCCTTGATGCGCGCCAGGCGATCTTTGACGTTGAGCACCGCGTAGTTGCGCAGGTAGGTCATGTCATAGCGGTTATCCGGTGAAAGCAGGTGCACCACCATGGTCAGCGTTGGTGAGCTCTTGATGGTTGTCACCCCCAGGCGCTGCACGTCTTCGGGGAGGCGCGGAAGCGCCTGCGACACGCGGTTCTGCACAAGCTGCTGTGCCTTGTCGGGGTCTACGCCGAGCTTGAAGTTGACAGTGATTGTCAGGTTGCCATCGCTGTTGGCCTGAGACTGCATGTAAAGCATATTCTCAACGCCGTTGATGGACTCCTCCAGTGGCGAAGCCACCGTTTCGGCAATCACCTTGGGGTTGGCCCCCGGATACTGTGCGCGTACCACCACTGAGGGCGGCACAACCTCGGGGTATTCGGCAATCGGCAACTGGAACAGGGCCAATACGCCAGCCAGTACCAGAAGCACGGAGAGCACGCCGGCAAAAATCGGCCGGTCAATGAAGAATCTCGATATATTCATTGGAGTCGGTCCTCAGATGGTGGTGGATTTGGCTGCCTCAGCACCCATCCGTACAGGGTTTGGCGTGACGGTGTCGCCAGGGCGAACCCGCTGCAGGCCATTGACGACGATATGTTCGCCAGCAGAGAGCCCGCTCTCAACGACGCGCAGGCCATCCTGCAGACTCCCCAGGCGCACTTCGCGATAGTTCGCCTGCCCCTTGGCGTCGACGACAAGAACAAAGCGCTTGGCCTGATCCGTACCAACGGCCTTCTCATCGACCAGTAGCGCATGGCGCTGGTTGGGGCTGCCGAGCTTGACGCGGACGTACAGGCCTGGCACGAGGCGGCCATCCGGGTTCTCAATGACGGCACGCAGGCGTATCGTTCCAGAGGTGTTGTCGAGATGGTTGTCTACCGAACTTAGTTTCCCGGTGAGCGGGTAGTCGGCGCTGTCTGCGAGCCCTAGGTGGATGGGCATTGTCTTGCCCTGGGCTGTGTTGACCACCTGCAGATAGCTTTGCTCGTCGACATCGAAAGCTGCATAGATGCGATCTGCCGAGACCAGTGTGGTGAGCGCGGCGGCGTTGCCGGGGGCTACAAGGTTGCCCACTGTCACCTCGGCACGCGAGACGCGCCCTGCAATCGGGGCAGTGATACGGGTGTATTCCAGATTTAGCTGAGCCGTTTTGAGTGCAGCCTGGGTCACCTGCAGGTTGGCGCGGGCTTCACGCGAGGCGTTCTGCTTTTCGTCGAAATCCCGGCGGGCGATGGCGTTCTCTGCAAGCAGACGTTCGCCACGCGCCAGATCGTCGGCAGTGTAGGCTGCGCGTGCTTCGGCCCCCGCAAGCTGAGCCTGGGCTCGCGCCACTTCCGCTTCAAAAGGGCGGGGATCAATGGTGAACAGCAGATCTCCCTTGCGCACCAGGCTGCCGTCCTTGAAGTGCACGGCGGTCAGTACACCGGAGACCTGCGGCCGGATATCGACATGTTCAACAGCTTCAAGGTGGCCTGAATACTGTTTCCAGTCTGTCACATCGCGCTGCGCGACCTCGGCAACATCAACGGTGGCTGCTGTTGGGGCGGCAGCAGCCACAGGGGGTTTGGCCTCGGCATGATGGTAGATCGTCAGGGCGCCAGCCACGCATAGCAGGCCCGCCACGGAAGCGGCAAGAACACGGCGTTTATGGGTTGTGGGCATGTTGGGTTCCTCTTTGTTTTTGGGGAAGGGATGGAGCGTGGTGCCGCCGACAGTGTTCTGCCTTTGGCGGGGATTCGTGGATGATTGCCGGGCCTACAGGTTCAGTTGTGGCTCCAGGGCAGGAATTTCATGCAGGCGACGGCGCAGAAAGTGGGCGATTTCGTCGAGTGCCTGGGGGTGGGCGGCGAGCGCCGAGTGGGTTACCTGCGCATAACGTGCAACCTGCGTGGGAACACCGGAGGCAATCAGTGCTTCGGCGTATTTTTCCGCTTCGCGATGCAGCACATCACATTCCGCCGTGATGATGAGGGCGGGCGGTAGCCCTGCCTGGCGTGTTGACACCAGTGGTGAGGCATATGGATGCAGACGCTGGCGCGATTGCGGCAGATACTGGCTGTAGCGGGCGGCGCAGGTTTGCGCATCAAGATCGGAGCGCAGGCGGGTGCTATCGCCAAGGCGGGTCATGCTCGGGTCCAGCATCGGGCCGATGAGTACCTGGGCCAGGAAATCCGGCCCATTGCGGTCTCGGGCAATCAGTGTCAGTGCCGCCGCCAGATTCCCGCCGGCATCGTCGCCGGCCACGGCGATTCTTGCAGTGTCCACATTCAGTTCGGCTGCGTGCTCAACAGCCCAACGTGCCGCCGCGTAGGCATCTTCGGGGGCAGCAGGAAATGGGCTGGCTGGTGCAAGGGCGTATTCCACTGCCAGCACGAGCGAAGGGGTATGCCCGGCAATGAAGCGGGCGACGGTGTCGGTGTCATCAAGACAGCCACTGACAAAACCGCCTCCATGGAAGTAGAGCACCATTGGCAGCGCCGTATTGGCTATGCCCGCGCCTGGATCTGGCCGATAGACGCGCAGCTTCCGCTCCCCGGTTGGGCCGGTGAAGTGCAGGTCGTGCTGAAGAATCCGGGAGGAGGGGGCTTGCATGGCGTCCAGACACAGAGAAGTTCAAGTTGGAACTATTCTCAATATTTTTTGTGTCTGGATAAATCCGTTAATTTGGATAATACTATTCAGCAGGAGCTAACAATCAAATCTGGGAAGTCAGGAATGGATCGTTTTCAGGCAATGCAGGTGTTTATGCGTGTCGTGGATGCCAACAGTTTCTCTCGGGCTGCCGATAATCTGAGCCTGCCACGGGCGACGGTGACGATGATCATCCAGAATCTGGAAGCGGGTCTCCAGGTGCGTTTGCTCAATCGCACGACACGCAGGATCAGCCTGACGCCGGATGGGGCGGCCTACTATGAGCATTGCTCCCGCATTCTCAGCGAAGTCGAAGAGACAGAGGCTTCCTTCCGTGACGCGGCGCGTGGCCCCAAGGGGCGTTTGCGCATCGACGTGCCGTCCACCATCGGGCGACTGATCCTGATTCCCCGGTTATGTGAGTTCCATTGCCGCTACCCGGAGGTGGAACTCGTCATCGGCATGGGGGACAGGCAGGTTGATCTGGTGCGTGAGGCAGTTGATTGTGTGATCCGGGGCGGAGAGCTGGCAGATTCGACACTCGTGGCGCGTCGTATCGCCAATTTCAAGGTGATTACCTGTGCGTCGCCTGACTATCTCGAACGGCATGGTGTACCGACCTGCGTCGAGGATCTCTCCGATCACACTGCGGTGCATTATTTCTCCAGTCGGACGGGGCGCGTCATTGACTGGGATTTCATCGTGGACGGCAAGCCTTTACCTGTGAAAATGAAGGGCGCTGTTTCGGTCAACGATGGCGAAGCCTATGTGGCCTGCGCAGTGCAGGGCTTCGGTCTTGCCCAGCCGGCACGATTCATGGTGCAGCCTTACCTGGATTCCGGACAACTCATTGAAGTGCTGCCACAATTGTCACCATCACCGATTCCCATATCGGTGGCATACCTGCAGAACCGCCACTTGTCTCCCAAGGTCAGGGCATTTGTGGACTGGGTGTCGGATCTGTTTGGTTCCTGCCCCTTGCTGAGTGGCATCGACACAAGCGGGGCGACATGCACCTCTGTCGTGCCCACTCCGGGCTATAACACTTTGCGGGAGGAGATCGAGGCGATGAATGTTGCTGAGGGTGCAGTGTCGGGGACCAGTCTTTGAGAGCCAGGAAAGGATCAAATTTCCGGGGCGTGATTCTTGTCCCCAGGGTTCCTCATTCCCCGGAAAAATGGCAGAGAGTGTACAGCGGTAGTCCTTTTTCCTGGAGCAGACGCGAGCCCCCCAGATCCGGCAGGTCTACAATCGCAGCGGCTTCGACGACTTCGCCACCCACACGCCGGATCAGCTTATGTGCAGCGATCAGGGTTCCACCCGTGGCCACCAGATCATCGACGAGCACGACACGGTCACCACGGCAGCAGGCATCCACATGGATTTCGATGCTGGCCTTGCCGTATTCTAGTGCATAACTTTCGCACACCGTGGCGTAGGGCAATTTCCCCTGTTTGCGTACTGGCAGAAAGCCGATGTTGAGTTCGTAGGCCAGAGCCGAGCCTATGATGAAACCACGGGCGTCAATCCCCGCCACGTAGTCGAGCTGTTTGCCACGATAGCGTTCAGCAAACAGATAAATGAGTTCCCGAAACGTCGCACCATCCTGCAGCAATGGAGTGATATCGCGAAACTGTACGCCTTTGACCGGCCAGTCTGGCACGGTACGGATGACTTTCTGAAGTGACTCTCTCGTCATGCTGGAGACCCCCCGTGAAAGAGTATCGCCTAATCTGTAGTACGGCCCGCTGTTAGATGTGTCGGACGATCCTGTTCGCTGCCCATGTAGCTGAATGTCACTTGCTGTAAGTGTTGCGTGCGAGGCTTGGCATGCAGGCCGGATTCCCGTTGATAAACTGCAGAAGCCGATTGTGAAACACGCCGGGTACGGAATCTATCATGATGTATTACGATGACGGGGTTTTCTCCCCTTTGGACAGAATGGGATTTCTTTGTCCGCTTTCCAGATCTATCGGCTTGACTCAGGTGGGTAAGCTGGCGGCAATGAGCGTAGAGAACCCTTAGCTTTTGACAAGTTGGGGTGGTGTTAATCCGAAGCGCGCAAAACTGACAGATTTGTTGTGGCCAACACATGAATGCAGGCATAAGCCAAGCACACGTCAGTGCAGGGGAGAACCAACGGAATGCCGACTATTTATGGGTTACTCAGACGATTGTATCTGTTGCGCATTCGTGTATTCTTTTTGCATACACATCGGCGGCACTCTGGGCGTCATTGAAATAGGGAGAAGCGGCTGCATCCGTCGCAGTTCCATTGTCGCGCAACAGCACAAGAAAGCCGTCGATCTCGCGGTTCATGCTATCCAGCAGGGATTGCTTGGCCGGTACGAGACAGGTGGGCACGTCGATGGATGCAGTGTCGCGACGGATTGCCTGAAGACTGGCAACCGTATCACCGAGCGAATTCCTGTTGGTATTTTTGGCAACAGCGACACTATCTTTCCATTGCTGATACTGTGCCATGATGCGTCCTGCAATCCTGGCAGTCTCAATCCGTTTTGCCTCGGTTGCCCTGTCTTCCACAGAGCCTGTTTCACTGCTTGCCTGGGGGGTTGCAGCGGAAGTTTCATCCTTGTACGAAGCGCCCTTTGCGCCATGCAATCTGGGAAACAAAACTGCGATGGCAAGGAGGATGAAAAGGATGATCAATCCCCAGTATAGAATCAGCGGAGCCGAAGTTTTGCTGGTAGTGAAACGTACGGAAGGTGTGTCCGTCAGCTTTGCATAAACCACACCGCAGTTGCCGCATTGCTCATCAGAGAGCGACTTCGGTGTTCCGCATTTCGGGCACAAATTCTCCATGGTTCCTCCGTTCACAGGAAATGAAGTGTATGCGGTGGTGCTATAAGTGAGATGTGATAAAAGTCCGCCCGAAAGGAATAAATTTGATACTTGTGCAAATGAATGGCTTCCGATGCTGTGGGAAACCATTCATTGGCGATCAGTCTGTTGCTTTTGCGTAAGCCGCAGCGGCTTTGGTGAGTTCGGCGGCTATGAGCATACGCAGCTCTGGCGGCTGGTCGATCCGGATGGCGGAACCCTGCTGGAGAACCCAGGAGTGGAACTGGCTGTTGGGTTCAAGGCTTGCCTGAAGCTGCCAGCTGCCATTGTATTGCTGCATCTGCTGGTCGTCAGAGAGGGGGGCGTCCAGCAGGTCTTCGTGCAGTCTGTCGTCAATGCGGGCAACCAGGCTGATCCGGGCGGGACGGGGGGCGATCTCAGCCCCTTCTGCTGCGATTTCTGCGATGAATTTTTCAATCACAAAGGATGGCGGCAGAGGCTCCGTGGGCTGATGCCTGCATTCCACCTGTATCAGGCGATGCAGTGCAATGAGTTCCGGGGTATGGCTGCCGACAGCAAAGGCCAGAAGCTTTGCGCCTGTACCATGCATGACAAGTGCTACCGGGTTGAGCGTGATCCCATAAGTGTCGGAACTTTCCCGATGCCGACAGACGGCATCAATCTGCTCGTGTGCCAGCAGCGCTTCCAGGGTGCAAAGCAGGATTTCCTGCGAAATGTGGGGTAGCCGTACAGAGCCATCAGGCGATGTTCTGTAAACCAGATTTGCTTCTGGTGCGGAGAGCCCTTGTTCCGCAGGCTGGAGGGTCAGCCGGGCTTGTGTGAAGCGTGGGCTGAGCAATTCGAGCAATCCGGCTGGCAGTACGCCGCTCACCGTTTCTTCAATGATCCGGAGTGCAAGGGCTTCGGGAGGCTGGATGTTGGTGATGCAAAGCTCACGCCCCCGCTGCCAACGCCAGCCGAAAGGCTTGCTTCTGTCGTCGCATCGGATGTAATCGGGGAATGCAGACTGCAGCATTCTCAGATCACGCTCCACAGTTCGTTTCTCAATTTCGTATCCGTACCGGAGGAGTTCATCGTGTATGTCTCCGGCGGTTCTTCCTGCACCGTGCTTGGGCAACAGGCGCAATAGGTCGAAGACCCGGATCAGGGTCTTGGCTACATTGGAATCAGGCATCGCTGCTACTTTCTTTTTGTCTTTGTGTCATTTGCGCACTGCCTCATGTTCCGTACCAGTGTGGAATTGCCGCGAAGCGGCATTCTTTCTTTTCTGTGGAATCGGCCGCGAAGCTGCTCCCGTGGCCGATGTCGGGCAGCGTGGATACCGGATATGTAACGCCATCTCATGTACAAAAGGGAAGGAACTATTTATCACCTGAGCGATGAAATCCCAGTTGTCTGATGTTTTGGGAGGGGTTTGGGTGTCAGTGTGAGCCGTCGGGCCGGTGCAGGCATGATTCCTTCCTGCAGAGGTGCAGGGGGGGGCAACAGGGTGATGACGGCAGAAAGGCCGGTGTGGCACCGACCTTTCCATCCGGTCACGACGTCAGGAGTGTCGTGGCGGTTTGCATGAGGCAGTGAATGATATTGCTGTAATCCCGGAATCTGTCTCCAAGTGTGTTTTCCGCGCGATTCAGCCGTGAGCCTTGGGGTGCCTGGCGTGATGGTTCTGAACAAATTCCGGTAGCGAAAGTATCGCCATGGGCAGGGCAAACATACAGGTAATGGATATCACGGCTACTGCCACCCGACCAAATTCGCTATAGCCCACCAGTTCCATACCGACCTGCCAGGGGACAAGCAGTCCGACCCCGAACAAGGCCGCGATGCCGATGAACTGCAAAACCTGCAGAATGGTGTCGCGTATTTCCTTCAGGATGCGATGATTTTCCTGAGCGTTGGGCCGAGTCTGAATAACGTCATGGCTACTCATGATTGTTGTGCTCCTTTGTTGTCTCCTGAATTGATCATAGACATTGGGGGCACAACAGCCAGTGGGCGGAGAGACTCCTTTGCGACTCTTTAGATCTAGGTCAGATCCGCGCATGCCGGAGGCTTTGTGTAAGCGAAAGACCTGATGCGCAAGTTCTATGGAATACCCGTATATTCCAAGATCGCAGTTACCGCCCAAGGGCAAAACCCTGGTTCTCCCCCGCTGACGCCTGCTTGCGACAGATCGTGAACAGCATCTCAGCCTGCTACCAGGCTGATCGCCTGCATCCACATGATCAGTGCAATAAAACCATCCAGGCAACGCCACGCCAGTGGTTTGCGAAACAGCTGACTCAGATGGCGTGCGCCGAAACTCAGTGCAAAAAACCACGCGAAACTTGAGAGGATTGCGCCCGCGCCAAACACCCAGCGTCCGGCATCGCCGTGCTGATTGGCAAGGGCACCAAGCAGCAATACGGTGTCCAGATAGACATGCGGATTCAGGTAGGTGAGGCATAGGCAGGTCATGATTGCGGTGAGCCGGGGCACAGGGCTTTTGCCTTCCACCACGAGGCTTTGCCCGAGCCACACGCGTTTGGCCGCGAGTGTGCCATAGGCCAGCAGGAAGGCCGCTCCTGAGTAGCGAGCTACTTCGAGCAGGGCAGGGGTGCGCTCAATCAGGGCGCCCAGCCCGGCTACGCCGAGGGTGATCAGCAGCGCGTCGGAGAGTGAGCAGATGAGGGCGATGAGCAAAAGGTGCTCGCGGCGGATGCCCTGGCGCAGAACGAAGGTGTTCTGTGCGCCGATGGCGACAATAAGGGTCTGCCCGGAGAAGAAACCGGTAAGTAGTTGGGCCAGCATGGCTGTATCTCGATTGAGTGTCTGAGAACAGGCTAGCTTGCCAAAAATAAAAAGAAAAACTAAATAATTTAAACATGGTTTAGAATTTCTAATCTATGAATATCGATAACGCCCAACTTGCAGCTTTTTCTGCCGTGCTGCGTGAAGGCACTTTCGAAGGTGCGGCACGGCGCCTGCACGTCACTCCGTCGGCGATCAGTCAGCGCATCAAGCTGCTTGAAGACCGTCTGGGGCAGGTGCTGATCCAGCGTGGCGCACCTTGTGTGGCCACGCAGACCGGCAAAACCCTGCTGCGCTTCACCGAACAGCTCGATCTGCTGGAAAGTGAACTGCTGCGCGATCTCGGCATGTTTGGTGACGGTGCCACAACCAGCTTTCGGGTACCTGTACCTGTAGCGGTGAATGCGGATTCGCTCGACGGCTGGTTTCTCGAAGCCATGGAAAGCATCTGCCGGGAATCTGCCACCACCTTCGATATCCGGGTGGAGGATCAGGAATATTCGGCAACATTGCTGCGAGAAGGCACCGTGATGGCCGCCGTCAGTGCCAGCCCGACACCGATTCAGGGATGTCGCGCGGAGTATCTCGGGGATATGCGCTATATGGCTTTGTCATCACCCGGGTTTGTAAAAAAACACTTTCCGGCTGGCGTGGATGCCGAAAATCTGGCGCAGGCGACAATGCTCGTCTTCAACCGCAAGGACAGCCTCCAGCAGGCCTTCATTGATACGTTCACCAGCGAGCCGTTGAGTCCGCCTACGCACTATCTGCCTTCCACCCAGGGGTTTATCGAATTTACCCGGCGTGGTCTGGGATGGGGGGTGATCCCGGAGGATATGGCGCGTGCCGAGATCCAGCGGGGCGAACTGGTCGAGATTGCACCTGGCCGCTATCTCGATATTCCCCTCTACTGGCATTACTGGCGCTTCACTTCGCCGACTCTGGAGCTGGTCAGCGCTGCAGTGCGAAAGGCTGCGGGGCGCAGCCTCTTGAACCACAGCGTTTGAGCCGTCCGGTTGTCATCTGCGTGCATCTTCAGTCAGGCAGGATAGGGAGCATCTGCTTCATCTTGAAAAGCAATGTCTCTTTCTCTCGAATCGAAAACGCTTAATGTGCTTAGCCCTGACGGTGCCCGTACAGTGCTTGAGGTCTTGATCCCGAAAAGTTTTTTGGCGCGCGCCAGAGGTCTGCTGGGGCGCGAGCGCCTGGGGCTCTCCAGGGGAATGCTGTTTGAGCGCTGTGCCTCCGTGCATTGCTTCGGGATGACTCGCCCCATCGACGTAGTCTTTGCCTCACGGGCGGGGGATATCCTGAAGTGCGTCCCTTTGTTGCAGCCTTACAGGCTCGCCTTGTGCCTTGGTGCTTACTATGTTTTAGAGTTGGATGCTGGTGGTATTGCAGAACTTGGCATTGGGCTCTCCGGGCGATTTGAACTGGCAGAGAAGTAATCCACACAGCTTGCCGCTGTAAGGCTATCCGGCATTTCTTACCACCGGGCAGGTATAGACATACTGGGCCTGGAATACATTGATCGCGGCTGGCTGAAACTGTGGATAGCGGGTGCTGGCGACAACTTTGTCGAGTTTTGGGTCGTGACACAGGCGCACGATACCCATCTGGTTCAGCGGTTTTTTGACATCGTGCTGATCGGCATGGGCAAAGCCTGCATCCATATGGAACAGGTGATCCTGCTCGCGTGCTGCAGCCAGGCGTGGCGGCAGATCATTGACGAGTCGGCGCCGTCGCTCATCTTCCAGTGCAAGTTGTCTGCTGAAAGCCCGGCTGGAGGACTGGAAGCCGGAGAGATACGTCGCGGTATTGGCGTAAAACCAGGAAGATTGGGCGCCGGAGAATCCATCCTCATCTTCCCAGTAGACCAGCGTGCCTTGGGGTATGAGCTGCGCCGCCTGATTTATGCAGCCTGGTGTATTTGCGCATGCCATCTCGCGCAATTCCAGAGGCCGGCGTCCGTCACCAAAGAGAAAACCGAGTTCCATGCAAAGTACGCCCGTGCCAAGGAGCAGAAGCCTGAATCTACGCGGGCCGAGAAATCTGCAGCACAGCAGGCCAATTGCCAGTGCTGGCGGCAGGATGTTGAAGAAAACGAGCCCCTTGATTACGCTGGTATCGAAGAGATACACATGGATGCGGCCCAGCCAGTGCCAGGTCAGAAAGATCAGCAATAGCGTGACTATCCCCATGCCCGCCAAACGTACGTGCCAGAAGTAGTGGAGCCTTGCTACGGCAGTCCACAACTGGTTTTTGCGAATGAGAAAAAGAATGCCGCCAAACACCGCCAGCAGGCCGTAGCCTGGCCATGCAGCGCCGGCCTGGTGGCCTGACAGGAAGGAGAGGATCAGTGCTGCTGCGAGCAGACCAGGCAGGAGAAAGCGCCTGTGCATGGGAAGGCTGCTTGCCAGCGCGGCCCATTGCAAAGATTGAATGACCCACAGGATGCGCCATGGTTGCAACTGGGTAGCCAGGACGTTGTGTGCAAGGGAACCCAGGATATAGGCCAGTGCAAATGCCGTTATCGTGAGAATCAGCAGGTTTTGCCAAAAACCCCGTCTGCAGGCGGGCGTGAGGAATGCGGCCAGCGTGATGGCGATAACGGAAAACAGTGTCTGCTGGATGTTTTGGGTACTCCACGTATCAAGAAACAGATACGGCAACTGACCATCGTGCAAAAGCCATAGCCATGCAGCATCAAAGCGCGCCACGAGACCTTGCGGACCAATACCAGACAGAATCAGCGTGGTGATCAGGCTGGTCCCCACCGCAAGCACACATAGACCATGGCGCCTGGGCACTGCGTGCAGCAGGGCTGGCAGCAGTGCCCAGATACCGATCAGCGGGTGCATCAGGATGCTGCCACAAGCCGTGACTGGGGCCGCGATGTGGCGTCGTTCTGCCGCAAGTGAAAGCGCCCAGAGTGCGATTGCCTCGGCAAGGAGTCTGGCGGTGAGAAAACCCTCCGCATACGAAAATACGCTGAACCCGCCATAGTGATGGCGGGTCACCGCCAGAAACAGCACACAGATATAGGCCGAAACTTCCGGCAACAGAAGGCGGAACAGACGGATGATCCCGCCCAGCCACAAAATCTGGCACAGGCAGAAAAGCATCAGGCTGGCAGTCCAAAGCCCGATGTGCCGGATCAAAAAGGCGTAGGGCAGGGAAAAGAGGGTGAAATCATCCTGCGAGCCGTACGCAAAGAAAAGTTCTTTGGCAAAATTCTGTGGATTCAGGCGATGCAGCGCCTGCAGCGCATACAGATTACCATCGTGCCAGATACCGCTGTAAGGCGTGGTCAGCAGCCACACCGAGGCAAGCAGGAGCAGCCAGAGGAACCTGTCCGAGCGACTGCGGATCTGCCAGTGGGCTGGCTGCTGAAGGAGTTTCCATCCAGACCGGGGCCAGATCCGCAGCATATTGCCCCACGCCTGCTGCAGAACTGCAGGCACGCGGGTCACCGAATCATTTTGCGGCATGCGCGGTTATTGAAAAATATCGCCTGCGCTGGGCAGTGATGTCACCACTGTGGCCGCACCAAAATAGTATTCCATGTTGAGACATAGTGGCAGGCGGGCTGTGACGGCGGCACTTGTATCCGAAAATTTGGCTATGCCACGAAGCTGGTTGATCAGGCCAAACTGTAATGCCCAGATTGGATTCCCATCGGCGGTGTAGTTCCAGCTGGAATTGCTTTCGGGCAGAAACCCCAGTGGGTAGAAAGGATGCCATTGCACCGGCGATTGCATCCGTACCGTGGCAACCGACTGCAGGGGGATTCTGGACTTGGAATAGGCTGTTCTGTCAAAGGCATCGGTATCCGTATCCATGCCTGCCAGCAGGGCAACAATGGCCGGGCCGATAACCGGCAGCCTGGGTTCGTAGGCATAGCGAACCTTGATTTTCAGAACGTTGGCTTCCTGAATTGAGTATCCCGAAAACAGGCCTTCAAGATTGCTGCGCTGTGGCGATGTGGCGTAGTCCACAGCCAGGGGTTTTCTGTAACGCAGGGTGTCGTTGGGGATCTTGATAACGTTTTTGTCGCGGCCCTGTAGTTCCACGATGCCCCAGTCAAGAAAAGCGGCCTGGGTGGGCTGCAGGTATTCGATGCAGGAATTTCCCGCCACATCAATGGCGGCCTTGCCGTAACCCACAACCAGGCTCCCTGCATCGGTGCCCGAGGGGTAAAGGGGAAATAGCCCCCGTACAAGCCCTTGCAAGACCGATCCTGTGGATACGTCTACGCCGGAGGGGACAATTCCCGTAAAGGTGACCGGAATAGGCCGGGCGTTTGCCAGAGAGCCTTCGCGCGCAGCCTCGAACGTGGCGTAGCCAAGCGTGATGCGGGCCCGATAGATGAGCCCCATCTGGATGCAGGCCAGCACCAGAAAGATGAAAACCGGAAAAACCACCAGCAGTTCGGTGAGGTAGGCGCCGCGCTGACGATAAAGGCCCTGTGTTGCCGGATGGGCGGAGCGATACGCCGTCACAGAACCTCCCTTGCCTTCATGATCAGCGGGAACGCAATAATCATGAAGGTAACCGGAAAGATGAACATGACGAGTGGAAAGATCATTTTGACCGGGGCTTCCATGGCGGCTTTCTCTGCTACCTGGAAGCGTTCCATGCGACGCAGGTCGGCAATGGAGCGCAGTGTGGTGGCTAGGCTGGCGCCCATCAGTTCGGACTGGATGATGTTGGAAACCAGATTGGTGATGACAGCGTTATCCATGCGCTCAGCCATGTTGCGCAGGGCTTCCGTGCGCACCACGCCAGCCCGTATCTCCCGCAGCACGCGTTCGAATTCTGTCCGGAGTGGGCCCGGCTGCCCCTTGTTGACCGCCTGTTGCAGTGCGCCATTGAGGTTGAGCCCGGCCTCGCAGCACATGGTGATCATGTCCAGATAGCCGGGCAGGGAGCGCATGACCTGTCGGGTGTACTTTTTCTTTGCTCCGGACAGCCATGAGTCAGGATAGATGAAGCCGATTCCGGCAAAGGCGATCCCAACCAGGATGTTGAAGGCAAAGGGCATGTTGATCACACTGTTGACCTTGCAGGCGCAACACATCAGCCCCACCAGAATGCCGATGGTTACCGCTGCGAAACGCAGCCCGATGAACTCCTCCGGCTTGATTGTGTAATGCAGCCCCGCTGCATCAATGCGTGCCTGCAGGAGACTGTGCTTCTTTTCTGCCGAACGCTGCGGCATGATCCGCATGTAATAAGCAACAAACGGCCAGATGATCTTTACGAGTGGGGGCAGAGGATCCATATGCCCACGCTCGCTCATTCTGGCGAGCGTCAGGTTCTGTACGTACTGCCAGATATACCAGGCAATCATTGCCACCGTGAGTGATACACAGGCGGTGGCAAAGGCCAGCGTCAGTTCATTCATTGGAGTCCCTCTGTAGTCTGGGGTGAGATGCAGGCGCCTGCGTCATATGTCGATTTTCAGGATTTTCTGGATAACCCGGTAGCCGATAAACTCCAGGATCACGATGGTGGCCAGGAATATATGCCCTATGGTTGTCGTGAATATCTTGATCATCGAGTCATGCTCCAGAAACAGCAGCGCAGCACCAATCGGCAGCGGCATCAGGGCCATGACGATCCCCTGGATGCGACCCTGGGCGGTGAGCGCATCGATTTTCCCCTCCAGCGTGAGTTTGTTCTTGATGGTCTGGGAGAGTGAAATCAGAATTTCCGACAGATTTCCGCCAACTTCGCGGGAAACGCGCAGTGCGACAACGACAAGACGGAAGTCGGCTATGTCTATGCGCTCATCCATGCGTTGCAGGGCTTCATCGAAATCGACGCCGAGTTTCTGGTCGCGCACTAGCAGCGCAAATTCATCCGCGAGTGGCCCTTTCTGTTCCGCAGCGATGGTCTGTATCGTGGTCGACAGTGAGGCGCCCGATTTCAGCGAACTTGCCAGCATCAATAGACAGCTGGGCAGGGCGTTTTCGATTTTCTTCTTTCTGCCCCGTTCTTTGCGACGCTTCAGGAAACCGGGGATCCACAGGCAGATGCTGGCGCATAGCAGGAAGACCAGGATGCTGTCAGACAGCCACAGTGCCAGGATGCAGCAGAAGATGGAGCAGAGGATCTGCAGCAGGTTGTAGACGTAGGCCTGGCCCACTGAGATGGAGCTCTGTTTGGCCCGTCTGGCCGCATGTTTCTGCAATTGCCCCTGTAAATAGGCGAGAAGCGCCCGTGCAAGGCGCTGTGCCATTGCCCGTTGCAGGTACACAAGGCATGCAATGAGCCCGGAAGACAGCACCACGAATCCGATCACCAGCAGTGCAAGCATTGTCGTTCAGGCCTTGTTGAAAATGTTGATGTCGACGGGAAGACCATTGGTTTTCATTTCCGTGTAGAAATCCGGAATGGCGTCGGTGGCTTCGTGGTGGCCGATTGTCTTGCCAGTTTCCGAACGGGCGGTCTGGCGGAAGGCAAAAATCTCCTGCAACTGGATCGTGTCGCCCTCCATGCCAACGATTTCCGTGATCGAAGAGATTTTTCGGGCGCCACACGAGAAGCGGGTGAGCTGGATGATGAGATGCACGGCAGAGGCTATCTGCTGGCGGATTGTCATGGTAGGCAGGTTGGTACCGGCCATGGTGACCAGGACTTCGAGACGCGAGAGCGCGTCGCGTGGGGTGTTGGCGTGCAGGGTGGTGAGCGAACCATCATGGCCGGTATTCATGGCCTGGAGCATGTCCAGCGCCTCGCCGCCACGGCATTCGCCGATCACGATGCGGTCCGGGCGCATGCGCAGAGAATTGCGCACCAGATCGCGAATGGTAATCTGTCCCTTGCCTTCGGAATTCTGCGGTCGCGATTCGAGCGAAACCAGATTCGGCTGGTTGAGCACGAGTTCCGCAGCATCTTCGATGGTGACGATGCGTTCATCGTCGGGAATGAAGCTCGAAAGCATGTTTAGAAACGTCGTCTTCCCGGTTCCCGTGCCCCCTGATACAACGATATTGCGGTGATACAGCACGGCCTGCCGGAGAACTTCAACCATTTCCGGAGTCAGCGACCCCAGGGACACGAATTGCTCGGCCCCCAGCTTCTTTCTGGAGAACTTGCGGATGGTCACCGACGGGCCCTTGAGTGCCAGGGGCGGGATGATGGCGTTGACGCGAGAACCATCCTTGAGGCGCGCGTCCACGAGTGGCGAACTCTCATCAATGCGCCGCCCGAGCGGCGTGACGATGCGTTCAATCACCCCCAGAACAGTCTTGTCGCTGGTAAAACCCATTGCCGAGCGGGACAGTTTGCCTTTCTGTTCAACCCATATGTCATTATAGCCGTTGACCATGATTTCGCTGACGGTGTCGTCACGCAGCAAAGCTTCCAGCGGCCCCAGGCCTATCGCCTCATCCAGCACCATCTGGGCCAGCTCGGGCAGGTTAGTCACTTCCTGGGCGATCTGTGGTGTGCGAGCGATGATGTCGTTGATGAGCGTGCGCACATTGGCGCGCAGCTCGTTGTCTTTCATACGGTTCACGTCGATGCGCCGACTCTCCATCTCATCGAGAAGTGTGGCATGAAGCTCGGTTCGCCAGCGAAAGACCAGATCATCTTCCGCCGCCGAGCGTTCGCTCCGCTTTGCCTGGGGCGCTTCCTGTTCTTTGGCCGCCTCCTGCTCCTGAGGCTCGCTCTTCTGGATGACTGCCACTGGCGCGTCGAGGGCTTGGACTGAAACGGAGGAGGGCTGATGATGGGGCTGTGGCGGTTCCAGGGTGTTCTCCAGGAGTGCCGTCTCCGTGGCACCACCCGCGAGACTGAACTTGTACGCGCCAATGATCACTTCGTGATTGGGTTCAAGCGGGCCGAACCTGACAATACGTTCATTGTCGATATACGTCCCGAAGAAACCGCCCATGTCTTCGACGAACACGTCACCTTCATCCACGATGAATACTGCGTGTTTCTTCGCAACGCTCCAGCCACCCAGGCAGATATCACAGTCTTCAGCCTTCCCTACGCTCAGGCGGTTTTTGCCAAGCGCCACATCCTGGGCAAACCCCTTGGGACCACTGATCCTGAGTGTTTGAGCCAACAGGGCTGAACTCATTTTGTCTCTCCCTGAGTGGCTTCAGCGGGGACGACGTCGATATTGTTCACCTTCTGGGATTGCTGATTGATGTTGGTCACGCCATTTCTGATTGCCTCAACATTGAGTGCAGAGCTTGGTTTGATAAGGCGTGGCGTGATGAATACGATAAGCTCGTTGTCCTTGTTGGAGCCGTCGGTGTTCTTGAAGAAAGTGCCAAGAACGGGAATATCTCCAAGGAATGGCAGCTTGTCGATTGCCTTGGCCCCTTCCTTGTTGATCAGGCCGGAGAGAACGATTGTGTCGCCATCATGCAGACTGAATTCGTTTTCGGTACGGCGCGTCAGGAAACCCGGATTGCCCTGAACGGTGACAGAAGAGTCGATGGAACTGACTTCGGCCTGAACAGCGCCGGAAATGATTTCTTCTGGTGTCCAGTCGGCGTTGATATTGAGCATGATGCCGTATTGCTTGAAGGTGATGCTGGTGGCGCCGTTCGAGCTGATTGCTGTGAGCGGAATTTCGCCACCAGCAAGGAATTTGGCTTTTCCGCCGCGCCGGGTGGTGAGCTTTGGCGCAGCCAGCACATAAGCGTCTCCCTTGCTGACGAGCAGGTTGATTACAGACCCGAGTGTGAAGGATGAGCCCAGATACCATTTTGTGGATTTTTCACTGGGCATTTTCGTCCAGTCCGTGGAACCGGTGGTGGAGGGGATTACACGGAAACCGTTGCTCTGGTTCGTGAAAATATCGTCCAGCAGGCCGAAGAAGATGCCACCAGAAGTAGCAGAATCCCACTTCACACCCAGATCGCTGGCGGCCGATCGCTTCACTTCGAGAAACTGCAGATCAAAGTGGATCATGTCTGCAAAGGTCTTATCGACAACCCCTGGCCCAGTCGTCAGATTCGTGACCGAGGGATAGGATTTTGCAACTTCGGCAACCAGCGCACTAGCTTCGCTGCTGAGGTTTTTTCCTTCCACGACCACTTTTTCCCCGATGTTCTTGATACTTATCTGCGTCCCCAGGCTCGCCAGTGCATCACCCACTTCCTGGCGGATGCGTCCGATGTCCCGGGTGTTGACGCGAATCTGTGCCGAGAAGCGGCGACCTGTCTTGTCCCAGATATAGACCGAGGATTCTCCCGCCTCTTCGGCAAGGATCATCAGGTCACGATCCTTGTGAATCACGGTGGTGCTGATCACTTTGCCGCTGCCAACCGCCACGGTGTCGATATCACGCAGGTTGAGAACCCTGATTTCCCCAACGTGCATGGTGATTTGCGCCGGTAGCTCAAAGCGTGCGTTCGGGTCCGGTTTCACTGCTGTGTTTTTTTGCCGCGGACGCGAAGCGGCCGAAGATTGTGTGGCGCGAGACGCAGGCCTGGAGGCCGCCAGCCTGTTTGCGGGGATGTTGTCTGTTTGCGTGATGATCACTTTTCCTGCAGGTGTCGCGGAGTCACTTTGTGAAGAGGCACTTGAGGCGGCTGCATGCTCTTCTGCTGGAGATGAGGGGGCTTGCCGGCCAATGATCAGTGTTTCGGGCGGGTCAGCCAGAACATGCTGGGCTGCAAGAGAACAGACAATCAACACCAGTCCAAGTATTCGAATCCTGAATCGCATCGGTTTGACCTTGTATCTTTTTTAAAGGGGGGAAAGCTGCCGTCAGGTTGGCTCAGCGAGAGCCGGAAGGTGTCGAGGGAGCAGGCAGTGCTGTACTTTCCTGGATCTTCTTGATGCCACTGCCGCCGATCAGGTAAAGCACCGATATGTTTTTTGCATCGCGATGGGCGACTGGTCCGGAAGCATCAAACAGGCTCTGCGCTGTCACTACGTTGCGGGCTGTGCTTTCATCCGTTGCATTGCGCAGCACTGCGGTGAGCTTGCCAACCTGCTGTGCCATGATCAGGCGTTGTGCGTTGTTCTGGCTGACGGAAACCGTGATCGTGGTATACCTGTCATGGGTAACATTCGAGTTATCCGCCATCAGCTTGTTGCGGTTGTCGGTTTCCTCCTTGGTCAGCTGCCCTGTGGCTCGCACCTGCAGATTCTGGATCAGCGGGAATACCACCTGGTTTTCGCGGCCATCGGCCTGCTTGCCATAAGGGCTGCTTGCTGTCAGGTAAAGATCCAGATGATCCCCGGCCCTGAGTAGCCCGGAAATTGAATTGATCTCATCCACTGGGATAGTGAGCGCCCGCAATCCGGCATCGATGTGACTGGAGAAAGGGGTGAAGACTTCGTTTTCGATAAACGAGGAGGAGAGCGGCGTGCCCGCCTCCATTGCCACCGTGATCTTCCTGCCAAAAAAGCCATCGGCTTGCTGGGGTGTGACATAGCCGGCCGGCAGAAAAGTTTTCGGGATACGGCGGATTGACATGGTGCCGGAAGATGCGACCGCGCCTACGGGCAAATTCGCGGAAGCCACCACCACATCCAGCTGGTTTTTCTGATCCCTTTCGGCGTATTTCCTTTCGAGCTGATCACTGTTTTTCTTGATGTAGTTGTAGACCATATATCCACTCAGGCCTGCAACGAGGAATATCACAGCGAGTGGCAGAAACTTCTTGACCGATTCGTACTGTAGCTTCATGAGGGGTTCTGGAACGCAAGTTAAAGAGGAGTGACAGGGATGGAGATGGCTGCCGCAAAGGACTGGTAGCTGTTCTTCACCGCATTCGCCAGCTGCAGATAAAGCGGCGTACCGTCTACGTTGAGAAACAGCACCGTGACCATCACCACAAGGGTGATGGTGTATTCGGTCATGACCTGGCCACCGGAATTGCGCAGATGTTTCATCGTGTGCTCCCTAAAGCTGTTTGGTGTGGTTGGCGACCACTTCCGTGGTGCCCGCTTCCTGGCGGACTGTCATCACAATCTGCTCGGCAGTGCGCTTGAACACGAGCTGCCGACCCATGTCGCCTTTCTGTGTGCGGTAGTCGCCGGATTTGCTCCAGCCTGAGGCAATAAGCTCTTCCGAGATGTAGAGCACATTGGCCTCAACGTCATATTTATTGCGGTACATGATGGTTCTGGCCTGTACTCCGTCGTCGAATGAAGTCATGTCCATCTGCATGCTGCTGCCTGTAAGCCTGGGGAATCTATCTCCCTGGGAGTTGATCAGCTTGCGCACGCTGGCACTATCCTTGAGAAATCTGTTCTGGATTTCCGGGAGGCGGCTCAGTGTGAGAATCGCCTCGCTTCCACTTCCAACAGGGCGAACTTCAACGGTGTAGAACACCGAATCGGTGATACGGTGGATGAGATACCAGGGTGGTTTCTTTTCCAGAAGCAGCTTGTCCTTTTCTGTTTTCTGCCACTCCTTACGATAGAAACCGATGATCTCCTCGGGTTTGAGTTCCGAGCTCATGTGGCGTATCTGCATGGGCACGCCGTTGTAAATGATGTCGCGGGCAACCCAGCCCACGTTCGCTCCATTGGGGGCGGGAAAGTCCGGCCAGAATGCTCCGGTGTCACCAAGGCTGCTTGATGGCGAGAGAACAAGCATGCAGATCAGAATGAAAATCCGTAGAAAGTCTTTCATTTCAATTTGCATATTTCTGCTGCTGGGTCAGGAATCCCGGCGCTCATGCAGGGGATGTATGGGTATTCAACGTAGTAGGCCATGGGAGGGGAGAATTTATAGACGGCGGCCTTTTTCTTGTCCTTGTTTGTATCCTGTGCCTCGTCGGTCATTTCCTTGCGGTCATCGGGGATGGATTCATCGGCAAATTTGGTGGGATCGAAGCCCAGTTCCAGATACTTTTTGTTGCCGCCAAAAATCTTGTTCATGGCGTCGTCAAATTTTTTGGTGGCCGTGCGCAGCTCTTTGACCGCCTTGCCGTCTTCAAACGAGGTGACAACCAGACCGAGCACTTTGTTCTTGGTGCGGAAAGTGCCGCCCCCATTCCACTCCCCCGTTACCATGCTCATGTGGGCGTCCATGCTCAGGGTTGGCGGCGTCTCTTTTGGCGCCACCATCTTCCAGAGGCTGGTGACAAAGTCGGGTGAGACTTTGGCTTTGACTTCCGCGTTGTGCAGCCCCTTGAAGTCCACATCGAAGTAGTAGTCCGTCGCGCCAGTGAGGCCGGTTAACTTGCCGTACACCGCGGAATAATCATCGAATATCTTGCTGACAATATTCGTATTGGCCCAGCCGGGGGCAGAGTCATCGGTGGTTGTGACCGTGATGTCGTTGTAGCTCTGCAGGGCTCGCGTGCCGCTGCGCGCATCTTCCCAGTCTGCGATGTGTGTGTATTGGGATTCGTCTGTTTCGTTGCGCAATTCCTTAGAGGAATAGAAGTGATGGCGAATGCTTTTGAGCATCTCGTCGTCAGTGAGAACCACGGCACCTTTTTCAGTCTTGTCGTCTGCAACGCTGCGCCACACAGATCTCTCCCACGCGGCATGGCGTGCGGCTTCCAGTGTTGCCGTGCGGACTTCGAAGAGTTTTGTCAGGTAAGGCATGCTCAGCAGACAGATGCAGAACACTCCGGCGACAACAAGGAACTCCACTATTGCCTGACCCCGTAGCGGTGCTGCAGGAAAGGGGAGACGGGCAGGGCGATATATAGTCATCTCGTGCCTCTCGGTTACCAGCTACCCAAGCCCCAGGTGGCAAGATAGGCCAGGCGTTCCGGAATGGTGGGTTGTACCAGATGCGCTTGCCAGTAAGGGTTGAACAGGCTGCGATGTTCGATCACCAGATCCTTTCGAAGCCATCTGTCGGCAGGCCGTCGGAAATAGATCTGGCTTTTGCTCAGCGTGGAAATCCCCCCATTGATGAAACCCTCGTCTGCCATTTCGGCGCGGTCAGCCCCCCAGCCGGAAATTTTTGCGGTGCGCAGGGCAGACGATTTTTTGATCAGCGGAATAATGAAAGACGGGCCAATATCCGAGTTCGGGTCGGGGTTCTTGATATTGTCGATCTTGTCTACCGTATCCACTGCAGTGGGGTTTTCTACGCCGTACTCCAGGAGCTGTTCCGTCGTGCGGATATCGAAATAGGTGGCAGGCAACGGGTCCCAGTTGCTAAGCAGGACGAACTCCTTGTTCTGCCCAAGTTTTGTGTCGCAGTAGTCCGGGGCAGGCAGGCAGGTGTCACTGAATACCCCTGCCAATGAAAGTTGCGAAACAAGATTGGCAACCTTGAGTGCGCCGTCCTTTTTTTCTTCTGCTTCAGGCGTGATGATTTTCGGATTCCGCTGCCAGAAGGCACTTACTCCGTCTTTGGGTTTCTGCCCGCCATAGCGGATGGCTTCCGGTTTTGCGATCTCTTCCTCGAAATTGATCTTGCTGTCCGTTGCGGTCTGCATGAAGGAGGCCCCGCCAATCGGAACTTCCGTCTTGATTACCCCCCACAGCACATTCAGCTCTGTCGTGAAGGCATCCACTGCCTGCCAGCCATAGGTGTTGCCGGTAGGGCTCTTGAGATAGCCGAAATCTGTACCGCCCGTGTATTTCTGCGTGAGCGAAATGGGGAGGATCTTGGAGATGCTGAGCAGCCCTCCAATGATGTTGTTGGAATCGCTCAAAAAGGGAAACAGGGTGCGTTTCTTGGTGAAGTCATCGCGGTTATCCTCGATCATCTTGGTGAAGCGCCCGTACTTTTTTCCGTCGCTTGTCAGGTCTGATTTGTCTCCTCCGACTTCAAGAGAGTTGGCCGGCTTCTTGTACCCTGTGGGCGTCTTCAAAAATTTGAGATTCTCGGCAGCCGTCTCTGCGACTGACAACCCGGTAGACGCTGCAACGTATTCGGCATCTGGATCGTTCGCGTTCTTGACCTGAACATAGGTTTCTGCAAGTGCATCCAGCGTCGAAGCCTGCATGGCGATCTGACTGGCGTAGATTGCCTGTTCCATGGTGCCAGAGGCGGTGGCCAGAACTTTCGCAAGAGGTGTCACCAATTGCGTCATCAGACGGGTGACTGACTGAATCGCCTTCAAGACTTTGGCGACATCAGGAATGGTGGTGGTTTCAATGGTCACACCGACTTCGATCAACTCCGGCTGCAACAGGAGAACCGCTGCAGCGGCTGTCCCCGCAGCGATGACATGGAGTGTGGTGATGAGTTCCACCTCAGTGCCGTGAGCACTCACATCCATCGAGTTGACCAGGTTGGCGATAGCCATCGTCTGGGCGATAGAGGCGTGATTGGCAATGATCGCGCGATTCGTGTATGCGAGAAAATTCAGGTCTCTCGCCTCTACTGTGGCCAGGCTGTACGCCACGGCATCAGAGGTGTTGGTCAGGCGGATTTTTTCCGAGGTGGTTTGCCCGGTATTGAACAGCAGCATCAATACAAGAGCCATGGTGAGCAGCATGGCTACCGCATAGACGGTGACATTTCCGCTTTGCTGGCGACTCCGTTTGGTGGCGCTGATCCGGAGACTCATCATGACTTTGGTACCTGACAGATGGAAAAGTCTGCACGACCCTGGTTTTTCCAGGGCCGTGCCTGTAAAAATATCGTCCCCTGTTACTGATTCTGACCGGTATAGGTGGACATGTTGTTGGCTGTATTGGCCTTGGTGACTGCACTGCCTGCGGCTGTGGAGGCATTGCTGACGGCAGTTGAGCCATTCTGGCCGGCAACTTCTGAAGCCATGCCAGCCACCTGGCTCTTGATCGTTTTGCCGAACAGACCAAAAACGGCGATGGCCGAGACAGCGATCAGACCAACGATGACGATATATTCGACCATTCCCTGGCCACGAGATTTCTTTGCGTTACGCATTGGACACACCCCTCTAATCAGAATGTTGTTGACATACACGGAAATTCAAAATATATGCAAATAGAAAGATTTGTTTGAACGTGGTTTTCTTTCGCGGCGAATTGTAAGCACCTCAAATCGCTATGCAGGTTAACGTTTTATTAAATATGGATTTCTACGTCATAAACACAAAAAGTATTTCTTCAGGGTGGTCTGTGGATTACACGTGCTTATGATTAACAAAGAAAAGGTGATGACATACTGCAGGGTATGTGGTGACGGAAAACATACTCGGACGTATGGGAATGTTTATATATGTATGCTATTGGCAATATTTGTGGAAATAGGAAACGGTTTTTTGGACAGCAGTCGGTCAGGCTTTTGGGCTCTTCATGCTTTTGTTTGGGTTAAAAGGCAGAGCCCTATTGCCCCAGGCGGTTTTCTGGGATAAATCCATGGCTCTGATGAACCATTCTTGTCTGAGTCATCCCCGAATACGTTTCACTGTCTCTCATTCTCTTTATGCAGCATGGCCGCGCTAGCAGTGCGTCTCCCCGCAAAGCGCGCAAAACCTGTAGGCTGGAGGCTGTGCAGCGATTTCCGCTGCAGCCTGGCGACCGGACGCATCGGATTCCATTCGGCGACAAACTTTATGCATTGGGTACAGCCGTAACGGCCAGGCAACAACCGTCGTTGCCCTGATGGTCCGCGTCTGGAGGAATTCGCTTCGTTCTCTCTGCTCTGGCTCGATGTCCCGTCGGGTTTTGGATTGGCGAACAATCTGGGAAGCATGCGGGCCGTCCGCACAAAGCATGAAGGATCAAAAGACACTTCTTAGATAGTGGTTATTGGTATGAAACGGGTCTGCATGTGCTGGTTTTGAGCCGCGAAGGGCAGAAAACGACCATAACCTGAATTCAGCTTGGTATAAGTACAGATCGTTTGTGCCTAAAGACGGAGGGGTTCAGACGCGTAAAAGCGCGTGTTTGCTTGAAAATCCCCGGTTTTGCCGGGTTTACGCAGTAAACGTGTGTGGCTTGCCAACTATTGCAAAGATTGGCTCCGGAAGGGTAGAGTTCGCGCGGTATACCGGAAGCAGCCGGTTTGGGCTTGCTATGGGGCATGCCGGCGGAGCGGTCATTCAGTCTGCCTGCTTACCCAGAGCTTCCGGAATTTCTCCCAGCTCAACTGTTATGTGCCGGATTGATGCGTTTGAACCGAACTCTCTCGCAGGAGGGGCGGTGGAGGCTTCTATTCCGTTGCATATTTGATCAGCCCTTGACGGGCGTTTTTGAATGATTCATCTGGATTCTGTCAGCAAGTCCTACGTGGTAGGCGGACAATCAGTCGACGCTGTAAAAAAAGTCAGTCTGCATATCGGGCCTGGTGAGATTTATGGCATCGTCGGCCACTCGGGAGCAGGCAAGTCTACGCTCGTTCGCTTGATCAACCGCCTGGAGAGTGCTTCTGCCGGCAAGGTGATGGTTGATGGTGTGGATGTCCGCAGCCTGGATGGTGATGGGCTGCGCGCACTACGTCAGCGGGTAGGAATGATCTTTCAGCACTTCAATCTGCTGAGTTCGCGAACAGTTGCCCAGAATATTGCGATTCCGCTGCGGGTGGCCGGCTGGAAAGAGCAGGCACGGATCGATGCTCGTGTTGCCGAGCTTCTCGCGCTGGTAGGCCTGGAAGATCATCGCGACAAATATCCGGCCCAACTATCAGGTGGGCAAAAGCAGCGTGTGGGGATTGCCCGCGCTTTGGCCAATCGTCCCCAGGTGTTGCTGTGCGACGAGGCTACCAGCGCCCTCGACCCGCAGACCACAAAATCCATTCTCGCACTGCTCAAGCGCATCAATGCGGAATTGGGCATCACCATGGTGGTGATCACGCACGAAATGGACGTGGTTCGGATGCTCTGCGATCGCGTGGCGGTGATGGATGGCGGGAACGTGGTGGAAGAGGGGGATGTGACCAAGGTTTTTCTGCACCCCGAGCATCATACGACACAGCTTTTTGTGCGCGAGGCGGAACACCTTGAAGACCTGGAAGAGGTGCTTGCCTCCGCCCGGATCAAGGGGCGTGTTGCACGCCTGACCTTTGTCGGACAGGAAGCCTACGCTCCGTACCTTGCGAGCTCTGTGCGCGAGTATGGGCTGGACTTTACGATCCTCGCCGGTAATGTTGGCAAAATCAAGGACACTCCCTGCGGCCAGTTGATCGTCGCCTTGCTGGGAGAGACCGCCAGCCAGGAAGCCGGCCTTGAACATCTGCGCAAGCAGGGCGTGACTGTGGAGTTTCTGCAATGAATATTTCCTGGATGGATGGCCTGGACTGGATGGATATTGCCAAGGCCTGTCTGGATACCCTCTATATGCTTGGCGGTTCGCTCGCACTGACGGTGATCCTGGGCCTGCCGCTGGGTGTGCTGCTGTTTCTGACGAGTCGCCGCCAGTTGCTCGAGCAGCCGATTGTGTATGGGGTGCTGTCCGTCGTCGTGAATGTGCTGCGCTCTATGCCTTTCATCATCCTGCTGATCGTCATGATTCCTCTGACATATCGCATGGTGGGTTCCTCGCTGGGTGTACGCGGAGCGATTCCGCCCCTGGTGTTCGCGGCAACGCCATTCTTTGCGCGTCTTGTCGAGATTGCCCTGCGTGAGGTGGATCGTGGCGTAGTGGAGGCAATGCAGGCAACCGGCGCCAAGATTCATCAGATCGTGTTGTGGGCACTGCTGCCCGAAGCCATGCCCGGCATTATCGCCGCTGTTACCGTGACGGCCATTGCGCTGGTGTCTTACACGGCAATGTCTGGCACGGTAGGTGGCGGCGGCCTGGGTGATCTGGCTATCCGCTTTGGGTATCAGCGCTTTCAGACCAATGTGATGGTTGTTACTGTGCTGCTCCTGATCATCGGCGTGCAGGTGATGCAGATGCTGGGTGACAGATTGGTGCTGCGGTTCAGCAAAAAATGATTCTGGCGCGGATAGCGCAGGATGTTTTTCAATAAGAAGTGAAAACGAAAGGAATGTAGATGAAACGAATTGTTGCCATGCTGCTCGCCTCGCTGGCCTTTTCCGCTCAGGCGGCGGACAAGTTGACCGTGGGTGCCACGCCGGTACCGCAGGCCGAAATTCTGGAATTCGTCAAGCCGATGCTGGCCAAGCAGGGTGTGACGCTGGATGTGAAGGTATTCAACGACTACGTTCAGCCCAACGTGCAGGTCGAGGAAAAAGGCCTGGATGCCAATTACTTCGAACACAAGCCGTATCTGGATGAGTTCAACAAAGGCAAGGGTACCCATCTGGTTGCCGTGAAAGCCGTGCACATCGAGCCGTTTGGCATCTACAGCCGCAAGATCAAGGCGCTGAAGGATTTGCCGCAGGGCGCCACCATCGCCATTCCGAACGACGCGACCAATGCGGGCCGTGCCTTGTTGCTGCTCGACAAGGCTGGTGTGATCAAGCTCAAGGACAATCAAAACCTGCTGGCAAGCGTGAAGGATGTGGTCAGCAATCCCAAGAAGATCGAATTCAAGGAACTCGAAGCCGCCATGCTTCCGCGCATGCTGGAGCAGGTTGACGCTGCCGCCATCAATTCCAACTACGCCATGGAAGCCCAACTAGTGCCGACCCGTGACGCCCTGGTCATCGAAAGCGGCAGTGGTTCGCCGTATGCCAACTATCTGGTGTCCCGCCCGGACAATCAGAATTCGCCTGCCATGAAGAAACTGGCTGCTGCGCTCACCACGCCGGAAGTGAAGAAGTTCATTGCAGACAAGTACAAGGGTGCGGTTGTGCCGGCATTCTGATCTGCATGTGTTTTTGGCACGCATCTTTTGCGCGTGTCGGATACCAGCAAAACCCCGCTACCACGCGGGGTTTTGTTTTGTCTGCATGCCGCCTGAGCTCAGTCTGGGCATAGCACCACAAATCTGGTGATGGCACAGAGTACAATCCCAGCCTGCCGTGCCCTCATTTGTTTTTTTCATGAAAACCCGCCTGAGTCGCCTCCGCCTGATCCTGCTGGAACGTTTGCAGCCCGACGAAGGGCAGGCAATGCTCCTGTTTGCGGCCGTTGTCGGAGTACTGGGGGCGCTTGCCACAGTCGGGTTCCGGGAAGGCCTGAGTCTTCTCGAAACCCTGCTGTATGGTCGCCATGATGGCCTTGTCGCCACTGCACGCAGTCTCTCTCCCTGGGTACGCCTCGTGGTGCCGATGCTCGGCGGCATTCTGGCCGGGCTGGTACTGCAGGTCTTGCGCCGGCTCAATGTGCCCGAAGGCCCTGCGGATTACATGGAAGCCGTAACGCTGGGAGACGGGCGTATTCACGTGCGTGCCTCGCTGTTGCGCGCGGTATCCTCGGCTATCTCCATTTCCAGCGGTTCCTCCATTGGGCGCGAAGCCTCTATGGTGCATCTGGCCGCGCTGACTTCCTCTGTGCTGGGGCGCCTGCGCCATCTGCCGCGCGCGCGTCTGCGCCTGCTGGTGGCCTGCGGCGCCGCAGCCGGTATCAGTACCGCCTACAATGCGCCGATTGCCGGCGGGCTCTTTGTTGCCGAAGTCGTGCTGCGCTCATTCGCCTTCGAAACCCTTGGCCCTCTGATTGTGGCGTCGGTCGTCGGCAATATCGTTTCGCGGCATTTTCTGGGGTTTGGCCCGATCTATGAGATGCCGGATTTCCGTCTGGCTCTGGGCTGGGATGTGGTGTGGTTTCCGGTGCTGGGGATTGTCTGCGGCTTGCTGGCCACAGTATTCCTGACCGGGTTGCAGGGCGCACGTGCGGGGTTTTCGTGCCTGCACCTGCCACCTTGGGCCACACTTGGTTTGGGTGGCTTGATGGTTGGCGTTATTTCGCTTGCGGAGCCCGGGGTGTGGGGAAATGGCTACAGTGTGGTGAACGCCATTCTTGCCGGAAGCTATCTCTGGCAGGGACTGCTCCTGATTCTGGTGCTTAAGGCCCTGGCCACCTGTCTGGCAACCGGCTCGGGCGCGGTGGGCGGCGCATTTACGCCTACCCTTTTTGTTGGTGCTGCAGTGGGGGCGTTGTGCGGTATTCTCGGCCAGAACTGCCTAGGGCTGGCGATTCCCATGCCTGCCTGGATCGCCGCTGGCATGGGGGCGTTTCTGGCTGCTTGTTCGCACGCGCCACTGATGGCAGTCGTGATGATCTTTGAGATGACTGGGAACCCGCAGATCATCGTGCCCCTGTTGCTGGTTTGCGTGTTCAGTGTCAGCGTCAAGAAACTCCTGCTGCGGACCTCGCTGTATTCGCGTCTGCTGCCTTCAGAGAAGGAACCCGTCCTGGCCCGTGAAGATGTGGTGCCGCTGCTGTTGCGCTCTGGTGCCCCCGTCATTGCGATGAGCGCCAGCTGTGCCGAGGCTGAAGCACTGTTTGTGCGCAGCCGCTGGCAGCATCTGTATGTGCTTGATGCCGGGCAACACTTTGCAGGCGCCCTGAGCCTGCACGATTTCGGCCCCTACCTCAGAAGCCTCACCATTCCCGAAACGCTCCTGCCACAGCAGATGCTTCGCCGAGACTATCCGCGGATCTTGCCCAGGGCAACCCTTGGAGAGATGCTGGCGGCTTTTTCGCTGCATAGCGGCGAGCGTCTTCCTGTTATTGATGACCAGTGCCGCCTGCTTGGGCACATCTGCAAGACGGATCTGCTGCTGTGGCTACAGGAGGCCGCTGCGCCCGAGATTTGATACGGTTTGGGTGTAGGCATCGCCGTTCAGATTGTGAAGGTTTCATCGTCTGCATGTGCAAATCTTGCCGGGGTGGGTGAATCAACATTGCGTCCGTTGGAGGGGTCGAAGAAATGTGCGTGGTGCAGGCGCAGCGTCACGTTCACCGATTCTCCGGGTACCGGGCGGGGCTGTTCGGCATCAATCAGCGTGATGAATTCGTGCCCGGCAATGGCGAGGGTGATCTGTACGTTGGCCCCCAGAGGCTCGATGAGTACGGTTTCTGCCTGTACCACCACCTCATCCGGGCCTTGTGGCAAAGCGCCCGGTGCGAGGTGCTCAGGGCGCAGGCCGAAGGTCAGCGGGCGGTCGAGCAGATCGGCATCCTGTGCAGGGTGTGTCTGGGGAAGTGGCAGCGTGAGATTGCCAAGGTTCAGTGCAACTGCATTGTCATGCCGGTGGAGGCTGGCGGGGGCGAAATTCATCGCCGGTGAACCGGTGAACCCCGCCACGAAAACAGATGCCGGATGCTTGTAGATCTGTGCCGGCGTGCCGAACTGCTCCACTGAGCCGTCTCGAAGTACCACGATACGATCTGCCAGCGTCATGGCTTCCACCTGATCATGGGTAACGTAGATCATGGTCTTGCCCAGGCGCTGATGCAGGCGCTTGATTTCGCCGCGCATCACACCGCGCAACTGTGCATCCAGGTTCGAGAGCGGTTCATCAAAGAGAAACACCTGCGGATTGCGCACCATCGCCCTGCCAATTGCCACACGCTGGCGCTGGCCTCCGGATAGCTCACGTGGTTTGCGCTGCAGCAGTTCGCTTATCTTGAGTGTTTGCGCCGCAGCGTCCACCTTGGCAGAAATTTCGGCGGCTGGTGTGCCGCGCATCTTGAGCCCGAAGGCCATGTTCTCGAAGACGGTCTTGTGCGGATACAGCGCATAGTCCTGAAATACCATCGCGACATTGCGCGCACGCGGGGGCAGATCTGAAACCTCGTCTGCGCCAATCTTCAGCGAACCTGTGGTGATTTCCTCCAGCCCTGCGATCATCCGCAGGAGTGTGCTCTTACCGCAGCCGGAAGGCCCGACGAAGACCACGAACTCGCCGTCGCGGATCTGCAGATCCACCCCGGCAACAGCAGGCCGCGTGGCGCCTGCATAAGTCTTGCCGA
The DNA here is from genome assembly GCA_002307175.1 of Rhodocyclaceae bacterium UBA1310. Classification (GTDB taxonomy): domain Bacteria; phylum Pseudomonadota; class Gammaproteobacteria; order Burkholderiales; family Rhodocyclaceae; genus Uliginosibacterium. The sequence goes on from DBTS01000128.1 coordinate 82,818, forward strand.
GCCCCCTGAGTGTCACTGCTGCCATCGTCAGCTCCTTACCTGGGCCAGCACCTCGCCGGCTTTGCGCATCATGAAGCCGATATCGGAGGCAACGGCGATGAAGTCGTAGCCGTACTCCACATATCGGGCTGCCAGTTCAGGAGTTGGCGCCACGGTACCGCAGGGCTTGCCCAGCGCGTGGCTGCGTGCAGCAAGTTCGCGTAGTGCCGTCTGCACGGGTTCGGCATTCATCTGACCGATATGCCCGAGGCTGGCTGCCAGATCTCCTGGCCCGACAAAAATGGCGTCAATGCCCGGTGTGGAGGCAATCTCATCGAAGGCGGTAATCGCCGTCGGGCTTTCGATCTGCACGATTACGCAGATTTCCGTGTTGGCCTGTGCCAGATATTGCGTATCCGCCCCATACTGGCTGGCGCGATGCACGGCAGCAACGCCGCGTGTGCCGGCCGGTGGGTAGAGTGCGGCGCTGACGGCCTGGGCTGCCTGAGCTGCAGATTCCACGAAAGGAAAAAGCAGCGTCTGGGCGCCGCTGTCGAGCGCGCGCTTGGCAAGTACCGCATCATTCCAGGCGAGGCGTACCACCGCTTGCGCCGACGTATTGCCGATGGCCCGCAGGATGTGGATGGTCTCATTGGCATCAACGGGAACGTGCTCCAGATCCACCACCAGGAAATCGAAGCCGGCGTGGCCGAGCGCTTCGGCGGTGGCTGCCGCGGTCGACATCAGCCAGGTTCCCCAGCGGCGGGGTGTGGTGTCGCGGCGGATCCAGCGTTTGAAGTGATTGATTTGTGGCATGGGTGTTCCTCTAGAAAATGGCAGGCTCAGGGGTTTCTGCGGTGCCTTCCAGAAAATCAAAATCGCAGCCGGTGTCGGCCTGGCCGACATGCGCCTGGTAAAGCGCCGTGTAGCCGCGCAGGTAGCGCCTTGGGTGGGGTTGCCAGGCCGCCTTGCGGGCAGCCAGCTCTTCGGCGCCGAGCAGCACGTTGAGGCTGCGCGCGGGCAGATCGAGTTCGATTTCATCACCATCGCGAACGAGCGCCAGTGGTCCTCCTACGGCAGATTCTGGCGATACATGCAGAATGCATGTGCCGTAATGGGTGCCGCTCATGCGCGCATCGGAAATCCGCAGCATGTCGCGCACACCCTGGCGCAGCAGCTTCTTCGGAATGGGCAGATTGCCCCATTCCGGCATTCCAGGGCCGCCGATGGGGCCACTGTTGCGCAGGACCAGCACGGTGTTCTCATCCACATCCAGCGCTTCATCGTGGATTCTCGCCAGCATATCCTCATTTGAATCGAATACCAGGGCCTTGCCACGATGCCGCAGAAACTTCTCGCTGGCAGCAGAGGGCTTGATGATGGCACCATTCGGGGCCAGGTTTCCGCGCAGCATGGCGAGCGCCGGTTGCCCGGAGACCGGCCTGTCGAGTGGGCGGATCACGTCCTCTTCGATGACCTCTGCCGGCAGATGGGCTGTCCAGGGGTTGCCGCTCACCGTCAGCGCCGTGGTGTCAATCTGCTGCCGCAGGCGTGCGAGCAGGGCAGGGAGCCCGCCGGCGCGGTAGAAATCTTCCATGAGGTATTCTCCGGCGGGGAACAGGTTGGTCAGCACAGGCACTTCGCGGGCCACCTGATCGAGATCTTCCAGCGTCAGCGCAATACCGGCGCGGCGTGCCATGGCGATCAGGTGAATGGCGGCATTGGTGGAGCCTCCCAGCGCCACGTAGGCTACCGCCGCATTGCGGATTGCCGCTGCAGTCATGATCTTCGACGGGCGCAGATCTTCAAGCACCATTCCCACAATACGGGTGCCACAGTCTGCCGCCATGCGGATGTGGGCCGAGTCTACGGCGGGAATTGCGGTGGCCGCCGGCAGGGTGAAGCCCAGCGCCTCCGCCAGCGTGGTCATGGTGGATGCCGTGCCCATTGTGTTGCAGGTGCCGGCCGAGCGGGTCATGCACTGCTCCAGCGCCTGCCATTCGGCGGTATCGATATTGCCCGCCTGATATTCATCCCAGAACTTGCGCGTGTGCGTACCCACGCCAACGCGCTCGCCCTTGTAGCGGTCATTGAGGGCAGGCCCGGCCGGGCAGAAGATTGCCGGCAGATCCATCGAGATGGCCCCCATCAGCAGTCCCGGCGTGGTCTTGTCACAGCCGCCCAGCAACACCGCACCATCTACCGGATGCGAGCGCAGCAGTTCTTCGGTTTCCATCGCCAGAAAATTGCGATAGAGCATCGTGGAAGGCTTGACGTAGATCTCTCCCAGCGAGAGCGCCGGCAGCTCCACCGGAAATCCCCCGGCCCCGATGATAGCGCGTGCCACAGTCTGTGCCCGCTCGCGCAGATGGGAATGGCAGGTAGATAAATCGCTCCAGGTGTTGATAATGGCGATAACGGGCTTGTTGAGAAAATCTTCGCGGCGCCAGCCAACCTGCTGCAGGCGCTGGCGGTGGGCGAAGCCGCGCATGTTGTTGGCTGCGAGCCAGCGCTGGCTGCGCAGGTTTTCGATTGATACCGGTTTAGCGCTCACTTTGTTTTCCTTGGTCTGCTTGGATATGGCCCTGTTCATGCGGGAATCTTGTCAACTTGCGAGCCTGCGGGTAAAAGAACGTGTTAAATAAGAAGTGTTTCTCTATCTCTGAATGCATATGCCGAAAGCCAGCCGCTCCACCTCTGTTCCTGTCGTAACGCCTCGCCGGCGCAGTTCCGGGCAGGCCACGCTTGGCGATGTGGCGGCGCGAGCCGGGGTGGCACCCATCACGGTTTCGCGCTTTATCCGCGATCCTCGTCAGGTTTCCGATGAGTTGCGAACCCGCATCGAGACGGCCGTGGCCGAACTCGAATACGTGCCCAACCGGATTGCCCAGGGCCTCGCAGGCTCGCATTCCTCGGCTGTGGTGGCGATCATGCCGAGCCTTGCGCATTCTGTTTTTGCGCAGACGCTGCATGTGCTCACCCAGCATCTGCAGCAGTACGGCTACCAGATCCTGCTCGGCAATTCGGGCTACTCGCTGGCGCAGGAAGAGGATCTGCTGCGTACCTTTCTCAACTGGCGTCCTGCTGCGCTGGTGCTGACTGGGCACAACCACACGCAGGGCACGGCCAAGCTGCTTGCGCAGCTGAAGGTGCCGGTCATTGAAACCTGGGACATCAACGCCCGCTCGCCTTACTTCCAGGTGGGTTTCTCCCATCTTCACGCGGGCGCGGCGATGGCTGATTACCTGCTTGATCGGGGCTATCGCCGGGTGGCCTACGTGCACAACTGCCTGGTCGAGGATCTGCGCTCTGCCGAGCGCGGGCGGGGTTACAGCCGGGCGCTGGAAAAGCGTGGCGAACGCCCGCTGATCGTTGAGGCGCGCGGCAATACTCCGTTTGAGGCGGGAGGCGCCGCACTGTGCGCGCTGATGCGACAGAAACGTCGCCCCGATGCAATTTTCTTCGCCAATGACAATATTGCTACTGGCGCCGTTCTCGAAGCGCAGCGGCAGGGCTGGCGGGTGCCCGACGACATCGCGATTGCCGGCTTCGGTGGCTTTCCGATTGCCGAGCAACTCGTGCCGGCACTCACCACGCTGCAGCCGCTGCATCAGCAGATCGGAGAAATCGCAGCCGGCATCATCCTGCAGCATTATGGCCAGGGGCATGGGGATCAGATGGAACGCCGGGTCGATGTCGGCTTTGAAATCGCCCGCCGGGAAAGTGCCTGACGCAAGTGCGTCAGGCATCCCGCCAGCCATCTCTCCGGTAGCCCGGTCACCGGCCCCGGATGTACCATGCCGGCAAGCAGGAAGGCAGCGTGGCAGGCGGGAGCTTCTGCAGACGCCTGCAATACGGCGTAATCGGCAGTGTCTGGGCGAAGGTGGCTCATGGTGGCGGGCTCCGGATTCCGTTCAGGCGCTGCGATACAGCTTGGTCAGCACGAATTCCCGGTGGCCGAGTGCCTCGGCATCGGTGAGGCGGCCGTTGGCGGTATCGAACAGCACATCAAGCAGGCCATTACCGGCCTGATCCAGGTTGTACTCACGCTGCAGCAACCCGGAGCAGTCGTAGTCGATGTGCTCGCGCATCGTGCGAACGGTGCGCGGATTGGCTGTCAGCTTGATCACTGGCAGAATCGGATTGCCGATGACGTTGCCCTGGCCGGTCGGGAAGAAATGCACCACAAAGCCACCTGCAGCAGCCAGCGTCACCATTTCGGCGGCAGCCGAGCTCGAATCCATGAACCACAGTCCAGGCCCGGTTGGCGTTTCGGCAGGTTCCAGAACACCATCGACTGTGCAGGTCTTGCCGATCTTCTGGATGTTGCCCAGAGCCTTTTCCTCGATGGTTGTCAGGCCGCCAATGATATTGCCCTTGGTGGGCTGGGATTCCGAGAGGTCATTAGTCTTGTTCGCGATGATGAAATCGTTATATGCATTCCAGGTTTTCAGGAATTGTTCGCGGATTTCCGGCGTGCGCGCCCGCGCGGCAACAATCTGTTCGCCCCCGGTGATTTCCGAAGTCTCGCCGAACAGCAGGGTGGTGCCGGCCGCGTAAAGCTTGTCGAAGGCATTGCCGACCGTCGGGTTGGCGCCGCAGCCGGAGGTCGTATCCGATTCGCCACACTTGGTGGAGACCCACAGATCGGTGATCGGATGTTCGGTGCGTCGCAGGGCGCTGGCGTACTGCACGTATTCCTTGGCACTGCGGGAGGCGGCGGCAATTGTGTTGATGTCGCCATTGAGTTCGATTGAAAAACCGCTCACAGGCTTTCCGGTGGCAGCGATGCCATCGACCACGCGTTGTGTCCAGCCCGGCTCAATACCGATCACTATCACGGCTGCAACGTTGGGATTGGCTCCCGTGCCGATGAGTGTGCGGAAATGCAGTTCCAGGTCCGCGCCAAACTGCAGGCGGCCATAAGGATGGGGCAGGGCCAGCGTGCCCTTGATATTGTTGGCCACCGCCTCGCAGGCTGCGTTGGAAAGATCATCCACCGGCAGGATGATGACGTGATTGCGAACGCCGACACGCCCATTGTCGCGGTGGTATCCCCAGAATGTATTTTGCAGTCCCATTTTTACCACCGCTTCGTCTTGACGTTGTGAACATGCAGATGCGCGCCTTGCGGAATGGCGGCAACTGCGCGGCCGATAACCTCGCCGTACTTGATGACATCACTGCCTTCAGTGATTTCGGTGAGCGCCAGTTTGTGTCCGATGGGGATGGCATCGCGGACGCGGATGCCAAGTGTCTCGTCGGTGTCTATCAGCCAGCCAGTCAGCTCCTGGCCGGCCTCAACCCCTTCCACGACTACCACACCGGTGGTGTCCTGTTTGTTGTGCACTATGAAGTGAACCATGTTGTCCTCGTCTGGAGACGGCGCATGGAATCGCCATCCGCTGTTGTGTTGAACTGCGTTTCAACTGTGTGATGAGGATGGTAGCGCTACCAAAATCTATCGCAAACAAAGAAAACCGGCTTAGCTTATGTGTTTTGCTGATATCGAAGACATGGCTTGCTGGAGGTAGAGTCTGTAGCTGAGCGGACTTACGCACTGCGTATACATACCTCTACGGTGTGGCGCTGCATAATAATTGTCGATGATAAGCAATCATGAAAATGTTATATCGAGTGGGCGTGTCAGGGCAGTAGCCGGCGTTATGATTTAAAACGTTCCGCAACGATAGAGGAGATGAAGCATGCTCAAATGCTGGCTGGCGGGTATTGCCCTTGCCGCGTCGTTTACCGCAAGTGCGGCTGAGGAAATTCAGCTGCATGTGTTCTCCGGTGGGGCCAATCAGCGCCCGGACCTGATCCGCAAGATCTTTGATGACTATGAGCACAAACACCCAGGCGTCAAGATCCAGCTGGAGACTGGCGGTGCCACATCCGAACTGCAGCGTCAGTATCTTTCCACGGTACTGAGTGCAAAGGATTCCACGCTTGATCTGCTGGCTCTGGATATCGTCAATCCTGCGCAGTTTTCCGCAGCGGGATGGCTGGAGCCTCTGGATGCCTATCTTGGGGCGGGCAAGGAAAAACGCCTGAAGGAATACCTGCCGGCCTACGCCCGCTCGAATGTTATTGGTGGCAAATTGGTAGCGCTACCATTCGTGGCCGATGCAATGTTTCTCTACTACCGCAAAGATTTGCTCGAAAAGTACAAGCAGCCCGTTCCGAAGACTTGGGATGAGCTCGCAAGCGTCTCAAGAAAGATCCAGGAAGGGGAGAAGGGAAATCTGCAGGGCCTGAGTTTTCAGGGGGCTGCCATCGAAGGTGCCGTATGCACATTCCTGTTGCCGTACTGGAGCCAGGGCAAGGAATTGCAGGATGCCAATGGCAAACTAAGCCTGGACAAACCCGCTGCTGTGCGAGGTCTGAAGTCCTGGCTGAGTCTGGTCGATCAGGGGGTCGCCAAGAAGAATACGGCGGAGGTTACCACGGGCGATACCGTCAATGAGTTCAAGGCTGGCAAGGTGCTCTTTGGCATCAACTGGGGCTTTGCCTGGGATCGCTTCCAGCAGGACAAGGATTCCGCCGTGCGTGACAAGGTGGGGGTTGCTGTGCTGCCCGCTCTGGCCGGTGGTAAATCGGCAAGCTGCATTGGTGGCTGGCAGTGGGGGGTTTCGGCGTTTTCGAAACACAAGGCGGAATCCGTCAGGCTCGCCGAGTATCTGAGCACGCCTGAAGTGGCGAAATATCTGGCGGTGGAAGGCTCACTACTGCCGGTTTATCCGCAGGTCTACACCGACCCGGATGTGGTGAAGGCCGTGCCGTGGTTTGCTTCTGCCGGCCCGGTGGTGCAAAGCGCCCGCTCGCGTCCGGTGTCGCCGCGCTACAGCGAAGTCTCGGACAAGATCCGCACCGTGACGCATGCTGCCCTGGCTGGTGCCACGAGCCCTGAGCAGGCCGTGGATGACATCGAATCCGGCCTGGTTCGTGTGCTGCGATGAAGAACGTGGGGTTGGTCTCTGGCCAGAATTCCGGGGTCGGCCCCGCCTTCCCTGCAATTGAGATGACTTCGGGAATGAAAATTTTACGCCCCTGGCAGCGTCTGTGTGACCTCAATGGCGCCACCCTCGACTATGTGCTTCTGCTGCCTGCCTTTCTGCTGCTGGCGCTGATCGTGGTCTATCCGATCGGGCGTCTGTTCTACAACAGTTTCCTTGATCTGCGTCTCTCCTCCAGTGTAGATGCCGCGCAGTTTGTCGGCCTGCAGAATTATGCTGATGTCTTCCATGATGGCGAATTCTGGATGGCGCTGCGCAATACCGTACTGGTCGTGGTGATCACCGTGCCAGGAGCGCTGGTCGTCGGTCTGGGGCTGGCACTGCTCGCCAACCAGGTGCGGCGTGCGCGGGCTTTGCTGCGGCTTTCGCTGCTGCTGCCATGGGCCTTGCCGCTGTCGTTTACGGGCTTGATCTTCGCCTGGTTTTTCCACTCTGAATATGGTGTGGTCAACGATGTGTTGCAGCGCCTGGGTGGGATTGAGCCGCGCATGTGGCTGACGCAGGCATGGTCTGCCAGTGCAGCCATCTGGCTGACCATCATCTGGAAAACATCCTCCTTTATGGCTCTGATCCTTCTGGCCGGATTGCAGATGATTCCGCGTTCGCTGTACGAAGCTGCCGAGGTGGATGGTGCTTCTGCCTGGCAGCAGTTCCGGCACATCACGCTGCCGATGCTTACCCCGTCGATACTGGTGGCGCTTATCTTTCGCACCATCACGGCCCTGCAGACCTTTGACATTCCTTACACCATGACCCATGGCGGCCCCGGGCAGGCCACCGAGACTCTTGCCATGCTCATCCACAAGACCACCATCGACTATCTGGATGTGGGCTACGGATCAACCCTGGCAGTCATGATGTTTGTGCTCTCGCTTCTGCTCTCCATGGTGTACATCCGTTTCGTGGGTAGGGGAGGTGGCCAATGATGCCGCGCTTCGCTCCGCGCCTGCTGTTGCGTCTGGCTGCCGCCAGCGTGATGCTCAACGGGCTGTTTCCGGTGATCTGGATCGCGCTGACTTCCCTCAAAACGGAAACCGAACTCACGCGTCAGCCCATCACATGGTGGCCGCATCTGCTGACCTGGGAGAACTATCACCGGGTGGCAACCGAACAGCCCTTGCTGACCTTTGTCACCAACAGTCTGGTGGTGGCCATACTGTCGACGGCTCTGTCGCTTGTCGTAGCTTCATTTGCCGCGTATGCGCTGGCGCGTCTGGAGATACGTGGCCGCCGCCTGATTCTTGGGGTGATTGTGTGCTCCTCGATGTTTCCGCTGGTGACGCTGCTGGTGCCCCTGTTCGAGACCATGCGTGCGCTTGGTCTGCTCAACACCTATACCGCGCTGGTGCTGCCTTATACGGTACTGAATCTGCCGGTGTGCACGCTGGTGCTGGTGAGTTTCTTCGAAAGCATTCCGCGTAACCTCGAAAATGCTGCCATGATCGACGGTGCTTCCCGTCTGGGGGCGCTGTGGCATGTGGTGTTGCCGCTATCTGCTCCAGGCGTGTTTACCGCTGGCATCCTGGCTTTCGTGAATGCCTGGGATGAGTTTCTCCTGGCCCTCTCGCTGAATGCGGCGCAGAGCATGCGCACTTTGCCTGTGGGGATCACCCTGTATCAGGGGGAATACACCTTTCCGTGGCCAGTGATCTCGGCTGTGCTGATGATCGCCATCGTGCCGGTAATTTTGCTGGTGGTGGCGTTTCAGGATCGTATTGTGGCGGGCCTGACTGCCGGTGGAGTCAAGGGATGAAGCAACAGAATGCACGCGGGCAATGGGGGGGCGGCTTTCCTCTGGCCGGGCTGAAACGCGTTGGCCAGTTGCAGCGCACCGGGCCGACCAGCTGGTTGAGTGCTGACGGTACAGCATTGGAGATTGCCGCCTATCCTGCTGCACAGGGGCGCAGTGTTCTGCGCTTGCGCCTGGGCCACACACAGGGGGCCGACTATGGCCTGTTGCCCGGCCTTGGCGAAGCACAGACATTGGCGGTAGGCGAAAGTGAAGACGGCTGGCAGATTGCGATCAATGACATTGCCTTGCGTCTTGAGCGAGATCCCGCACGCATTACGCTGAGCTTCCGGGGGCGCGTGCGTCTGCGCTCCATTCTTGATGAGCATTTCCGTGGCTGGTCGCGTCTGCCGGCGTTCGCGCAGGGCGCATTGAGGCAGCTTGCAGCATTTGAGCTGGGGCCGGAGGAAGCGGTTTACGGGCTGGGAGAGAAATTTGGCGCGCTCAACCGGCGCGGGCAGCTCATCATCGGGCGCAACGAAGATGCTCTGGGTGTCAACGCCGAGCGCTCGTATAAAAATATCCCTTTCGCCTGGAGCCCGCAGGGCTGGGGGCTGCTGGTGCATACGCCCGCACCGGTGGTGCATGGTGTCGGCTTTGCACCCTGGAGCCAGCGCGCCTACGTTCTGGAAGCCGAAGACGATGCCCTGGATCTGTTTTTCTTTGCAGCAGATGAGCCCGCTGCGATCCTTGCCGATTACGTTGCCCTGACCGGCTATCCCGCCGACGTTCCACGCTGGAGTCTTGGTACCTGGGTGTCACGTGCCTATTACCGCACGCCGCAGGAGGTGCTTGAGGTGGCACAGGAATGGCGGCGGCGTGGCTTGCCGGGAGATGTATTGACGCTCGACGGGCGAGCCTGCTGGGAAGTCGCCTCGCGGTTTTCCTTCATCTGGGATGAGACCCGTTTTCCCGATCCTGCCAGATCGCTGGCGGAACTCCGGGCGACAGGTTTCCACCTGTGTGTGTGGGAATATCCCCTGGTGTCCGTAGATGGCCCGCTTTTTGCTGATTTCGCTGCACGCGGCTGGCTGCTCAGGGATGCTGCTGGCAATGCCTACCGTTATGAATGGATCAGCCCGGACGCGGAGGAGGAATCCCCTTTCGGTGCAGTGCTCACGCCCTTGCCAGTCTCCGGCATTGTCGACCTGACCCATCCGGAAGCGTATGCATGGTGGCGTGATCGCCATGCCGAACTGTTTGCGATCGGCGTGGATGTGCTCAAGGCTGATTTCGGCGAGCAGGTGCCTGATGATGCCTTTGCCCATAATGGCGATAGTGGGCAACGCCTGCACAATGTCTACGCGCTGCTCTATCATCGTTGCGTGCACGAGGCTACCCAGCTTGGGCGGCCCGGAGAGGCGCTAATCTGGGCTCGCGATGGCTTCATCGGCAGCCAGCGTTACCCGATCCAGTGGGGTGGCGATCCGCAAAGTGACTGGGGCGGACTGGCGGCCAGCGTGCGCAGCATGCTCGGCTACGGGCTCTCCGGGGTGCCTTACTATTCGAGTGATGTGGGCGGCTTCTATGGCAGCCGTCAGCCGGATGCCGAACTGTATCTGCGCTGGCTGGCGCATGGCGTGTTTTCCTCGCATCTGCGCCTGCATGGCATTGGTGCGCGCGAACCCTGGCTTATCGAACCTTCGGCCCTGGTGCCGGATGTCTGTGCCGTGGCCGCAGAATGGCTGCGTCTGCGCTACCGTTTGCTGCCCTATCTGCAGGCAGTGATCCGCGAAGCCACCCGCACCGGGCTACCCGTGGCGCGTGCCATGGCACTGGCGTTTCCGCAGGATCGCGTGGCGCAGGTTTTCGAGCTGCAATACCTGTTCGGGCCATCGCTGCTGGTGCGCCCGATTGTGGAGCAGGGGGAACGCGCCAGCATCTGGCTGCCACACGGCGAAGAATGGTTTGATGTGTGGACCGGGCAGCACTATGCGGGTGGGCAACTCATCGAAGTCAGCGTCGGGTTCGACAGGATTCCGCTGTTCGGGCGCGCTGGCCACGCCCTGGCACTGGGGCCGGCAGTCACCTCCAGCGATGCATTGAGTGATGGCGCCCTGCCAGAGGAAGTCTGGTGTTTCGGCGAGCGGATCATCACCGTACCCGGCTTGCCGGATGGCTTAGGGTTGCACGATTTGCCAGAGCAGGTGTTGCAGCGTCACTTCCATGCCGGCAGAGGTGATCATGCAGATTGAATGTGTGCTCGAAGCTGCCGCGCTGGTGGGTGAAAGTCCCTTGTGGTCGGTGGCGGAAGAAAAGCTCTGGTGGTGTGATATTGATGGCTGCGTCGTGCACCGGTTCGATCCGCGCAGCGGGCGTGACGAAGCGTGGCCCATGCCGGCAGAGCCCGGTTGTGTGGCGCTGGCGGCTGAAGGCGGGCTGCTCGTGGCCCTGCGCAGCGGCCTGCATCACTTTTCGCCAGATACCGGCAGCCTGATGCTGCTGGTGGCGCCAGACTACCCGCAGGCCACCACACGGTTTAACGATGGCCGCTGTGATGCGGGCGGACGTTTCTGGGTAGGCACGCTGTACGAACCGCGCAGCAGCCCTGAGGCTGCGCTTTACACTTACGATGGTGAGCGCCTGGTGCGTCGCGCTGCGCAGATCACTGTGGCAAATGGCCTGGCCTTTTCGCCGGATGGTAGAACGGCCTATCTCGCAGATTCCCCGGCGCGGCGCATTGATTGTTTCGATGTCGACGCCACTAGTGTTCTGTCCCAGTGATACGT
>DBTS01000116.1 GCA_002307175.1 Rhodocyclaceae bacterium UBA1310
GCGCGTTTAACTGTCGAACTCGGGTGATCTGCTGCTTGCCAGACTGATCGAGCAGGATGTCGGGCTGGTACTCACGCACCCAGGCGATTAGGGGCGCGAAGACGCTATCGGGGTGGCCGGCGTAGTCGGTGAGCAGCAGAGAGAGCGAGTAGTGATAGCGCCAGCCGTTGCTCCGGCCCATGGTGGAGGCGATGGTGCCCGATTCGATGAAGGTGAAGAGACTGTCGGGCCGTTGCCGAAGGTGGGGGTTGGAGGCGAGCAGCGCCTCGCGCAGGCTGGCGATCTTGTTCATTACCAGTTCCACCCGAGGCGCACACGCCCCTGCACGGTGCCGACTTCCTGCCGGATAGCTTCGGCACCCACGCGGATGCGCCCCAAATCGCGCTCCACATACACGCCCGGCGTGCGGTCGGTGCCGTAGCTCAGGCCAGCCGACCATGGGTGGCTGATCGGAATGGTGCCGGCCTCCAGCGGCACATCCAGCCCGGCCACCACATCCCCATCAGGGCTGGAAGCGATGATGCGGCGCTGGTCGCCTTCGCGGATCATGGATAGATCAACACGCACGGGCGGGCATTCCGTGGCCGCTGGCGCCGATTCTGCCCCCGCCGTGGGGATTTTGAGAACGGAGCGGGGCTTGATGGTGGCGGATATCACCCGCTCTACCGTGGCGCCCTTGGGAATAGCCTGCTTGGGCACGGCGTCTGCCGGGGCACTGGCGGCAGGCTTGACCCCAAGGACGAGGGAGCCGTCTGCTTGTGACTGTGATGCCGCTGGCTCGATGCGTTCCACCACCGGTTGCGTGGTGCGCACGCCAAACAGGTAGGCACCAAGGGCCACGGCTGCAAGTAGTACGGCGGCAATGATGAGCTTGATCTGCGTTGTCAGCGTAGTCATTGGGCGGGTTCTCCGTTGTCGGGTTGTGCGGGGGCGGTATCTTGTTCGAGGCCCTGCTTGATGAAGCGGGCCACGATGGCACAGACCAGGGTTGTGCCTGAGAGGGTCTTCCACCAGAGGGCGGGTACCGCGTCATGCAGCCACGGCGGCAGCGATCCGGCGCCGAACTGGATGGCGGCGCTGATTGCCATCAACTGCACGGAGAGCCAGCGCCAGCCATTGCGCCAGTCATGCACGATCTTGACCTTGGGCACGCGCTTCATGCTGCGGCCTCCAGCAGGCGGCGGGCCTTGGCGTAGTACGCGGCGCGGTTGGCTGCGCCGGCCATGCCTGGGCCATTCACGATGCGTGTCACCGCATCCATGCCGCTGCTGCGCAGTGCCTGCCCGCAATGGGTGGTGACCCAGAACCACGCGGCAGAGCGCGCCGCGCCTTCCGGGGTGAGCAGCAGGTCGGGGTCGGCATCGGCCCGGCCATAGAGCGCGAACATGCACGCGGCGTAGTTGCGCCGGCCCGTGATCTGGATATAGCCACGCCCACGGTAGCGCCAGCCATCGCCCGTGGCTTCGTCGCCGTTGCCGTTGCGGTTGGCATAGGCGTGGTTGGCGAGCTTTTCCGGGGCGTGCAGGAACGGCGTGGCAGCGGCTTCGTTAGCAAACCGGCTCGGGAAGATCTTCACGAGCTGGCCGGCTGTGCTGTAGTTGAGGTTTTCCACGAGAACCTGCCAGCCACCGGTTTCCACCGTGCACACGCCAATCAGCGCTGCGACCTCGGCGGAGTCTGTGATGTTGAATTCACGGCACGCGATGTTCAGCGCGGCGGCCACTTTGGCGGCATTGGCCGTGGCGCGTGAATCCACGGCAATGAGGATTTCAGGGGTGATCATGCATTGGGCTCCGTGTTATGACTCCGTATTGATCTGGGAGAGACGTTCGGCGCGGCGGTCTGCCCGGCGCCGGTAATACCAGTTGATGAAGAAGGTGCTGATGCCCAGAACTGCGCCGATCTTTCCTTCGGTGGGCATGCTGGCGAAGGCATCACCGGCGGAGACGCACAGCCCCTTGACGAACAGGACTGCGCTGGTCGCGTAGCTGGCGGCGGAAGGTGCGTTGCTCATGGTGTGTCAGTCCCAGAGGTTGATTTGGGTGGTGTCTGAAGTGGTGGCAATGTCGGCGGCATCCGGCAGGGTGATGGCGGTGCCCATGGGCAGGAAGGGGCCAAGCGCGGCCAGCCCCCGGTTGGCTTCGAGAACTGCTTCGACATAGCCGGTGGTGGCGCCGTAGATGCGCTGGCAGATGGCATCCACCGTATCGTTCTGCAGGGCGTAGACGATCATCAGATCAGCTCCACGACCGTGCGGCGCTGGCCGCGAATGTCGGCAATGGCCCAGAAGGCATCGCGGCGCAGATCGGCAATGGGCGACTCCACGAGATCGGCCTTCTGGTTACCGGCGCCGGTTGCATCGACGCCCCGGTAGCGTTCGCAGATGCTGGCGGCAGCGAGGCAATACACGGCGCGGCGGTAGCGGTGAGTGTTGGCGCTGGTGCCATCGATCTGATCCGGGGTGGTGTCGGCCAGGGCGGTGAGGCCACGGGCAGCGGCATCGGCACGGACCTGCAGCAGGGAGGCGTTCACCGAGAAGATCGCGTCGATCAGGGCGGCGCGGATGCGCGATTCAGTGACCGTGCCATCGAGGCGCATGCACTCGCGGAAGTCCGCCGGCGAGACAGCCGGCCAGAAAGCATCACTGGTGATATCCGGGCCGGATTCGCCACGCGGATCTGCGCCCACTGCAATAACCGGACTGCTGCCGAACGGGTTGGACATGCTCGATGCTCCAGTGTTGGGGTGCGTGGTGGTCGGGGTTCAGGCGGAACAGGTAAAACCTGTCTGCCATCCCCCCGAGCCACGCAGGTTGCGGGGGTCGCTCTGGTCAGGCAGCAGCAATGACAGGGGCTGCAGCCTGGGTTCGTTTCAGCTCGCGTTCGAGCTGTTCAATGTCTTTCTTGACGCCTACTTTGTCGTGAAGCAGCAGCGCGGTTTGCAGGTGGGCCAGCGCCTCTGTCTGCATGGGCGGTGTTACGTCCTGGCAGGCCAGCAGTGCGTAGGCGCGGGCTTTGTGAAGCTTGGCGCGAACCTCATCAGGCATATCCTGATCGGCCACGAGTGCCAGGCATTCGGCGAGTGCGTCAGCGCCGGCGGCGCGGTGGGTGGGGTCGCCCAGCAGGGTGTTGTCGGCGAATTCCTCGGCGAGCAGACAGCCCACGCTGCGCTTGAAGCGATCCGGCATCACCAGGGCGTGGCGGATGGCGTAGCGGGCCAGTGGCAAGGCGCCGGCGAGATCACCGATATCAATGCGCCAGAGCATGACCGTCATGAACACATCATCCTGCTGGCCGTGGTCGCCCTTGATCACGCCATCCACCCACGGCGAGTATTCCGGCAAGAGTTCGCGCTTCACGGCGACCTTGCGCTGGGTGGATTGGATGGCATGCAGCCGGCGCCGGTCTTCGTCGAGCTTGGCGAGCATCAGCTCGTAGCCGTTGGCGTTCTGGCGCGTGGCGGGTTTTTCTGCGGCGGTGGCTTTAAGCCAGTGGCGCCGGGCGGGTGTCATGATCATGGTGAGATTCCTGCGCACGCCGGTTGCCCGGCGTGCCTGGGGTGGATCAGCTGGCCGTGGTCTATTCGGTCACTTCGATGTTCTCGATCAGGCAGGCGCAGCCGTAGTCTTCGACGACATACGCGTCATTGGAGGACTCGTAGTTTTCGATCTGGTCGCGCTTGGGGTTGTCGATCACGGCGCGGCGGCGGCCACCTTCCTGGATGTAGCGCGAGAGATTGTCGAAGCGCGTAACGAGAATGGTGCCCGCCGGCACAAACGGCACGGTGACGGCGGGCAGCCCGCCGACACGCTTCTGGCTGATGATCAGATCGCCGGACAGGGCTTCGCTGTTCGGCTGTGCCTTGTTGATCAGCGGGAAGTATTTGTCGGCCAGCAGACTGCGCCCCATGATCGCCACGAGTTCGGTGTCGCCCTGATACCAGGGGTCGATCATTGCATTGACGGCATCCATCACCAACGCATCAAGGTTGGCGTAGTCGCCCCCAACGCCAATGTTCACCTTGCCTGGGGTCTTGAGGCTAGACATGACACGGGCACTGGCGAATTTGCGGATCTTCTCCAGCCAGCCAACATTCACATCCTGCAGCAGCGGATTGGCCGTGCGGTCGGATGTGTCGGAGCGGGTTTTGCCATTGAAGCCGATCATCATGATGTCCAATGCCTGACGCTTCACCAGGGCATCGCGGATGCGCTCCTGAAAGTCCTGGAACTTGGCCCACATGTCGAGCTTGCTGTAGCGGATAGCGGTGTCGAAGTTGGTCTGCGTGCAGAGGTAGCCGGATTCATCCAGCGTGGTGGGATCGGTCGGCGTGCGGTCGGCCTTGGTGGTATCGGTGGTGCCGGCAATCGTGCTGCCCACGCCCAGGCCGAGCTTGGAGCCGGCCTGTTCGGTGACAGGGATATTGTTGATCTGCTGCAGGAAGGCAGAGCTTTCCTGAATACGGCTCTCAAGCTTCTGCTGCACGGTGGGGCTAACGGCGAACTTCTCGCCGACATTGCCGACGGTATTCAGGCGGCAGAGCGCTTCCTTGAACTGGTTGAACTTGATGCGGGTTTCGTTGCGCATGGGTGTTTCTCCGGGTTTCTATGTGTGGGGTCGGGTCAGCAGTCGGTTTCAATCACGCCGCTGCCATTGCCGCCGGTGGCCGGCTGGCGCTGGGTGAAATTCGGGGCTGCATCGAGCTGGGCCTGCAGGGTGGCGAGTGCTTCGCCCTGCTTACCGGCCTGGGCGGTGAGTGCCGTTACCTTGCTTTCGAGCTGCGCCACCTTGTCGCCCTGGGCGGTCTGGTGGGTGGCGACCACTTCAACGGCGGCATGCACATCGGCGAAGCGGGCGTCTGCGCTCTGATCACGCTTGGTGAACAGCGCCTTCACACGTTCCAGCAGGTTGGGTTCCACCTCTTCAAACTCGATGGTGACTTCCTCGGCGGCGGTGAAGAGGTTGTCGGGGTTCTGCTTGCG
Source organism: Rhodocyclaceae bacterium UBA1310 (assembly GCA_002307175.1). Taxonomy (GTDB): domain Bacteria; phylum Pseudomonadota; class Gammaproteobacteria; order Burkholderiales; family Rhodocyclaceae; genus Uliginosibacterium. The sequence continues at coordinate 4,982 of DBTS01000116.1, forward strand.
GGCCTTGAGTGCGCCGCACTGTGCGGAGAACGCGAGCATTTCCGTGCCCAGACTCGCGGGGTTATCCGTGATGGCCAGACCGACCAGATAGGCTTCGTCGGTGTCGGCGAACTTCGGCGAGATTTCCATGCTGGTGTAGATCTTCTGGCGCGCCTTGGTCAGCGCGATCAGATCGGGCGTGGGATCAATCTGCGCGAGCAGCGTGAGTTTCTTGGCGCCATTGATGTCGACCTCTGCAGTCTTCAGCGCGATGACATCGCCGTAGGCTTTGAACAGGCTGCTCGGATCGATGCCTTTGATGTGTTCCAGATCCACGCGGGCGCCGTAGGTGGCGGGGTTGTAGTTCTTTGCGGCCTGTTCGAGCCAGGCGCGCTCAATTTTGCGGCCATCGGTGGTGGCGCCTTCGGTGCCGATCCTGAAATATTTGGTGGTGGTTTTGCCAGCCATGTTCTGCCCTCGGTGAATGTCGGTGGTATGTCGTCATAGTCCGACTTGAGGGGGTATGCGGGCAACGCGGGGATGTTGTAACGCGGCAGGGTGAACAACTGGCAATATCCGGGTTCGCGCGCGCGTGGCGGCACTATGTTGGGCATGGATACGCCAATCGACACCACCGCGCAGGCCGGGGCCGCAATGGACCCGTGCCGGCAGGCCCGCGACCTCTACTGGCAGGGGTTTCGCGTGGCGCACATTGCCAAGAAGCTGGGCATTCCGCCGGCCACCATACATTCGTGGAAGCGCCGCCAGCAGTGGGATGAAACCGAGCCGGTGCAGCGCGTGGAGGCGGTGCTTGAGGCGCGCATGATGCAGTTGATCGCCAAGCCTGACAAGGAGGGGCGCGACTATAAAGAGATCGATCTGCTCGGGCGCCAGCTCGAACGCACGGCCCGCGTTCGCAAGTATGCGAAGGGTGGCAATGAAGCCGACCTGAACCCGAAAGTGGAGAACCGCAACAAGGGCACGCGCAAGCCACCAGAGCGCAATGCGATCAGCGAGGAGCAGGCGGACAAGCTGCGCGAAGCCTTCCTGGACAACCTCTTCGGCTATCAGAAGCAGTGGTACCGGGCCGGGGTTGTGGAACGCATCCGCAACCTGCTCAAATCCCGCCAGATCGGCGCCACCTACTACTTTGCCCGCGAAGCACTGATGGATGCGATCGACACCGGGCGCAACCAGATTTTTCTGTCAGCCAGCAAATCCCAGGCGCATCAGTTCAAATCCTACATTCAGGAGTTTGCCCGCACGGCAGCCGAGGTGGAGCTGCGCGGCGACAAGATCATTCTGCCCAACAATGCCGAATTGATATTTCTGGGCACAAACAATCGCACGGCGCAGAGCTACCACGGCAATCTGTACGTGGATGAGTACTTCTGGATTCCGAAATTCCAGGAGCTGCGCAAGGTGGCCTCCGGCATGGCTTCGCAGAAGCGCTGGCGGCAAACCTATTTCAGCACCCCCAGCAGCCTGACGCATGAGGCGGTGCCGTTCTGGAGCGGGAAGCTCTATAACCGTGGCCGGCCCAAGGCGGAGCACATCGACCTCGATGTCAGCGCGTCCGCCCTGCAGGCTGGGCGGCGCTGCGAGGATGGGCAGTGGCGCCAGGTGGTGACGATTCTGGATGCGGTGGCGTCGGGCTGCGATCTGTTCGACGTGGATCAGTTGCGCCTGGAGTACTCGCCGGAAGAGTTCCTGCAGCTTTTCATGTGCCAGTTTATCGACGATGGCCAGAGCGTTTTTCCGTTGTCGGTGCTGCAGCGCTGCATGGTCGATTCCTGGGAGGTGTGGGACGACTTCCGCCCCTTTCACGCACGCCCCTTTGGCAACCGGGAAGTGTGGATCGGCTATGACCCGAGCCATACGGGCGACTCGGCCGGCCTGATTGTGCTGGCGCCACCCATGGTGCCCGGTGGCAAGTTCCGCGTGCTGGATCGCATCCAGTTCAAGGGGATGAACTTTGAAGAGCAGGCCGAGCGCATCCGGCTGATCACCACGATTTACAACGTGACCCACATCGCCATCGACTCCACCGGGCTTGGGCAGGGCGTGCTGCAGATTGTGCGGCAGTTCTTCCCCAGCGTGGTAGGCATCAACTACAGCGTGGAGGTGAAGGTGCAACTGGTGATGAAGGCGCTATCGGTAATCAACGCCGGGCGCCTTGAGTTCGACGCGGGATGGACGGATCTTGCGGCCGCATTCATGGCGATCAAGAAGACCACCACGGCAAGCGGTCGGCAGATGACTTTTGAGGCGGGCCGCTCTGAGGAGACGAGCCACGCCGACTTGGCCTGGGCCTGCATGCATGCGCTGGTGCACGAGCCACTTGAAGGCAGCACCACCACCAATTCGGGATTTATGGAGATTATCTGAGATGAAAAAGCGGCAGACAGTGAAAGCCACGGTCAATACCAATACCCCAGCGCCAGCGACGGCCACGCAAACCACTACCGGGAGTGCGGCGCCGATGGCGTTCAGCTTTGGCGAGCCGATGCCGGTGATGGATCGGCGCGATCTGTTCGATTATCTGGAGTGCGCGCCCATCGGGAACTGGTACACCCCTCCTCTGAGCTGGGAGGGCTTGGCCCGCACGTTCCGGGCGGCAGCGCATCACGGCAGTTCTATTTATGTCAAACGCAATATCCTGCTTTCGACATTCGAGCCGACACCTCGCTTCAGCCGGTTGGAGTTTAGCCGCTTTGCACTGGATTACCTGACTTTCGGCAATGCCTACATCGAGCGGCAGAGTGCGGTGAGCGGCAAGGTGCTGGCCTACAAGACTTCGCCCGCCAAATGGACCCGGCGCGGTACGGATCTCGACACGTACTGGTTTATCCAGATCGGCAAACAGGACTATGCGTTTCAGACGGGGAATGTGTTCCACCTGATGGAGCCGGACATTAACCAGGAGGTGTATGGCCTGCCTGAGTACCTGTCGGCGCTCAATTCTGTCTGGCTTAACGAATCGGCCACGCTGTTTCGGCGCAAGTATTACCTGAATGGCAGCCATGCCGGTTTCATCTTCTATATGACGGACCCGGCGCAGAAGCAGGAGGATATCGACAACCTGCGCGAAGCCTTCCGGCAGGCCAAGGGGCCGGGCAACTTCAAAAACCTGTTCCTCTACGCGCCTGGCGGCAAGAAAGACGGCGTGCAGCTCATTCCGGTGAGCGAAGTGGCGGCCAGGGATGATTTTTTGAACATCAAGAATGTGACGCGTGACGACCAGCTCGCCGCGCACCGCGTGCCGCCCCAGCTCATGGGGATCATTCCGCACAACACAGGGGGATTCGGCGACGCAGAAAAGGCGGCGGCAGTGTTCGCCGTGAATGAAGTCTCACCCCTGCAGGCCCGCATGCTCGAAGTGAATGATTGGGCCGGGGAAGAGGTGATCAAGTTCAAGCCCTACGCCATTGCGGCGGGGGAATAAGCAGCAAAGAAAGAGAGAAACGCAGCATGAAGCAAAGCAGCATGACCACCTTGAATACCCTGCACCTGGGGGATTGTTTGACCTTTCTGCAGACATTGCCGGATGCGTCCGTCGATGCCCTGATTACTGATCCGCCTTATTCGAGCGGGGGACTTCACCTGTCGGCACGGCAGGGAAAGACTACCGCCAAGTATCTGAACTCGAACGGGCGAACCTATCCGGAATTCCTCGGTGATAACCGTGATCAGCGCTCGCACCTGCATTGGAGCATTCTGTGGTTGTCGGAATGCTTCCGGGTGCTCAAGCCTGGGGCGCCTGTCTGTCTCTTTAGCGATTGGCGCCAGATTCCGACGACCACGGATGCTCTGCAGGGTGCAGGCTTCATGTGGCGCGGGATTGCCGTATGGGATAAGACGGAGGGCGTTCGCCCGGTGATTGGCCGTTTCCGGCAGCAGGCGGAATATCTGGTTTGGGGCAGCAAGGGAGACATGCCACAGGATCGTGGTGTCGGTGTGCTGCCTGGAGTGTATCGCTGCAGCGTGAAGGCGGCGGACAAGTTCCATGTGACGGGCAAACCCACGGAACTGATGCGCTCGCTGGTGAAGATCTGCCCGCCGGGTGGCGTGGTGCTTGATCCGTTCGCAGGTAGCGGCACCACGCTGGTGGCCGCAGAGCGTGAGGGTTACCAGTGGGTGGGGTGCGAGATGTCGCAGGACTACCACCGCGTGGCGTCTGAGAGACTGGCCCAGGTGTAAGAGCATTACCGGAACAATGCCCGCGCAATGCGGGCTTTTTTTGTTTGGTGGGTACCAATATCTCTTGCGTTATGTAATCGTTCGATTACAATCAAACCTATGAACACGATCAAACAAACACCGGCATTCAAAGCATGGCTGGATGATCTGACAGATAACAAGGTACGCGGCATCGTTCTGGCCCGCATTGCCCGCTTGCAGTTTGGGTTGTTCGGTGATGCCAAGTCTATTGGTGATGGGGTGTCTGAACTTCGTATCGACTTCGGAGCCGGATGGAGGGTGTATTTCACGATGCGCGGCAACCAGATCGTGATCCTGCTGGTAGGTGGGGCGAAGCGCACCCAGAAGCGCGACATTAAGCTGGCTAAAGCCATCGCGGCAGATTGGAGTGATGAAAATGGGAAAGATGAAGACTGAAGATCTGCTGGATTTCGACCCGGCAGTTTATCTGGACAACCCGGAAACGGTGGCGGCATATCTCAATGACGTGATGGCCGCAGGCCATCCTGGCCTACTTGCCCAGGCCCTTGGCGACATCGCCAGGGCACGTGGAATGACCGAGATTGCCCGCGAGTCTGGTATTGCGCGGGAAGCGTTGTACAAAGCGCTGCGCGGAGACAGTTCGCCCAGGTTTGAGACGATCTCCAAGGTTTGTGCGGCGCTTGGCCTGCAGGTGACTCTGACGGTCAAGACAGCCCCCCAAGAGGCAGGCAGGCACGCCGCGTAAGTGTTCGACGGCAGTATCCGACTGAGGCCCGCGCAATGCGGGCCTTGCTCTTTGTGGTGAGGGCACAGGCCCGGCCACTGCTCTGGTCTCTCCTTCCTCCCCGCCCCTGGAAACCGCACCAATACAGTGCACTCTCTCGGTCAATTTTTGCCGGCGCGCGGTCGTACCCCCGCCACGCCCGCCCGCTTTTCGTGGCGCTTTCTATGCACCTGCAAACAACCCAAAAATACAGCCGCCAGCAGGGCTAGAACCGCGTCAGTTGCGTTTAAAAAAGTGTGCGTTCACATGCACCCAAGTGCATGCAAAAAGTTAAAGGGCGCCTCATTCTAGGTTCCTCATAGATGCAGTATTTCTGGTTCGTAAAGAAAAATGAACCCAGTAACGGTGCGGCTTCCAGCTGCTTACAAATTAATCAATACCGAACCAGAAACATCATTATGTCGATGATTTTGTTGGATTTATACTTTGGATTGTGATTCCAGTTGTCACCGGTTCGATCCCGGTATGCCGCCCCAGAATTCCGAACGGCCCTGTGAGCAATCGCAGGGCCGTTTTCTTTCTGCGCCTGGGTTTTACGCTGCTGACCGATCTGTATTAATTGTGCTCGCGTCCTGACGTCGATCGTTTTGATGCGAAAAAGCGGGGTCAGAAACGCACCAGACAATTTTTACCGGGCTCCCATCCTGTGTTGCACAGTTCCCCTCGGAAGGAAGAGTGGCTCTTGTTCGCGTTGACTAGGCTTTCAAAGCGAGGGGCGCCTGTTGAAGTTGCTCGCGCATGATCGTAGTCATCACGTCTCGCACGGGATCTTCTCGCTCGGTGCTGGTGGTGATGGACAAACCCAGAGTTGGCAAGGCGGGCAGGCCGTGAATTGGGTGCATTTCGTTCGGGCAGCCAAGCGGGCTGCGTACCGTGATCCCGAGCCCGGCTTTGACGGCGGCCCAAACACCGGAAAGGCTGGCGCTGGTGAAGGCGATGCGCCAAGGGATGCCCGCATGGTCAAGTGCATCAAGAGCGTGGCTGCGCATCAGGCAGGGGGCTTCCAGCAGCACCAGTGGCAAGGGGGCTGTCAGAGTGTGGGGTGGCTTGGCGGAAGTTTGACTGCCGATCCAGCAGAGTGGGGCATCGAGCAGGTTTTGGCGTGTCGGAAGGAGGGTGTCGGATCGCCAGCTCAGAACCACATCCAGCTCACCGGAGAGAATTCTCTTCTCCAGCGCTGCATTTCGAGTGACGCTGGCTTCGACTACGACCCCCGGATGCGCTGCCGAAAAGCGTGTCAGTACGCTGGTGAGAAAGCTCTCTCCGAAATCCTCGGCAACGCCAACTTTGATCTGCCCACTTAGGTGCATACCTTGCACCGCATGGATGGCGGTGTCGTTGAGCTCAAGTAGTCGCCGGGCGTATCCCAAAACCAGTTCTCCAGTGGGGGTCAGGGCGAGCCCTCTCCCGGATTTCTGGAGCACAGGAGTGCCGACCTGGTCTTCGAGTTTCTTGAGCTGGGCACTGACGGCGGAAGTCGAACGTCCCAGGCGCTCGGCTGCACGTGCGAAGCTACCCATGTCTAAGCCGGTGACGAAACTGCGAAGCACATCGAGATCGAGGTTGATCATGCTGATTTTCTGAATAGTTGATTCAAAACTATCTGATTTTCAGGATGATCGTGAGCGCTTAAGCTGGCCTTGTCAATTGAACAGGAGTCCGCTCATGCATACACCGTCACATCTTCCTTCCGCCTCTGCACCATTTGGTGCCCAACCGCGTCTGGCTGAACTGAGTCAGACCTTGCTTTTCGGTGAAATCTGGGCCCGCCCGGTGCTTGATCGGCGTGAGCGCTCACTCATCACTCTGGCGGCGCTGTTAGCGCTCGGTCGAGCCGAGCAGTTCGCGATCCATCTGGGGATTGCTGAAACGCATGGTTTGAGTGCTGAGGAAGTATCCGAACTGATTACCCATCTGGCTTTTTATGCGGGGTGGCCTGCAGCTCATACAGCCTCTTGCGTGTTGGCTGAAAGGCAGGAGGCGAAATAATGCCGGTCAGCCATATCACCTTGCGCACGGGTCATACCGACGGGTATCTCGACAACTTGTCCCGTGCCCTTCACGAGTCGCTGGTGGCGAGTTTTGAAGTTCCTCTGCAGGATTGTTTTCAGGTATTCCATCAGCTTGATGGAGTGGCTTTGCGTTTTGATCCTAACTACCTTGGCGGGCCGCGCAGCGAGGATTGGGGGCTGATTGAAATTACCGCTGGCAAGCCCCGCAGTGTGGAGACAAAGCGCCGTTTTTACAGCGATTTGGCGACCCGTCTGGAAAAATCTCTAGGCTTGGCACCCGCGGATGTCATGGTGGTGATTCGCCACAACCAGGCGGAAGACTGGTCCTTCAGTCACGGTATTGCCACCCTCATTGATAAGGAGATCAAATCGTGATTGCCATGCAATATGGATTTACGTTTCCCGCTGATTACGACATGAACATCATCCGGGACCGCATTGCTACGCGTGGTGCTGCTCTGGATGGGTTTCCCGGGCTGTGTTTCAAGAGCTACCTGTTTACGGTGCGTGGTACTGCAGGTGCGGAGTTTAACCGTTACGCGCCTTTTTATCTTTGGGCGGACTCGAGCGGTATGCATGCATTTTTGAGCAGCGCCGGGTTTGCAGGGCTCGTAGCGGATTTTGGAAGACCACAGGTGAAAATCTGGAGCGTTGCGGAGGCCTTTCAATCTGATTCTGTGCGCAACGCACGCTGGGCCACCATCGGGCAGAGCAGAATCGATGAAAAAGACTCGCTGCAGGCAATCAAGTTAGGCGGTAACGCCCAGATACAAGGAGCGGGAGAGGCCCCCGGCACTCTTGCCAGAGTGAAGGGCTTTGACCCGACGGCCTGGACAGCGCTCGACTTCAGACTATGGGCAAGGATGCCAAAAGCTCTGGAAGCTGACACCCAGTGCTGGGAGCTTGGCTATGTTGCCCTGGGTTAAGCGTGGTCCTGAGAAGCTGTTCATGACCTTACCGAGAGATTGGGCCTCACGCACTGCGCTGAGCTCACGCTTGGCCTTGCGAAGTCAAGCCTGATTGACATTCCTCCTCACCCCATCCTGCTTAGCGCGGAATGGGGTGACTGCACTGCCATGGAGGCATCGCGACGACAGCATCTCGGCTTGCTGACAGGCACTACCCGACATTTCGCAGACCGACGCATAACCAGGGAATCTCCTGCTGACGCAGTTGAGAGGTTTTTTGCTGTTTATGAGAATGGTTCTCAATTGCAACAAAAGGCGATACACTTGTTTCTTGAAATAAGTCTGACAACTTTGCCTATTTGTTTGCAAGGAATTGAAGCATGACACGCATCCGCAGCATCCTTCGTATGACCGTCGTACTGTTGTCGCTCTGGTTTGGTTTTCTGAGTACTGCGCAGGCGGTTGAAGTAGCCGATGTACTTGGCCGGAAAGTTAATGTACCGGATCATGTTGAGCGAATTGTTCTGGGAGAGGGGCGCCTTTTTTATGCGCTGGCCATGCTCGACCGTGATGCACCTTTCCGACGGATTGTCGGGTGGCAGAACGACCTCAGGCTGATGGACCCTCACATGTTTGACAGCTATGCGACTCGATACCCCCAAGTGAAGAATATTCCGCTGATCGGGCAGGCGTCGGAGCAGAGTGTAAACGCCGAGCGGATTCTTTCCTTGCGTCCTGATGTAGCCATCTTCAGCATTGCCGGACACGGACCGACTGAGCATAGTGCTGTGGCTGATCTGATCGAAAAGTCCGGGGTTCCTGTGCTGTTTGTCGATTTCAGGATTAATCCCCTGGAAAATACGCCCCGAAGCATCGCTTTGCTTGGCAAGGCTCTGGGGCGAGACAAGGAGGCTAGTGAGTTCGTGAGCTTCTACGAGGCACACCTCAAGAGGATTATGGATGCCACCTCGCATCTGCCGGATTCATCGCGGCCAAAGGTGTTTCTGGAGTTGCTGGCAGGTGTCTGGCAAACCCCGGGGCACACGACGGGCTTGGGAGGGATGGCAGAGTTCATTCAGGCTGCCGGGGGGCGTAACGTAGCGGCTGGTACGGTGCCGGGTGCTATTGGTGATGTCAGTGTCGAGTTCGCTCTGAAGAGCGACCCGGACATTTACGTTGCGACGGGCAACCGCTCGCCTGGATTGCAGCTGGGGGCGAGTGTGAAGCCGGATGAGGCCAAGCAAAGTCTTGCCGGGGTTTTACAGCGTCCCGAGTTCAGAGAAATGCGCGCGATCAGAAGTGGTCAGGTGCATGGACTTTGGCATGACTTCTATAACTCCCCGCTTAACATTCTGGCGATTGAAGCACTTGCAAAATGGACACAGCCGGCTCTGTTCAGGAGCCTGGACCCTTCCGCAACCCAAAAAGTGCTTTTCGAGCATTTCCTGAACGTTGGCAACAACGGTAGCTATTACGTTGACGAGCCCCGCTGACCAGATGTCCGCTACCCCCGCTGTTGATACCCGCGCACGTGCCCGTGCTGACTACGCCAGTTTGATTGGCCGGCGAAGCAGATTGCTGGCGCTCTTTATGGTTCTGCTGCTGTCAAGCTTGCTCGTTGATGTGATGACAGGGGTTTCCGGGCTGGGGCTTGGGCAGCTTGTGCATGTCCTGGTGCATCCAGAAGCCGCAGACCGCATCACGCAGGTCATCGTCTGGAACGTACGGCTGCCGTATGCACTGGCAGCCGTTCTGGTGGGGTCTGCACTGGGGTTGGCGGGGTGCGAGATGCAGACTGTGCTGGATAACCCTTTGGCCAGCCCTTTCACGCTTGGCGTTTCATCCGCTGCCGCACTGGGGGCTTCTCTGGTCATTGTGTTTCGACCCGGTCAGATAGGCGTGGATTTCAATGCCCTGGTGGCTGGTGCAGCATTCCTGTTTGCTGTTGCCTCTATCGGCCTGCTCTTGTTGATGTCACGCTTGCGTGGGGCCGGTGTACAGTCACTCGTGCTCTTCGGGATTGCTTTGGTATTCAGTTGCAACGCGGGCGTTGCTTTGCTACAGCTCTTTGCCACGGAAGATGTTTTGCAGCAGTTGGTCTTCTGGACGCTTGGCAGCGTGGCACGGGCCACCTGGGACAAGATTGCAATCCTGAGTGCCTGCCTGTTCCTGGTCTTGCCCTTCTCTTTAAGGGCTTCCTGGAAACTGACGGCCTTGCGGTTGGGTGAGGACCGTGCACGCAGTTTCGGCGTCGATATCCGGCGATTGCGCAGGGCATCCCTGTTGCGTATCAGCCTGCTTTCGGCAATTTCCGTGGCATTTGTCGGCCCGATCGGATTCATTGGACTTGTTGGCCCCCACATAGCCCGCCTATGCGTTGGGGAAGACCAGCGTTTCCTGCTTCCTGCCAGCGCGATTGCCGGTGCGCTGGTTCTCTCCCTATCGTCTATCGTCAGCAAACTCATCCTGCCTGGGGTGATTGTTCCCGTTGGCATTGTGACGGCACTGGTTGGTGTACCTGTGTTCGTGTTTCTGGTCTTCACACGCGGGGGCAAAGCATGAACCGGAACGCCTTGACTCTGAAGCAACTCTCGATCAGCTATGGACGCAATATGGTGGTCCAAGGCGTGGATCTCACGGAGATTCAACCAGGTACGCTGACCGCTCTGATTGGACCCAATGGCGCAGGGAAATCGACTCTCCTGCGTGGGATTGCAGGGCTGACCCGTATCCGTGGCGAGGTGCTGCTGGGAGATACCCTCCTTTCGAGGCTTGGCCCACGTGAGCAGGCACAGCGCATGACATACATGCCACAAAGTTTGCCTCCTGGTGTCGCGATCACAGTGATTGAAGCCGTCCTCAGTGCCGTTCAGGCAGGTCGAAGCGGGCAGCCGGGCAAGGCTGAGCTTGATCAGGCGTACGATGCACTCGAACATCTCGGGATAGGTGCCCTGTCATCACGCTATCTGTCCGAACTCTCAGGGGGGCAGCGGCAACTTGCCGCTTTGGCACAAGCCATCGTCCGCAAGCCGGAGATCCTGCTTCTCGACGAGCCCACAAGTGCACTGGATCCACATTATCAGGTCAGAGTATTGGGAAATGTCCGGAAACTCATCCAGGCTCATGGGTTGATTGGCATGGTGGTGCTTCACGATATCTCCCTGGCCGCCCGGTTTGCCGATCGTGTCACGGTAATGCATGCGGGGCAGATTGCAGCGGATGGCACTCCCTCTGCCGCCATTACCGCAGAGATGATGGCCCGTGTCTATGCTGTTGAGGCGCGCGTCGAGCATTGCAGTCAGGGGCAGATTCAGGTCATCGTAGACCGTGCCCTTGACCGTGCTGCCTGACCATCATTATCTGAAATGCATGCTGTCTGGGGGCGGAGACCTTGCCGGACAGAACCGTGCGGGGCCGCTCTGAGGCTTATTGCCGGTAGGTCATATGGTGCTTCGGCTCCCTCGCTTTGGCTACTTCTCCCATAAAGCTATTCGGGTTGCTCAAAGCTGGGCGTTTGGCTTCCATCCCTGGCTTTCACACAGTTTCTGCCGGCGGCTTTGGCTTGGTATAGCGCAGCGTCGGATTCTGCCAACAGATCATTCCAGTCACCGTGTCCGGTGCGTCGTTGCGCCACACCAATACTGACCGAGAGTGACAGAGATCCTTGCCGCGCCTGAAGACTGACTTGTGCAATTGCCTGGCGAATGCGCTCGGCTGCGGCGAGAGCCTGTACCAAATCGGTATCGGGCAGCAATGCAACAAACTCTTCGCCGCCATAACGACACCAGACATCGTTCTTGCGCAATACCCTCAGAGCTGTTTGTGATACCAGAGTCAGCGCCTGGTCGCCGGTTTGATGTCCATAGCGGTCGTTGAATATTTTGAAGTTGTCGATGTCGAGCAAGAGCAACGATAATGCTTGGTGGCATCGTGATGATTGCGCCCAGGTTCGTTCTGTGAATTCGACAAAGGCTCGTCGGTTGTACGCCCCGGTCAGCACATCCTGACGAGCTTGGGTGTTAAGTTCTTCCTGCAACTTCTGGGAGGTTTGCAAGGCCAGTAACATGGTTAGCATAGGGTAGATCGTTACTGAACAGAGGAGTAGCAAGATTTTGGGTTCAGGCTCAGGGAGGGAGGGCTGTACGCCAAATGTTTCCTGGGCAAGCTTCCAGGCAAATGTTGCTGCTGAAATAATCAATAAAACCGCAATTGCGCGAAAGGTCTGGCGACGGGTGCAATCCACGTTGTGCAGGCATGCGTAAGCAGCGGTCAGATCAAACAGAATCAGGATACTGTGATGTAACAGAGGCAGAGCCGGGGACTCCGGTTGCACCGAAGCAGTCCCGGCCATACCCAGCAAGACGAGTATGCACAGTGTGCTTCCCAGTCTGTAAGGCGGCTGTCTGCCGCAGGCTTTGACAATACCGAAATCAAAAATCATCCAGCCTGGAAACAACAGCGCATTGGACAACAGCTCAGAAACAAACGGAGACACCAGATGCCGCAATCCAATTAGAAAAAGCCCGACAGCCGTCAGAATGGAACCAAGCGCCCAGTCCTTGGCAGGTGGATAGTTACGCTGGACACTCCATATGTAGGCCAGCACCATTGCTAAACCAATGCGTACCGCAACATAGACCAGAGCGATTGTTCTGAGATCCAGCAAGTGCATGACTTAATTTGTAATGCTTTTCAGAGAGATTGGTTTTCGTTAAGTGCTGAGAGTCGTCATCGGAAAAGAGGATGGGCGATATCTTAGATCCTCAATGAGGATATGTTGGGCGATGACTTCATACACGATGAAATGCAGCAGCTCAGAGAGGCCCAGTTTGTTGTTTGCATATTTTTCCAATAGTTCATGGCTGCGGGTGATGAGAGCTTTGTGTTGTGCCGCATGTTCAGGTAATTCATCCCATCCGACATCCGCCAGCAGTAATTCTTCGTCGGCAAAATGCTTGGCAAACTGATTCATTAGATGAATGATGAAAGGGTTTAAAGATTGGGGTTCAGTCCCCCGTAGTGCGAGATCAAGAAGGTGATTGGCTGACTCAAAGAGAGCACGATGCTGGGCATCCATCTCTGGGTGACCGGTCGCCATTGCATTGCCCCATACGAGCTTCAATAGTCCTTGTGTAGCCCCGCCTGAGATGGGCTGCTCAAGAGGCACTTCAACTTCCACGCGATTGCGTCCGCCATCTTTGGCCCGGTACAGAGCCGCATCCGCACGCTCAAAAAAATTCGCTAAATCATCCGATGCTCTGCACGAAGCTACGCCGATGCTTACCGTGACAGGTGCCCCAAGGGAGAAGTCTGTCTCGGCGATTTGGCTGCGGATCCTATCTGCGACGCCAATAGCAACCTGCAGTCCGGTGGAAGGCAGTAGTACGACAAACTCTTCACCACCCCAGCGTCCCAAAACGTCGGTTTCGCGCAAGTAGAGGCGAGTACTGGTGACCACCTCTTGCAGCACCGCGTCGCCATTGAGATGTCCATAGCGATCGTTGATCTGTTTGAAGTGATCGATATCCAGCAGCAGCAAGGATAAAGGGGTTCCATAACGACGCAGCAGGAGAATTTCCTGGCGGACTTCATCCTCAAGCCGGGATCGGTTCGCGATCCCCGTCAGTTTGTCGGTTGTCGCCTGTCTTCGCAAAGCTTCGTCAGATGCTTCCTTGGTCATCAGTACAAATCCGACCGCGATGAGGTTCAATGATATCAAGGCGGACAAATACAGAAGCCCCTCAATCGTCGTGCTATCGGTTGGTGTTTGTGCCGGGTCTGCATGCATCAGAACACCAATGGCGCGCCCCGCCATAAGCGCGAGATTGAGTACGATACCCGCGCAGAAAAGTACATGGGCATGCCCATGCCGTTTCTTTTGCCCTAGCCAGACGCTCCAGAGCATGGTTAGATCAAGAATTGTGGCGACAGTGGAGGTAATAACCAGTCGCCAATTCAGATGGTTGGTAAAGAGTGCGCAGGTTATCCCTAGTACGAAAGGAAGCAGTAAAAGCGCTGCTATCCGCACTGGTTGCTTGTAGAAATGTGCCAGCGCAAAGATCATCAGGCTGGAGGAGGCGGAGATCGAAAAATTGCGTATGAACAATTCGAGGGGGAGGGGGAAAAATCCCCCGGCGATGAACGTAGCGTAACCCAGTGCATGGAAGCCGAGAGCCAGCGTGAGGGCGCGCAAACCGTCCCCCCCCTCACGCCAGGAGACCCAGCCGATTGATAAGCACAGCATGGTGCAAAGCACCAGGATCGCCACCATCATCGTTGGCACATGAATTATCATTTGTCTGCCTTGTTACATCTATCAGTCATATTGGGCTGAACGTCGAAAGTCAGACAACAACAATTCCTGTGAGACGTATCAGTTGAAGCGGTAGTTGCATACTTCTGTCAGTAGTTTGTGTGCCAGCTCATAAACTGCTTGCCGCCTCTGTGGGTTTTCTCGCTGCTGCGCTGTTTTCCTCGGACATTTGTGCGGTCTTTTCAATCTGTGCCGCAATATTGTTCGTGGTAGCCCCATGCTCACGGACCAGCCGGTACTGGTCTTCCACACTGTTCCATGGCTGCGTGACAACCGTTGCGGATCTGTTGGGTAGAGGTGCTTCTTTCGCGAGCATGTCGCATCTACAGTACCCTGCTATGAGATTGCAATCACTAAATAGCCTGGTAGGCAGAGAAGGCAGTGCTTGCTGATGAGAAGTGGAGATAGGTCCAGTACTCATCACATGAAGAAATAAGATTCATTTAAGTCTTTGTATTTTATCAATAGTTAAAGTATTTTGCCGCAAAACGCTGATGTTTTACCTGTCTATATTGTGAATTTTTGTGTATTTATGATTTAATATATAATATGTCATTGTATTTTTTTGTTTTGAATATAAGAAGCCAAAGCCATTTGTAAAAATTTATGTATATTGGTAATTTCTAGGTTAAGTGTTTGATGTTTAAAAACATGTTCAAATAGGCTTATATTTCATGCTTTAGGTATATATTTTTTTCTTATTATTATATCTAAAGAGTTAAAAAATAGACTTGACGGGAAACTGCAATTCTCAACGCTAGCTGCCACAAATACTTTCTGTGGGGATCCGCTCATCCTCCGATGAGTTTGATGAACCCGATGTGTTATATGACGAAGAAGTTCTGGATTTTATTTTAATGCCAAAAGAATATTGAGGTTCCCAGGCTCTGCCGGGAGGTAGTAGAAGTTTGATGTTTGCGAACGCCCATCTGAGAGACTTCATTTTGGGCACGTGCTTACTTTGTTTCAACGGTGGGGCGGGACGAATCGTTGATACGGAGTTACATCCAGGCGCGGAAAGAGGAGGGTGAGCGGTTGGATCAGCTCAATCTTCGCTAAGTGGCTGCCGCTTTCAGGCGGCGCTTGGAAAGGGGCCGGAAGCCACCCAGTAGCCGCAGTGAGCGGCTCAAGTATGAAAGCTCCCCGACTCTGCTGGGGGATGGTTACTGCTCGTGCCTGCCTGAGGCGCCGTACCATTCAATGTTTCAATGGTTTAGGCGATCTCTAGGGTGGAATGGCCCGTACGCTTGGTTTCGCTTCTGCCCCGCATCTGCCACGACAGAAAACCCTCTGCCTTGTATCCAGCCGCAGCTCAGTGCCGAGTAGGCGCCAGACGGGGTATCTTTCTTCCGGAGGCACTGTCTGCCAGTTGTTTTTCGGGCAGAAGGCCATGGAAAGCAAAGCGTGAGAACAGAAAACTCGCCCAAGGCAAAATCACGAAACAGACGAGGACTGTATCGAAGGGGGGCCAGACCTGTTTCTCGATCGCTGATGCCAGGATAACCAGGCAGACAGCCCAGCCGACCATTCCCACTGTACCCACAAACAGGCGTTGCCACCGGCCACTGGTGGTGGCCTTGGTTTGTCTGAACATATGCCTGTCCCCCGGGATTTTTATTGTATGGATGCAGGGTCGCGCGGCGGGCAGTCTGGCGTCAAGTCGGTGCTAACCCTTGCGCTACGTCTTGAAGCGCACGGCGTTGAAACAACAAACCCGGCGAGGTGCCGGGTTTGGAGGGGCTGCGATACTGACGGGTTCAGGCGTAAGCCGGCGAAAAGGCTTTCTCCGGGTTGGCGGCAGGGCCGTGTGTGCTTTCGTTCCAGTACGGAGAGATCTTGCGCAGCTGTTCGATGATGGGCGGCACGGCTTCAATCACGCGCTCGATTTCTTCGAGTGTGTTGTAACGGGAGAGTGAGAAGCGGATGGTGCCGTGAGCTGCCGTGTAGGGGATACCCATGGCGCGCATCACATGCGAAGGCTCAAGGGAGCCGGAGGTGCAGGCTGAGCCGGAAGAGGCAGCGATTCCCAGCTTGTTGAGCAGCAGCAGGATGGCTTCGCCTTCGACGTACTCAAAGGCGATGCTGCTGGTATTGGGCAGGCGATTGTTCAGATCCCCGGTCGGGAAAGCATGGGAAACACGGGCGAGGATGCCTTTTTCCAGCTTGTCGCGCAGAAAACGGACGTCGGTGTTTTCCGTTTCAAAATTCTGCATGGCAAGTTCGGCAGCCACCCCCAGCCCGACGATGGAAGGCGAATTCTCGGTGCCGGGGCGGCGCCCACGCTCCTGATGGCCCCCGCGCATCAGCGGGCGGAAGCGGGTGCCACGGCGCAGGTAGAGCACACCGATGCCCTTGGGCGCATGCAGCTTGTGGCCGGAGAGCGAGAGCATGTCGATCTTGCTGCGTTTGAGATCAATCGGAATCTTGCCCGCCGCCTGTACTGCGTCGGTATGGAACTGGATTCCCATGGCATGGGCGTATTCCGCCATTTCTTCCACCGGGAAGATCGTGCCGCTTTCGTTGTTGGCCCACATGGCCGAAACGATGGCAACCCTGTCGTTGAGCAAGGCGCGGTATTCGTCCATATCCAGGCGGCCGCGCTTGTCCACACGCAATTTATGGACGATATAGCCGTCTTTTTCGAGCTGTTCGCACAGGGCGAGGATCGCCGGATGTTCGACGACTGTCGTGATGATCTGATTGCGCCCGGGTTGTGCGCGCAGGGCAGACATGATGGCCGTGTTGTCGGATTCGGTGCCACAGGCCGTGAAGATGATTTCGGAATCCTGCTCGGCCCCGAGCAGCGCCTGGATCTGTCCCCGCGCCTTCTTGATAGCCACCCCGACCTGATTGCCGAAACTGTGCATGGAAGAAGCATTGCCAAACTGCTCGGTGAAAAATGGCAGCATGGCTTCAACGACGACAGGGTCGCAACAGGTGGTGGCGTTATTGTCCAGATAGATTGGTTTCATGATGATGCACTCTCTTCCGGGTGTTGCAGGATGAGGGCCGCATGGGGGATGCGGTCCGGTGTGTTCAGCGGGTCATTTCCATCTGGCTGGCGGGCAGCAGGCGCACGAATTCGCCAAGTTCCTCGAACAGTTTCTGCTGAATGCCACCGAAAGTGGCAGATTCCATGGCGCAGCCCATGCATGCTCCCTGCATGTTGACGTAGATGTTCTTGCCGATGATATCGACGATCTCGATATCTCCATGATCACGCTGCAGCATCGGGCGAATGGTTTCTATCACCTCTTCGATCTTGCGGATACGCTGCAGATTGGTCATCTTGGGCTTGCCAGCCGGTTGCTCTTCCGTGGCTGCAGGGGGAGCATAGGTGGTCGGCACAGTGGAGCGGGCCGGGCGTTCCGCATGCGCGAAAGCGGGTTCTTCCCCCATGGCCTGCAAAACCCGGGTCATCACTTCTTCAATCTTTTCGTGGCAGGAAGCACAGGCCCCGCCTGCCTTGGTGTAGTTCGTCACCTCGGCAACCGTTTTGAGTTTGTTCTCGCGGACAACCTGTTCGATCAGTACCGAATCGATGGCGTAGCACTTGCAGATGAGCTCGCCCTCGGCGTGGTCATCGTGCCACGCGTCGCCGCGATAGTTGGCAATGGCGGCCTGCAGCGCCTCACGCCCCATCACCGAGCAGTGCATTTTTTCTGGCGGCAGGCCGTCGAGGAAGGCGGCGATATCCTGGTTGCTGATCACCAGCGCTTCATCCAGCGTTTTGCCCTTGACCATCTCGGTCAATGCCGAACTGGAGGCGATGGCCGAACCGCAGCCAAAGGTCTGGAATCTTGCATCGAGAATCTTGTCCGACTCGGGTTCAACCTTGAGCATCAGGCGCAGTGCATCACCGCACTGAATGGAACCGACATCACCGACGGCATTGGCATCTTCGAGCGGGCCGGCATTGCGTG
Source organism: Rhodocyclaceae bacterium UBA1310 (assembly GCA_002307175.1). Lineage (GTDB taxonomy): Bacteria > Pseudomonadota > Gammaproteobacteria > Burkholderiales > Rhodocyclaceae > Uliginosibacterium. The sequence goes on from DBTS01000116.1 coordinate 23,083, forward strand.
GATTGAAGAAATGTTCCTTGACCTTTTCGGTGTAATCCCACATGACGGACTCCTTGGTAACAGACTGGCAGTTGATCGGCGCAAGAGCGAAGCGACTGCCTGTGAAAATCAAAAGTTGATCTTGTGCATGGTGCCTCTCCGCGAGGGCATACCTACCGACGCAAAGGACGTGCCAACCGTGGCTGGAATCGTTGAATTCCATGCCAGGAAAGGCTTTCAGGGAGGAGTGAAGCAGCCTCTTGTCGGATACCCGACAGGTTTGATGTAGGTCAACAAGGGCAAAACCGACAAGCATGAACCCGTACCTCAGGGCATGCCTGCGTATGCAAAATCCATTTAAAAACAGGGTTGTCTGGAGCGGGTGCGGCGTGAGGCGGGAAGCGCGAGAAACGCTTTTCAACAGGCGCTGCTGCTGTTTCGGCAGGCACTGAAAAAGTGCATCGTGGAACTATCCGATCAGATATTCGTACACATGCCCCAGCACATCAAGTTCTGCCCGGGGAAGCTGGCGCATATCCGTGATGGGAGCAAACCGGGCCTCGTGCGTGCGTGCCATTTCGAATGGCGGATCAATACTGGTGAATGTAGCCAGCAGGATGGTGACGATATCCCCATTGCAGTGCGCTTCGACGTGAAACTCTGGTTCCGGGCTGATGGCATCGTGAGGCATGCCCAGACGTTCGCAGGCCTGATGTGCCCACGCGGCAGGATGCAGCATCACCCGCGTGTGGGAACATCCGGCACAGATTACGGCCTGCAGGGGCAAAGGTTCAAAAGCCAGGACGCCATGCGGGAAGAGCAGAAAACGCAGACGGGCACTGGTCTTTTGCTTGTGGCATAGAATCAGGCGCGCGCTCGGCACGGTATCTCCGGAGAATGGCATGGTCTGGCCGGCGAATCCTTGCGGATATCCTGTGTGATGACAAGGTGTCACACAGGATATCCGACATCAGGCTCAGGCTTCCATTGCCATGGCCTTGTGGGTAAGGCAGTTTTTCGGGCATACACGGCTGCACGCGCCACAGCCTGTGCAATCCATCGGATCAGAGATTGCCATGACAGAGGCAATGCTCTCGCTATCGTCCTCGTCGTCGTCCTCAGGAATATCGCTGTCGCTGCGGTCGACCAGTTCCAGTACGTTGCGTGTGCACACCTTGTAGCAACGGCCACAGCCGATGCACTTCTTGGCGTCCAGCGCAACAACGAATTCCGGGGTCCAGGCTTTGCCGCCCCGAGTGATGGCGGTGATAACGTCCATTGTCAAACTCCAGTTAAATGTGTTGTTGATCAAAAAAAACGAATCAAGGGTTCTCGGTCGGTGTGCTGTCCGCTTTGGCACTGAGCAGACGGGCGCTGGCATCTGCCCAAGCCTTGCAGGCTTCGTATGTATTGCGTGTTATTTCCGGCAATTCTTCATAGGCGGCGGGAAGACGATCCTCGACGAGGTCGTGCAGCTGCCCGGCCCATTCGGACGCAATCCGTTTGAGGCGGCGAACTTCCTTGTCCAGATCTGGATTGGCGCTATCCATGCCGTTAGCCTCACAAACCCGCGATTTCCGGGTACAGGCCAACGATCCCCGTGGCCAGTGCCAGTTGCTTGTCTGCTTCGGTTTTCATCTTCGAGAAGCTCTCAAAGCCGAAGCGATGCACATCACGCAAGGGGCGGTCGAGGGCGACGAGTTTCCCCACGGTGATCAGCACGCGGCCGAATCCCTCGTGATGGAGGTGCACCAGCGGTACCGCCATCTTTCCGCATTCTTTTTCAATCAGGATGGCGATGGCGTTGTAAAACGCCTGGATGCGCGAAATTGTTGCCTGATCAGGATCTCCGACGATGGGGATGGTGCTGCGGATTTCCTTGGTCAGGACATAGGGGGAGAGCAACTGCTCCGGGCTCTTGCCATCGTACATGCCATAGGTATCCTGGGCGCGGATCTGGCGTGTCATTTCCTGCATGAAATCGGTGGTGAACAGGGGATCTGTGGTGCTCATGGTGCAGGGCTCCGGTTGGAAAAGGTGGTGGTGCTGGGGCAATTCGAAATATTCGGTTCCAGGCTGCCGTGGCGGAACAGGCGGGTTAGTACCCGCGCAATGCAGAGTCCGGTGAGTAACCCGAGCAGGGCGCCGAGCATGGCCAGAACGTCGGAGTGTCCCAGCGTGTCGCCGATCCCGGCTCCGACGATCAGGCATACCGGCGGCACCAGATAGGCCAGGAGTGCAGAGCGCGTCAGCGTGGATTCATCCATGCCCAGCGATACCTTGTCGCCAATCAGCATGCCGATGGGGTGACTGATCTCGATGATGGAAGCTCCCGAGCCGCCATGGCAGGTTTTGCGGGAGGCACAGCCGGCACAGTGTGCGTCCTGCTCGATAGCCACCCTGGCTTTTTCCCCATGGATGGCAACGATTCTGCCGCTGACCTCAATCATTCCTGCCATCCTTCCTCAAGCATGCGTTCAAAACGGGCCGTGTCGCCGTCCTGTGCGCGCAAAGCCTTGTCGATCCACGGAACGCCACCATCGCGGATGCCGCAGATGATTGTGTGCAGGATGTTCTCGACAGGCTCGATCGTATCCAGGCGCATTGGCTGGATGCCTGCCTGTACCAGCTGGCGCACTGCGGAGCCGCCAACGGCGAGGCAGAAGACAGCCGCACATCCACGCAGCGCATCAATTTTTTCGCTGAGCTTGTTCTCGTTGCCGTCCATGCTTTCCGGAGGAAACTCAAGCACGCCGGAAAGCTTTGCGTGTGTGTTGTCCGCGAGATAAAGCACGAAGCCTTCGGCAGCGCCGAAGTGCTGGTCGACATGCGTACGGTCTTTACTCGCAAACGCCACCTGCAGGGTGCCCGGTTCGGGGGGCGCTGCGAGGGTAAGTTTACGAAGCGGTGAGGGAGACTTCGCGTTCACGGGGTCCGCCTGTCCAGAAGAGGGATCGATGGGCCGGAGTGTCATGGTGATGCTCCAGGACTAGGTTGGCGATGTCGAACAATGCTGTGCGCGCAGCCCGATATCCCACCCAGGGGCGGGAATGGCAACCAAGCCGGTCGTAAATTGGAAACCCGGCGCGCAGCAAGGGAATGTGCAGGCGTTCGGCGCTTTGTGCCGCATGGGCACTGCCGATCACCAACTGGGCGTTTTCACTGCGGGCAGCGCGTTCGAGATCCTGCAGATCACCGAGGTGCACCTGCCGGCAGGATAAGCCCGCCAGTACCCGCGAATTGATCGGGGTGGCTGCTGCCACCAGCTCCGCGCCGCAGCCATGCAGCAAGGCGTCCATGCCTGCGAGAAGATCCGGCTCGCCTGCCACGGCAACACGCAGGAAGCCTGTCATGAAGTGGGCATCCACCATGGCATCCTGCAGCTGCGCACGCTGCCGTTCAAGTCTGGCCGGTACCGCCACACCGGAGATTTCACTGAGCGTCATGGTGAAGCGGTCACAGGCATCCAGGCCCATCAGATGATCGAAGCGGTAATCCGGTACGTGGGTGCGGGCGCGCAGCAAATCCGCTGCTGCATCCAGAGACGCACCAATCACCAGCGTGGCGATGGATTCGCCCATTGCGGCGATTTCTTCACGCGGTGCGCCGCCAAGTGTGAGCGGAGTGTTGTCCGCTTCGATCAGGTGACCATCGAGTGAGTCACCCAGATCAGGCAGCACCACTGGGCGCAGGCCAAAAGCCTCGCACCATTCCTTGATGGTTTCGATATCCCCCGGCGTGAGGCTGGCGTTGGCGAGGATGTTGACCTGCCGGTGCCGACGGCCAACATGATTTGTTGCCGCCACCAGAGTGTCGATGATGGCTGTCACGGCAAGCGCAAACCCGCTTTCCAGGCTGCCAACGTAATCGGGCGTATTCACCGGAACAATGCTGATCGAATCAAACTGCGGGTGTGTGGCGCGAAATTCGCGCACCAGCCGCAGAATATCGGTGCCCTGGGTTTCAGAGAGCCCGGTGGTTGGCAGGCCGATGAGATCCGGGTGGTTCTTCTCGCAAATCGTCGCCAGCCCATCAATCACGTTCTCATCCGAGTTCATGACGGTGGATACATGATCCATGGCCGTTGTTTGCAATGGGATCGGCTCGCGAAAGTGGCGTACAAAAAAGACTTTCCCAAATGCCGTGCAGCCCTGGGAACCGTGCAGCATCGGAATGGCCCGGCGCATGCCCAGAAAAGCGAGCGAAGCGCCCAGAGAAGAGCTGGCCTTGAGCGGATTGACCGACATCGGCTTGCTGCGTTTGATCACTTCAGCCATATCGCACCCCCGACTCCTGCGTCCTGCCGTTGCGCACATCAGGGGCACCAGAATCTTCGTGTGCAGTCAGAGGGAGGCCGATCACCTTGGTGTTGGCCCACGGGGCAGGGCGGCGCACCGCCTCCCAGACCGGGCTTTCCATGCTCAGGGCGAGCTGACGGGCCAGTTCCTGCATGCCGATGTAGCCGGCATAGCCGAATTCGCGTTCCTGGTTGATGTCGAGGAAGGGAATGCGGGCCTTGAGCGCCGTATAGAGGTTGCGACCACCTGCAATCAGGATATCAGCGTGCAATTCCTTGTAGACCGAGAGCAGGGCTGATGCGGTGCCGTTATCGATCATGCGTGCGTCTGGCCCCATCAACTCGCGGATGCGCGCCTTGTCTTCAGCGGTGGATTTCTTTGTGCCCGTTGCCACGACATCCATGCCCAGATCCTGCAGCGCGGAGACGATCGACCAGGATTTCACTCCGCCGGTGTACAGCAACACGCGTTTGCCGCGCAGGCGTTCGCGCCAGGATTCAAGCGAGGCGTGCGCGCGGGCTTCCTCGCGGGCAATCAGGGCTTCCGTGCGTAGCGTCAGATCCGGGTCGTTGATTCGTCGTGCAATGTCGCGCAAAGCCTGGGAGGTGTCGGCAATGCCGTAAAAGCTGCCCTCGAAGAAAGGCACCCCCCATTTTTCGTCGAGCTTGCGAGCCACATTCAGGAGAGCCTTGGCACACACCACCATGCTCACCTCGGCACGGTGCATGCACTGCACATCGCGAAAGCGTGCATCCCCCGAAAGGCGGCCCAGGATGCGCAGCCCCAGTTCATCAAAGAGTGGTGCCACATTCCAGAATTCGCCGGCGATGTTGTATTCACCGATGAGGTTCACGTCGTGCACGCGAATGCCTGGAATCTGCCGGGCAGGTTCCGGTTCGCGCGTGCCGATGACATGTTTGATCATCGTTTCGCCCGCGATCCGGTTGCCCAGATTCTTGCTGCCGTAGAAGCCGGCGCTGTCGACCGGCACCACCGGTACACCCCAAAGGTTTTCAGCGGCTTTGCAGACGGCGGCGACATCATCACCAATCACTGCTGTGACACAGGTGGTATAGACAAACACGGCTGCCGGAGAAAATTCGTCAATGGCCTGTTTGATGGCGTGCAGCAGGCGCTTTTCGCTGCGCCCCATGATTACGTCCTGCTCGGTGAGGTCGGTGGTCATGCCGGTGCGGTAAAGCGCCGGGCCGGATGAAGCGGCGCCGCGATTGTCCCAGGAACTGCCGGCACAGCCGATGGGGCCATGGACGATGTGTGCCACATCAGCAATCGGCAGCAGTGCAATCTGCGCACCGTCGAACACACAGCCGCCAGCCGTGGCGCCGGGTTTGGGGCGCGCACAGCCGCTTTTCTCCTCCTTGTTGTGGGAGCAGGCGGGCTCGTTTTGCAGCGCGATGATTTCTGAAACTTTCATGCTTACCCCCTTGCAGCAGTGGTCAGGCGAGTAGTCGCAAACCCTGTGCCCGATGGCAAATCGATGGCAAGCGTATGATTCAAAGCACTTTTTATAGAATTTTGACTGTGATGAACCCGACAAAATTGTTGGCATTGACACAGACCCTGTGTTTTCAGCTCGCAGCCTGACCGCTGGAATCACCAGAAGAAAGGGTGTGTGGAAAGGAGGTTGATAGCCCTCAGTGCAGGGGCGGGCGGTGAATCCTTTGCCGGTAAGCCATCTTCCCTTTGCGGCACAAAAAATGGCGCAAAATCTACATGCTGAACAAGGTGTTATCTCACCGCGGCCAGTCGCAGCTGGTAATAGAAAGTCCAACAGAAAATTCTATGGGAAGTTCTATGGCATACCGATGCACCATGCTGGCGCCAGAGCGGCACGTTGTTGAGGCGACTCCGATTGCCAAGGCAGCATGAATTGCCAGGGCAGATTGGGCTCTGATGCGAACTGGATCTTGCTGGGTAAGCCCTGTTTATATAGGGGTTATATAGCCGGGAAGTGTACGGACCAAAGACCGGTCTGCAGATCTGGCCCGCTCCTTGCAATAAGGTCTGCGGAGGCACTTGCTATGAACGCACCCGTACAATTTTTGGCCCGGCTGATTGCCGACACGCCACCACTGGAACAGCTGGTCATCGTCTGCGGGATTGCCGAATCCCTGCGGATTGGTGCCCAGCCGCTGGTTCGTGGGCTGGATCCCGCTTCGTTCGCGGAAATGTGCGCACACTGTGTGCCAGGCGTGCCGCTTGAGAATGGCAGCGTTGTTGACGCCGGCATCGATGAATTCGACGAGCTGTTTGAATTGCTGATGCTGTATGCCGAGCCGTGCGACAAGATGTCTTTCTGGCTGGCTGCTGTGATCTCCACCGCAGCCCAGCGCGACAATCATCTCTGGCAGGATATGGGGCTGCCCTCGCGCAAGGAGCTTTCCGGCATTCTGCTGAAGCGTTTTCCGCGGCTGGCCGAGGCGAATGTGCGCGACATGAAGTGGAAGAAGTTCTTCTACCGTCAACTCTGCCAGCGCGCGGGTGTGCCAATCTGCAAGTCTCCCAATTGCGCGGACTGTACCGACTATGCCTATTGTTTCGGGCCTGAAAGCTGAATGGCGGACTGAGCCTCCGTGCCTTGGGGATGAAGCCCTGCGCGAAATGCTTGCCGAAGATGTTCCGTATGGCGATCTCACCACCCGCAGTCTGGGTATCGGGAACGAGGCCGGGTGCATGAGCATGCGTGCGCGGCGTGCCATGCGGGTCTGCGGCACGGAAGAGGCTGCGCGCCTTGTGGAGCTTGCCGGTGGCAGGGTTCTGGGAGGTGTTCCCTCCGCGACACAGGTCACGGAGGGTGAAGAACTGCTCTGTGCGGAAGGCAGTGTCGCGGCACTGCAGGTCGCCTGGAAAACCGCCCAGACCCTTATCGAGTATCTCTCCGGAATCGCCACCTGTGCGGCCAGCATCATCAGCAGTCTGCGTGCTGCGGGTTTCGATCTGCCTCTGGCCTGCACGCGCAAGAATTTTCCGGGTACCCGGCATCTATCCGCCAAAGCCGTTGCGGCGGGCGGCGCCGTGGCACACCGGTTGGGATTGTCGGAAACCCTGCTGGTCTTCCCCGATCATCGTGTGTTTGTAGACAAAGCGACGTTGCCGACAATTTTTTCCGACATTCATCGACGGGTACCGGAGAAGAAACTTGTCGCCGAAGCCGGGAGCCTGGAAGAAGCCATCATGCTCGCGCAGGCAGGGGCAGATGTACTGCAGCTCGAGCGTTTCCCTCCGCAGGCACTGGCTGCCTGCAAGGCCGCCCTGGCGGAGCGTGGGCTGACGCCGTTGCTGGCCCCGGCGGGGGGCGTGACACTGGAAAATGCACTCGCCTATGCGCGTGCCGGCGCCGATTTCCTGGTGAGTTCTGCGCCTTATTTTGCGGCGCCGTGCGATGTTGCCGTGCGGTTTTCGCGACCTGCCTGATGTGCCTGCGAGGCTTCGGTTTCACCCTGATGCACAGGTGGCACAAAAATCGCTATATATCATCATGAATAACGGACTGGCGCATGGTGCAGCTGGTTCAGGAGGTGTTCGTGATGAATGCAGATCTTTCGAGGCCCTTGCAGCAGCTGGCGCAGCGCCATCGTTCGTGTCACCGCAATGCGGATGAAGAGGTTCCCTGGGCGGCCCAGTTGCCCAGGGAGTGGTCAAAGCAGGTCGTTGCACCGCTGTGTTTCTCGCGGTTTCGCGACTATGAAATTCTCTCCGAGCGGGTGGTGGGCTATGAAGATGCGGCGGAAGAAGAGCCCTGCTATTGCGAACACTACTTCGTGCTCACCGATATCCGTTCGGATGACGACGAAATCTACTACGTCGTCCCCAGCTACTGGGAGCATCTCGTTGCATGGCGTCTGTGCGATGGCCGCTGGCTGATCCACCGGCGCATCTCATGCTCGGATGATTGCCAGCAGCATCAATCCTTTTTTTCCTTTGCGGAAGCTATGCCGCGCTGAATCCCGGAGTCGATGATGGTGAAGCTGTTTTTGCGAAAATTTTGCGGTGCAGGTCGATTGCTTTGTCTGGCAGTGCTGCTGTTTCCCGTCCTGGCGGTGGCCCAGCAGAGCCTGATGGTGGCTGGCGGCGCTGGTTACAAGCGCCCGATCGAGGAGATTGCGCAGGGTTTTGAAGCTGGCAGCAAGATCAGGGTGGAGCGTTTCTACGGGCACATGGGGCAGGTGTTGGCCCAGGCGCGCGCCAGCGGCAAGGTGGCCGTGGTGTTTGGTGAGCGTGAGGTACTGGAGGGCGCGGAGCAGGTGAAATTCAGCCGTTTTCTCCCGCTGGGTACGGGCAGGCTGGTGGTTGCCTGGCCCAAGGGCAAGCAGATGCAGCAGCCCAAAGACGTGGCTTCGGCAGCTTTTGCGCGAATTGCCCTGGCGGATACCCGGCAGGCCATCTTTGGCAAGGCTGCGCTTGAATACCTGCAACATGCCGGGCTGTATCCGCTTGTGGAAAAGCGCCTGCTCACCGTCAGCATGGTGCCACAGGTTTCCAGCTATCTGGTCAGCGGGGAAGTCGATGCAGGCTTCATCAATCTCACCGAAGCCCTGGCTATTCGTGACCAGATCGGCGGTTATCTGGAGATACCGCAGGCCGAATACACCCCTGTGGCTATCGTTGCCGCGCAGGTCAGCGGTCAGGATTCTGCGGAAGTGCAGGCCTTTGTGAGCTACCTGCAGACTCCGGCGGTCAGCGACATTCTCAAGCGTTACGGGATGTAGATATGCAAGCTTTTGGCCTGGCTTTGCAGCAGACCCTTGGCGACTCCACCGTCCAATATGCTGTGTGGTTGACGCTGGAAGTGGCGTGCTGGGTGCTGGTGCTGCATGCATTGGCCGGGCTGGTTCTTGGGTATGCCCTGAGCCTCAAATCCTGGCCCGGGAGGTCTGTGCTGGATGCGCTGGTCACCTTGCCACTGGTGTTTCCGCCGATGGCCCTCGGTTTCGTACTCTTGCTGCTGTTGGGGCGGCGCGGCCCATTGGGAGCCATCCTGCAATCCTGCTGCGACATGAGTCTGGTGTTCTCCGTTCCGGGCGTGGTGCTGGCCGCGTTTGTTGCGGGTCTGCCCCTGGTCGTCAAACCGGTTCAGACGGCGCTGGAGTCCCTGTCTGCGCGTCTTGGAGAAGTGGCCCGCACGCTCGGCAGGCGGGAGTGGGAGATTGCCCTTTTCGTGCTCTTGCCGAATGTACGGCGGGCGCTGGTTACCGGGCTGGTGTTGGGGTTGGGGCGTTCGTTGGGTGAGGTGGGCATCACGCTCATGCTCGGCGGCAACATTGTCGGGCGCACCAATACCTTGTCGCTGGAAATTTACAACGCCGTTTTTGCAGCAGATTATTCGCGCGGAATCGTGCTTACCGGCCTGCTGGCAGCGGCTTCGCTGCTGGTGTTCTGGAGCATGCGGCGCCTGGGAGGTGGACGATGAGGGCAATGAGGGCGATAAGGGTGTTGGCGACTATTTTGCAACGGGCTCTGCCCTGGGGCAGAGCCCTGGTCTGTCGTAGCGTTCAGTTCTTGACGCCGATGATTACCGACGATGCCTTGATGATGGCATGTGCGGTAACGCCTTCCTTGAGGCCCAACTCTTCGGTGGCTTCGCGCGTTACGCTGGCATACACCTGCGCACCCCCTGCCAGCGTGATGATCACTTCCGCGCTGACCGGGCCGGTGACCACCTTGCTGACCTTGCCGGTCAGGCAGTTGCGGGCAGAGAGCTTGACGCCCGAGCCCTCAGTCATGACCAGCACGTTCGACGCCTTGATCAGTGCCACCACTTCCTTGCCGACCACCAGCCCGAGCGATTGCACGCTGCCCTGCGTGATGGTGCCCACCAGTTTGTCACCGCCAGTGGTGGTGACCTCGACTTCGGCGCTGACCGGCCCGCTGTGCAGGGCGCTGATCTTTCCTTCAAATGCATTGCGGGCACTGATTTTCATGGGAGCTGCCTTTCGTGGTGTTGCGTGGAGTGTATGAATTTTGGTTGGGGCTGCAGCACAAATATCTACGCTTGTACCAAATCTACGCTGTTACCTTATGCATCTTCAACCATAACGGTTCCGATATACACAAAAGATCTCAGTATGCGCGGGATAAGTACGAATTTGGCGTGTGTACGTATTAATATAACGTTGTTTACCGGATATGGAATCGAAAATGAAATCTCAGCGCATGATCGGCCGTTTGGGGGTGGAGCTCGACGCCGGCAATTTTCTTGGCGATACGCGTATCCGTTTGCTCGAAGCAATTGAACTCTGCGGGTCCATCTCGCAGGCTGCCAAGGAAGTACCCCTGTCGTACAAGGCAGCCTGGGATGCTGTGGATGCAATGAACAACCTGGCGGAGCAGCCGCTCGTGGAACGCGCTGTGGGTGGGCGTCACGGCGGCGGTACGGTGCTCACTGCCTATGGCAAGCGACTGGTCAGCGCGTATCGGGCGATTGAGGGAGAGTATCAGCAGGCGCTTGATCGCGTGGCAGCCAGTCTGTCCAAGCCGGGCAAGGAAGATGCCGACGATTTGCGGCGCCTGATGCGCAGCGTCAGCTTCACCACGAGTGCGCGCAACCAGTTTGCCGGCCCGGTGAGTTCCATCCGTTCCGGGGACGTGACCTACGAAGTGGGTATCCGCTTTGATGGGCGCAACGAGATCATTGCCCAGATTTCTGCTGAAAGCGTTGAACAGATGCGTCTGGCCATCGGTCGCGAGGTGCACGCCTGGGTGAATTCCGCTGCGGTGATCCTGGCCACCGATGAGAGTGTCCGGCTCTCCGCGCGTAACCAGCTGTGGGGCGAAGTCTCCCGTATCCATGTTGGCCCGGTGGCTGTGGATGTTGTGCTGGCGCTGCCGGGGGGGCGCACGGTGAGTGCGATCATCACGCGCGAAGCGCTCAATGAGCTGGAACTCGTGGAAGGCTCACGGGCATGTGCAGTATTCAAGGCGGCTACCGTCACCTTGTGTGCTTTTGACTGATTTTTCCTCTGCGCGATAAGAAAGGAAGTTTTGCGATGAAGACGCTGTTCTCCCTGTTGCTGGCTGTGGGGCTGGTTGCCCCCGTATTTGCTGATGAAGTGAAGGTTGCCGTAGCGGCCAATTTCTCTGAACCGATGAAGAAGATTGCGGCTGACTTTGAAAAGGATACGGGCAACAAGGTCGCGATTTCCTCTGGCGCCACCGGTGCTTTCTATGCGCAGATCAGGAATGGCGCACCGTTCGAAGTATTCCTCGCAGCCGATGATGAAACCCCGGCAAAGATCGAAGCAGAAGGTCTGGGGGTCAAGGGTTCCCGTTTCACCTATGCGATTGGTAAGCTGGTGCTGTGGAGTGCCAAGCCCGGCTATGTTGACGCCAAAGGCGAAATCCTCAAGAAGGGCGGCTTTGAACATCTGTCGCTGGCCAACCCGAAGACGGCTCCCTATGGTGCTGCAGGCGTGGAGGTCCTGAAAAAGTTGGGCCTGTATGATTCCCTGCTGCCCAAGATCGTGCAGGGTGAAAACATCACCCAGGCCCAGCAGTTCATCGCCAGTGGCAATGCAGAGCTGGGCTTCGTGGCGCTCTCGCAGGTCTGGAAGGATGGCGTGCTGACTTCCGGTTCCGCCTGGATCGTGCCGGGCAGCGAATATTCGCCGATCCGCCAGGATGCCATTCTGCTCACGACAGCAGCCAGCAAGCCCGCTGCCGAAGCACTGCTGAAGTATCTCAAGGGTGACAAGGCCCGTGCAGTGATCAAATCCTACGGTTACGAATTCTGAGTCTGATCTTGCATGTTGCCTGATTCACAGGATTGGTCAGCCGTCTGGCTGACCCTGAAACTTGCTGCCACCGTCACTATTCTGCTGTTGTGCATCGGCACGCCGGTGGCGTGGTGGCTGGCACGCACCCGCTCGCGCCTGCGGCCAGTCTTCAGCGCCCTGGTGGCGATGCCTCTGGTGTTGCCACCAACGGTGCTGGGGTTTTATCTCTTGCTCCTGATGGGGCCGCATGGTCCGGTAGGCTATCTCACCCAGCATCTGGGGCTGGGTTTGCTGCCATTTTCCTTCACCGGTCTGGTGGTGGGCTCAACTCTGTACTCGATGCCCTTCGTGGTGCAGCCCGTGCAGAATGCCATCGAGGCAATCGGCAACCGCTCGCTCGAAGTCGCCGCCACTCTGCGGGCTTCACCATGGGACACCTTCTGGTCGGTGATCGTGCCGCTGGCGCGCCCCGGCATGCTGACAGGAGCGATCCTGGGGTTCTCGCACACCGTTGGTGAATTTGGGGTGGTGCTGATGATAGGGGGCAACATTCCGAACAAGACACAGCTTGTGTCGGTGCAGATTTTCAATCACGTAGAGGCCATGGAGTATGCCCAGGCACACTGGCTGGCTGGAGGCATGGTGGTGTTTGCCTTCCTGGTACTGGTGATCCTGTACACGCTGAACCCGCAGGCTCTGAGGAAGTGATCGGCAGATGAACGAGGAGATGATTTCACTGCGGGTGAAGCACGCTTTCGCCGGCTTTTCACTGGATGTCGACCTGAGCCTGCCGGGCAAGGGCGTCACCGTGCTGTTCGGGCACTCGGGCTCTGGCAAAACAACGGTTCTGCGCTGCGCTGCCGGCCTTGAGCGCGCCCAGCAGGCCCATATTGCGCTTGGTGATGCAGTTTGGCAGGATACGGACAAAGGCATTTTCGTGCCCACTTGGCAGCGTTCGATTGGCTACGTGTTTCAGGAGGCCAGCCTGTTTCCACATCTGAATGTGCGGCGCAATCTTGCGTTTGGCATGAAGCGGACGAAGGCCGGTGGAACGCTGGATGATCTCTTTCGGGTGGCCGAACAGTTGGGCATCAACCATCTCCTGGATCGTGCGCCGGACAAGCTCTCTGGTGGCGAACGCCAGCGCGTGGCGATTGCCCGGGCGCTCCTCACACGCCCGCGTCTGCTGCTCATGGATGAGCCCTTGTCGGCACTCGATATGGCGCGCAAGCAGGAAATCCTGCCCTATCTCGAGCAGCTGCACGACAGACTCGAGGTGCCGATGTTGTACGTGACACACCAGATCGAGGAGGCTGCCCATCTGGGAGATCATCTCGTATTGCTCGATCAGGGCAGGGTGCAGGCCAGTGGGCCTTTGGCCGGCGTCCTGGCGCGTCTTGATCTGCCGCTTGCCCGCGATCAGGAAGGCAGCGTGGTGATTGACGCGACGGTTGAGGCACATGACACCACCTGGCATCTCACGCACCTGCGGTTTCCAGGCGGCACGATTTACGTGCCGCAGCGTGATTTTGCGATCGGCAAATCAGTGCGGGTGCGCATTCTGGCGCGCGATGTGTCAATCGCGCTGAGTGGCGACAATCCCTCCAGCATCCAGAATCGTTTTGCCTGTACGGTCAATGACATCGCCCCCGCCGACGATGCGGCACAATGCCTGGTCGGGCTGCGGGTGGGAGAGGTGCCGCTGACGGCACGCATCACCCACCTTTCCGCCAACCAGCTGGGCCTGGCCGTGGGCCAGCAGGTATGGGCCCAGGTCAAGGCTGTAGCCCTCCTGGAGTAAGGCGCTTACCTGCCGGCCCACAAGCCGGCCTGCTGCCAGATCAGATCGGGGAGTGAGTGGTTGTGGGTGTAGGTGCTGCGTATCCAGGCGGCATCATTGCCGGTGCGTGCCATCTCCCGCAGCTCTTCAAGCAGGCGTGCCGTGCCCAGCATGGCTGCATGCGGGGCGAGGCGTTCAAGCAGATTGAGCAGATCCTCGCGTAGCGGAATCCGGCGTCGTTCGTGCGGGTCGATCAGCTCGCCATCCAGGCCGAAGCGTGCTGCCTGAAAGCGGTTGATGGCATATACCGCATACAGCGATTCGTTGATTGCCTGGGGCTCTTCCTCAATCAGAAAGCGGCAGACCGTCTGTGCCAGGGCAGCCAGCCTTGTAGCGTGTGGCACAGTCAGCGGCGTGTCGCAGACGCGGATTTCCACTGTGCCGAATTCCGGCTTGGGGCGGATGTCCCAGTAAAAGTCCTTCATGCTCTGCACGACACCCATTTCCTTCATTTCCTCGAAATAGGCCACGAAATCCTGCCAGGTCGTTGCCAGTGGTGCCCGCCCCGATAACGGAAAGGCTGAGACAACATTCAGGCGCGATGAATCGAAGGCCGTATCGACACCCTGGTAGAAAGGGGATGCAGCCGAGAGTGCGATGAAGTGCGGCATATAGCGCGACAACGCGTGCAGCAGTCGCATAGCGGCGTCTCCATTCTCGCAGCCGACATGGATATGCTGTCCGAATACCGTGAACTGTTTCGCGAGATAGCCGTAAAGCCCGGCGTGTTCGTGGAAGCGCGGCTTATCAAAAATCTTGCGTTCCGCCCAGTGCTGGAATGGGTGGGCACCGCCACCGCAGATCAGCAGGTTCAGGCGGTCTGCGGCAGCCAGCACGGCGCTGCGGGCAGCGAGCAATTCTTCACCGAGTTCCACGCAGTTGTTGTGAACGGCCGTACTGACCTCGATCATGCTCTCCGTGACTTCGGGCTTGAAGTCACCACGATGCGGTGTGCGGTTGATGAGCCCGAGCAGTTCGGTGGCGCCGCGTGTGAGGTCGCCATCAAGACGGCTGACAACCTGCAGTTCGAGTTCAACGCCCAGCGACAGGGCCTTGGATTGAGCGAAATCCATGGTGTTCATGTGTGGCTCCCTTCTTCTGTTTCATCAGCCTGGCGCAAGGCAAACTGCAGTGCCGGAGGGGCGATCAATTCCATGATCAGTAGGGCGGTTAAAATGATGGCAGCAAGTTGCTCGCCGAGTGCCGGCCAGATCGAGGCCGTGCTCTCCACCCACAGCAGGGTGGCGCCTGACATCGGCAGCAGGCCTATCGACAGCAGGGAGGCCTTGCGCAGCGAAAGTCCGCTGGGGCGGGCAAACAGGAATACGCCGATGCCCTTGGCCAGTGCGCGCGCTGCGACAACGCCGAGGGCCGGCAGGATGGCTGTGGCAAAACTGGCGGGCTGCAGCAGCGTGCCCGAGGCGATGAACACCACGATCAGGGCCAGCCGGCTGATCAGGCCGAAATCCAGAGGTTGCAGGCGGTGACTGCGATCCATGCAGCGGCTGAGCATCCCCGCACACAGCAGACTGATCACCACTGAGAGCTGTAGTGTCTCTGCCAGCGCCACGGTGATGATGATCAGGGCAAATGAAGCCAGGGTCTGATTGTTCTGGATAGGCTTGATCCGTGCCGGCAGGTATTGCGCGGCCCAGGCTGCGAGCGCGGCCAGGGCCCCCGAGCCAAGAATCAGGTAGAGGGGATGCAGCAGCGTGACAGGTAGCGGTGCCGCAGTGGCGTCATGCTGCCATGCGTAGGCGACGCCAATCACCAGAAAGCTGTAGCAACTCCCCAAAGCACTGAGCAGGGTGACACGATCCGTGATCTGGCCGCGTGCAGCGGTATCCTTGCACACGCCAAGCACCACGGCAGGGCCGGTGGCTGCAGCCAAACCGGCGATCAGGACGGCGAGGATCGGGGGTTCGTTGAGCAGCATCATCAGGGCACCCACTGCCACAAAGGCGAGGGCGGATTCCGCCAGACTGGTGACCAGCAGCCAGGGATTACGCCGTAACCAGCCCAGATCAATGCGCTGGCCGAGTTCGAACAGCAGCAGGGCGAATGCCAGCTCATAAACCTGGTGTGCAGCGGGAACCAGGCCCGTGATTTCCGGGGTGCCCCGCATGAAGCTCAGCAGAACACCAGTGAGCACATAGGCGCTGATGCGTGGCAGGCGCAGGCGGCTGGCTACTTCGCCAGCCACGATGGCAAACAGCAGGATGAATCCGAAACTGATGAGGGGATTCGCCTGGAGGGGCCAGTCTGGCAAAAAGTGCAGACCGGAGAGCGGGAACACAAAGTTCATTGGCGGTTCCTTCCTTTGGCAAAGACAGACCTTCCCCAGGGCGGGGCGGTGTGTCAGGGTGGTAGGCAGATGCGCACGATGGGCACCCCACAAATGGCGCTGGCGTGCGGCGCCAGGCCAGCACTGCGCTGCCGGATTGGAAAATGTGGCAGAACGCTTGAAGCCCCGGTTTCGGCCCGGCAGGATTTTGGGTGAATGGCGCGGGCAGAGGGACTATCCGGATATGTGACCTGGTTGCGGGGCACAAGTTCCCCGCGTATTCCCCGGCTCCTTCCACTACAATCCGGGCATCGTTGTAGAGCAAAGACCCGGACATGCAAAAAATCGTTCTGACCCGCCCCGATGACTGGCACCTGCATCTGCGTGATGGTGCCTCACTGCCTGTGACAGTGGCCGATGCTGCGCGCCATTTCGGACGCGCCCTGATCATGCCCAATCTGAGGCCTCCGGTCACCAGCGTCGAGCAGGCTGCAGCCTATCGTCAGCGTATCCTTGCCAGTGTGCCTGCCGGGCTCAAGTTCGAGCCGGTCATGACGTTGTATCTGACAGACAACACGTCTGTCGACGAGATTCGGAAAGCCGCCCTGAGTGGCTTCATCCGTGCGGTAAAGCTCTATCCGGCAGGGGCCACTACCAATTCCGATGCAGGCGTGACGTCAATCGAAAAGGTGTCCCCGGTTCTGGAATGCATGGAAGAGCTGGGGCTGGCTCTGTGTGTGCATGGAGAGGTGACTCACAGTGATGTTGATGTGTTTGATCGCGAGTCCGTGTTCATTGACCGTGTATTGGCCCCACTGGCCCAGCGTTTCCCGCGTCTGCGCACGGTCTTCGAGCACATCACGACGCGTGAGGCGGCCCAGTACGTGAGCAACGCCGGCGACTTTGTTGCGGCGACAATCACCGCACATCATCTGCTGCTGAACCGGAATGCCATTTTTGTCGGCGGTATCCGGCCTCATCACTATTGCCTGCCCATTCTCAAACGTGAAGTGCATCGCCAGGCTCTTCTTGAGGTGGCTACCTCAGGGAACCCCCGCTTCTTCCTGGGCACGGATTCGGCCCCCCATGCACAGAGTGCCAAGGAAACCGCTTGCGGCTGTGCCGGGTGCTATACCGCGCACGCAGGGATCGAGCTGTATGCCGAGGCCTTCGAGGAGGCTGGCGCGCTGGACAGGCTGGAAGGTTTTGCCAGTTTCCATGGAGCGGATTGGTATGGGTTGCCGCGGAATGCCGAGCAGATCACGCTGGTGCGCGAAGCCTGGCCGGTGCCGGCAAAGATCGACTATCTGCCGGGCGACGCACTTGTGCCATTGCGCGCCGGTGAAACGATTGCCTGGCGTATTGCCGAGGAGTGAACATGAAAAACCTGCTGTTCTGGGGAGTCCTGGCAGGCAGCCTGCTGCTGGCAGGTTGCGAAAACGGTGCTGTGTCGTATGAAATAGATAACGACAAGAATCATTCCATCAGCCTGTTGCGCGAACAGAACATTCCGTGGGTTGGAGATGTGCAGCAGCGCTTTGTCGTATCGCGGTTCCCGGTTTGCCAGCGACGGTTCACCGTGGACCCCGGTAGCGCGAAGATGAAGAAAATCGAAATATATGAGGTGCAGCCAAGGTTGTATGCCGCACACCAGGGAGATACCTGGTATGTGCTGACAACCGAGGATTGCCGCTTGCAGAAATTCGAACAGCCGCCTCCGGTAATTCCGCCCGGGAGACTGGTGGGGGCTTTCCAGAAGAAGGATGGCGAACTGATCTTCAAGCTTGCCGAAGAGGCAGCGAAGTCAGCGCCGGCAGCGTCCGAGCCTGCCCGCTGAACGCTGAAACCTGCAGAGAGCCCGCTATGCTCCGGCGTATCGGGTTCGCATGTTTTAGGCCGCCAGATGCGTGAGCGTTTCTCTACAGGATAGGCGGGCGTAGAATGCAGGCATCAGGCTGCTATCTCTTGTGGGTCTGACTCTCATGAATTCTTCAGGCATTTTGCTCCATGACTCACTCGCTGTTTTCCCTGCCGCAATTATTCGGATACTTCACATTTGCTGTCGGGATGGTGACTTTTCTGCAGAAGCACGATAAGCACTTCAAGCTCTGGCTTACCTTGCAGAATACCCTGTATGGCATCCACTTCTTCCTCATGGGGAATCCCGCCGCCGTGGCCGGCATGGTGCTCTCCATTCTGCGCAATACCCTGTCGATGCGCACCCGCTCCCTGTGGGTGGCGTTTGCCCTGCTCGCAGGAAGTCTCCTGATCGGTTGCTGGGTGGTGCATGTCTGGTGGAATGTACTGCCGCTACTGGCTGCCGCAGTGGCCACCATATCGATGTTTCGCCTCAAAGGCGTAGGGATGCGCATCGGCATGCTGATCACCACACTGCTGTGGGATGCCAATAACATTCTGCTGGGGTCGATCGGGGGTATTGCAATGGAATCTACCATTGCGGTCATCAGCGTGGTAACCATCTACCGTATCTATCGCGATGCGCGTCTGGCGGCACTTCAACCGGGCGAGGCTGCAGGCTGAGAAGCTGTCCAGAATCCTGGTTCATCAGACTTTAGTGTGGGTCACTGCCGGG
>DBTS01000088.1:0-45167 GCA_002307175.1 Rhodocyclaceae bacterium UBA1310
GACTTCCTTGAAGTTGGCATCCACGTGAACTTCCTGCAGCGGTACCACGGTGAGGATCGGCATGCCGGCCTGCACGCGCTGGCCAACATCCACCTGGCGGCGGGCCACAACGCCGGTGATTGGTGCGCGAATCACGGTGCGGTCCAGATCCAGCTTGGCCTGATCGCGGCGTGCACGCGCCAGTGCCACCTCGGGATTGGTCTCGACGGTGCTGGCATCAATCAGCACGGCATTTGCAGCGCGGCTGCCATCGGCAGCGGCACGCGACGCGGCAGTCTGACGCGCGGTGGCATTGGCGGCCTCAAGATTGGCACGCGCAGTGGCAAAGGCATTTTGTGCACGCGTCAGTTCGTCACCAGAGACAGAGCCGGAGCCGGAGAGTGCTTCACGCCGCTTCAGGTCGATGGAAGCACGCTCGAAATCAGACTTTGCCGCAGACAATTGTGCTTCAGCGCGCTGTTCATCGGCTGCACGCGCTGCCACATTGGCAACCAGCCCCTTGTCGTTGGCTTCGAAGCCACGCACACGCCGCACCGCACGGCCGTATTCAGCCTCGGCCTGGGCAAGCGCCAGTTTTGCATCAGTGTCGTCAATCACCGCGAGGATATCGCCCTTGTTGACGGGCTGCGTGTCGATCACACGCACTTCGCGGATGATGCCGCCAACGGTCGGCGTAACCTGCGCGACTTCAACTGCCGTGTAGGCGTTGTCGGTATACACGTGATGCGAGACATACAGTTTCCAGTAGGCGGTATAACCGCCACCCACCACGATGATCACACCGGCCAGGGCCGCGAAGAGTTTCCGCCGTTTGACGCGATTGGCATGAACAGATTCGGCAGTAGAAATTTCGGCTGGATTGCTTTGCTGCATGATCACTTTCCTTGTGCTGAGGCAATGGTGGGGTTGGAGGGAGCGCTTTGATATCCGCCGCCAAGCGCCCGGATGAGCGCCACATCCAGGGTGAAGGCGCGCGATTGCAGATCCGTCAGGCTGCGCTGGCTGACCAGCAGGATATCTTCCGCATTGAGCACTTCGAGGTAATTCGCCAGACCACCTTCATACCGGTTCTTGGCGATCTGCCAGGCTTCGCGCGCGGCATCCACGGTGGCCTGGGCGCGTTCGAGTTCCGCGCCAAGGGCACGGCGGCTGGTCGTAGCATCAGCCACTTCGTTGAGCGCCTGGGTGACGGCGCCTTCGTAGCTCGCCACGGCTTCATCGTAGGCCGCACGCGAACCGCGATACTGTGCATCAAGACGCCCGTTGGAGAAGATCGGCAGGGAGATTGCCGGCCCCACCCGGCCAATGTCCTGACCGGACTTGAACAGGTAGTCCAGACCTGCAGACTGCACCCCAATCAGGCCAGAGAGATTAACGTTCGGGTAGTACTGGGCCTTCGCCACATCCATGCGCTTGATGGCGGACTGTGCACGCAGGCGTGCCGCCACGATATCCGGACGCCGTCCCAGGAGCCCGGCAGACAGTTGCGCCGGCAAGCCGGGGGCGTCGCTCAGATGAATTGTCGGGCGAGCAATTTTGGCACCACGATCCGGCCCTGCTCCGATCAGCGCGGCGAGGCGATTGCGCAACAGACCAAGCTGTTCGTCGATAGCCAGCAGTTGGCCTTCGGCGGTGAACTGGCGCGCATCGGCCTGTTTCACGCTACCCATCGTCTCCATACCGTTATCATAACGTTCATGAAACAGGGTGGACGTCTTGCGGCGAACCTGGAGCGCTTCTTCCGCTGTATCCCGTTCGGCGTATTGACGCGCCATCTCGGCATAGGTGCTGGCGACATTCGCCGCCAGGATCAGACGCGCCTGGGCTTGTTCGGCAATCGCCGCATCGCGCTCAGACATGGCCGCTGCCAGCGCTGCGCGATTTTTGCCCCAGAAGTCGATTTCCCAGTTGAAGTCGAGGGTCAGGCGCCCATAGTCATTCCAGCCCATCGGGGTGAGTTCCTTGGGCATGAAGTGGTAGCTCTGCTTCTCTTCATACACCGTGCCATTCGCACTCAGTTGCGGGCCAGTCGCCGCGTGCGTCTGGGACACGGCGGCCTGGGCGCTCTGCAGACGCGCCTGGGCAATCCGCAAGGAAGGTGCTTCGCGCAGTGCCTCATCAATCAGCACATCCAGCTGGGCGTCACCGTAAGCACGCCACCATTGATCGTCTGGCCAGGCTTTGGCCTGATCCTGGAAACTGCTTTCGGCGCTCCAATGCTCGGCGCCCCTGATCTCGGGAGTCGGCCCCATTTCCTTGGGCAATTGGGCGCAGGCGGCCAGTGCGAGGACTGTCGCCACAGCGAGGGGCCGTAACGATGCACTCACCGGAGGTGGAAGATACCGCAAGAACATGAACGCTCCTTTTAGTAATACTGTACAGTACGGTTTAGTATTCCTTGACAAACTCAGGATGTCAAGCAAAACTGTACAGATACGTTCAGTAAAGGAGTTTCATGCGCACCAAGAGCGAATCACGCCGCAACACCATTCTGGATGCTGCTTTTCAGGTTTTTCTCGAAAACGGCTTCAGTGCTGCCTCAATGTCGGAAATTTCTGCCCGTGTCGGGGGTTCCAAGGCAACGCTGTACAGTTACTTTGCGTCCAAGGAAGAGCTGTTTGTGGCCGTGATCCACCAGTTTGCCGACGATCAGTTTGCCGAGCTGCTCGGCATGCTCGACCTGCAGGCGGATCTGGCAGTCGCTCTGGAAGAATTTGGTGCCTGCTTCATCAAGCTGGTCTCGCACCCAGACCTGATCCGCATGTACCGCAACGTGGTCGGGGAATCCAGCCATTCAGAAATCGGCCGCATGTTTTACGCCAGAGGCCCGCAGGAACTGCACAAGGAAGTCAGCCTGTTTTTGCAGCAATGCATGGCACAGGGAAAACTGCGCCAGGCTGACAGCCATATCGCGGCACAGCATCTGGTGGGTTTGCTGTACGCGGAAATGCGCGACGCGACTTTGTTCGGAATACTCGAAAACCCCGCCGAAACAGCCATCCAGGCTGCGAGTCAGCGTGCCATTGAGGTGTTTCTGCGCGGCTACGCAGTGCCCGGTACCGTGATCACCTGAACACGACGGCGCGGCGCCGGGAAGAGCCACTGTTGCAGCAAGCTGTTTTCAGTTCCCTGCGCATATAAGCAATTGTTGTGTGCAAATACCCCCGCGCTTGCGCGAGAATGCTTACCTGAATCAAGAATTCTGAAGGATCTCCACATGAGCAAGGGTTTTACCACGGCCATCCTGCACAGCGACCGTCAGGGCGGTATCGAACACGGTTCGCTGCACAAGCCGGTACACAATTCGATCACCTTCGCACACAACACAGCGGCTGACATTGCCGCGGTCTTCCAGGGCCGTCAACCCGGCATGACCTATGGCCGGCAGGTTAACCCGACCACGCAGGCACTCGAAAAAAAGATCACGCTGATGGAAGGCGGGCTCGCCACCTGCTGTTTTTCCACAGGCATGGCAGCGATCAGTGCGACCCTGTTTTCACTGCTGCGCGCAGGTGACCACGTCGTCTCCAGCGTATTCCTGTTCGGCAACACGAATAGCGTATTCCAGACCCTGCAGAATTTCGGCATTGAAGTCAGTTTCGTGGATGCCACAGACGTAGCGAATGTAGAAGCGGCACTCAGGCCCAACACGCGTCTGGTCTTCGTTGAAACCATCGCCAATCCCTGTACGCAGGTGGCGGATCTGGAACGCATCGGTACGCTGTGCAAGGCACGCGAGGTGCTCTATGTGGTGGATAACACCATCACCTCGCCCTGGAGTTTCAAACCCGTCAGCGTGGGTGCCGGGCTGGTGATCAATTCCCTCTCCAAGTACATCGGCGGGCATGCCAATGCACTGGGGGGCTCGGTCACTGAAACGGGCGCTTTCGACTGGGAAAAATTTCCCAATATCTACGCCAATTACAAGACCGGCAAGCCCTCCACCTGGGGGCTGCTGCAGATCCGCAAGAAGGGGCTCCGCGATACCGGCGCCACGCTCGCCCCGGAAGCTGCGCACCATATCAGCGTCGGCTCCGAAACCCTGGCGCTGCGCCAGGAATGCTCTTCCGCAAATGCCGGCAAGCTCGCCGAATTCTTCAACACGCATCCGGCCATCAAGCAGGTTTTCTATCCCGGCCTGGCAGCCCATCCGCAGCATGCGCTAGCCAAGACGCTGTTTCGCAACAACAGCTCGCTGATGAGCATCGAACTCAAGCCCGAGGTTGATTGTTTTGCCTTCATTGACGCCCTGCAGCTCGTGGTCATCGCCAGTCATCTTGGGGATAACCGCAGCCTCGCGATTCCTGTGGCACATACGATCTATTTCGAGATGGGGGCGGAACGTCGCGCGGAAATGGGCATTTCGGATGGCACGGTTCGCCTTGCCATCGGCATTGAGGATAGCGACGATCTGATCGCTGACTTTGCCCAGGCACTGGACAAGGCCGCAGCCAAGGCCTGAAGCCTGAAAACACCTGCCGGAGGGCCAGCCACAGGCCCTGCCCGGCATATGCTGGTGCTTACATAGCCGGCGCCTACTTCAGATACGAACGTAGCGCCGACACCACCTGCTCCACCGCCTCCGCGCGCTCTTGGGGCGTGACATCCGGTGCGCCGGCATGCTCCCGCACATGCCCTTCGAGCACCTGCGCCATCAAGCCGCCCACAGCACCACGCACCGCTGCAATCTGCTGCAACACTGCGGCACAATCGCCGTTTTCCTCCAGCAATGCCTCCAGCGCCTGTACCTGTCCCCGGATTCTCCTGACACGTGCCAACAAGGGTTTCTTATCGCGAATGGTGTGGGACATATGCCAATTCCAATTGCTGGGTATATACTGGGGGGGAGTATACAGCATTCCCCCCGAGATTCCCCATGTCCATTCATCACTGCAACCATGCAGACCAGTTTGATACTGGTAATCCGCTGGCCGAACGCAAGACGCGCATCGCCGCCCTGCTAACGGCGCTCATGATGATTGCCGAGATTGTCGGCGGCTGGTATTTCAACTCGATGGCCCTGCTCGCCGACGGCTGGCACATGAGTTCCCACACCCTAGCACTCGGGCTCTCGCTGCTGGCCTACAGGCTGGCACGCCACTACGCCCGTGATGCCAGATTCTCTTTCGGTGCCTGGAAATTCGAGGTGCTCGGCGGCTATACGAGCGCCCTGTTTCTTGTCGGCATAGCAGCCCTGATGGCCTGGGAGTCTTTTGCCCGGCTGCTTTCGCCACGACCCATATTTTATGATGATGCGATTTTAATTGCGATCATCGGGCTACTTGTCAATCTGGTTTGTGCATGGCTGCTGCACGACGGACATGAGCATGACCATTCGCACGGGCATGATCACGGCCACTCGCACGAACATCATGACCTGAACCTGCGCGCGGCCTACATTCATGTCGTCGCGGATGCGGCGACCTCGGTACTGGCGATCATCGCCCTGATCGCAGGCCGGCAATGGGGTGCAAACTGGCTGGACCCTGCCATGGGACTGGCTGGCGCGGTTCTCGTGGCACGCTGGTCTGTCGGCCTGATCCGCCAGACCGGCATGGTGCTGCTGGATGCGGAAATGGACGCACCGGTGGTGAAAGAAATCCGCGAGGTGATCGCCGCCAGCCCGATTCCGGCAACAATCAGCGATCTGCACGTGTGGCGCATCGGCAAGGGAAGCTATGCCGTGGTGCTGAGTCTTGTCAGCAGCCAGGCGGCTGATGCGGAATACTTCCGCCAGCAGTTGCGCATTCACGAAGAGCTTGTGCACATCACGGTGGAAGTGCGGCTCGCCTGAATTGCGCATTTTCTGTGCCTATGCCCTGCTCCTGCCGGGCATGGCGTCGGACCCACTCAGAACCGTAGCCAGAAGCTGAGTGAAGGTTTTCAGAAGTTCGTTGTCAGTCCGGTAAATAATGACGTATCGGTATGTTTGTGGCTATCCGTAACGTTCTCGCGGTATTTCTGCAGGGCCGCGATTTGCAGACCGATCCGCCTGGTGATGCGGGTGGTCAATTCGCTTTGTATCGTCACGCGTTTGCCACCCCCACCGACCGCATTGGGATAAATGACAACGCGGTTGCTGAAACTGGCCGTCTCGGAAATCTGCATTTTGAATTCACTACCCAGCAGCGGTTCAAACCCGCGATCTGTGCTACTGTGGGCATCGCGCTCAATGGTGTAGGCCACCCCGCCGTAAAGATTCAGGTCATAGCGCCCATCTTTCAAAGCCCGCAATCCAAGCCCGGTGCTAACACTGCTACGGCCTGACAGATCCTGTGCGGTATCCCGTTCATAGCTGGGACCGGCAAAACCGAAGATGTTGTCAGAAATGTTGCGCTCACCCCGGAAATCAAGCGTCGCACTCTCCGCGTGTGTTCCATCTGATTCAGTAGAACGCACAAACATGCCATTAGCAATCAAGCGGCTATCGCGAAGATCACGCTCGGCTTCAGCCGACATCGACCCCTGGGAAGAATTGGTGTTGCCACGCTGGAGCGTTACCCCCGCAGAAAGCGAACCCGTCCAGTGCTTCTTGTCCGAATCTGTCTTCGGCGCCGAGGCAAATCGGCTGAAGTCATCGTCCTGAACTGCGCTGGGCAATTTCTGGGTTGGCGTCACCACGGGAGCCGGCTTGTCTTCCGCAGCAGGTGAGCTCGCGGTGGGAGTGGGCTCGGCCGTCTGCTCTTCGGCATGTGCCATGACCGGCACCCAGGACATCAGGCAGACACAGCCAAGCTTGCGCAGAGATAACGGATTTTTCGGACACGAGACAGACAACATGAAAGATTCCCGACAACAAAGAATGCACAGATAAAAGGAATAAACAGACAGGGGGGACTTCAAGCCTGGCGCTTCACCGACTGCGCCTGAACCAGGGCAGACGGCGCCCTTCGGCCATGAACATAATGACTCGCCAGGTCAGCCAACCGGATATTGCCATCCCCAGAAGCAGTAATGCGTAAGATAGCCGCCAGTCCAGACCTGCCGTCCAGACGCTGAATTCTGACATGCCACCAATGCTCGCCACCAGATTCAGGGGCAGAAAAATCACACTGATCAGCGTGAGATTTTTCAGCAGGGTATTGACGTTGTTGTTGATGATCGCGCCCCGCGCATCCATCAACCCCGACAGCACGCTGCTATAGATGCCCGCCTGCCGTGCACACTGTTGCATGTCGAGCACAATGTCGTGCAGTGAATCCTGCTGCTTTTCGTCCAGCGAGAGGCGGTGGGATGCGCCGCGCATCTTGCCGAGCACAGCTGCATTGGCTTCGATGCCATCAATGTAATAGATCAGGCTCTCGGAGAGGGCCAGCATCTGCAGATAGTAGCGATTCTCCATTGACACGCTGATCTTGCTGCCCAGCTCTGCATTAATCTGCTTGATGACCTTGAGGTGGCCCAGATAGTGGTGCACGGTATGCAGCAGTTGTTTGAGCAGAAAGTCATTGAGGTTGTGCACTCCGCGGAACTCGCGCTCACCAAAATCCATCTGCTCGTCGGCCGTCACCATCACTAGCCGGTCGGGCCGCATGAACATACCGACCGAACTTACATCGAAACGCAACTGAGCCCCGACTGATACATTCTTCGGGCGCTTCCAGATGATATTGGCGCAGCCATGCTCGCCAAATTCCAGGCGCGGAATTTCTTCCGGATCAAGCGCAGCATCGAGATCATAGTCATCCAGGCCCAGGCTGACGCGTAATTCCTCGCGCTCCTGGCGGGTGGGCGCGGAATATACGCAGATGGGCGCTACGGCATCGTCGGAACAGTGGACTTCCCCATTCCGAAAACTGTAAGTCTGCTTCAAACCACCCTCCCGCGATCTTCAATCCCCGCATTGGCAGATTCTAGCCTGCTATGCCGGCGGCAGACACGTAAACCTTGGTCAGATGCCCAAACAGTTTGGCAACTGACATGCTTTGTACGTGTTTTCCCTAGGTTAGACCAAATCACTAAAAGATAACGGTAACATTACGACTTTGGTTATAAGTTGATAAATTTAATCAATAATAATAAAGACAATCCCAGCACTACGGAATTAATGCATCAACAGCCTTACACAGAGCGTGTAAAGAATAACTACAGGAGGAGCAACATGATGACGCAGCAATCCAGACTCTGGCGGCAGATCATTGCCACAGCCGGGTTCCTCACGCTACTTACCGCTTGCGGCGGCGGAGGTTCGGGTGGTGGCGACAGCGGAAGTAGTGGCGGCAGCGACAGTGGTAGCGGCAATGGCGGAAGTACCGACACCCCCAGCACGGTACTCGCCGTCAGCCCCTCGGTCACGGGATGGGCGTCACAGGATGGTGGTACGACAGGTGGCGCGAACGCGCCGGCATCCAACACCTATGTTGTGCATAACCGCGCCGAACTGCTCAATGCGCTTGCCAACACAAACAGCCCGAACTATAGCGCCGCAACGCCTACAGTTGCCGCAGCCGAACCCAAGATCATTTACGTCGTCGGCACAATCTGGGGAACGGATCTGGGCAATGGCAAATTTGCCGATGAGGCTTACTACAAGTCACTGAGCTCGGCTGCTGGTTACTGGGACTGGGAACTCTACATCAAGAGCCTGGACACTCAGTACATGGCCGACCTGAACACCAAGGTCACCGCAGGCGATACAGATGCCATCGCACAGAAAGCAAAAATCAGCAAACTGTCTTCAGCCCAATCGACCGTCAAGCGCTTTCAGCGCGCCCAGATTCAGTTCTCGGTGCCTTCGAACACCACGATTCTTGGCGTTGGCACGGATGCCAAGCTGATCGACGGATTTTTGTCGATCAATGCCACGACCAACATCATCGTGCGCAACATGGAGTTCCAGTCACCGCAGGATCTGACAACCACCTACGACACGACGAAGCAGGAATGGAATGCCACCTTCAAGGCCGTAGGGGTTGTGACCGGCAAGCACCTGTGGTTCGACCACTGCACCTTCAGCGATGGCACGCACAAGGATAGCGACGAGATTCGCACGATCAATGGCTATACGCTTGAGGTCATGCGCCACGACGGCCTGCTCGACATGGAAGACAGCACAGACTATGTCACGGTCTCCTACTCGATCTTCAAGAACCACGACAAGACCAATATGGTCGGTGGCTCGGGTGACCAGAACTATGCAAAGGAACGTGCCTACAACCACCTGACCTTCAACAACAACATCTGGCAGGATTCGGTACAACGTGCGCCCCGCGTGCGTTTTGCCAAGGCTCACGTCTATAACAATTATTACGTCGGCAACACCGACAACCCGGACTACCCAATGTCGTATTACATTGGCATGGGTGCGGAATCCAAGATTCTGTCCGAAGCCAATGTGTTCGACATGAGCGGCTCGCAAGCCGCAGTGTCGCGAGTGATCTCGAACCTGAACGGTTACCAGTTCAAGGATGTTGGCTCATGGGTCAACAGCGTGCCCGCCTCAGCAGACCTGGAAGCCGCAGCCAAGGCCGCACTGGAAGCCCGTTACACGGACGCTCAGGCAGCCGCAACCAAGTCCGGCTTCACTCTTGCCCCGTACACCAACGAACTGGGCTGGACACCAACCTACAGCTACACCCGTGGCAGCTCTGCCGACCAGGTGCGCCAGCACGACCTCGCCAACGCTGGCGCGGGCAAGCTGCCTATCACGGCCAGCACCGCCACCCGCCTGCAGCTCGACGATACAAGCGCAGCGAATTACACGGTTGCCAAGGCGTTGGCAGGCAGTGACGCGTGGGCACCGCAAACGGTCAATAGCGCGCAGCCCAACGCAGGGCGTATCAATCTGACCGGGGTGACCCCGAACTACGTTGTGGCGCAGGATGGCTCGGGCGGCTATACAACCATCCAGGCAGCCTTGAATGCAGCCTCGAACGACACCTCGGGCGCGGCGCGGCTGTATATCCAGGTCAAGGCCGGTACCTACAACGAGCAGTTGATCGTGGCCCACGCCACCACGCCGATTACCTTGTACTCGACTGAAAGCGATGCGTCCAAAGTGGTGGTCAGCACCAGCCTGTATCAGAACAGTGCGGCAGCGGACTACACGACCATGAATGGCGCAAGCTTTGCCGCCTCGGTCTACAGCACCAGCACCAACAGCACCATCAAGACCGACTACAATGGCTGCTACCGTGCAACGGCAGTTGGCAAGCAATGCGCGACGGCAATCCGTATCCACAATAACGGCTTCAATGCGGTCAACATGACCTTCCAGAATGCCTGGGGTGACACGGATTCCAAGGGCAACAACCAGGCCCTCGCTGCCATGGTGGACAAGGCCGACCAGGTCGTTTTCGACGGTGTCCGCCTGATCAGCAACCAGGACACGCTGTATCTAAACAACGCGGGCAAGCGCACCTATTTCGCCGCTGGCGAAATCACCGGTGACGTGGACTTCATCTTTGGTGCAGGTACTGCCGTGTTCGACGGCACCGCCATCCGCTACACCGGTGCCCGTAAACCGAGCGGCGGCTACAACGCCGCACCGTCGACGCCCACGGCACAAACCTACGGGTTCCTGTTCAACCGCTGTGTGTTTGTCGGTGACAGCGCAGCCACTGCCGACGGTGCTTTCCTGGCCCGTCAATGGGATGTGGATACCAGCTCGGTCGGCAAGATGATCGTGCGCAACTCCATCATCGGCGCCCACATTGCCACCACCAGCGGGCCGTGGAACGCCACGACCGTCAACAACGCAGCGACAGTGTTCAGTGCTGGCGGCGAGTCCTATCTGGCGGAATACGCCAATATGGACATGAAGACCAACAACCCGAACGGCAGTTCCGCTTCCAGCTCCGGCTCATCGGGCGGTACGACTTCATCAAGCAGTTCCAGCTCGTCGGGTGGTACAGCTTCATCAAGCAGCTCAAGCTCCTCATTGAGCTCGTCGTCCAGCTCTGCAAGCTCCAGCGGTGGAACCCCGGGGACAACAACAAGCATCACCGGTTCGAACACGCTGCCCACGGCTTACTACTCCAGTGGTCTGCCTGGGACGGTCGGTGCCAGCTATGACTCGGTCAATGGCATCTACAGCCTGGTGGCCGCTGGCAGTGCCGGGACCAACACGGTCATGTATGACAATCTGCTGCTTGGCGCAAAGCAGGTCACGGGTGACTTTACGCTCATTGCCCGCCTGACATCGCTGGAGTTGCCAGCGGGCCTGTCTACTGCCAACGTCCGTGCCGGGCTCCAGATCCGTAATAGTCTGGCCGACAATTCGCGCTTCTACGGTGTCGTCTTGCGTGGTTCCAGCCGGGTGCAGTGGGAACAGCGTCTCTACGACGGCGGCGCATTATCAACATCGACGGTAACCACCAGCAACGTCGCCGCCCCGGTCTACCTCAAGTTGCGGCGCGTCGGGCCGGCGATTTATGTTACTTACTCGACTGATGGCGGCCTCACCTACCAGACCGAAAAATCGCAAGACTTCAGCACTGCCAGTGGCGCAACGGTATTTGACTCAGCGGTCTATGTCGGTATCTACGGGGTGTCGGGCAGTAGCACCGTTACCTCGACCAGCACATTCGATAATGTGACCCTCACACAGCCCTGATTGCTATACCTGCTTCTTCAAGCAAGCCCGCCACATGGCGGGCTTTTTGTTGGTGCACCGTCTGCAGCTCCATGCGAGAGGCATAAAAAAGCCCGCACGGGGCGGGCTCCTTTGACTCAGACCTGCAAACGACTTTATTCGGTCTTGGTCACTTTTTTGGCACGCGTGGTCTTGGGCTTGGAGGTAGCGGCTTTGGTCGTTGCGGCCTTCTTCTTTGGCGCAATGACCTTCGTTTCGGCTTCTGCCGGTACATCGCCCTCCGCAGCCTTTGCAGCGGTCTTCTTGGCCGCTGTGGCCTTGGGTGCGCGCGGCTCAAACTCGAAGCCTACCTTGCCAGCCTTGGCATCCCACACGAGCATCGCGGAGAACTTGCGGTGCGTGCGTGACGAGACAAAGTTACGCAGCAACTCGGTTTTGCCGGAAGTCAGCAGCTTTTCCATCTGCTCGCGCTCAATGGGCTGCTGCAGAATCACCTTGCCAGAACGAAAATCACAGCTCTTCTCCGGCCCCACGGCCTTTTCGCAGACATAGGTGGTGCCGTGCTCAAACACACCGCCGCCGCATTTCGGGCAGGTTCCCAGCGTCTGCTGGTCGGAGAAATCCGGCGCTTCGGCGCCTTCGCCGTCACGCGGCTGGCCGAAATCGAATTCCGGCATCTTGTCATCGTTCAGACGGATCTCGGCATTGAAGGCCCGGCCCATCTTGTTACGGAAACCAAGCAGTGGCCCAACCCGACCCGTGGTCAGCAGGGTCTCCATCTCGTGCGCTTCAAACTGCCGGCCCGCCACGATTTTCCACAGCGAATACTCACAGTCTGAACACTGGAATTTCTTGTAGGTTTCACGGATCAGCCCACCACACTTCGGGCAGGGCGTCTCCAGAATACCGAAATCGCCGGGAATCGTATCTGAATCGTAAGTTTTGGCGCGTTCGACGATGTCACGCGTCATCGCTTCAATGTGGCCCATGAAATCGGCACGCGAGAGCTGGCCTTTTTCAATTTGCCCAAGCTTGTATTCCCACTCGCCAGTCAATTCAGCGGAAGCCAGTTCGGTGATGCCGAGGCCCTTGAGCAGCGTGACCAGGGAGAACGCCTTGGCCGTCGGAATCAGATCGCGGCCTTCACGCAGCATATAGGTTTCGGCGATCAGGTTTTCGATGATCTGCGCACGCGTGGCAGGCGTACCGAGACCACGCTCAGCCATGGCCGCACGCAGTTCCTCATCATCCACGAGCTTGCCGGCACCTTCCATCGCGGAGAGCAGTGTGGCTTCGTTGTAGCGTGCCGGCGGCTTGGTCTGGTTGGCCTTGACGAGCACTTCCTCGGTCGTGGCGCCTTCACCCTGCTTGACGGGCACCAGCGAACCACTCGCTTCTTCACCTTCAACAGCGGCTTCCTTGCCATAAATGGCAAGCCAGCCGGAGGCAACCAGTACCTTGCCTTCGGTCTTGAAAGCTTCACCATCGACACGTGTGATACGTGTGGTGACAAGGTATTCGGCTGCCGGATAGAACACCGCCAGGAAGCGTTTGACCACCAGATCGTAGATCTTGTGCTCGGCTTCGGTCAGCGACTTCGGCGCAGTGCCGGTCGGGATGATCGCAAAGTGGTCCGAAATCTTGGCATTGTTGAAGATGCGCTTGTTCGGCTTGACCCAACCACGCTTGATAATTTCCGTGGCGAACGGGTTATACACATCCGGCAGTGCGCCAAGAATACCCGGCACAGACCCGACATAGTCTTCGGGCAGGGCACGCGCATCGGTACGCGGATAGGTCAGCACCTTGTGCTTTTCGTACAGTGCCTGGGCAATCTGTAGTGTGGTGCGCGCCGAGAAGCCGAAACGGCCATTGGCTTCACGCTGCAGGCTCGTGAGATCGAAGAGCAGCGGCGACATCTGCGTGGAAGGCTTAGACTCTTCCTCGACCTTGCCGGGCTTGCCCTCGCACTTGGCACGGATCGCTTCGGCACGGGATTTTTCCCACAGACGGTGGGCATTCGCGTGCTCATCGTCTTCAGGCTTCTTGAATTTCTCGTCGAACCAGCGCCCGACATACTCACCGGCCGAGACACCGAAGCGCGCCTCGATCTCCCAGTAGTCACGTGACTTGAAAGCCCGGATGCGTTCTTCGCGCTCCACCACGATGGCCAGTGTCGGTGTCTGCACGCGCCCCACCGTGGTCAGATGGAAGCCGCCGCTCTTGGAATTGAAGGCAGTCATGGCACGTGTGCCATTGATGCCGATGAGCCAGTCGGACTCGGCACGACACATCGCCGCTTCGCGCAGACCGCTCATTTCCTGCGCAGAGCGCAAGCGCAGGAAGCCGTCGCGAATCGACTGGGCCGTCATGCTCTGCAGCCACAGGCGCTTGACCGGCTTGGCTGTCCCGGCGTGCTGGGCGACGTAGGTAAAGATCAGTTCCCCTTCGCGCCCCGCATCACAAGCATTGATCAAGCCGGTAACGTCCTTGCGCTTGATGAGCTTGGCAAGCAGCCGCAGGCGCTCCGCGCTCTTCTCAATGGGGTTGAGGGCAAAGTGCGGCGGAATCATTGGCAGATTCGCAAAGCTCCATTTGCCGCGCTTGACTTCGAATTCTTCGGGAACAGCCAACTCCAGCAGGTGGCCGACTGCGGACGACAGAACGTATTCATCGCTCTCGAAATAATCCCCCTGGCGCGTAAAGCCGCCGATTGAGCGGGCAATATCCTGAGCCACTGAGGGTTTTTCGGCGATGATGAGCTGTTTGGTCATTGCGTCTGTGATGTATACAAAATAAATCGCGGCTGTAAGGCCGCGAAGCTACTGCTATGGATGATAGAAGCGCACTATACGCGCTTGCAAGCATCCATCAATGAATGATGACGGCTTCCTGCCAGAGTGAAGCGGGTTCGTCACTTTCATCCGTCAAAAGCTCATCCAGAATCAGCGGATCCACGGCTGCACGTTCCTGCCACAAAACCATCAACACGATGACCTTGAACTGCGATACGGTCACTTCGGCATCCGGCATCGCCAGCGCCCGCTCGATCACCAGCTCCCGGCGGCGTTCGTCGAGCACACCGGAAGTTTCGAGAAAACTCAGAAAACCGCGCGACCCCAGATCCAGGCGGGACAGTTCGTAGTCGCAGAAGATTCGCACGGAACCACTCGCTGCCTGCACCTGCGTAGTCGCCTGCCCGGCCAGACGCAAGCCCGTCAGCCAATCAATGGCTTCCTGGATGTCGGCTTCCTCGAAGCCGGCAGCGGAAAGCTTACGCGCCAATTGTTCCGGTTCTTCGGGACATGCATCGGCGTATCCATAGGTTTCGAACAGATAGACCAGAATGTCGATCATGACAGCCCCGCGCAAGACACGGTTCGTAAGCCGTGCTTAATTGTTACGTTGAAACCGGCCACCCGGCAGGCAAACCACACGCCCTTCGAGCTCCAGCACGGTCAGGATGGCGAAGACTGCGTCCGACGTCAAGCCCGTCCGTGTCACCAGTACATCCGGATCTACCGGATCAAATCCCATCTGTCGCAAGATGGCGGCATTTTCGTCGTTTTCAAGCACATTTCCTGCCATCTCCACAGATGAGTCAAGTTCCGGGGCTTTTACGGGCTGCCACGCAAGCTCCTCGAGAACATCCTGTGCGCTTTCCACCAGCTTTGCGCCCTGCTTGATGAGTTTGTGACAACCTCGGGCCAACGGTGAATGGATCGAGCCAGGAATGGCAAACACTTCCCTGCCCTGCTCGGCAGCCATGCGCGCGGTGATCAGGGAGCCGCTGTCGACGGCCGCCTCGACCACCAGCACCCCACGCGCCAGGCCGGAAATCAGCCGGTTCCGCCGCGGAAAGTTGTAGGCCGTCGGAGCCGTGCCGAGCGGAAATTCGGAAATCACCGCCCCTGCGGCGGCAATCTGCCGCGCCAGATCAGCATTGCCTGCCGGATAAATACGGTCTGCCCCCGTTCCCACCACGGCCAGCGTACTGCCCTGCCCCCTGAGCCCGCCACGATGTGCCGCGGCATCGACCCCCAGCGCAAGACCACTGATGACAGTGATGCCAGCTTCGGCAAAACTCCTGGCAAAGGCTTCCGCGTTGGCTTCACCCTGCGGCGTGGCATTTCTCGCCCCGACAATTGCCAGTGCCGGCTGGTTGAGCAGCGCGGTACGGCCTTTGACGTAGAGTAGTGAAGGTGGATCGGGAATCTGCAACAGCGCCTGTGGATAAGCGGGATCTGCCAGCGTCAGGATGGCATTGCCGGGCTCCCGGACCCAGGCCAGCGCCTGCTCAATCCGGGCACTGTTATCGTACGCACAGAGCGTCTTCGCAAGACGTTCGCCGAGCACCTGCCCCAAAGCAAACTGCCCGGCAGAAAAAATCTGCTCGGGCAGTCCGAAATTTGACAGCAGATCCCGCTGACGTTCAGGGCCTATGCCCGGGATCAGGCATAGGCGCAACCAGTACCGCAGATCGTCAGCGTACTCCACCTATCAGGGGTTGGTGACTTTGTCACCAACGTAGACCGGGCCTCCGGCTTCCACGACCAACGCGTAGGAAATACGGTTGAAAACGCGGAACACATAAAGCAGGCCGTTACGGGTGTCGGGCTTGCTGATGACTTCCTTCTTGCCGTCACCGCTGTAGATCGAATCCGCGTTAGCGCGCATGACCGCAAAAACGTGCCCAGGCTCAACACCCGAAGTACGCCCTGCGGAGATCGATACCACCGAATTCTTGCCGGCGGTACTGACACCACCGTAGACCGCAGCAACACCGGCCTCGATATGGTTGGACGGTACGTGCGGCGGAATCGCCATCAGCTCGGACTTGCCGGCAGGCTGCAGACGGTCGGTAGTATTGACGGCCAGTTTCGAATCGGTGATGTGCAATTCGGCAACTTTGCCGTTAGCCTCAGGAATCGCCACCTTGGCCGTAGCCACATATTCGGCCTCGTAACCCAGGATATCCTTGTCGTTGTAGGGATTGCGGATCGGCTTGCCAGGACGATAGACGTGCCAGGAGGAAACACTGTTGTCGTCACGCAGGTTCTTGGCGTAAATCGAATCGTTCACACCGGCGATCACACGATCTTCCTGAATCGCCACCACGGTCGGCAGGGTCGGAGAATCCGGCTGCTCTGTAACCAGGGGTTCGATCAGGAACGGACGGATGGCTTCCATCGAGATGCTGGCAATCGGGCTGGCAGCATCGGTTTCATAGACACGCGGGGAGAGCCTGTCATTGCCGTTCGTCACGGAACGACCAATCGACAGCGTCGGGCCATTGCGGTCGAGCACAATCACCTGCCCCGGATAGATCAGGTGCGGGTTATGAATCTGCTGCTGGTTCAACTTCCAGACTTCGGGCCAACGCCAGGGCTGCTTCAGGAACATCCCGGAAATGGCCCACAGGGTGTCGCCTTTTTTGACTACATAGTTGTCAGGGGCGTTGTCGGCCACCTGCAAGCTGTCGCCATTGGTCGCAGCAACGGTGGCTGCGGTCAAGGTGGCCAGCACCACACCCAGTACGGTCTTGCTCAAAGCTTTGATCATTATGCGAACCCCATCAATGGTTGATCGCGACCCGGTCCAACCGGCGTCAAAATTTACGGCACCGAGACCCAGCCAGCGAGTCGCTGGTAGGATAGCAGACTCGGCAGATGCGGCTAAATGCTGCAGATATTCAAGTTTTGCGTTAGATTCTGCCCGTAGCATACTCATACATCAAGGGTTTTTCTGACAAATGGCGCTGTTGCCCATCATCCATTTTCCCGACCCGCGTCTGCATACACGGGCCAAACCGGTCGCCCAGGTCGACGCTCGTATCCGCCAGCTGGTACAGGACATGGCCGAAACCATGTACGCCGCTCCAGGCGTCGGACTGGCCGCAACGCAGGTCGATGTCCATGAAAGAGTCATCACGATTGATGTCTCCGAGGACAAAAGCAAACTGCTGGTATTGATCAACCCGGAGATCCTGAAACGCGATGGCGAGCAGGAATGCGAGGAAGGCTGCCTTTCCGTACCGGGGATCTACGATGTCGTCCGGCGCGCGGCAAATATCCGCGTGCGTGCGCTCGACATCAACGGCAAACCTTTTGAATTTGATGCTGACGAGCTGCTCGCCGTGTGCGTGCAGCACGAGATGGATCACCTCGATGGCAAGGTGTTCGTCGAGTATCTTTCGCAGCTCAAGCAGAACCGCATCAAGAGCAAATTGGCCAAACGGGCAAGGATCACGGCTTAGCCTTTCGGGCAGGCCCTGGTTCCGCTTCTGGTACTGACGCAGGCAGCCTGAAAGGGATATTCCATCCCCTCAGGCAGCCCGTCAGGGCTTACTTGTCGCCAGCAGCGTCGCGACTGTCCTGTGACTCAAGCCACAGAGCGTTTACAACGGCCAGCAGGACGGCAAAACCGATTCCGAGAATCCAGCAGAAATACCACATCTTGCGACTCCTTAATCAATAACTCGTATGGTCGGTGGCACGGATGTGCTCGACCGTGACCGGCCCGCGCATGACGCGATAAGCCCAGCTGGTATAGAGAATGATCACCGGTGTCATCACCAGGGCGACCCAGAACATGACGCCCAGGGTGCGGTGGCTGGACACGCAATCCCACACGGTGAGACTGTTTGCCAGATCCGAGGACGAAGGCAGCACGAACGGGAACATCGACACGCCTGCCGTGAAGATGATGCCGAACTCGGCCACTGCCGTGGCTACAAAAGCAGCCACGCCACAACGCCGGGCGGCAAAGAACAGACTGGCCAGCCCACCCACAAATGCCAGCACCGGAATCGCGATGGTCAGCGGATAGGTGTGGTAGTTGTTGAGCCAGGCACCGGCCTGTTGCACCACCGTCTTGTTCAGGGGATTCAGCGCCGCATCCGGATTTACCACCGAGGTGATGACGTAGCCCTGCATTCCCGCCACCATCACCCCGGCCACGGCAAACCCGACAAGCATGATCACGGTGGCGCCCAGCGAAGCCACACGGGCACGTTCACGGATCACCCCTTCGGTACGCACCAGCAGGTAATTTGCACCATGCGCGACAAGCATCGCCAGACTGATCACCCCCGTCAAGAGCGCGAAGGGGTTGAAGAGTGCCCAGAAGCTGCCGGTGTAGAACACCAGCATGGTGTCATCAAAGTGGAAAGGCACGCCCTGGATCACGTTGCCAAAGGCCACCCCGAACACCAGTGCGGGCACGGCACTGCCGACGAAGATGCCCCAGTCCCAGGCATTGCGCCAAGTCGGGCTCGCCAGCTTGCTGCGGTAATCGAAACCGACCGGGCGGAAAAACAGCGCCCACAGCACGGCCAGCATCGCGAAATAGAAACCTGAGAAAGCCGTCGAATAAATCAGTGGCCAGGCAGCAAAAATTGCCCCGCCGGCCGTGATGAACCACACCTGGTTGCCTTCCCAATGCGGCCCGACGCTGTTGAGCAGCACGCGGCGCTCTTCATCCTTGCGCCCGATAAAGGGCAGCAGCGTGCCGACGCCCATGTCGTGACCGTCCATGACGGCAAAACCCAGCAGCAGCACACCGACGAGCAGCCACCAGATGAATTTCAGAACTGCGTAATCAAGCATTTCAGACTCCCTTTGCGGCGGCGGTTTCGAGATCGTACTTGCCGGTCCCCAGGGCGGACGGCCCCAGGCGTGCGTACTTGAACATCAGGAACATCTCGGCAATCAGCAGCGCCGTGTACAGGAACACGAAGCCGCCGAGAGAGAACCACAGGCTGCCGGCACTCAGCGTCGACGTCGACAGATGCGTCGGCAACACGCCGTGGATGGTCCAGGGCTGACGGCCATACTCCGCGACGAACCAGCCCAGCTCACAGGCAATCCAGGGCAAAGGAATTCCCCATACGGCCCATTTGAGCAGCCACTTCTTTTCCATGAAGGTGTTGCGCGCCGAGAAATAGAACGACACCAGGAACAGCGCCAGGAAGCTGATGCCAAGGCCGACCATCAAGCGGAAGCCCCAGAACAGCGGAGCCACATGCGGAATGGTGTCGCGCACGGCAGCGGCTTTCATTTCAGGTGTTGCCTGGCTGACGTCCGCCACATACTTCTTGAGCAGCAGCCCATAGCCCAGATCCGCCTGGACGGAATTGAACCTGTCGAGCAGATCCTTGTTCTGCGGATCCTTGCGCAGCGCTTCAAGCAGCTTCACAGCCACCACGCCGCGGTCGATGCGTTGGGCGTTCTGCGCAGTCAGCATGTCGATGCCAGGAATGATCTTGTCAGTGGAGCGTGTGCCGATCAGACCGGCCACCCACGGAATGCTGATCTCGGCATGTGTGGTCTGCGTCTCTTCGTCGGGAAAGCCAAACAGGGTCAGACTCGCGGGAGCCGGCTCGGTCTTCCACATGGCCTCGATTGCCGCCATCTTGCTCTGCTGGCTTTCGGCAACGTTGTAGCCAGACTCATCACCCAGCACGATGGCCGACAGAGCTGCCGCCAGACCAAACCCGGCGGCGATGCGGAAGGAACGGCGGGCGAACTGGATATCACGCCCCTTGAGCAGATACCAGGCGCTGACACCCAGCACGAACACCGACCCGGTCACATACCCGCCACTCAGGGTATGCACGAACTTGGCCTGAGCCACCGGATTGAACACGATGTCGGCAAAGTTTGTCATCTCCATGCGCATCGTCACGGGGTTGAAATGGGAACCCACGGGGTTCTGCA
This sequence comes from Rhodocyclaceae bacterium UBA1310, assembly GCA_002307175.1. Lineage (GTDB taxonomy): Bacteria > Pseudomonadota > Gammaproteobacteria > Burkholderiales > Rhodocyclaceae > Uliginosibacterium. The sequence goes on from DBTS01000088.1 coordinate 20,251, forward strand.
TCCAGCCGTTGGCAATCAGGATCAGCAAGGCCGACAGATTGGAGCCAATAGCCACCAGATAGGTGACACACATGTGCGTCACCTTGTGCATTCTGTCCCAACCAAAGAAAAACAGGCCCACGAAGGTGGATTCGAGGAAGAAGGCCACCATCCCTTCGATTGCGAGCGGCGCCCCGAAAATGTCACCCACATAATGCGAGTAATACGCCCAGTTCGTGCCGAACTGGAATTCCATCGTCAGACCGGTGGTCACACCCAGGGCAAAGTTGATGCCGAAAAGCTTGCCCCAGAATTTGACCATGTCGCGATAGATTTCCTTGCCGGTCATCACATACACGGTTTCCATGATGGCCAGCAGGAACGACATGCCCAGGGTCAGCGGCACAAACAGGAAGTGATAGAGGGCCGTCGCGGCAAACTGCAGCCGCGACAAGCTTACAACTGATTCATCTAAAACCATGGTTACTCCATACTATTTGAATGGGATACGGGCGGCGCGGGTGGCTCGGACGTTTGCGAAGAGCCTGCCAGCATGTTTTCCAGACGGTTCTGCGTCTCCTGCTGGCTCAAGGGATGGCTGAAAAAGACCATCTTGATACCCATGATCAAAGCAAGTTTGATCAACAACACAATCACGATTTCGCGGCGCAGGGACTTGCGTCCCCAGAAGCGGCGGGGCTGTCCGCTGGCAGTATTGGCACTGCCGGCTGTCACTGTTTCCATTTCGGTACCTCGGTGAAACGACGGTTTCCTTCGCTCTGGAAACCTGAGGAGAGCGGGCACGGCACGCAGCCACCCGGGAGATCACAATCTGTCAGGCCTCAACACCACGCTGCGGTGGCGCACGCGGCGGCCCGGGTTGCCAGGGCGGAGAAATCGCCGGCACAGCCGCTTCCGGAAACACCGCAGGGGGCGCAGCAAAATCGTCAAAGCCACGCGCTGCTGTTGCAGGCTGCAGCGCAGCGTTATCTGGAGTATCTATGCCTGCCAGATGAGTTCTGGATACAGGGAAATGCGAGGAACCATCCTCGTCGGAAGCGCGGGCGAAACTCAGGCTGGTCGCCGTGCTGTGGACAACAGCACGCCCACCGTGGCCGGTGTCGGCGATGTGCGCAAGGGCAGGCATGAGCGCATGAATGAACAATGCACACAATGCGACCCTCAACAGGCTGGTAACGTGCTTTTTCAGCATCTGGTTGCCTGGGGTCTGGATTCTCTGTAGGTAGGGTGATCATACAGAGAATTCCGCAGACAATGAAGGCGATAGGGTTTTGATCCGGCGAATTTTTCGCTTCAGCGTAGAATTCGAGGTTTCCGACTCTCCGTGATCCAGGGCCAGCCATGAAGATTGCCTTTGCCGGTACTCCCGAATTCGCCGCCACCGCCCTCAAAGCCATTCTCGCAGAAGGGTTTGAGGTTCCGTTGGTACTCACCCAGCCGGATCGCCCGGCGGGGCGTGGCATGCAGCTGCAGGCCAGCCCTGTCAAACAGGTGGCACTTGCCAATGGCATAAAAGTGGATCAGCCTGAGCGGCTCCGCACCGAAGAACAGCAGGCCCATCTTAGAGCCTGTGCGCCGGATGTGCTGGTGGTGGCGGCCTACGGACTGATCCTGCCGCAGGTGGTGCTGGACATTCCGCGCCACGGTTGTCTGAACATCCACGCCTCGCTACTGCCGCGCTGGCGTGGTGCGGCACCGATCCACCGGGCAATCGAGGCAGGTGACTCGGCAAGCGGCATCACCATCATGCAGATGGAAGCCGGACTCGATACCGGCCCGATGATCCTTGGCCGCAGCCTGCCGATTGCCACCACCGACACCACTTCGAGCCTGCATGACAGGCTGGCCGCTTTGGGTGGCGAGATGATCGTCGAAGTTCTCCACAGGCTCGCCGCGGGTCCGCTGCAGGCCACTCCGCAACCCGAGGAAGGCGTCACCTATGCGCACAAGATCGACAAGGCCGAAGCAGCACTCGACTTCCGCCTTGATGCCGAGGTGCTGGCGCGCAAACTGCGAGCCTTCACGCCCTTCCCGGGAGGAGCCGCCAGTATTGACGGCAATCCGCTCAAATTGTGGGCAGGCCATGCCACTATCGGTAGCGGTACTCCTGGCGAGATTCTTGCCGCAGATGCGGAAGGTGTTGTGGTCGCCTGCGGGTCGGGGGCATTGCGCCTGACAGCGTTGCAGAAGGCCGGGGGGAAACGTCTGGCCGCCGGAGAATTCCTGCGCGGTTTTCCCCTCAAGGCGGGGCAACAGTTTGCGCTACCCGAACCGGCTCAGGCTTAAACCCCGCCCATGATCTGGTGCGCGATAATGAAGCTGGGCAGTCAGTGGTCGGGCGCCTGCAAAACAAGGGTTTATGATTTTTTTTCGTAAACCCCTGTGCTTGAATCTTTTGCCCCAGCCTCCATCTAAGAAGGTGCGTGCATAAGCGCGCGTCCAATCAAGAAGGCAGGTTTGCAACATGTTCAACTGGGTCAAGACAACGATACTCATGGCAGCTATCGTCGCCTTGTTCGGCGCGGTCGGGCTGGTCATTGGCGGCAAGAGCGGGATGATCCTGGCACTGGTTCTCGGGGGAGGAATGAACTTCTTCTCCTACTGGTTCTCCGACAAGATGGTGTTGTCGATGTACAACGCCCAGGAAGTCGGCGCGGCCAGCTCGCCCTACCTCTACAACATGGTGCGGGATCTCTCGCAGCGGGCCGGTCTGCCAATGCCCCGCGTCTACATCATCAACGAGGCACAGCCAAACGCCTTTGCCACCGGGCGCGATCCCGAGCATGCTGCCGTGGCTGCCACCACGGGTATTCTTGAGATGCTCAGCGAGCGCGAGCTGCGTGGCGTGATGGCACATGAACTGGCCCACGTGAAGCACCGCGACATCCTGATCTCGACGATCTCCGCGACCATGGCCGGGGCGATTTCCGCGTTGGCCAACTTTGCGATGTTTTTCGGTGGGCGCGATGAGGAAGGCCGTCCGGTGAACCCGATCGCCTCGATTCTCGTCGCCATCCTCGCGCCTATTGCTGCCATGCTGATCCAGATGGCAATCTCGCGGGCCCGCGAATACGAAGCCGATGCCGGTGGTGCCCAGATCAGTGGCGATCCGAATGCCCTTGCCGATGCGCTCCTGAAAATCGAACACTATGCGAAAGGCATCCCGATGGTGACAGCCCAGGCCCATCCGGAGACCGGGCAGATGATGATCATGAACCCGCTCTCGGGTAGTGATCTGGCAGGCCTGTTCTCGACGCACCCGCCAACACAGGAACGCATCCGGCGCCTGCGCCAGATGACTGCGCGCTGAACCGCTGATTACTGGGGCGCGGCAACGCCGCGTGCCCAGGCCACGATCCTGGCAGCAATCTTATGCACAGGCAGCACCTCGTGTACGCCGCCACGCTCAATTGCACAGCGTGGCATGCCGAACACCACACAGGTCTCTTCCGCTTCGGCAATTGTCATGGCGCCGGCATCGAACATCTGCCGCATCCCGAGTGCGCCATCGTCACCCATACCGGTCATGATGATGCCCAGGGCATTCCGGCCGGCTACCTTGGCCACCGAATCGAAGAGACAGTCGACAGAGGGCCGATGGCGATTGATCACCGGGCCATCCACCACTTCCACCGAATACCCCTGCCCGGCCCGCTGCAGGCGCATCTGCTTGCCGGCTTCCGCCAGCAGCGCAAGACCTGACTCGACACGCTGACCATTGCTGGCCTCGACGAATTCGAGGGTAACATCGCGATTGAGGCGATCGGCAAATTTTCTAGAGAACCCAGGTGGCATATGCTGGACGACGACGATGCCTGGCAGATCCGTAGGCAATTCACGCATCACCACTTCGAGCGCGGTAGTGCCGCCGGTAGAGGCGCCCATGGCAATCACCCGCCCGGAGCCGACCGTGGAAATGCCGCCACGCGGCACTTTACTCACAGTTTTATCCACACCCGGACGCAGGCTCTGCTGAATCTGCCGCAAGCGCGCCGGATTCGCACGCGCCGCTGCGCGCACAGCAGCCACAATGCTGTCGCTTTCATCATTGAAGAATTCGGCCACCCCTGCCTTGGGCTTGGTGATAAGACTTACCGCACCGGCTGCCAAGGCATCGACACCAAGCTGCGCGCCATCCCCCACCAGAGTCGAGCAGATCACCACCGGCGTGGGATGCTCGGCCATGATCTTTTTCAGGAAGGTGATGCCATCCATGCGTGGCATCTGGATGTCCAGGACGATCACATCCGGCCACTCGCGACTCATCGACTGCATCGCGTACAGAGGATCAATTGCCGTATCCAGCACACGCAGGTCGGGCTGGGCAGCCAGAATCTGCCGGGCAACACTGCGCACGAGCAATGAATCGTCAACAATCAGCACCTTGATCGGGCCACCACCACTACTTGTCATATTGAGGTGCCCTCATGCGGCGGCAGAGTTTTGTGTGCGCACTCTGGGAATATGCACATAGCCGCCATTCGGCTCACGTGGCAGGCGGATCTCGAAACGTGTGCCCTTGCCGAGCTGGCTCGTGAGAATGATATCGCCCCCCAGAATCGCTACGGTCTCACGTACTACATCCAACCCTACCCCGCGCCCTGAGTAGTAGTTGGCCTTGGGGGTGGTGGAAAACCCCGAATCGAAGAGCATTGCGTACAGAGCCTGCGGTTCCGGATGGGCATCGGCGCTGAGCTTGCCACAGGCCACAGCCACCTCCCGTACCTGTTCGGGATCAATACCGGCGCCATCGTCGCTGACCGTGAAGACCAGATCCTCACCGTCCTCACGTGCCTGCACCGACAACGTACCCTGCATGGACTTGCCAAGCCTGCCCCGTTGCACCGGGGTTTCGATGCCATGGTCGACGGCATTGCGCAGCAGATGCATGAGCATGTCCGCCAGCAGCACGGCCACCGACCTATCCAGGGCAATCTCGCCACCTGAGACCAGCAGATCAACACGCTTGCCAAGCTCCACGCCGGCGTCGCGCACCGCACGATGCAGGCGCCGGAACAGTTCGTGGAAATGGGTGGTGCGCAGTCTTTCCGTCTGCGCCTGCGCTTTTTCCACGACAGTGCGCAGAGCCAGGATTTCCGCCGGTGTCACCGAGGTGCTGCGCACGCTCAACCCGAGCAGGGATTGCAGCGCGGAATCGAGCAGGCTGGCGAGCTGATCAAGTTCTTCAACGGGCACCCGGAGTTGCTGGGACTCACCCAATACAGAGAGTTTGATTTCATCCTGGCGCAACAACACGGCCTGAATGACTTCGGGTGCCACCACGCCATCCTCGACAAGAATATCCCCCAGCTGGCGGCGATTTGATGTGCCACTGCGCTGCTGGCGCAGGCCACGATCCAGCTCATTTGGCGTTAGTGCGCCGACACGCATGAGCATCTCGCCAGTCTGCAGATCATCCGGCACCGATTCGATACGTTTCACATAGTTATCCACATACGCCGGCGGTGGCGTGAGGACCAGCGCACATTCCACCCCCATGAAGGAAAACACATCTTCGATACTCTGGCGATCCGCCGGGGAATCCAGGTCAACTTCGAATCCCAGGTAGCAGTTTTCCGGATCGTAATCGGCTGCAGGAAGCTTCTCCGTATTGACGGTAACGGCAATGATGCGCCCGACACTTGAGAGGTGACGGATGAAATCAAGCGGGTCCATGCCGCGCAGCAGCACTCCCGAGGAGAAACTCAGGGATAGATGCCAGGTGGTAGCCGTGCCACCAGGAGTCAGACCTGCTTCAGGCTGCAGCGGCAGATCCACGTCCTCTCCAAGGTAGGCCACCAGCAGGCCGATCAGCTGGGTGCGGTCGGCATTCGCAAAATGCGGACTGATCTGGTGACCAAAGCCAGCCTGACTCACCAGAAAGCGCAGATGATCGCAACAAGCCAGAAATACCGAGATCAGCTCGCCATCCGGATTCAGTGCACCATTGCGCAGGCGCATCAGCACACTTTCGGCTACATGCGCAAACCACTCTATCTCGCCCTGACGCACGACGGCGGCATTCCCCTTGATGGTGTGCATATTGCGGAAGATGTCGTCGAGCACGTTGTGGTCCTGCGCATTGTGTTCCAGCGCAAGCAAACCACTTTCGAGTTTATCCAGCAGCTCTGCTGCGTCCGTCATGAACATCGTCACAATTTCTTGTGGCTGCTGTGCCATGCCCTTCTCTCCCAGTCACGCTCATGCCGGCAATTCAAGCTCTCCGGCTAGACCGCAGAATTGAAACGTTTCGACCACGATGGGCGCCGGCCTGGCAAGTTCCAGATGCACGCCTGCACGGCATGCTTCGCGCCGTGCCTGCACAAGCAATTGCAGGCCCGCGGTATCCAGACGTTGAACAGTCGACAGATCCACGCTGAGGGGATTCCCGGTGTGTAATAACGCCATCAGTTCGGTTCCAAAATCCCTGATCCGCTGAATCGTCAATTCATCCGGTGCTTTCAAAGTTCCAGCTGCCACCATGCTGCCCTTCCCGTAAAGCCGAATCATTTCAACAGCGTTAACGGTCAGCATGGTGTGATCTTTTGCGCGGTGAAACGCGTTTTCCCTTATGTACGGAGGCGGGACATGGTTCGACACACTCATACACAACCCGGCAGGCGGTATCATGGAAGGTCACAGCTGATCCGCCTGCCATGTCCCGCACCATTCCCATCCTGCCACGCAGCAATGCCTCCAGCGGCCCGGCCCTGGCTGCACCTCCGCCACTCACCGTCTATGTGCATTTTCCATGGTGCGTGCGCAAGTGCCCGTACTGCGATTTCAATTCGCACTCGGTGCGCGATGAAGGCATTCCGGAGCAGGCCTATGTGGATACCCTCCTCGCCGATCTGCAGGCGGCCCTGCCCGCTATCTGGGGGCGCCGCGTGCACGCCATGTTCATCGGTGGCGGCACTCCCAGCCTGCTCTCGCCAGACGCCCTGGCACGCCTGCTTGATGCGATGCGTGCCCTGTTGCCTTTCGAAGCAGATGCCGAGATCACTCTGGAGGCCAATCCCGGCACCGTGGACACTGGCCGTTTCAGCGCCTTCCGTGCCGCCGGCATCACGCGTGTTTCAGTGGGCATCCAGAGCCTCAACCCCGATCATCTGCTAGCTCTGGGACGCATTCATGACCGCACCCAAGCCATCGCCGCGCTCGAAGCTGCAGCTACGCACTTTGCCACCTGGAACGCCGACCTGATGCATGCCCTGCCCGGCCAGACGCTGCAGCAGGCACGTGAAGACCTGGAAGCCGTACTGGCGTTTGCGCCACCGCATCTATCGAATTACCAGCTCACCCTGGAACCCAACACGCTATTTCACCGCAGCCCACCGGAACTGCCGGACCCGGATCTCGCCGCGGATATCCAGGACATGCTCGAAAGCCACCTGAGTGCGGCTGGCTACGACCATTACGAGACATCGGCCTTTGCCCGCCCGGGCCATCGCTGCCGGCACAATCTGAATTACTGGCGTTACGGCGACTATCTGGGAATCGGCGCCGGTGCCCACGGCAAACTCAGCGATCACACCGGCATTCACCGCCAGATGCGCCACAAACATCCCGCCACCTACCTGGAACGCGGCTCGCTGGGTGATTTCATCCAGGAACAGCATGACGTCAGGGAAGACGAACGCCCCTTCGAATTCATGATGAATGCGCTGCGCCTGACGGAAGGCGTACCGCTGACGCTTTTTCAGGAGCGCACCGGTCTACCACTGGAAAGAATCGAAGCTCCGCTGATCAGGGCACGCCAGGATGGGCTGCTGCAGATTGAGGATGGCACCCTGCGCCCAACCCTGCTCGGTCAGCGCTTTCTCAATGATCTGCTGGAACGTTTTCTGGCATAGTGGCCACCCAATTCAGGCAATTTTCAGACCCCATGGAAGAAATGAACGATTCCGCGTTTGCGACACGCGATTACCGCCCCACTGATGCCGCAGCGCTGGCAGGCATTTATCGCGACGCAATACTGGACACAGCCGGCAGTGTTTATTCGGCCGCGCAATGCGCAGCCTGGGCTGCTGCGGCTGACGATAGCGCGGCCTGGGAAAAACGCCTGCAGGAAGCCTGGGTACGCGTAGCCTGTGATGTGGATGGCGGCATCGTCGGTTTCGGCGGCATTCTCGTACCTGGCCATGTCGATCTGTTGTTTACCGCACCGGGCTGCAATCGCCGTGGCGTCGCCAGCCTGATACTCACGGATCTGCTCGATCTTGCAGCCGCAATGGGCGCCAAAAAGATCACTGTAGACGCCAGTGAGCCAGCCCGTAGCTTCTTCGAGAGACACGGTTTCAAGCTGCTGGGCAGCGGGGAACAAAGCCATGGCGAGCAGCGTCTGGCGTGTCATCATCTCGTGCGTGGCTAAGGTATCCATCCGGCGCAGCAAACTGACAGAGGATCAGTGCAGCACCAGATCGCTGATGAGGAGTTCAGCCCAGGCTTCCGGCGCGTCATAACGGCGCTCCGGCCAGGCTTTTTTGCGGCACACCGGATTGGGCTTGCCAGCCATATCCGTGCTGCTGCAAGCCTGGATATAGAGACCCGCCTTGAAATAGCAGGCACCCACAATAGAAGCCGCATCCAGCTGTGCAACAACAGTGCGCTCGGCGCCACTCTGCAGATTGTGGTAATTCACCTCAAGCCGCCCGTGTTCGGCGCGCACCGTAATCTGCATGGTCTGCCCCAGTACATATGCCGCATCCAGCAAGTCATGTTGTGCGGCGTTATTCACAGAGACCTCGACACGCCCCGTATCGTGCTCGCCATTGGCGTCCGGAGGCCCGACATACTTGATCATCAGATTGTCGTTGCGGGCATCGTGGATCTGCCCGATGGCCACTTCCGGTTTCGCCGTGGTCGTATGCAACAGGCTCTGGCGTATGTCCATGCGGCGTGTGGCGGCAAGACAATCCCAGGCCGCGGGTATTCGCGGCCCAGCCATCTCGCGCAGCTCGCTACGCGCAAAGGCGGTGGCATCACTGGTTCGCGCTCCACCGGCTGGCACACGAAAGACAATCCCCTGCGGAGTTCTCCTGAACCAGGGAATATTCTCGTACCCGGCGAGCTTCGTCACTTCATCGGCCTTGCCATCCTGATCGTTATCCACAGGCAGGGTCAGTTTCCAGTCATGCAGAGGATCATTCTGCAAGGGAATTTCCGCACAAGCCAGGCTTGCCCAGAGCCAAAACCCAAGGCCCAAAAACTTGCTACAAACTATGCCCGGAGTTTCACGCCGGCCTGTGGATATCATGATGATTCGGGCACGCAGAAGATTGCCAGCCACACGGTGCGCGCTGCCGTTTCGGCGACACGATGGCGACAGTGCGCCGGAATCAGCAGACTGTCACCGCTGCCCAGAGCCACCCGGCGGCCATCCGCATATTCAATGCTGCCTGCCCCCTGCAACACCAGCACCCATTCATCTTCAGGCTGCTCGTACCAGAATCCGGGCGGGCTGATCTGGCCGTCGGAAATGATGCGTTCGACACGCAGATCCGCACGTGCCAGAAGCACCTGAAGATGCTCTGAGGATCCTGCTGCAGGCAGCGCAGCGAGAAGATTGTGGACTTCATGCATGCTTGCCGCCCCTGGGACTATGTGGATAAGCTTTGGACAAATCCTGAATAAGTCAGGGATAAGTTGTGGAGGAAATATACCCTTCCCCTGCTGTGACGAGGCATCCCCGATATGATCAGGGATGCCTCGTCACTTATCCACCGATGCGCGTGATGAGGCCATCCAGCTGGTCCAGACTCGCGAATTCAATCACCAGAGTCCCTGCACCTTTCTTGTTGGCCTTGATATTGACCACTGCACCGATCTTGTCGGAAAGCTCTTCCTGCAGGCGCAGCACATCACGATCCGCATCCGGTTTGGCCTTCCGGCTGTCTTCCTGGGGCTTGAGGCGATGATTCACAAGCTTTTCCGTTTCGCGCACGGAAAGCCGTTTGGCAATCACCTGGTTGGCAACCAGGATCTGATCTGCCGGCTCGAGCGACAGCAGACTGCGCGCATGACCCATCTCGATATCCCCTGCCATCAGGAATTCCTGCACCGGTTTGGGCAGATTCAGAAGGCGCAGCAGATTCGACGTGGCCGGACGCGACCGCCCCACAGCATCCGCAGCCTGCTGGTGAGTCATGCCAAATTCGTCGATAAGCCGTTGAATACCTGTGGCTTCTTCAAGCGGATTGAGATCTTCACGCTGGATGTTTTCAATCAGCGACATGGCCAGCGCAGCTTCATCCGGAATTTCCCGGACGATCACCGGCACCTCGGTCAGTTCGGCAATCTGTGCAGCCCGCCAGCGGCGTTCCCCGGCAATGATCTCGTGACGACCTGCCCCGATGGGGCGCACGATGATCGGCTGCATCAGCCCCTGGGCACGGATAGAAGCCGCCAGTTCCTCAAGGGAGCCGGCATCCATGCGCGTACGCGGCTGGTATTTGCCCGGCTGCAGGAGCCCGACCGCGAGTGTGGTCAGATTGCTGGAGTCCGTTGGCGTCGTGGCGTCCGTGCCGAGGAGTGCTTCCAGGCCACGGCCGAGGCCTTTCATTTTTGGAGGCGTCATGTTTTCAGTTCACTCAGAGAGTCTTGATCCGGTCGATCATTTCGGCAGCAAACGAAAGGTAGCCCAGCGCCCCCTTCGACATGGGGTCAAAAACCACACCGGGCAATCCATGCGAAGGTGCTTCAGCCAGACGCACATTGCGCGGGATGATGGCATTGAAAACCTTGCCGCCAAAGTGTGCTTCGAGCTGTGCGGAAACCTGTTGCGACAGGGTGCTGCGCGGATCGAACATGACACGCAGCAAACCGATGATCTTGAGATCGCGGTTGAGCTTGCCGTGTACCTGCTTGATCGTGGCGACCAGATCGGAAAGCCCTTCCAGTGCGTAGTACTCGCACTGCATCGGGATCACCACACCGTGGGCGGCACACAGACCATTCAGGGTCAGCATTGAGAGGCTTGGCGGGCAATCGATCAGGATGAAATCGTAATTCGCATCCACCAGCGCCAGGGCTTCCTTGAGGCGCCCTTCACGGTTATCCACCTGCACCAGTTCGACTTCGGCACCGGCCAGTTCGCGGTTTGCCGCGAGGACATCAAAAGCACCGGCTTCCGAGAATACACGGGCCTCGGTGACCGAAGCCTGACCGATCAGGACTTGATACACAGTGCCCGGCACAGAGCGCTTGTCAATTCCGGAACCCATTGTGGCGTTTCCCTGTGGATCCAGATCCACAAGAAGAACGCGCTGTCCATGCTTGACCAGTGCAGCGGCAAGATTGACGGTGGTGGTGGTCTTGCCTACGCCACCTTTCTGATTGGCAACAGCGAATATGCGAGCCATGGTTCAGGTCCGGGAAATAAACAGAAGATGTCGTTCTGCATCGACACCAGGAACATGCAGACGATGGGTGTTGCGCAAGGTAAACGCCTTGGGCATTGCGGCGAGTTCCTCCTGAGGATACACGCCCTTCATTGCCAGCCAAAGACCGTCTGGTCCGGCGAGATGCTCGGTAAGCGTGACGAAATCCTCGATACTCGCAAATGCCCGCGAAATCACCGCAGGAAAAAGCTCGGCGGGCTTCAGGTTTTCGACACGCAGATTGTGTACGGTGAGATTGGGAAGGCCCAGTTCGATACGCACCTGCTGCAGGAAACTGGCTTTCTTGCCAACAGTTTCAACCAGTGTCACCGCCATCTGCGGGCGGCATATCGCCAGCGGAATACCCGGCAGCCCCCCGCCACTACCAATATCCGCAATTGCCGGAAAATCGACATGGGGCAATATTGCCAGAGAATCCAGCAGATGCAGATCGACCATCGCGTTTTCATCGCGGATAGCGCTAAGGTTGTAGACCTTGTTCCACTTCATCAACAGGGCACCATAGGCCAGGAGCCGTTCCTGTGTCGCTGCATCCAGCGATAGACCCAGTTTGGCAATACCTTGTGCCAGACGTTCGGCTGCACTCATGCGCCATCCTCCGTATGCGCAGCGCGCTGATATTCACGTTTTTTCAAATGCACCAGCAATAGGGCAATCGCTGCCGGCGTCACACCCTGGATTCGGGACGCCTGCCCAAGTGTTTCCGGGCGATGCTGGGCGAGCTTTTGCTGCACCTCGCGCGACAGACCGACAACTTGTGAATAATCAAGGTCTGCCGGCAGAGCGCGTGTTTCCTGCCCGCTCAGACGCTCCACTTCATCGCGCTGACGCTCGATATATCCCTGGTAACGCGCAGAAATCTCTACCTGCTCAACCACCTGGGGGTCAATCGCGGGATCTTGCGGCGCTGTGGATAACTCCATCAGGCGCGCATAAGTCATCCCAGGGCGGCGCAGGAGATCAAAGAAACGGTATTCGCGTTCGAGTTCCTGACCAAAAATCGCCTGTGCCTCGCCTGCCACCAACTTGTGCGGCACCGCCCAGGTAACCCGCAAACGGGCGGTTTCGTGCTCGATGGCGTCACGTTTAGCGCTAAATTCGGCCCAGCGTTGATCGTCGACAAGACCCAGTTGCCTGCCCTGCTCGGTCAGACGCAGATCCGCGTTGTCCTCCCGCAGCGACAGACGATATTCAGCGCGCGAGGTAAACATCCGGTACGGCTCGGTGACACCCAGGGTGATCAGATCATCGACCATCACCCCGATATAGCTTTCTGCCCGCGACGGACACCAGGCCGCCTTGCCCTGCGCTTTCAGCGCAGCATTCACACCTGCCAGCAAGCCTTGCGCAGCGGCCTCTTCATAACCTGTCGTACCGTTGATCTGGCCAGCAAAGAAGAGACCTTCGATGGTCTTGGTTTCAAAGCTGCTCTTGAGATTGCGCGGATCAAAGAAATCATATTCGATGGCATAGCCAGGCCGCAGGATGTGGGCGTTCTCAAGACCCTTGATGCTATGCACGATCGCCAGTTGCACATCGTAAGGCAGCGAGGTGGAGATCCCGTTCGGATAGATCTCGTGCGTCGTCAGACCTTCCGGTTCGAGGAATACATGGTGACTGTCGCGACCGGCAAAACGGTGAATCTTGTCTTCGATGGAAGGGCAGTAACGTGGCCCGACACCTTCGATCACGCCCGTATACATCGGCGAGCGATCCAGGTTGGCACGGATGATATCGTGGGTCTGCTCATTGGTATGCGTCACCCAGCACGGCAACTGGGCCGGGTGCTGGGAGACATTCCCAAGAAAGGAAAACACAGGCATCGGATCATCGCTATGCTGCTGCTGCATCACCTCAAAGTTGATTGTCTTGCCATCCAGACGCGGTGGCGTTCCTGTCTTGAGACGCCCAGCCGGCAGAGACAGTTCACGCAGACGCTGTGACAGGGTAATCGCCGGCGGGTCCCCGGCACGACCACCGGAATAGTGTTCCAGCCCTACATGGATCAGGCCATTCAGGAAGGTTCCCGCGGTCAGCACCACGGTGGCAGCCTCAAACCGCAGACCAATCTGGGTCACCACACCCGTGACGCGATCACCAGACAGCGTGAGATCATCCACAGCCTGCTGAAACAGTGTCAGATTGGTCTGGTTTTCAAGGCGACGGCGGATAGCTGCCTTGTACAGAATACGATCTGCCTGCGCGCGCGTGGCACGTACTGCCGGCCCTTTGCTGGCATTCAGGATGCGAAACTGGATACCGGCTTCGTCGGTTGCCTGGGCCATGGCACCACCCAGCGCATCAACTTCCTTGACCAGATGCCCTTTGCCAATTCCCCCAATGGAAGGATTGCAGCTCATCTGACCGAGCGTCTCGATATTATGGGTAAGCAACAGGGTTTTGCAGCCAGTGCGGGCAGCAGCTAACGCGGCTTCGGTACCAGCGTGACCGCCACCGACCACAATGACATCGAAGCGTTCAGGATGGAGCATTGGTCATTAAAGAACGGAAAAACGAAGGGGCAATGATACGCTGCACAAACTTTCGAGCCTAGTGGATAGCCTGTGAATAAGTTGTGGGTAGATCTGTATAAGTTCTCAAAAACAAAACAGTCGGTTGTTTCACGTGAAACAACCGACTGTTTTGAGCTGCTTAATGCAACCAAACATCCCAGCCTAGCTTGAGAATCAGAACAAAGACCACAGTCAACAGCAGATAACGTATAAACCGATTGCCATGGCGTACAGCCAGATGGGTGCCCACCTGGGCACCCGCTACGTTGGCAATTGCCATCAGCAGACCAATCTCCCACATCACCCCGTGATGCAAAAGAAAGTACGCCAGTGCCCCGAGATTTGTCGCCAGATTGACAACTTTTGCCGAAGCCGAGGCATGCAACATATCCATCCCGAACAGGCGGACAAAGGCAAAAATCAGAAAGCTTCCTGTACCCGGTCCAAAAAATCCATCATAAAATCCAAGACAGATTCCCACCATCCCTGCGAGCAGCAAAGGCCGGCTCCATACAGGGGAATGATCGCTACGGGATCCGAAATCAGGCTTCAGGTATGTGTAGCTGCCAATCACAAGCAACATCAATAACACTATGGGACGTAGTGCCTGATTCGGAAGGAAGGATACGACTGCTGCGCCAATTGCAGAGCCTACAAGGGCGGCAAGCGCCGCTGGCATTACCTGCGAATAGGGGATGGCTACCTTGCGTGAGTAATGCAATGCTGCGGAAGATGTACCGCAGATGCTCGCAATTTTGTTCGTGCCAAACAAGACTGGAATCGGACTGGAAGGAAACACCGCCAATAATAAGGGGAGCTGAATCAGCCCCCCTCCTCCTACCACCGCATCAACCAGCCCAGCTAAAAAAGCACCACCACCCAGCAAAAACCATTCAATCACGCCAGCACCATGTTCCACGTGAAACAATTCAATTAACGGGCGACATCCTTCTCAGCCCATAAGGCTCTTGCGAGTGCCTTCCATGCCGCATTGCCATGAATCATTTCATTGGTTTCTGCGCCTTCCTGCATGGTACGAAACATCAATGCAATCAAACCAAACAATTTCCGCTTTGTCCGTGCCTCAACCTCATCAGGATTTAAATGAGGAGCGTGAGTAGGATCAAAAGCCAAAGCTTCGCGAGCCAAATCACGCATTTTTGTATTGTCTTCCCAGTCGAGTCCCAACCCGATCAGGACACGAACGATTTCATTGCAAATCTCGCGTGCATCTTGCTGCTGGTTTTCAATTTCTGACATGACCAGTCTCCTTTACTTGCCAATACAGAATCTCGAAAAAATAACCCCGAGAAGATCGTCAGCACCGAACTCCCCAGTAATCATATTCACCGCTTCCTGAGCTAGCCGCAACTCTTCAGCCAACAAGTCGGTCTGGGCGTAAACAGTGAAAGCTTCGTCGACGTGCGTCATGGCGCTACGCAAAGATTCCAGGTGACGTTCGCGCGCCAGAAAGACATCCTCACTATTGGATTCCCAACCAGCAATTTCAAGAAGACAACGGCGCAGCACATCCAGACCCAGGCCTTCTCGTGCAGCCAGCCAAATCCGTGTAGCACCATCCTCTGCAAGTTCGCGTCCGGGCTCACGCCCGGCCAGATCTATTTTGTTGAACACCCATACCACAGGTATTCCCGCTGGCAAGCGCGCATCAATCTCATGATCTTCCTCGGTAATGCCTGTTACAGCATCCACCATGCGCACCACTACATCAGCCTGCTCGATTTCTTTCCAGCTACGTTCGATACCGATTTTCTCGACCACATCCTCGGTACTCCGCAAACCCGCCGTATCGATAATATGCAGCGGGATACCCTCAATCTGGATTGCCTCGCGCAACACATCGCGCGTCGTCCCCGCGACTTCCGTGACGATGGCACGATCTTCTCCGGAAAGCTGATTCAGTAGACTGGATTTGCCTACGTTCGGTTGCCCTGCCAACACCACACGCAAACCACGCCGCAAAAGACTCCCCTGCTTCGAACGACGCAAGATACCAAGCAATCCTTCACGTAAGGATTCCAATTGAGCATGGGCGTGAGCTGCTTCGAGAAAATCAATGTCTTCTTCGGGAAAATCGAGTGTCGCTTCGACGAGCATGCGCAGATCGACGAGCTTGTCACGCCACGCATGAATCTCAGAAGAAAAGCGGCCAGACAGCGAGCGCAGGGCGGAGCGTGCAGCGGCGGCAGTTGTTGCCTCAATCAGATCGGCAACACCTTCGGCCTGGGCAAGATCAAGGCGCCCGTTTAGAAAGGCCCGTTGCGTAAACTCGCCAGGCGCTGCCATTCGGGCGCCAAGTTCAAGACAACGCGCGAGCAGCATCTGCATGACAATCTGGCCGCCATGCCCCTGCAATTCGATAACGTCTTCGCCCGTGTAGGAATGTGGGCCAGGAAAATACAACAACAGGCCCTCATCGAGGGCCTGTGCGTTTGCATCCAGGAAGGGTACTAGTGTTGCGACGCGCGGGCTAACTGTGCGCCCGCACAATTTGGAAATCCAGGATTCCAGCGCCGGGCCGGAGAGCCTGACGATGCCGATACCACCGCGACCGGAAGCGGTCGCGATGGCAGCGATGACATCAGCTGGCGGCCTTGGCCGACACATTCGTGTACTTCCGTGTGATGTACCACTGCTGCAGAATGGACAGGAAATTGTTCAGTACCCAGTACAGCACCAGCCCTGACGGGAAGAACAGGAACATTGCCGTAAAGAAAATCGGCATCAGGTACATCACTTTGGCCTGCACCGGGTCCGCCGGGGTCGGATTCAACTTGGTCTGCACCAGCATCGTTACACCCATAATGATAGGCAGGATGTAATACGGATCAGGCGAAGACAAATCCTGAATCCAGCCCAGCCACGGTGCCTGACGCATTTCCACCACACTCTGCAACACGTAGTAGAGCGCCATGAAAACAGGCATCTGCACCGCGATCGGCAGACAACCACCAGCCGGATTCACCTTTTCGGTCTTGTACAGCTCCATCATGGCCTGCTGCTGCTTGACCTTGTCATTGGCATAACGTTCCTGGAGGGCCTTGATACGCGGCATGACCTCCTTCATCTTCGCCATCGACTTATAGCTCGCAGCCGACAGCGGGAAGAACACCAGCTTGATGAGGAAAGTCACCAGCAGAATCGACCAGCCCCAGTTTCCCAGAATGCCGTGAATCTTCGCCAAACCCCAGAACAGCGGCTGAGCAATGATGGTCGTCCAACCGTAATCCACCACCAGATTGAAATTCGGCGCCACAGCCTCAAGATTTTTCTGCTCCTGCGGGCCCACATACATCGGCACCATGAATTTCACAGACTTACCGGCAGCCGCGTCAACCTTGAACTTCACACCAGCACCAAACAGTTCGCCAGCGTCATCAACCTTGCGCATGAAAAATTCGTGTGGTGTTCCAGCCACCGGCAGATACGCTGCCACGAAGAAGTGCTGGACCATGGCGACCCACCCATCCTTGGCCGTCTTCTGATAATCCGCCTTGCCTTCGGCAATCTTCTTGAAATCAACCTTCTGGAAACGCCCTTCTTCTGTATACACGGCCGGGCCGGTGAAGGTACTACCGGCACCAAACAGACCGGTCTTATGTTCCAGCGGCTTGTCATCACGTACCAGCTCGAAATAGGCTGAGGCATCTACAGATTTGTTGCCTGGATTGTTGATTTCGTAACCAACATCAACCTTGTAGGACTCATCCGTAAAGGTCAGGACCTTGGTAACTGTTGCGCCGTCAGGGCCAGTCGCCGTCAGACGCAGCACCTGGGTATTGCCTTCGCGCACCACCGGCTTGATATCAAACAGTGTCGTATGATTCGGCAAACCATTGCCGATCAGGCCTGAGCGGGCTACGTAGAAGTGATCCCCTTCATCCTGCAGCAGCTGATAGTGCTGTTCCTTCTTGTTATCTTTCCAGTGCTTAAGCAGCTCGACGCCTATAATGTCACCACCGCGGGCCGACACCGTCACTTTCATGGTCGGGGTTGTCACCACCACCTTAGGAGCCTGTGCATAAGCTGCGCGATTGGCAGCAATGCCGCCGCTCTGGAGAGCAGGTGTCGTTGCATTATTGTTTGCCGCAGTTCCCGAAGCAACCGGGCTGGGCAGATTCGCCTGACCAGCTGCTACACCAGACTGGGCAGCCACCGGGGTTTGCCTGGGCGCGTTGTAGGCAGTCCATTTTGTCCATAAGATCATGACTGAAAAGCCAAAGATGATCATCAGGACAATGCGCTTGAAATCCGTCTGCATGATGTGGGACTCTGCTGAAAATTTGAACTTGAGGAATCAGGGTACGGGATCATGCCCGCCGTCATTCCAGGGATGACAGCGCAACACGCGCCAGACGGCAAGTCTAAGGCCTTTTAGCAAGCCGTGCTTGCGTAAGGCCTCAACTGCATAATCGGAACAACTGGGATAAAACCTGCAGCGTGTCCCCAGCCAGGGACTGACCAGATATTTGTAGACCCGAAGTGCGCCGATCAGCACGACTTTCATCTGGGTAGACGCTGAAACAACTGTTGCAGTTCCGCACGCAACTCGGCCCGGCTGGCGGTCTCGATCTTTGCGTTCAGACGCAACACCATATCATAGGGGGGAAGCTTTTCACGCAAATGTCGAAAGGCTTCACGTGCTATGCGTTTGATGAAATTGCGCTGCACGGCGCGTCGAACCAGTTTTTTCGCCACGACTACGCCAAGTCTGGCCGTAGCAATGCCGGCCGGGCGATAATGGAGGACAAAAAACCGTCCCCGGACCGCCTTCCGGAAAGCAAAAACGGATGAATACTCATCCGTTTTGCGCAAGCGATAAACTGGCCGAAACGACCGCGTGATTTCAGGCGATTCCATCTTGTCCGGCATAGCCCCGGCCTGCGAGGGAAGCGCTGGCAAAATCGCGTCAGACGCTCAGGCGATGGCGGCCTTTGGCACGGCGCGCGTTGATCACCTTGCGGCCACCCTTGGTGGCCATCCGAACGAGAAAACCGTGCGTGCGCTTGCGGCGAACAACGGAAGGTTGGTACGTGCGTTTCATGATCGATCCCTAAAGCTCTTTGATAAGCGGCGAACTCGCGATTACATATTCTATCTAACTGTTTGTCAAGAGGAAAGCATTAAGTGGTACTTTCGTACCTGTGGATAAATCTGATTTGAGAAGGTAGAATCCACAACCTTATCCGACCAATCATCAACAGATCTGAGAAGTTGGCGGAAATCGAATCCTCCCCTGATTGCCTGATCTACGGCGCTATCCAGACTTTTCGGTGGCACTGTGGGGAAGCGTTTTTCAGGTACTTGTGAATAACTGGCATGTGTCCACAGCCCATGCCTTTTTTAGCGACAAAGATTAACAACACCGTGAGTCAAGACTTTTGGTCCGCCTGCCTGGTTCGCCTCGAGAGCGAATTGCCTGCCCAGCAATTCAATACGTGGATCCGTGCACTTGAAATTGCCGAGACCAATCCTCAAGAAGAGGGGATCCGTCTGTTTGCTCCCAACCGGTTTGTGCTGCAATGGGTTCGGGAGCGTTATCAGCAACGTCTCGAAGAACTCGCTGCAGAATTTTTCGGCTTTGCCACACCCCTGACGCTGGAGCTTGGCAACACCAGCAAGAAACCGGTATTCCGCAATCTTTCCAGCCCAAGTACCAGTTCTGCACCCAGCACCGCCAACCAGCAGGTCACGCAGACTTCCAGCAGCAATCAGGCACCCGCCGTGATGGAAGCCCCTGCGGTCCAGACACATTCTGGCGCTTACGAAAAAACCCGCCTCAACCCAACGTTCACCTTTGACAACCTGGTAACCGGCCGTGCCAACGATCTGGCACGGGCTGCAGCGATTTCCGTCGCCAACAATCCAGGGTCCTCGTACAACCCATTGTTTGTTTATGGCGGCGTCGGCCTGGGGAAAACCCACCTTATCCACGCTATCGGCAACGAGGTTCTTGCGCGCAATCCAAAAGCTGTGGTGCGTTATGTGCACGTTGAAGACTATTTTGCCGATGTGTTGCGTGCCTACCAGCAGAAAAGTTTCGACCAGTTCCAGCGCTATTACCGTTCGCTGGATCTGTTGCTGATCGACGATATCCAGTTTCTCGGTGTTGGCAACAAGGAACGCACGCGCGACGAATTTTTCCATGCTTTCAACGCATTGACGGAAGCCAAGAAGCAGATCGTAATCACCTGCGATACCTACCCGAAGGATATCCAGGGTCTTGAAGACCGCCTGATTTCACGTTTTGACTGGGGTTTGACGGTTCAGATCGAACCTCCGGAACTCGAAATGCGTGTCGCGATTCTGCAGAAGAAAGCATCAGCCGATAGTGTTCCGTTGCCGGCTGATGTGGCTTTCCTGATTGCCAAGAATCTGCGTTCCAATGTCCGCGAACTTGAGGGGGCACTCAAAAAGGTTGTCGCCTACGCGCGTTTCCACGGCCGTGACATCACACTTGAATTGTCCCGCGAAGCATTGCGTGATCTGCTGGCAGCTCACAACCGGCAGATCACTTTCGAACTGATCCAGAAAACGGTTGCTGACTTCTACAAGATCAAGCTTGCCGAGCTGCTCTCGAAGAAACGTACGCGAAATATCGCACGGCCAAGGCAGGTTGCAATGTACCTGGCGAAAGAACTGACGCCTTCTTCCCTGCCCGCAATCGGTGAAGCCTTCGGTGGGCGTGACCATACGACAGTTCTTCACGCATATCGCACAATTACGGAATTACGCCTTCAAGATCAAAAACTTAACCATGATCTGCACGTTCTGACGCAGACCTTGAGAGGTTGATTTGCCCACTTTGGGGCTGTGGACAAGCTCTGGACATACAGCGGGAGCATTTGTGCAGAACTCTGCCAAAACGCACTTTCTGAAAATTCATCCACATTTGCTCACAGTCCCCAAGTAGTCTTGCCAACAGGCTCATCAACATGGTTAACTGATTGTTTTTATGGAAGATTCAAGACTTATCCACTGTTTTGGGTCCGCTATAGTATTAATAGTAGTTATAAAATAAAGAATCTTGTATACAACGAAGCCTTCGCGAAATTCGCTTCGGGCTCCGTTCGAAGTACCAAACAATCACCTCCCTGCAAGCCAGGGTATTTTTGGTAGCTAAGGGCAAGAAGCAATGTTGCTGTTTTTCAGAGATGGGAAAATGTTTGGCTTGCTGCTCAAATTTTAAGCAGTGGTGACACTTTGCCGTTTTCTGGGCAAAATTTGAGCAGGGCTTTAAGTCGCCGATCTGACAAAATCCAACTTTGTCAGATCGGAAAAAATGAGGTTGGGAGTGCTGAAACCCGTGTAAACCCGCCTGTGCTCTAAAAAAAAAGGTCCTCTAGGCCCGAGTACAGCTTGGTTTTCAGAAATTCTGAGCTTTTTGCGTAGTGCAGGATTGGGTGCTGCAAGCCATCCTCCCAGGTACTGAGGAACTCAGGATTTTTAATCTTGTGTGGAAAAGTAGGGGGAAGAGCGCTGTAGCTTTTGTGGACAACTAGGTGAAAAAATATTTTTTGGAGATTCATCCACATTTGCTCACAGCTCAGAACAGACTTTGCCAACATCTTCATCAACATGGTTAACGCTTTGTTTTGCCTGGTTATTTACGACTTATCCACTGTTTTGGGTCTGCTATAGTATTAATAGAAGTTATAGAATAAAGAATCTTGTAAACACCAGTACTCGCGGCAAACACGCCCAAAAGCCCTGCTACCATTGCATCCCTTGAGACCTGACCGCCAATCAGATCAGAGGATGCAAGCAGACGCGTTTTCAGGCATGGTGTCGGGAATGCAGGGTGTTTTTCTGCAATAGGAGAATCGATAAATGCTTTTGCTCACAACCAGCCGTGATGCGCTGCTTGCACCGTTGCAATCCGTATCCGGGATCGTCGAGAAGCGTCATACGCTGCCGATCCTCTCTAACGTGCTGATTGAAAAACACGGTGATGCGCTGACCTTGTTGGCCACCGACATCGAAATTCAGATCACCACCCATCAGAACGTCCAGGGCGGCGGCGAAGATCAATCGATTACTGTGGGAGCACGCAAGCTGCAAGACATCCTGCGCGCTCTGCCCGATGGCGAAGTCAGTCTGGTTCTCGACGACAAACGCCTGACGCTGAAATCCGGCAAAAGTCGCTACGCGCTGCAAACCCTGCCTGCAGCAGACTACCCGCGCATGCAGCTGAACTCGGGCGATAGCCTCACCGTGCGTTTGCCGCAAAAAGAATTCAAACGTCAGCTGGCCCAGGTGGCGTATGCCATGGCGGCGCAGGATATCCGCTACTACCTGAACGGGTTGCTGATGCAGGTGCTGGACAAAGAATTGCGCATGGTGGCTACCGATGGACACCGTCTGGCGCTGTCTTCCAACACGCTGGAAGAAGACTATCCGCGTACAGAGGTGATCCTGCCGCGTAAAACCGTGCTGGAACTTGCCCGACAGCTCTCCGACAGCGAAGATCCGGTGGAAATTATCATCACCGGCAACCAGGCCTGCTTTCGTTTCGGGCCGATCGAACTGATCACGAAGCTCATCGAAGGCAAGTTTCCGGATTACGAACGCGTGGTGCCGCAGGGCAACCCGAAACTGGTGGTGGCCCATCGTGCCAGCCTGCTTTCGGCTCTGCAGCGTGCGGCGATCCTGACCAACGAAAAATTCCGCGGTCTGCGTGTGGTACTGGAATCCGGCCGCGTATCGATCATAAGCACCAACGCCGAACAGGAAGAAGCACAAGAAGAACTCGAAGTCGATTATTCGGGGGATAATCTCGAATTGGGCTTCAATGTGACCTACCTGCTTGATGTCCTGAACAACGTAACCGACGACACGGTGGAGATCCATCTCAACGAACAGATGTCTTCCGCACTGTTTACCGTGCCCGGCAACGACCATTTCAAGGCCGTTGTCATGCCGATGCGGATCTGAGGCTGAATGAGCAACAACTTACCCAACATCATTGCGCTGGTGATCGGTCTGGTTTTTCTGGCTGCCTGCGGCACCCAGGCCAAGCGCCCGGTGGCCGAGGTGGCTGCGCCCGCCCCTGTGTCGAAAATCATCGTCGGTCAGGATGACGTCAATGGTCAGATCATTGGGGATATTGCCCGCAGCCATCGCTTTGCCAGACTGCAGATCGGCATGACCCGCAGCGAAGTCGAACAACTTGTCGGCCGACCGACCGACATTACCGCCCAGTCCCTTGGAACCGCCTGGGTGCCGTACTACTTTGGTTCCGATACCTGGCATACCGAAAGTTACTATCGCGGAGAAGGCCGGCTGGTGTTCGACACCAACAGCCATCTCGTGCTCATTGATGTCAGCGAGAATGCGCGCAAGTAGGCTCTGCTCACCCCTGGCCTGATTGCATTCCAACCGGTTTTACACGCACACACTATGTCCGATCTGCCCAATAAGCCCCAAGAGCCCGAATACGACGAAGACAGCATCCAGCAACTCGAAGGTCTCGAGGCCGTGCGCAAGCGCCCTGGCATGTACATCGGTGACACTTCCGATGGTACCGGGCTGCACCACATGGTTTTCGAAGTTGTGGATAACGCCATCGACGAAGCCTTGGCCGGGCATTGCAACGATATCGTCGTCACCATCAATACCGACAATTCAATCACAGTCACCGACAATGGCCGTGGTATTCCGGTCGGCATCAAGTTCGATGACAAGAACGAACCCAAGCGTTCCGCAGCAGAAATCGTGATGTGTGTGCTGCACGCAGGCGGCAAGTTCAACCAGAACAGCTACAAGGTTTCCGGTGGACTGCACGGGGTTGGCGTGTCCTGCGTGAATGCCCTCTCGAAGTGGCTGCGGCTGACCATCCGCCGTGACGGACGCAAGCATTTCCTCGAATTCCATCGTGGCAAGGTCGAAGACCGTCACCTTGAAATCCAGCACGACGTCGAAGTCTCACCGATGAAAGATCTCGGTACGACGGAAAAACGCGGCACGGAAGTCCAGTTCCTCGCCGACGAAGAAATTTTTGGCACCATCGAATTCAACTACGATGTCCTTGCCAAGCGCCTGCGCGAGCTTTCCTTCCTCAACAACGGCGTGCGCATCCGCCTGCTCGACAAGCGCACCAACAAGGAAGAGGATTTTGCCTATGCTGGCGGTGTGAAGGGTTTTGTTGATTACATCAATCGCGCCAAGACCGTACTGCATCCCACCGTTTTCTACGCAACGGGCACTACCACGGTCACCACCGGGAATGTGCACGACATCGAACTTTCCGTTGAAGTTGCGATGCAGTGGAACGATTCCTATCAGGAACAGGTGCTGTGTTTCACCAACAACATCCCGCAGTCAGATGGCGGCACCCACCTCACCGGTCTGCGCGCAGCAATGACGCGTGTGATCAACAAATACATCGACGAACACGAAATTGCCAAGAAGGCAAAGGTCGATATCACTGGTGACGACATGCGCGAAGGCCTTGCCTGCGTGCTCTCGGTGAAGATGCCTGATCCGAAATTCGCCTCGCAGACGAAGATGAAGTTGGTTTCCTCTGAAGCCCGTCCAGCGGTGGAAGAAGTTGTGGCCGCCAAGCTTTCCGAATTTCTGCTTGAAAAGCCGATTGACGCTAAGACCATCTGCGGCAAGATTGTCGAAGCAGCCCGCGCCCGGGAAGCAGCCCGCAAGGCACGCGACATGACGCGCCGTAAAGGCGTGCTCGATGGCATCGGCCTGCCCGGCAAGCTCGCCGACTGCCAGGAAAAAGACCCTTCTCAGTGCGAGCTGTATATCGTCGAAGGTGACTCCGCCGGTGGCTCTGCCAAACAGGGGCGCGACCGCAAGTTCCAGGCTATCCTGCCGTTGCGCGGCAAGGTGCTCAACGTCGAACGCGCGCGTTTTGACAAACTGATCTCTTCCGAAGCCATCGCCACGCTGATCACCGCGCTGGGCACAGGCATCGGCAAAGACGAATACAAGCCCGAAAAACTCCGTTACCACCGCATCATCATCATGA
>DBTS01000088.1:45433-60264 GCA_002307175.1 Rhodocyclaceae bacterium UBA1310
CATGACCGATGCCGACGTTGACGGTGCCCACATCCGTACCCTGCTGCTGACCTTCTTCTATCGCCAGATGCCTGAGCTGGTCGAAGGCGGTCACATCTACATCGCGCAGCCGCCGCTGTACAAGATCAAGCACGGCCGCAACGAGATGTACATCAAGGACGATAACGAACTCTCCGCCCACCTCCTGCGCCTGAGTCTTGATGGTTCTTCCCTGCTGCCGCGTACTGGTGCCGATCCCATCGAAGGGGATACGCTGGAAGAAATGGCCCGCAGCTATCTCCTCGCTGAAGCCGTCATCAATCGCCTCACCAGCTGGATCGATCCGGATGTACTGCATGCCGTACTGGCGCAGGACATTGAACTCTCGCTGGCGGATGAAACGGCTGCAACAGACTCGGGCAAGCGGCTGCAGGCCGTTGTGGCCGACGGTATCCGCATCATCCCGACCTTCTCGGAAAAACATGAAGGCTGGTGTCTGGTCATCGAGCGCATGCACCATGGCAACATCAAGCGCTCGGAAATCGACCCGGCATTCATCAATTCCGGCGATTACCCGACTATCCGCCACGCTGCCGACCTCCTTTCCGGCCTGATTGGCGAAGGCGCCATGATGCGTCGTGGTGAAAAGAGCCAGAGTGTGCGTACCTTTGCCGATGCCATCACCTGGATGCTCGGCGAAGTCGAACGCAATCTAGGCAAGCAGCGCTATAAAGGTCTAGGCGAAATGAACCCCGAGCAGCTCTGGGAAACCACCATGGATCCCGCCGTGCGCCGTCTGCTCAAGGTCAAGATCGATGATGCAATCGCCGCCGACGAAATCTTCACCACGCTGATGGGTGATCAGGTCGAGCCGCGCCGCGATTTCATCGAACGCAACGCACTGAATGCGCGCAATATCGACGTTTGATTTTGTCGGTTAGGCATGCAGCAAAGCCTGGGCAAACAATTGCCCGGGCTTTTTCTTTTGGGATGAATCACTTATCCACAGCCTTCTGGCTAATGCTGCGAATGTGGCTTTAATTTTCCGGGGTAAATGCGTGTTTGGTGTGAAGGATCAAAGATTTACTCACATACCTGACGTGAAATTTGGATTTCCGCAGCTTCCGTGTTACAAGGAAAAATACCTGACGAGGGATTATTTCCAGCTTGCTCGTCTGAAAATGATGCAAAAGAACGAGGATTCGCCGAATTCCGGTGCAGACAGGCCCTGAGAGGGGCCTTTTCCGTTGTGCGCGGCAAGCAGATATCCACAGGACCAGTCTGTAGCCGTCATTCTGGACTCGAACCGCAATCGGGTATCGGCGCGTGAGGATTGCGCAGATTCTGCACAGGTGCCTCATGCAAAAGAAAAACCGCCTGATCGTGAGCCGTGGCACTGAAATTTTGCGACGCCTGCGAATCCACCATTAATGTCGCTCGTCTAAGGAATACAACTTGGATCATCACAACCCGTCCGAAGAGACTCTGCAGGATGCAGACAAAGATCTCAAGCGCGGTCTGAAGGACCGTCACATCCAGCTGATTGCCATCGGTGGTGCCATCGGGGTCGGGCTGTTCCTCGGTTCAGCCAAGGCTATCCACAAAGCCGGCCCTGCTTTGCTGGTCAGCTATGCGATTGCCGGGCTGGCGGTATTCTTCATCATGCGAGCGCTGGGGGAACTGCTGCTGCATCGCCCGGTGGCCGGCTCTTTTGCGAATTACGCCGAGGAATACATCAGCCCGTGGGCAGGCTTTGTGACGGGCTGGACTTACTGGTTCACCTGGATCGTCACCGGCATGGCAGAGCTGACGGCGGTCGGGGTGTATTTCCATTACTGGTTCCCTGCCATTCCGCAGTGGTTGCCAGCGCTGGTGGCGCTGTTTGTGCTCTATGGTGCGAACATGATTGCCGTGAAGGTTTTCGGCGAGATGGAATTCTGGTTCGCGCTGATCAAGGTTGTCACCATCGTCGCCATGCTTGTGATTGGTCTGGCAGTGATCCTGTTTGGTCTGGGAGATCTTGGCAAGACTGCGAGTTTTGCCAATCTGTGGTCGCACCACGGTTTTGCGCCAATGGGCATGGCAGGTGTGGTACTGACCCTGCAGATTGCCTGTTTCGCCTATACGGGGGTCGAACTTATCGGGGTAACGGCGGGCGAGGCAGAAAATCCCCAGAAAGTGCTACCGCAGGCCACCAACAGCGTGACCTACCGTGTGCTCGTCTTCTACATCGGCGCACTGATCGTGATCATGTCTCTGGTACCCTGGGATCAGCTTGATCCGGCGGTCAGCCCGTTTGTCTACGTCTTTGAAAAGATGGGCATTCCGGCGGCAGCCGACATCATCAACTTCGTCGTGATCACGGCGGCTGCATCTTCGTGCAACAGCGGGATCTTTTCCACAGGCCGCATGCTCTTTGCACTGGCCCGCGCCAACCAGGCGCCGGCAGCGCTTGGGCGGATCAGCTCACGCCGCATTCCGGCAGCCGGGATCACGCTCTCGGCGGCGTGCATGCTGATCGGCGTGGTGCTCAACTATCTGGTGCCCGAGGAAGTCTTCACCTATGTGACCAGCGTGGCAACGGTGGGAACAGTGTGGACCTGGGGCATCATCGTCTGGTCGCATCTGAAATATCGCCAAGCCGTGCTGCAAGGAAAATCTGCAGCGGTGGCCTATCGCATGCCGGGCGCACCGTTTGCAAACTGGTTCGTCCTGGCCTTCCTGATACTGGTGCTTGGCTTTCTTGCGCTGGATGCTTCAACACGCGTGGCGCTGTACGTCACCCCGGTGTGGTTCCTGTTGCTCACGGGTGGTTATTTCTACTCCAGAGGGCGTAGCGGGGTGAACACTCGGGTGGCATCTGAAACCCGCTGAACGCTGAAACAGTGTCGGAGCGAGGCTTGTTTGTGCCTTGCCCTGACACTCTGTCGTGTTCCTCGTGCGGGGTGGCGATTCAGGTTTGTGATGGCTGGAAATCGATATGAACAGTCCTTTTATCGATATTCGGAAAGTGCAGATTTCGTTACCCTAGCGCCCATCATGAATATGTCTGAACTTCAATTCTGGCGGAATCCTGCTGCGCGCAGCTTTGTTCTTGCCATTCTGGTCATCGGTGTAGCCACTGGTTTTGCCGGCATGGGTCTGGCCCTGCTGCTGCACTGGATCCAGCACCTTGCCTACGGTTACAGCCTGGATCACATCATCAGCAACGAAACTTTCCTGCAAGGGGTGAGCGCAGCATCGCCCCAGCGTCGGGTGCTTGCCATGGCCGTCTGTGGGCTGGTCGCCGGCTGTGGCTGGTGGGCTGTGTACCGTTTCGGCCGGCCGCTGGTGAGCATCAAGAAGGCTGTGGCTGCGGAAGATCCGTCTATGCCGGTGGGGAGCACGCTGGCTCACGCGCTGCTGCAAATCATGACGGTGGCCCTTGGTTCGCCCCTGGGGCGGGAAGTGGCCCCGCGCGAAGTGGGCGCCACGCTGGCTGGATGGTGGACACGGCATTCCCCGCTGGATACGCGGCAGCGCCGGATTCTCGTGGCCTGCGGCGCCGGTGCCGGTTTGGCAGCGGTGTATAACGTGCCGCTGGCAGGTGCCGTGTTTGTGATGGAAGTGCTGCTGGGCAGCTTCGAATGGTCGGTGGCGATTCCAGCCCTGGCAACTTCCACGCTGGCGGCCGTCGTGGCCTGGCTGGGTCTGGGCAATGAACACCAATACACCGTGCCGGCCCTGCAGATTTCGCTGCCGCTGGTATTCTGGGCAATCATTTGTGGTCCCCTCTTCGGCATGGCGGCTTTTGGATTTGGCGAGCTGACGAAGTGGGCACGCGCCCATGCGCCGCGTGGCAACACCCTGCCGCTGTGGGGGCTTGTGAATTTCTTTGTGATAGGCCTGATTGCCATCTATTTCCCGCAGATTCCCGGCAACGGCAAGGGGGCTGTAGCGCTCGCCTTCGATCAGGAACTGGGCATTGCGCTGGCGGCGATCCTTCTGGTGCTGAAAGTGTTCTCCACGGTGGCATCGCTGCGGTCTGGTGCCGAGGGCGGGCTGCTGACACCCGGCCTCGCCAATGGAGCGCTGCTGGCTGTAGTGCTTGGCGGCATCTGGAATCTGTTCTGGCCGGGCACTTCGCTGGGAGCTTACGCCATTGTCGGCGCGACAGCCTTTCTGGCCTCTTCGATGCAGATGCCGATCACTGCCGTGCTTCTGACCCTCGAATTCACGCGCATTGATCACGATTTCCTGATCCCCATGCTGCTCGCTGTAGCAGGTTCCATTGCCGCCTGCCGCTGGCTTGGCCGGCTGCAGGCGCAAGGCCGGGCCTGAGTTGCACCTGCATCTCACCGGAGTAGCACTTGAGCTGCGCCTGCTGGGTCAGTCGATTGAAGAAGAGGCAAAAAATGCCGGTTCTCCGGGCATGCTCTGTGACATTTTCCCGCTAAGCTGAAATCCTGACGATATATGGTCGCCCTGCAGACGTTGCTGGCAGGACGAAACCAGAAACCTTGTCAACGAAGTCACAGACTGCGAGTGTGGAGAATGATCGAGAGTGTGGAAGCGGGTGGCAATCAGACTGCAGGAATGGACTTCGTGGGGCTGGCGCCGTTTCTGCGCATGAGCATTGCGGGCGAGGATTTCCAGCCGCAGACCCGGGAAATGCTCGCCGCCGCGAAGATTACCGAGAATGATGCCAACCTGTGGATGAATCTGGCGACTGCCCTGCTGTGTCTCAATGAGCACAAGCTTGGTCTTGCTGCCCAGGCCCAGGCCATCGGGATGCAACGCACCTATTTTCTGCCAGCGCTGCAGCAGCTGGCAGCCGCGCGGCTGCTGGTACTGTGCATGGCCGGCGATCTGTCCGCCAATGCACCGATAGACTGTCTGCTTGAGAACATGGATGTGGATCTGTACTTCCACTATGTTTCTCCGCGTACCCTGCTGGATTATCCCCTGCCTGAACACGATGCGGTCTTCATCGCGATCAGTGCCTCTGATGAAAGCGCCCCCCTGTTTGGCCCACTGGCGGCGGTACTGGCAGACTGGCCAAAGCCGGTGATCAATCTGCCGCAGTGTGTGCCGACAACGGAACGGCGCTCGGCGAGCCTGTTGCTGCAGGATGCGCCCGGTCTGGAAATCTGCCAGGCGCATCGTGTGGACCGCGCCGCGCTGGAGTCGCTGGCGGCCGGAGAACAGAGTCTGGAGGCTCTTTTGCCAGGCCACAGTTTCCCGGTGATCATCCGCCCGGTCGGCTCGCATGGCGGGCGTGGGCTGGACCGACTCGATACCTTGCAAGCTATCCCGGCCTACCTTGCGGTGGAATCAGATGAGGAATTCTTCGTTTCCCGGTATGTCGACTACAGAAATGCTGATGGTCTTTTCAGAAAATACCGGGTGGCGCTTGTGGATGGTCTTCCGTATGCCTGTCATATGGCTTTGTCATCCAACTGGATGGTGCATTACGTCAATGCTGAAATGTATGAAAGTCAGACGAGACGGGCCGAGGAAGCCCGGTTCTTTGAGAATTTCGGAGCGTTTGCACGACGCCATGAGGCAGCCTTCGCGGCAATTGCCGAACGTACCGGCCTCGATTATGTGGGCATAGACTGTAGCGAAACCCAGGACGGTCGGCTGCTTGTCTTCGAGATCGATCATGCGATGGTCGTGCATGCCATGGATTCCGAAGAGCTCTTTCCCCACAAGCAGGTACACATGCAGAAAGTGCGGGAGGCATTCCGGCGCATGCTCCTGCTACGCGTGGCGGCACAGGCGCAGGCACAGGCACCTGCAACGGTCTGAATGGTCCAGGCGATGCTTATGAAACCGGCCTTTAATCCACGCAATCGGCTGAACTTTTCCGGCGGCCCCGGGGTGCTGCCGGAAACCGTGCTGCACGAGGTGCAGGAAGCGGTCATGGAAGTCCCCGGCGTCGGATTGTCGATTCTGGGGATAAGTCATCGTTCCGACTGGTTCGCCGCAGTAGTCCGCGAGGCTGAAACCAATATCCGTACCCTGCTTGATCTGCCGCCTGACTACCATGTGCTGTTTCTCCAGGGCGGTGCCACCCAGCAGTTCGCGATGGTGCCGATGGCCCTGCCACGGGAAGGCAAGGCGCCACCGGAATATCTCGACACCGGATACTGGAGTGCCAAATCGATTGCCGAGGCGCAGCGTGTGGCCCCCCTCCGCGTGCTCTGGAGCGGGCGGGAATCCGGTTATCGACGGCTGCCGCAGGATGCCGAGCTGAGTTATGCACAGGACGCTGCCTACCTGCACTATGTGTCCAACGAGACTGTCGAAGGTCTGCAGTTCTCGCGCGTGCTGGGACGCGAGGATGTCACGCGGGTCTGCGACATGTCTTCGGATTTCCTCTCGCGGCCCTGCGAAGCGCAGCGCTTCTCGCTGATCTATGCACACGCGCAGAAAAATATCGGGCCGGCGGGCGTCACCATCGTACTGGTGCGCGACGAGATCATTCGCCAGGCTCCTGCGGGCCTTCCCTCCTGTCTGGACTTTCGGGCACAGGCTGAGGCGCATTCAATCCACAACACGCCTCCGGTTTTTGCGATTTATGTTGTGCTGCTGGTCACCCGCTGGCTGCTGCGGGAAATCGGTGGGCTGGAACGGATGGACCAGATCAACCGGGCCAAGGCTGCCAGTCTGTATGCCTGCCTCGATGCCAGTACCGGTTACTACGGTGGCTGGGCTGCCCGCGAGGATCGCTCGCTGATGAATGTGGCGTTTACCTTGCCTACGCCCGCACTGCAGCAGGAATTCCTGCTGCACGCCGCACGGGCCGGTTTTTCCGGTCTGGAAGGGCATCGTGCCATCGGTGGTTTGCGTGCCTCGATCTACAATGCCTTGACGCTTGAAGCAGTTGTCGAGCTGTGTGGGTTCATGGCGGATTTCCAGCATCGCCACCCCTGTTGATAAAGTGTTGGTTTTCGCCCATTGCCAAGGCCTGCATGGCCGACCGTCCGGCGCATGACGTCGCCAAGCTGATCAGAACATCATATGATGATGTGCCTGATGAGCGGCGCGATGTGAAGGTGTAATCGTAGTGGGCGGTGCGCTCCAAACCTGATGTCGTAAGCGAGCGCCTAACAAAATGAGGTGATGCGGTTCTGGATAGGTGTTGCCGGCAAAAGATGGTGCGGCGACCGGCAGAATCATTTTGTTAGGCGTTCCGAGCCTGGATACGCATAAGGGCGAGATATTGCGATTTTGGGGGCGCAATGATTTGCAGCAAATGTAAGAGCGAATTGAAAGCGGGTGCAAAGGTTTGCCAGAAATGCGGGCAAGCCGTGTCCGGCAAGCCTTTGGGTTTCCCGTGCGTGATTTGCGGGGCACCGATTCCGCCCGGAGTGGAAGCGTGCGCGCAATGTGGCGGTTCTGTCGCCCAGGCGCCGGCAAACGAATCCAGCCTTGGCAACGACATTCCGCAGCAAAAAATCATGCCGGAAGGTGATGACACGGTCGAACTGGATGCATTCCAGCTTGACGATATCGTCATCGCCGCGCCTCCCCCGCCACCGCCGCCCCGGCGTACCCAGGCCGCTGCGGAACAGTTTGAACCACTCCCCAATCTTGTTCCGCGCGATGCGATGGAACAGACCGAATTCCCCTCGCTCGGGATTGAACTGACGCCCAAGGCGGAGGCGGATGTCGCCCCTGCGACGCAGGCTGAAGTTCAGACTCCCTTGGTTTCCGCGCCGTCTTCCGCACCCTCCATACCACCTGCCCGGCCAGTTCCGGTCACGCCTGTGACACCTGCGCCAGCTGCGCCCCAGGCCACCATGCCGGTGGTCAAACCGGCAGCCGAGCCGACAGCGCCGCTGCCACCATTACCACCACAGCTGGCGCCTGTTCCAGGCGTCAAACCGGTTCGACCCGGCGGACAGAGAGCCGTCGTGCCGGGGTTTGTGCCGCCTCCGACAATGGCTGCATCGACTCCCGCTGTGCCCACGGGCTCTCGCCCTGCCACCCCGGCTCCAGCTTCCCCGGCCGCAAGTCTGCCGCGGCTGCCTGCGGAAGGACCGTTGCCGCAGTTGGCACCGATTCCCGAGTTGCAGGCAGTGATGCGCCCGCAGGTGGCGACTTTGCCGTCACCTGATGCTGGCAATCTGGGGCCGCAGCCCGAGGATGTTGTCGATGAGGATGCCCTGCGCCGTCGCAAGGCAATTCTCACTGTGGCTGCCGGGCTGTTCGCTTGTGTCATGCTGCTGGGGGTGGTCGGTTATCTGGTGCTGACCAAGCCCTGGCACCATGAGCAGGCGGTGCCGGAATCCCTGCAGGAACGTGTGAACAAGCAGTTTGCAGAAAATCGCCTGCCTCCCCCGGCACCCTTGCCGGTAGCGGTAGCCTCGCCCGCAGTCGCTTCGGTTCCGGACGGGGCCGCGGTGTCGGCGCCAGAAGCTGCAATTTCGGCACCACCTGCTGCTGTTTCAGCACCTGTGGCACCCGCTCCTGTCGTGGCGCCAGCACCGCCAGTCGCAGCACAGCCTGCACCTGCGCCCGTCGAAAAACCGGTGGTGAGGCGTGAGGCGGCAGCCAAGCCGGCAGCCAAATCTTCCCGCCGGACCAGTACCGACGAAGAGGATGCCTACTTGCGGCAGATCCACAAGCAACTGCGGCATTGATGCGCAGATTGCCTGGTCACGGTCAGGCACTTGCCATTCCGGCAAGTCAGGATGCCAGGCCGTGACTTATCCGATCTCTCCGGTCAGCCAGGCCTTGATACACGCGAGATATTCGCGCAGCCAGACGTTTGGCAGAATTGATAGCGGTGTCGGTGCCGGAATCAGATCTGTCCTGGCATATCCGGCATGGCTTGCCAGACGTGCGCTGCGATAAGTGTGGAAAGCGCTGGTAACGATGGCAATGGGCTGCCGCGCTACGGCAATGCCGTGTGTATCCAGCACCCGGCGTGAAAAGCGCAGATTTTCCTCTGTGCTGGTGGACTGGTTTTCCAGCCAGATGCGTTCCCGCGTGATCCCACGGGTCAACAGGTAGTGCTGCATGGCTTCCGCCTCACTGACTGTTTCCAGCATGCCGTGGCCACCTGAAACCACAACCGGGGAAGCGGGAAACCGCTGCAGGATACCCAGCGCCACATCCAGTCGCCGGGCCAGCAGCGGAGAAGGCTGATCACCCGAACGCAGACCCGCGCCAAGGATGATCACGGCTGCCGGTTGGGTGGCAGGCTGGCGGTCAGCACAAAAACCGGTAATCCTGCCAGCAGGATCAGGCCCGCCGCCCAGCCTCCCTGCCAGATGAGGCGGAACAGCCGGTGCTGCATGCAGCGCGCGAACTGTCTTGGCAGAGCGACCGGGAACAGCAGGAGCAGGCCGACTACGCCGGGTAACAGGGTACCCGTATTGATCTTGAAAGCGGCCAGCAATACCAATGTATCCACAACACAAGCCGTTCCCGCCAAGCCCAGGAAAACACAGCGCAGGCGCTGATTGACCGAGAAGTTTACCCACATATTTATTCAGAAAGTTATACACAGATTGGGCGTGTCTCAGTTCTGCGCTGTTAGCACCAGTCTGGCCGGATCAAGGCCGAACTGCTTTAGTCGTTCCAGCAGGCCCGCATAGCGTTCTGGTGCCACCGTAGGGGTGCGCGAAAGAATCCATAGATAGTCCCGCCCCGGCTCGCTGACGGCGGCTAGCTGGTACTCGCTGTCCAGGTCGATGACCCAGTAATCTCCCCAGACTGCCGGAATGAAGCTCAGCCATGCCGGAGCAAAGCGTACCTCGAGGGTTGCCGAATCCGCCGCACCCACCCGCCGGGCAAGGCCCTCGGCTTTGATCAATTCACCGCTGGCGGTCTGGCAGCTGTTGAGCACCCGCACTGTGCCATCGGCGTTTGCTGTGTACTCGGCCGAGGTGTTGGCAACGCAGCGGCGCTGGAAACGGTTTGGATACCTGGCGATTTCGTACCAGCGGCCGACATAGCGTTGCAGATCGAGATTCGGTATGGCTTGCAGGGGGGCCGCGTTGGTCTGCGCCAGGGCCCATACCGGCCAGCACAAGCCACATAGCAAAAGTGCACGCAGATTTCTGATCATGGCAATTCTCCTCTTGTGGATAACTTATTTCTGGCCTGCCCGGCCGACTCCGGTTCAGGCCGTTGCCGCCATAGGTGCAGTTGGTGAAGGTGTATCCATCTGCCGCTGGGGTAAAATCACCCCATTCTATGTGACTGGATTTCCCCATGGCTTTCATTTCCGATCTGAGTGCTGCGTGGCAGAAGAACAATTCACTTCTGTGTGTCGGGTTGGACCCCGATCCCGCCAAGTTTCCGGCGCACCTGAAAGACCGACCTGACGCGATTTATGATTTCTGTCGCGCCATCGTTGATGCCACTGCCGATCTGGTGTGTGCCTACAAGCCGCAGATCGCCTACTTTGCCGGGGAATCCGCCGAGGCCCAGCTGGAAGCCATCATCGACTACATCCACGCCGAATATCCCGGGATCCCCGTGATTCTCGATGCCAAGCGTGGCGATATCGGTGCCACTGCCGCCCAGTATGCGCGTGAAGCCTTTGTGCGCTACCAGGCAGATGCCCTGACGGTGAATCCCTATATGGGCTTTGATTCCGTCGAGCCTTACCTTGAATATCCGGATTGCGGTCTGATCGTGCTGTGCCGTACTTCCAACCCTGGCGGTTCGGATCTGCAGAATCTTGATATCGTCGGCGGTGGCAAGCTCTATCAGCATGTCGCCGGTCTGGTGGCGAACAAGTGGAACAAACACGGTCAGGCAGCCCTGGTGGTGGGCGCCACCTTCCCGGCCGAACTTGGTGAGGTCCGCAGCATTGTCGGCGACATGCCCCTGCTCGTGCCGGGCATCGGTGCCCAGGGCGGCGATGTGCAGGCCACCGTGACGGCGGGCCGGACGGCGGCCGGCAGCGGGCTGATGATCAATTCCTCGCGGGCGATCCTGTACGCCGGCAAGGGCGAGGATTTTGCCGCAGCGTCACGCGCAGCGGCACTCAAATCGCGTGACGAGATCAATCAGTATCGCTGAGTGATACGGTCTGTGGATAAGTGGATGGGTCACGACGAGAGTCGTGGCCCGTTTTTTTAATCATGCCGGGGAAAGCTGTCGGCAGAGACAAGGTTGCTTTACACAACGATTCTGCTAATCTGTTGTGTAACACAACTGTTTTGTCTGGCAACCATGTCTGAGCCTGAAACCGGATTTCCGCCCCTGCCTCCAGCTTCTTCTGACTTATCCACAGATCCGACCCGGGTGTTGCGAGAGTTTGTGCGGCTATATCTGTATCAGCAGCGCCGCCTCGCCCACGAAGCCGGCATGCCGGCGCGCTCGCGCATGCTGATGCTGCTGTGCCGGCATGAACCGGTGACGCAGTCGGAGCTGGGGCGCGTCCTGGGGCTGGAAAAAAGCTGGGTCAGCCGGGGTGTAGACCAGCTCGTCGAAGAAGGTTGGGTGACGCGCACGGCAGATACAAGTGATCGCCGCTGCGTGCGTTTGGCGGTGACTGAAAAGGGACGTGCCCAGGCCATGGCGCTGGAAGACTGTTTCAACCGGCAGACCTCCGCGCTGTTCTCGCACATGAGCCCGGGCCATCTGCCCGGTTTTCTGGCCGGGCTGCAGGAACTCAACAGCATTCTGGCCGGCATGAGCCCGAATGCCACCGATACAGGAGAACAGGCATGAATACCCCCAGCCCAGCCCGCAGTTTTCGGGCCTCGTTTCTGGCCATGCTGGGAATCTGTCTGGTGATCATGCTGATCGCCCTGGACACCTCCGTCGTGGGCACGGCCATGCCGAGAATTGTTGCCGAGTTGCGCGGCTACAGCCTGTACCAATGGACGGCCTCGGCCTACCTGATGGTCAGTACCGTAATGATCCCGATTACCGGGCGTCTCGGTGATCTGTATGGGCGCAAACCTTTCGTGCTGGCGGCCGTGATCGTGTTCACGCTGGCTTCGGCAGCCTGTAGTCTGGCGCAGAGCATGCTGCAGCTTGTGATTGCGCGTGGCCTGCAGGGCCTCGGCGGCGGCATGCTGATCGGCGTGGCGTTTGCCTGTGTGCCGGATCTGTTTCCGGAGCGCCTGCAGCGCGTGCGCTGGCAGGTGATGCTCTCCTCCGCCTTTGGCATTGCCATGGCCGTCGGGCCATCGCTGGGCGGATGGCTCACCGAACATGCCGGCTGGCGCAGCGTGTTCTACATCAATCTGCCGGTGGCTGCACTGGCGCTGGTGATGATCTGGGCCTTTCTGCCCCGCATCGTGCATCACGAAGGGGAAGATCGCTCGATTGATCTGCTCGGTGCCATCCTGCTGATCGTCACCATTGTCGGCTTGCAGCTTGTCACCGAACAGGGCCAGGCCCATGGCAGCAGCATCTATTTGGGCGCAGCCCTATGGGTGGCGGTGATTGCCTGTGGCGTGGGTTTCGTGCGTCATCAATACCACACCAGGGCGCCGATCATTCCGCCCGACGTGCTCGATAACAGTGGTGCGCGCAAGCTCATGGCACTGGGGGTGATGACGGGCCTGACGATGTTCATGCTGATCTTCTATGTGCCCCTGCTGCTGCAGGGCGGATTTGGCCAGTCACCCAAAGAAGCCGGTTTTGTGATGACGCCCCTGCTGGTCTGCGTGACGCTCGGCAGCATCATCAATGGACGCATCCTGCCGCACCTGCAGCGTGCCGAACGGGTCATTGCGTGGGGCCAGATCGGTCTGTGTGTATGCTGTCTGCTGCTGACTCAGCTCAGCGCAGACTGGTCTCTCACGGCCTGCATGCTGCTGTTTGGTGTCTGTGGCGTGAGCCTGGGCTTCCAGCTGCCGAATCTGACCCTGCAGATGATGGGTGCAGTCGGGCGCAAGAATCTGGGTGTGGGGTCGGCACTGATTCAGTCGACGCGTATGGTCGGCAGCATGATCGGTGTCGGGATTGCCAGTGTGATGGTCAATCTGCTGTATGAAATGCGCATTGGTGAGGCACTCGCGGCACACCACGTGACCGACCCTACCCTGGTCGGGCTGCTGGGCTCACCGCAGGTGCTGATCCGTGCGGCAGACCGCGCCGCACTCGTGACGCAGGCGCGGCATCTCGGTGTCGATGTTGCGCCATTGCTGGAGGCAGCCCGTCAGGGCCTGAATTACGGTATTCATATGGCCTTCCTGCTGTGCGCGCTGATCGCGGGCTTGAGCATTCTCATCAGCTTGCGATTGCCACGTTACGAAATTACGAAAAACCGTTAGGATAGAAACTGCGGCAGGATTTTCACTTTCGGCCTGCCAGGGGAAGCTTGGATCGGTTTTTTTGCACCCATCTATCTGGAGTGTTTCGTATGGCAATCTTTCAGGGCATCGAACACGTAGGCATCTTCTCGCCGGACACCAGGCGCTTGGCCGACTGGTACGTACAGCATCTGGACATGAAGGTCATCGTGGACAACGGCAAGGGCGTGTACTTTCTGCTCATGGCCAATGGATCGATGATCGAGCTGATGCCCGGGACCGAGCCGTCGGCCTGCAAGGGCAAACCGGAAGTTCACGACAGCGGCCTGCGGCATATCGCACTGGGTGTCGAATCCGGTAACTTTGGGGAGGCTGTACATCGGCTCTCCGAAATCGGTGTTGAAACCATTGGCACAACGCCACAGCAGTTTCCGGAAGGGCTGGCAACATTCCACTTCCGTGACCCCGATGGCAACATCCTGCATCTTATCTCGCGGCCCAACCGACTTTCGCTGGCAACCACGCCACGTCTTGCAGATGCGCCGAAAAACGTGGTGATCCAGGGGATTGAACACACCTGTATTCTTGCCAACGATATGGAGCGCCTGCGTCAGTGGTATATCGATGTGCTGGGTTTCCAGCTCATTGTGCGCGATGATGGCCATGGCACTGCCTTTGCTCTCGGCGCTGACGGCCGCTCGATTCTTGAGTTCATCCAGGCCGATCGCAATATCGGCATTGAAAACTACAAGGCACTTGGCATCCGCCATCTTGCCGTTTCCGTGACGCCCGAAAATGCTGCGCATGCTGTAAAACTCCTCAAGGCCGAAGGCGTTGAAGTCCTCGAAGAGTATGTGGAATTGCCCAACGGCACCCATCTGTTCTTCTTCCGTGATCCGGAAGGCAATGTGCTGCACCTTGCGGGGCGCCCCAAACCGCTGGCTAACTGACGTATATATGACCAAAAAGCTGTATCAGCGCTCGGCCAAACAGGCCGACAAGGTGTTCTACATCACCGAAATCGTCGCCGCACTCTCGCTGGTGTTTGTGTGGTTCTTCACCGCAGGAGAAACCCGCGAGCTGGTGGCGGGCATCATCCTGGCGATTTTTCTGTACCACGGTCTGCGGCGCTTCCTGAAGGGGCCGCCGATCGGGGTGGCAATTGTTGAACTGGCCGGCGACATGCTGATTTTCCGCAATCCCTCAAGCGTGCCACCCAAGGTGGATCGGATTGCCGTCGACAATATCCACTCGATCCGCCTGATGGGCGAGAAGCAGTTGCGTTATTTCGACTGCAAGCTCATGAATGGCGATCTGGCACACCTCGGGCCGTTTGAACGCGGCCAGGGCGAACTGGTGACGGCTGACTGGTTCAAGGATGCCTTGCCCGAACTGTCCTTCCTCGTTGATCCTTCGGCCACGGTGATGCCTGGCTCGGAGGGGCTGGAGCGTCCGCGCGAGCTTTGACCGGTTTAAAAAAGGGCCTGCGCAACGTCCTGTTGCGCAGGCCCTTTTTTTGTCCACTGCCGCCGGCTGATTCTCAGAAGCTGTTCATGATCTTACTGCGAAGGCGTGATTGGGCCTCCTCATTTGGCACAGCGGCTGCTCGAAATCCTCATTTATACGAATAAACTCCGG
>DBTS01000088.1:60498-62014 GCA_002307175.1 Rhodocyclaceae bacterium UBA1310
GCTGCTCGAAATCCTCATTTATACGAATAAACTCCGGTTTCTGTGCTGCTCTTCAGCCCACTGACGCCTTCTCGCTACAGATCGTGAACAGCTTCTCAGAACAGCTTGCCGACATTCAGCAGCGTCAGAACCCCCAGAATCACGAAAATCACCGCACAGCTGCGATGTACCCAGTGAATCGGCACCAGGCGCGTGAGCTTGTCGCCGAAATACACCACAGGCACGTCGGCGAGGAGCATGCCGCAGGTTGTGCCAGCCACCACCCAGGCCATCTCACCGGCAAACTTGGCAGAGAGTGCCACGGTGGCGATTTGCGTCTTGTCGCCCATTTCCACGAGAAAGAAGGTGATCAGTGTGGTGACGAAGGCACCAAAGCGCTGCGGCTTCGTCTCCTCCTCATCGTCGATCTTGTCGGGGATCAGCATCCAGCCAGCCATGGCGATGAAGGAGATGCCCAGGATCCAGCGCATCACATCGCTGCCGAGATGGCCCGTGACCCACTGTCCTACAGCGGCAGCACAGGCGTGGTTGACGAGTGTTGCGGCAAAGATGCCGAGACTGATTGCGAGGGGTTTTTTCAGGCGGGTGGCCAGCAGCAGCGCCAGAAGCTGGGTTTTGTCGCCCATTTCACCGAGCGCGACAATGCCTGTAGAGACGAAGAATGCTTCCATAGGGAGTATCAACACGCGGGCCGACGAGATGGATCAATGACTGCCATGGTCCGTCGACCCGCGTCGACACCATAGCAGTCAAAGGTCTCACCGGACTGGCGTCCCCGGCACCATGGTTGCGCAATGGCTCCCAAGTCTGTTGATGCAGGGCCTTCGTGCGCGTGGCAGAAGGTGGTTACTCCCCAATGACTGCGCGCATTGTACGTGTTTTCGAGCGGTTTTGTCTTGCCTGGCTCAGGCCGGCTTGCGCCGGTAAGCCCAGACCATCATGCCCAGCCCGGCAAGCACCATGGGCAGGCTCAGCCATTGGCCCATTGACATGTGGGCAGCCAGCAGCCCCAGAAAATCATCCGGTTCGCGCGTGAATTCAACAATAAAGCGGAAACAGCCATAACCGGTGAGGAACAGCCCCGAGGCGGCACCCATGGGCCGGCTCTTGCGCGTGAACAGCCAGAGGATCACGAACAGGGTGATGCCTTCGAGAGAGAGTTCGTAGAGCTGCGAGGGGTGACGTGGCAGATTGGTGATCAACTGCTGGCTGTAAGTGTCAAAATGCTGCACCGCCACATCGCGGAGGCTGGGATTGTCGGCAAGAAGCTTGGCATCAGCCTGCCAGGCCTGTGGAAAAAGCATGGCCCAGGGCGCATCGGGCGAGGTGACGCGCCCCCACAGTTCGCCGTTGATGAAATTGCCGAGGCGGCCAAACGCCAGCCCTGCAGGCACCAACGGGGCAACGAAATCACCCACCTGGAGGAAGTGTCGCCCTGTCTTGTGGGCGTAGTACCAGAGGGCGCACAGAGTGCCCAGCATGCCACCGTGAAAGGACATGCCGCCCTCCCAGACCT
>DBTS01000088.1:62263-62502 GCA_002307175.1 Rhodocyclaceae bacterium UBA1310
AAGGACATGCCGCCCTCCCAGACCTTGATGATATCCAGCGGATGCGCAAGGTAGAAATCCGCTTTGTAGAACAGCACATAGCCCAGACGTCCGCCCAAGATCACCCCGAGCATGCCGTAGAACATCAGGTCATCAAGTTCGATTGGCTTCCATTCCTGCCACACATTTTTGCGGGCACGGTACTTCCCAAGGAATATAAAGAGAAGAAAGGCCACCAGATACATCAGGCCATACCAGCG
>DBTS01000088.1:62744-63007 GCA_002307175.1 Rhodocyclaceae bacterium UBA1310
CCAGATACATCAGGCCATACCAGCGCACATGGAGAGATCTGTTCCAGACGCTGATGGAGAAGGCGATCGGGTCGAATTGCGGATGTATGAACGGATGAGCGAGCATGTTGTACGGCTTGGGCTAGAATTTAGGGTCTAATTGAACCACATCGGCGCGACGAACAGCATGCTTACGATTCATCGCCGTGCATAATCGGAGAAAAATCATGCCCCAGTACCGTTCCCATACTTCCACGCATGGCCGCAACATGGCGGGCGCACGC
>DBTS01000088.1:63345-92473 GCA_002307175.1 Rhodocyclaceae bacterium UBA1310
CAGTTCGTGCCCGGCCATGTCCACCTCAAGGATCTCGGCCAGCTCGTGGCCCAGGAGATCGAGGCTTCCGGCGGGATTGCCAAGGAATTCAACACCATTGCCATTGACGACGGGATCGCCATGGGCCACGGTGGCATGCTCTATTCCCTGCCCTCGCGTGATCTGATTGCCGATTCCGTCGAGTACATGGTCAATGCCCACTGTGCCGACGCCATGGTGTGCATCTCCAATTGTGACAAGATCACTCCGGGAATGCTGATGGCCGCGATGCGCCTGAACATTCCGGCAATCTTCGTCTCCGGCGGGCCGATGGAAGCCGGCAAGGTCACCATCACCGAACCCAATGGCACGACCAAGGTGGTCAAGCTGGACCTCATCGACGCGATGATCAAGGCGGCCGACAAGACCGTGTCGGATGCCGATGTGGCGGAAATCGAACGCTCTGCCTGCCCCACTTGCGGTTCGTGCTCCGGGATGTTTACCGCCAACTCGATGAATTGCCTGACCGAAGCCCTGGGCCTGTCGCTGCCCGGCAACGGTACGCTGGTGGCCACCCACTCCGACCGCAAGCAGCTGTTCCTCAAGGCAGCCCGTCTCATCGTTGAAATGGCCCGCCGCTACTACGAGAAGGATGATGCGAGCGTGCTGCCGCGTTCCATTGCCACGGCGGCTGCTTTCGAAAACGCCATGAGCCTGGATGTGGCCATGGGGGGATCGACCAACACCGTGCTGCACCTCCTGGCCGCTGCCAGGGAGGCCGAAGTCAATTTCACGCTGGCCGACATCGACCGTATCTCGCGCAAAGTGCCCTGCCTGTGCAAGGTGGCGCCCGCGACCGACAAGTTTCACATCGAGGATGTGCACCGCGCCGGTGGGGTGATGGGCATTCTCGGTGAACTGGATCGTGCCGGGCTGATCAACACCGGTACCTACACCGTGCATAGCCATACCCTCAAGGGCGCACTGGGGCAGTGGGACGTGATGCATTCCTTCGACCCGCTGGTGCCGGCTTTCTACCGTGCCGCGCCCGGTGGCGTGCCCACGCAGGTGGCGTTCTCGCAAAGCAAGCGTTACAACGAACTGGATATGGACCGCACCGCCGGTTGCATCCGTGATGTGAACAACGCTTACTCCAAGGATGGTGGGCTGGCGGTGCTGACCGGCAACATTGCACGCAAGGGCTGTATCGTGAAGACCGCCGGGGTTGACGAATCGATATGGAAATTTGCCGGCAAGGCCCGCGTCTATGAGAGCCAGGACGATGCCGTCGAAGCTATCCTCAGCGAGGAAGTGCAGGCTGGCGACGTTGTGGTGATCCGCTACGAAGGCCCCAAGGGTGGTCCGGGCATGCAGGAAATGCTCTACCCGACGAGCTATCTGAAGAGCCGCCACCTCGGCAAACAGTGTGCCCTGCTCACTGATGGGCGTTTCTCCGGGGGTACCTCCGGTCTCTCGATTGGCCATGCCTCGCCTGAAGCTGCCTGCGGTGGCGAGATTGGTCTGGTCGAAAACGGTGACACCATCGAGATCGATATCCCGAACCGCAGCATCAATCTGAAGATCAGCGACGCGGAGATGGAAAAACGCCGCGCGGCAATGGTGGCTAAGGGTGATAAGGCCTGGCAGCCGGTCAAGCGTGAGCGTGTGGTGTCGGCCGCCCTGCAGGCCTATGCTGCGCTGACGACCTCGGCGGATACCGGTGCGGTGCGTGATCTGTCGCAACTGAAACGTTAAGTCAGCCGCCATTGCCTACCCGCAAAACCCGGCTGCTGCCGGGTTTTGTTTTTTTGGGGGGAGACAGCCAATGCCGCGAATTTCCGGGCGGGTTTTCACTCTTCTGGCACTCCAGTTTCCCAACGGCATGCCGTAAAAGGCATGGATGCCCTTTAACGGATGTCTGGACAAACGGTATGCATTCCGTGGTGGACCCATTCGACAATCTCAGTAATCGCCTGCAGGCGGCCTTTGTCCGTCTGGCTAAGGATGAACATCTTTGGCAGAGCGATCTACAGGCGGCGCTGCGCGATGTCACCACTTTTCTGGCTGCAGAGCTGGAAATCGGGCGTGTCAGCATCTGGCATTACGACAACGATAACCGGCGCGTGCTCTGCCAGCTGTCGTTCCGCGCTGACGCTGGCAGCTTCGAATCCGGCAGCAGCTTCTCCACAGCGGAGTGTAGTGGCCTGCTCAGCGCTCTCAACGATGGGCGTCTGCTGGAAATTCCGGATATTGCCGGTGCTGCGTTAGGGGCC
Organism: Rhodocyclaceae bacterium UBA1310; assembly: GCA_002307175.1. Taxonomy (GTDB): domain Bacteria; phylum Pseudomonadota; class Gammaproteobacteria; order Burkholderiales; family Rhodocyclaceae; genus Uliginosibacterium. Next base: position 65,598 of record DBTS01000088.1, read on the forward strand.
GAACTGACCTCTATCCTGTCTGTACCGCAGGATGGTGGCGCGGTGTTGCTGGCGGCCTTGCACGAAGCCGGGCAGCTTGCCGGGCTACTGCTGATCGAGCACGAGGGTGGTCCGCGTCTGTGGGGCCGCGATGAACAGAATTTTGTAGTATCCGTCGCCGATCTGCTTTCTCAGTTGCGTGTTTTCCATGCACTGAGAAATCGTGAGCGCAGTTATCGGGCAGTTTTCGATGCTGCTGGTGATGCCATTTTCACACTCGTGGATGGGCGCATTGCAGATTGCAATCCCCAGGCCCAGCAGTTGCTTGGATATCCGCGCGAAAAAATTGTCGGCGCAGCATTCGAGACTTTCGCCCCTCCACTGCAGGGCGACGGCGTGGCATCAGGCGAGCGTTTTCATGCCTGCATCGGGGCGGTGCGTGATGTTGGCCCACAGACGTTTGAGTGGACTTCGCTGAGCGCCGAAGGGACACAGGTCGAGGTCGATGTCAGCCTGTCGGCCATCTGGCTGGATGGGCGCTGCCAGGTCACGGCGATTGCACGCGATGTGACCGAGCGGCGTCTGACCGAACAAATCCGGCATGCCTCTGCCGAAGTGCTGCGGCATCGCAATACGGCCTTGCAGGTGATCAACAATCTGGCCAATCGTCTGCACGGCACCACCGATGCCAAGGCTATCGCCGAAGAAACCCTGCGCGTACTGCAGGTGCTGCAGCGCGCGCCGCTTTCCCTGTTTTACCTGTACGACGCCGAGCATGACTGCTTCGATCTGATGGCGTCAATCGGCTATACCGAAACCCAGCTCCCCTCGCGCAAGCGCCTGGTGCTGCGCCATGGCTTGTCCCAGCATGCCATTGAGCAGCGCAGCATCCTGCACAGCGAGGATATCGTCAGTGATCCGCGCGTAGACCCGGATGTCCGCCGAGTCCTGCTGGATGCCGGGATTCATGCCCAGACATCGATGCCGCTGATGTACCACGATCAGGTTCTGGGCGTGGTTTGCCTGCACTTCTACGAATGTGGCAACAGTTTCGCGGAAACAGAATACGACACGCTGCGGGCTGTTTGTCAGACAGTCGCGCTGGCGCTGGCGAATGCCCGCCACATGCATGACCTGGAATTTCAGGCCACTCATGACAGCCTGACCAATCTTCCGAATCGTACCCAGCTGCATCGGGATGCCACCCAGGCGCTGCGGCGGATCGCCGGTACCGAGCGCTGTCTGGCGCTGCTGCTGCTGGACCTCGACAAATTCAAGGAAATCAACGATACGCTGGGCCATCGCACGGGGGATCAGATTCTCAAGCAGGTGGCACAGCGTCTGGACCTCATGCTGGAGGGCCGCAATGCCATGGTGGCGCGCCTGGGCGGCGATGAATTTGCCATCGTGCTGCGTGACATCAGTGGTGACATCCAGGCCGTGGAAATCGCCGAGCAGGTCCTGCAGAGCCTGCGTGAGCCCCTGGAGGTGGAAGGCATCTTCCTCGAAATGGGGGGGAGCATCGGAGTGGCGGTCTATCCGCGCCATGGCGGCACCAGTCACGCCCTGTTGCGTTGCGCCGATGTGGCCATGTATGCCGCGAAGAATTCCGTCGAGGCCGTCTGCGTGTATGACAACACGCACGATACGCACAACCCGCGCCGTCTCGCCATGATCACGGAACTGGGTGCCGCCATCCGGGGCAACCAGATGATTGTCTACTACCAGCCACGCTACGCCCTGCAAAGCGGCAAATGGTGCGGTTGCGAGGCACTGGTGCGCTGGCAGCATCCCCGCCTGGGTTTCATTCCACCGGGTGAATTCGTGCAGTTCGCCGAAACCAGCGAGCTGATCCGCCCCCTGACGCTGTGGGTGGCGCGGCAGGCCATCATGCAGCTCGCACAATGGCTGCGGGATGGGCTGCGGATTTCCGTTTCGATCAATCTGTCCACCCGCAACCTGCTTGATGTGACGCTGCCTGAAGCGCTGGCCGATCTGCTTGAGCAGCACGGTGTGCCAGCCGATTTGCTGGAGCTGGAGATTACCGAGACGGCGCTGATGACCGATCCCGAGCGTGCCATGCAAGTTGTCCACAGGCTGGCGGCGCTGGGCATGCACCTGTCCATTGACGATTTTGGTACCGGCTACTCTTCGCTCGCCTATCTGAAACGCCTGCCGCTGCAGTTCCTGAAGATCGACCGGTCTTTCGTGCACGACATGCTGCATGACGAGCAGGACGCGATCATCGTGCGGTCAACCATCGGTCTGGCGCACAGTCTGGGGTTGCAGGTGGTGGCCGAAGGGGTTGAGGATTTTGCGACGCTGGATCGTCTCCGCGATTATGGCGCTGACGAGGCCCAGGGCTACGTTCTGTCACGCCCCCAGCCGCCGGAGCATGCCTGGCTGGTGATGCAGCAACCGCCGCAGCGTGACACGGGTGAGCAGGCTGCGTGACGGCCCGGATGCCTCACAGCCATTCAAAGATTCGAGAGGAAACAGAAATGAGTTCAGGCTTGCACGACATCATGTGGCGTGCCCACGTGGATTGGGCCGAGCTGATCAAACTGGCCGAAGGCGTGATTGCACGCTGGAATACCGTGACCGGGTTCGTGATGCAGACGGATATGCGCGAACGCATCTGGACAGTTCGCCACGCGAGTGTGGCGCAGCCCTTCCTGGTCTTTAATTCCGATTCCCTGCGCGGTTCGGTGCCGCGTGCCGGCAATCCGATGTCTTTCCTGCTGCTGCTGGGCATTGCAATCAGCAAACCTGGGGCGCTTGATCTCACATTCGCCAACGGGCAGAAGATTGATCCCACGCGTTTTGAACTGGCTGATCTGCACAATCTGCTGCCACAGGCCACCCATCCCGCGCATCGCCAGCTTGCCGCGCTGGCGATGCAGGGTGGTGGGCCGGCACCGGCCGGTCAATAGACAAGAGGCCGGTGTTCAGGCGCCGATCTTGAACAGCAGCGATGCTGCCCCTTCATTGAGGGCCACTGTCATCGGCATCTGGTGTGCTGCCGGTCCCCACAGCTGACGCGGGCCGGGCGAGGCGAACACGTCGTCTGCCGCCCAGGCTTCGCGGCGTGAAACGAAATACTGCATCGCCGGCTGGCTGGTGCGTACCAGTGCCTTTTCGATCACATACTCATCCTTGCCATGCCGGCGTTCAATGTTGATCAACCCGGTAAGCGGGATAGCCAATGGTTCGCCACCATTTTCCAGACCGCTGATGCTCGCCATGTAACCGGTTTTGCCAGCGAGGATCAGGGCTCCGGCAGTCAGCCCGAGGTTGAAGGTGTAGGCGGCATCGAACAATGTCGGTGCGCCGCAACGGCCTTCATAGCCGAAGAAGTGATGCTGCGAACCAAACGGCACATCCGGTGCGATGGCCTTGAGGCGATCGCGCGTCAGGTCTATCAGCAACTGCTCGGTGGGAATCAGCGAGACCTGCAGGTTGCCGTGTGAATCACGCTCGGCGAGCAGCATGTCGACCACATAGGCCGGCAGCTTGCGCAGCAGCGTGGCATTGGCTGCGCCAAGGTGGCCGGCCACGAACTCGATGCGGGCATCCGCCGCCGTGGCGGCAAAGCCTTCGGTGTGCAGGGCCAGCACATCGTTGAGTTCGGCGATCAGCGCATTCATTTCCGGAATGAATTCGATCAGGCCTTCCGGCACCAGCACCAGCCCATGCTTGTGGCCGTGGGTGCGAAAGCGGCTGATGACGGCCTGGGCGATCATATCGACCACGGCATCCAGCGACAGCTTGCGTTCTGCGACTTCCTCGGAAATCAGCGTGACCGCGGGTTTGGTCTGCAGCGCCACTTCCAGCGTGACGTGCGAGGCCGAGCGCCCCATGAGTTTCACGAAGTGCCAGTATTTGAGAGACGAGCGCGTATCCTGCAGGATATTGCCGGTAAGTTCGGCGTAAATACGCGTTGCCGTATCGAAACCGAAGGAGATCGGCAGTAGTCCCGGTACCTGCAGGTCGCCGTCGATGGTTTTCGGTGCGCCGATTACCTGCACACCCGAACCATCTGCCTTGATGCCGCTGTAGAGGAATTCGGCGAGGAGTGCGGCATTGGTGTTGGAATCGTCGCCGCCGATGATCACGATGGCGTCGAGCTGATGCTCGATGCAGACCTTGCGTACCTGGTCGAACTGTTCCGGGGTCTTGATCTTGGTGCGGTCCGTGCCGAGGAAGTCAAACCCCCCGGTGTTCAGGATGTTCGCGGCGTCCGCTTCGGTGATTTCGAACAGCTTGCCCTGCAACAGTCCTTTGGGGCCGCCCTTGACGCCCAGAAGGGTGTTGTTGGCGCCGAGCATCTTCTTCAGGCCGCACAACACATTGTGGCCACCGGCTGCCGGGCCACCGGAGAACAGCGCGGCAACGCGCTTGCCGCTGATGCGGGCGACAGTGGCACTGGCACGCAGTACGGCGTTGCCAGAGGCTTTCACAGTTTGTGCGAAGCGCTCGGCAACCGCCTGTGCATCGCAGCTGTTGAGGATTTGCCCGGTGGCGGTGAAGCTCACTGCGCTGGGCTGGTGTTCCGCACCAAAGATGCGGCAGACCGGCAGGGGCAGTTTGCGCACTTCATTTTCGAAAACGGAGTGATGGCGCTCCATTTGCTGCAGTTGGCTGGCAAGTGTGCTCATGGTTTGGTTTCTTCTCGGCATGTCATGGATACAAAACAGCCGGCTATGCCGGCTGTTTCTTATGATCAAAGTTTAGCTGCATTTAGCGGCAGAATCACTCTTTGAACATCTGATGCGGGATCAGCTTCCAGTAATCTTCCTGATTGGCGTCGTCCAGGCAAGCCTGGATGATCTTGCGGCCTAGCGGATCGAGGTCCGGCGTGAGGAACTGCGAGAGTTCGCGATGGAAGAATTCGCGCCACATCTGTGCACCGTGCTCGAAAGTTTCCTTGCCGCCTTCAAGCTGGTTCTGCACGTGCAGCAGCACGGGGGGAATCATCGAACCTTCAACCTTCATCTGGCGCGGCACATAACCTAGCAGTGCACACGGCGATTCCACCAGATCTTCGCGATAGAAACGCGCCGAACCACGACGGGCGAGGTATTCACGCACGATCCATTCGGACATGAAGCCCACCTTCCAGGCGCCGATGTACTGGTTCGGGATCAGCACGTGGCGGGTTTCGGTGTGCTGCACGACCTGGCGCAGCAGCAGGTTGGCCTGATCGACGCGGCGGCCGGTGGCAAACGGCCAGTAGGAACCAACGCCTTCGCTCTGCATGCCACTCTTGTTGGAATCCTGGATCGAGGGGTTGGCGTGCCCGCGCGGTGACACCAGACGCCACAGCCAGGCCAGCGACGGTGGCAGCACATGCAGCATGCCGATGATGCCGTAGAGCTGGCTTTCCTTGTGGGTGGGCGGGCAGCGCACGCCGAAGCTGCGCACGTTCACGGAGAACGGGCCCTGCTTGACGTTCTGCACCATGTCGCGCGGAATGATCAGGCGCGGGTTCGGACAGGGCTTGCCCGGAGCGTCTTCGATGTGTTCCCAGAGCAGCGCCTGGCCACCGGGCACGATGTAGTGGTTGAGGAAGATCAGCGGTTGTTCCGGCACCATTGCCAGCCGTTCCAGATGTGGGTCGGTGCCGTAGCCCTTGATGTGGTCGACGCGCACGAACCAGCCGGCTTCGGCATCCTGCAGCGAGAGCTTGGTCTGGCCGGCGTTGTAATCCGGGTGGGCAACAGCCATGTCGTCGGCCATCGGGTTCAGGTGACAGGCCTGGGGCAGGTTCAGCGTACGTTCCTCACCGGTCACGACGTTTTTGCCGAGCAGCAGACGACCGTCTTCCATACGGTGGATGTGCTCGGTCATTTCGCTCTTGCCGCCACCTGAGGCACCTTCGTGCATGATCACCGTCTGGTTGTCATACGGCGTGACCACGCCGACTGCGGCACAGTGGTTGGTGACCCAGCCCTCGCGCTCGCCAATGTCGAGCAGCAGCGAGTAAACGCCCTTCTTCGCAGAAGGTCCGGGGTACAGGTTGTAGGCAAAGATTTCCTGGTGCGTCGGGGTGCGTGAGTGCACGACCACCTGACGGCCTTCGAAGTGGGTGTGGCGGAACGGCGGGGCAATGAACAGTGCGCCACCGGAAAGCTGGAAGTTGGCGGGCACCTGGCTGTTCGGAATCATGCCCTGCAGGTCGGCGAGTGCCCCGGCGAAGAAGGCGGCGCCCTTCGGCACAATGGCGAGTGCGCCATAGCCAAGCTCGTCGGGGCCGGCATAGAACGGCACAACGATGAGTTCCTGGGTCTTGAGCCAGTCCAGGGTCTTCTGGCAGGTCTTGTCGAACTTCTCGCCAAAACGTTGTTGATAAGTCGGCTTGTCGGTCGGCAGGTTGTCACCGATGACCATGGCATCCGGGTCACGGCGGCGCATCTTGGGGTCAACGAAGTTGATCGCAATCCCGTTGCGTGCCTTGGTGACACGGGCTTCAACCACATAACCTTTGCCCGGAACTTCGAAACCGACTTCGATTTCGCCCTTGTCCTCGCGGTTGGCATGGCGCCAGTCAGTATCGCCTGGATTACGGTTGAGTGCCCAGTTCAGCAGATCTTCGCGGTGTTCGGCGACGAAAACGGCTGGAGCTGCGCTGAGGACTTCGATGACATGAGGCGGCAAGCCCAGCTTGGGCCAGTCGTTCTGGAAATTGATGGTCTTGGTGGTTTGACTCATGATCGGCAAGGGCTTTGCGCCCGGCAAGCACTATGGAAAGGGAGGGACCCGAGAGCGTCCGCCTAAGGGAAAACCTTAAGCATACAGTGAGTTGGCAAATATATGTTGACCTGATCCAGACCGCTTTGATAATTGCAATCTGGGGTGCGCGCACGAAAAATTCACCCGGGGGTGAGAATGCGCCGACAAATTATAAGGGTTTTCCCACGCCATGTATGGCCGGGATGGTAATGAAAACAAAAACATGAAAACGCTGTCGATCTGGTTGAGGCGCATCCTCGGGGTGTTGCTGCTGATTGTTGTGGCCTGGCATCTGTGGGTGCTGGGCTGGGTACTGTGGTGGAAATGGGCCAATCCGGGGGAAACGAGCTTCATGGCGATCCGCCTCTCCGAACTGCGCGAGAAGGACCCGCAGGCCCAGTTGCGGCATCAGTGGGTGGCCTACGAAAAGATTTCCGTGAACATGAAACGCGCGGTGGTGGCGGCGGAGGACGACAACTTTGTCGACCATGACGGCTTCGACTGGGATGGCATCCAGAAGGCCATGCAAAAGAACCAGAAGAAAGGCAAGGCTGTGGCCGGCGGCTCGACGATCAGCCAGCAGCTCGCCAAGAATCTGTTCCTCTCGCCGACCCGCAGTTATGCGCGCAAGGCCGAGGAGGCCGTGATCACGGTGATGATAGAGACCTTCTGGGATAAACGTCGGATTCTCGAGGTCTACCTGAATGTGGTTGAATGGGGCAATGGCATATTTGGCGTGGATGCGGCGGCGCATCGCTACTTCAACATCGGCGCCGCCCAGCTCAATCCGGGGCAGGCGGCACATCTGGCGGTGATGTTGCCGAACCCGCGCAAGTACGAAGTCAGTTTTTCGCCGCGTCTGGCCGCCCACGCAGCGCGTGTGCAAGGCCGTATGCGCTTTGTAGACGTTCCCTGACGCAGGATCGCGGTATAGTTGCCACCGGCCGGAAAATGTCACCGGCGCTGCAACGCAAGCAATTCGACACGAACCTTCCAACCGGGGTCCTGCCATGTCCGATGTTGACGACAGCCAGATTGCTGATGATGTGGCGTTTGAGCGCCACCTGCAGGAGGTGCGGACGCTGCTGTCGCGGCAGCGCCTGGTCGAGGAACTCGTGCGCCGCCAGGAGATGCCGCGCCACGAACTGGTCGAGGGACTTGTCCACAAGCAGAATCTGGTGGAGCTGCAGAAGAAGCTCGATGCACTCGAATCTGCCAAACTTGTCCGCGTCCTCGAGGCCCTGCCCCACAATGAATGTCTGGCGGTCTGGGAACTGATCAGGGCCAGTCGCGGTGACGCGCTTCTCGATGAACTGTCGGAAGCGGTACGCGCGGTGCTCGCCAGTAGTCCCGGACAGCTTGAAAAGAAGCCGATCATGCTGAATGCCTTTGAACTCCATAACGGCCGCCTGCGCCAGATTGTCGTTGAAACCCGTGAGGCACTTGCCGCGGCAAAGCCGATCTGGGTAGACCTGATTGATCCCAGTGAGGAGGAACTCAACTGGGTGCAGGGTGTGTTCGGGCTGACGCTGCCAGACCCGGAGCACCTCACCGACCTCGAGGAATCCGCACGCTTCTACATCGAAGACGAGACCGAGCAGGTGCACCTGCATTCGGACTTCCTGCTTGACCGGGAGGGTGAGTCGCACAATGTGCCGGTCGCCTTTGTGATTCATCGGGGCATCCTGTTTTCGATCCGCAACGAGGAACTTCCGGTGTTCCGCCTGCAGCGCCTGCGTGCGCGCATCCAGCCGGGTTATGTGAATGACGGCAAGGATGTGCTGCTGGATCTGTATGCGGCTGACGTGGAGTACTCCGCCGATACCTTGGAGGATGTCTACGCCTCGCTCGAAGACGTCGGTAAACGGGTGCTCAGCCAGACCATCACCGATGAGGAAGCTGCCAAGATCCTGGCCGCCATTGCCGCCCAGGAAGATTCGAACGGACGCATCCGTCGCAACGTGCTTGATACGCGGCGGGCTGTCTCATTTCTTATCCGCGGCAAATTCCTGACGCCGGACCAGCTTGAAGATGCGCGCCAGATCCTGCGCGACATTGAGTCACTGGATGGTCACACGGCCTTCCTCTTCGACAAGATCAACTTCCTGATGGATGCCACGGTCGGTTTCATCAACATCAACCAGAACAAGATCGTGAAGATCTTTTCGGTGGCCAGCGTGGCCCTGCTGCCGCCAACGCTGATTGCGAGCATCTATGGCATGAACTTCAAGTTCATGCCCGAGCTGGAGTGGGCGCATGGCTACCCATTCTCGCTGATGCTGATGCTCTTTTCGGTGCTGGTGCCGTTCTGGTTTTTCCGCCGCAAGGGTTGGCTGCGCTAGTTTTCGCTTGGTTTCCGCTCAGTTGCGTTTCCAGCGTGTGGCAGGTTTTTGCGCTTCTACCGGAATCAGCTGTACATTGCCGTGGCGCACGCCGGTTTCGGCAATCACGCCCTGTGCAAATTCGCGGACTTCGGCGGGCGCACCGCGCAGGATGACGGTCTCGATGCAGTCCGCGTGGCTGATGTGGGCGTGCAGGGTGGCTACGGCCAGATCGTGATGATCGTGCTGCATGCCGGTCAGGCGTGTGGAGAGCTGGCGCTCATGGTGATCAAACACATAGCTCAGCACCGCCACACATTCGGCGGCTTCGCCGCTGGCCAGTTCCTTTTCGCCCAGCTCACGGCGCAGCAGGTCGCGGATCGCTTCCGAGCGGTTGGCGTAGCCACGTTGACGCATCAGGGCGTCGAAGGCCTCGGCCAGATCGTCGTCGATTGAAATCGTTAGTCTTTGCATGCCTGTGTGCCCCCGTAGTGCTCAGTATTACTCTCTTTCCTGCCGCACAGCATACCCGAGACATTGTCCTCAGGATGATTCCGCGTTTGACTCCCTTGGGAGATTCATACAAAATCAGAAAAAATCCTACGCAAACGATCTGACAGTAAACCTGCCGGATCTGATCGGTTGTTTTCATGCACATTCCGGATGGATACCTGAGCCCGGCAAGCTGCGCCATTGCATATGGGGTGGCGTTGCCGTTCTGGCTGATTGCCTGCCGGCGTCTGAAACGTCGCCTGCACACCCGCCTGCTGCCCCAACTGGCGCTCTTCTCCGCCTTCTGTTTCGTTCTGATGATGTTCAATCTGCCCCTGCCTGGTGGTACCACCGGACACGCCGTGGGGATGGCGATTGCGGCCATCGTGCTTGGGCCGTGGGCGGCGCTGCTGGCGGTGTCCGTGGCCCTGCTGATCCAGGCCGTGTTTTTCGGTGATGGCGGGATTACCACGCTGGGTGCCAATTGCCTGAACATGGCAATCGTCGGGTCTTTCGTGGCGTATGGCAGCTATCGGCTGCTGGCTGGCAGATCCGCCCCGGATGCCTTGCGCCGGGTCTTTGCTGCAGGCATTGCGGGCTATCTGGGGATTAATGCCTCGGCCCTGCTGGCGGCTATCGAGTTTGGCATCCAGCCCTTGTTCTTTCACGATGCCGCCGGCACTCCGCTGTATGCGCCCTATCCCCTGAGTGTTGCCGTGCCGGCCATGATGATCGGCCATCTCGGGCCGGCCGGGATTGCCGAACTGGTGGTGAGTGCCGGGCTGGTGGCGTATCTGCGGCGCAGTAGCCCGGAATTGCTCGGAGGGATGCATCCCGAGCCGGCAGTGGCGCGAAAAACCCCAAGGGGGCTGTGGTACGCGCTGGCCGTACTCATGATTGCCTCGCCGCTCGGACTGGTGGCCGCAGGTACTGCGTGGGGCGAATGGGGGGTAGATGCATTTCAGGATGCGGCAGCGCGCCAGGCCATCCGCCATGCCTCGGCAAATATTGCGCCGCCGTCCCAGGCCCCGGCAGGCTTGGCACGTCTTGCGGAATTCTGGACTGCGCCGTTGCCGGACTATGCCCCGGCATTCATGCATAGCGAAACTTTTGGCTATGTTCTCTCGGCCTTTGTCGGTGTGGGCATCATCTTGCTCGCCTATCTGCTCATTTCACGCTTTGCGGGAGGTCCGCGCCGGGCGCTGGACCCGTACCGGTGATGAAACCACGGCGCGGGTTGCTGGCCGGGCTGGCGCGGCATTTTGTAGAGGAACTGGCCGCTAGCCTTGAAGCTGAACAGCTTGCGGCACGTGCCGGCCTCCTGCAGGCGCTTGATCCGCGCGCCAAGCTCCTGGCCATCATCCTGCTGATCGTCGGGGCGAGTACTGCCCGCCTTTTGCTGCCTCTGGCAGGGCTTTTCGCGCTGGCGGTGGCGGTGGCGCTGCTGTCGCAAATCCCGCTGGCCTCGCTGGTGCGCCGGGTGTGGCTGGCCGTGGCGCTGTTTACCGGCCTGATTGCCCTGCCCGCCTTGGTGCTGGTGCCGGGCGAGGTCATTCTCACATTACCCTGGTGCGGGCTTGGCGTCAGCCACCAGGGCCTGCGCAGTGCAGCCTTCCTTGTCGGGCGTGGGGAGACCTGTGTGACCCTGGTTTCCCTGCTCGTCATGACCACGCCCTGGCAACAGGTGCTCAAGGCCATGCGCAGCCTCGGCGTACCGGTAGTGGTGGTGGCCATGCTGGGGATGACGCAGCGCTACATCTTTCTGCTCGTGCAGCTGGCGTTGCAGATGTTCGAGGCGCGCCGCAGCCGGGTGATCATTGCGCCGGATGCGGCAGCCACACGGCGCATGGCGCTGGCGATGCTGGGGGTGCTGCTCGGCAAATCCCTGCAGCTTGCCGGCGAGGTGCATCAGGCCATGCTGGCACGTGGCTACCGCGGCGAAGTCTGCCTGCTTGATGAATTCCAGATGCGCTGGTGTGACTGGCTGGTGCTTCTGCTAGCCTCGGCAATCTGTGTCGTGATGGTGCTGCTGAAATGACAAACGATTTTATTTTCGATTTGCAGGAAGTCTCCTGTGCCCACCAGGGGACGACGGTTCTGGGGCCGCTCTCGCTGCAGATCAGGGCGGGCAGCCGGGTGGCGATCCTGGGGGCGAATGGCTCCGGCAAAACAACCCTGCTGCGTCTGCTCGATGCCCTCCATTATCCACACAGCGGCGTGGCCAGCGCCTTCGGCCAGCGCATCGACGAAGCCAGCTTTGCGGATGATGAGGTCAATTTTGCATTCCGTCGCCGTGTCGGCCTGGTTTTTCAGAATCCGGACGTGCAGCTGTTCAACCCGACGGTGTTTGACGAACTGGCTTTCGGGCCCTTGCAACTGGGCTGGCCGCGTGAGCGCATTCTCGCTGCCGTGGAGGACAGCCTCGCGCGTCTGCGTATTACCCATTTGCGCCAGCGTGCGCCGCATCGTCTTTCCGGCGGCGAAAAGAAACGTGTGGCCCTGGCTTCTGTGCTGATCATGGAACCCGAGGTGTTGCTGCTCGATGAACCAACTGCTGCACTCGATCCCGAAAGCCAGGGCGAGATTCTGCGTTTTCTCACTGAGGGGCAAGGCTCCGGGCGCACCATCGTGACAAGCACGCATGATCTGCATCTGGTGGAAGGGATTGCCGAGCATGTGATTGTGCTGGGTGCCGGCAAACTCGTGGCGCAGGGCACGCCTGCGGAAATTCTCGGCAATGAGGCACTCCTGCGTGCCACGCATCTTATCCACAGCCACTGGCATCGCCATGCCGATGGCGAGGTGCACGAGCACGATCACCTGCATGCCCATTCACATGTGCATGCGGCGCCATCTATCACGTTGGCCACGTCGGCCACACCGTACCGGCCTCTGCAACGTAGCCGCCCCTGAGAGAGTTGATCACTCCTCAGTCGATGCGTCGCGCAGGCAGTCCCTGCCCGCTTCCTTGGCAGCGTAGAGGGCGCGGTCTGCCGCACGCAGCAGCTGCTCTGCTGATTCGCCGTGCGGGCCGACCTCAACCAGGCCGGCAGAAAATGTCACGGGGGGAAGATACAGCTTGCCGTGGGTGATGCCTTCCGTGCGCACGTGATTGGCGAGTTCTTCGATACGTTCGTGGGCTTCGGCCAGCGTCGCACCGAGCATGACCACGACGAATTCCTCGCCGCCAAAGCGGCAGGCCAGATCCGACGCACGCAGATGCTGGCGCAGCAGGGTGGCCAGATGTGACAGCACGGCATCCCCGGCTTCATGGCCCCAGGTATCGTTGACGTTCTTGAAGTGGTCCAGGTCGAGGATGACCAGTGACAGCGGGCGCCGCTCGCGTCTGGCACGCGTGATTTCGCGTGGCAGGGTTTCGTCCAGATAGCGGCGGTTGAGCAGCCGCGTGAGGGGGTCACGAATGGCCTGTTCGTGCAGGGTTTCACGCAGGCGCACATTCGAGAGCGCCAGTTTTAGTGATTCTGCCACCATGGATGCCAGATGGTTGGCACGTTCCCATTCGTGGTCGTCGATTTCGGCCTGGGTACGCACGCACAGCAGGCCCAGGGTTTCGCCGAGTACCAGCAGTGGATAGCACATATGCGGGCCACTCGGCAGCGGATCAAAATGCTTGCACACCGGCCCGTCGGTGGCGTGGCGTACCAGGTGGCGCTGGCCACGGCGCATCGCCCAGCACATGCTGGTGTCGAAAGTGGGCAGCAGACCGCCGCCGTCTCCCCAGCGGGCGGCGACCTTGAGTATCTTCTCTCCATGGGGGAGGATCGCAAGTGCGCCACCGCAGCCGAGATTGAGGCGGCTCAGCGTGTGCTCGACCACCTCGAAAGCCTCGTTGGCATTCAGGCAGCTCTGCAGTCCCTCGTTGAGGTCGTTAAGGGTGGTCAGATCCGAAGCATGGCGTTCCACTGCGGCCAGCGAGAGCTTGAGCTGGGCATTGGTCTCCTGAAGCTGCTCGCGAGCAAGTTTTTCTTCGGTGATGTCGCGCACGATGCCGAGCACACGTACCGTGTTCTGTGCATCCTCCTCAAGCCTTTCACCGGTGGCGGCAATCCAGCGGATGCTGCCATCGGCCTGCACGATACGGTGTTGTACGAAGAAACGCTGGTGGCCACTGCGCATGCGCTCTATCTCGCTGAGAATGGCGCCCCGGTCTTCGGGATGCACGCAGGCCATCAGGCCGTCGAAAGGGTGCTCGAAATCATTGAAACGAAAGCCGAAAAGCAGTTCGGCCTCTTCCGACCAGGAGAAGGCGCGCGTGACCGGGTCGAGTTCCCAGCTGCCGATGTGTGCCGCGCGCTGTGCCAGGGCATAGCGTGTTTCACTGATGCGCAGGCGCTGGTTCACCTCCTGCAGCAACATGGTGCGGCGGGTCAGGTTGTCGGTGATTTCGCTAAGCGCGTCGAGTACCACCACAAGAGATTCAGATTGCCGCTGTAGTGCCGTCTCCATGGCGATTTCCGGGGTCTGGCCCTGTTCCAGGGCCATGATCTCGTGAGCCATGCGCATGTCGGTGCCGAGCACATGAAACAGCAGCCATTTCATGAGGAAGGGCAGCAGTCTGCCGATGGCTGCCGGGACGGTGGTGTCGGGATTCAGGGTGAGATCGCGAACGATGCGGATCTGCTCGTACAGGGACTGATGGGCATGTATGTGCGAGGCGATAAAATCCTTGTTCAGCGCATGGCGCTGCATCAGATCTTCTTCGGTCTTGAAATGGTAGCCGGCGTAATCCTGCAGTTCATCAAGCAGGCTCACCAGCCCTTCGCGGGTAGTGCCTTCAATCGCAAGCTGTGACAGACTGTTGATCATGCGGACCAGATTGGCGTGTTGGTGGTCCACCTCACGCAGGCCGGTCTCAAAACGGCTGGACCAGACGAACACATCTTTCAGGGTGCTGTTCTCGGGCACAGGTGCTTCCTTTGCAGAGGCAACGAAATAATATTAGTTGGCATGCCGTGAAATGCCATGAAACTACCCAGAGTTGCGGGCAATGCCGATGCGGTGCTGCGTAAAGACCATGTAACGGTTTGCCGTGACTTGTCCTACCAAGAGAGTCCAACGAATCATGTCAAAGAAAACTGAACTTCTTGCCCCGGCGGGCACCCTGAGCATGCTCGATACAGCCCTGGCCTTCGGGGCCAATGCCATCTACGCCGGTCAGCCGCGTTATTCCTTACGTGTGCGCAACAATGAATTCGGCGATATGGAAGTGCTGCGCGAAGGTCTCGGCCATGCCCGGCAGGCAGGGGCGAAGTTCTACCTGGTCTCCAACATCTATCCTCATGGCGCCAAGCTCAAGACCTATCTGCGCGATATGGAGCCGGCCATTGCCCTCAAGCCTGACGCGCTGATCATGTCCGATCCGGGGCTCATGATGATGGTGCGCGAAACCTGGCCGGAGCAGCCGATCCACCTCTCCGTGCAGGCCAACACGGTGAATTCGGCCGCCGTGAAGTTCTGGGCGCGCAATGGCGTGAGCCGTGTGATTCTCTCGCGCGAGCTGTCGCTGCCGGAAATCGAGGATATCCGTCAGGCCTGTCCTGATGTCGAACTTGAAGTCTTCGTCCACGGTGCCCTGTGCATTGCCTATTCCGGGCGCTGTCTGCTCTCCGGCTATCTGAATCATCGCGATCCCAATCAGGGGAGCTGCACGAACGCCTGTCGCTGGGACTTCCGTCTCAAACCCGGTCGCAATGATCCTTCGGGCGACGTTTACCTGATCGAGGAGCCGGAACGCCGTGCCGGTTCCTACAACGTTATCGAGGAAGACGAGCACGGCACCTACATCCTCAATTCCAAGGATCTGCGCGCCATCGAACACGTGCAGAAACTCGTCGAGATCGGCATTGATTCGCTCAAGATCGAAGGGCGTACGAAGAGTCCGTACTACGCTGCACGCACCTGTCAGGCCTATCGTGCCGCCATCGACGCCGCCGCTGCCGGCCTGCCGCTCGACGAAATGTGGGTGGATTCCCTGGCCGGGCTGGCCAACCGGGGCTACACCGGCGGCTTCTTTGAGCGCCATCAGGTGGCCAATGCGGCTGCCGAGGCACAGCGGCAGTCCGATGACGGGGTCTATCAGAATTACGCTTCCGGTAGCTCCGAATCCAAGCGCAGCCTGTATGTTGGCGATGTGGTGGCCTTCGACGCGAATACCGGCCTCGCCGAAGTGGCAGTGAAGAACCGTTTTGCCGTGGGTGACCGCCTGGAACTCGTGCAGCCTGCTGGCAACCGCGTGATCGAATTGGGTTCGATGCAGGATGTCGACGGCAACCCGATGGTGATTGCCGCAGGCAGCGGGCACCGTGTCTGGCTGCCTCTGCCAGCCGACAGCGTGGGGGCTTTCGTGGCGCGTTTTGTGAGTGCGGATACGCCGGTTGATACGGGAGAGGCAGGCTGTGCGGGATGTGGTGACTGAACCCCGGGGCGCGATGCTAGGGCTTGCATGCGGGGGTGTGCCATCAGCACGCGCCCGCATCGACGGGCATTACTTGTGCCCGCCACCACCCCAGCCGCCACCCGAGCCTGTGGAAAAGCCGGTGGAGTTGCCCCAGCTGCGGTAGCTGCCACCACTGCCGCTGCCCGAGCCGATGGAGTGATTCAGGCCGGTCGCCATCAAGGTGATAACAATGGCATAAATGATATAGGTCATCCGGTTCATCGCTCAGTCTCCGGAAAGGTCGACATTGCCGAACCAGATTGGGCCCCAGAGGGCTAGCAGACCAATACCCAGCACGATGATGGAGGCTCCTGGCGAACTGAAGATGTTGGTGAAGTTGAGTGCCAGCAGGATGATCGTGGCGATCTTGGCCAGCCCGCCCAGTGGGGAATCCGCAGTGCTGGCGGTTTGCCGGGTGGCAAGCGCCGGTTTGTTGCAGGCCTTGGCGACGTCTTCGGCACTGATTTTGCGGCCCAGTGACCAGGTGACTTCTGCCGCCGTCATCTCTTCCGAAAGCGTGCCGTCCGGCCCCATGTAGTCGGTGATGCTGGTCTGATCACCAATCGAGACGCGCCAGTTGAAGGCGCCGGCGGCATAGATCACCTCGGCACCATATGTCCATTGCTTCGTATAGTTCTTGCCAGCGTGGCGTACGCTGCTGGTGTGTTTTTCCGGCAGTGTGTTGAGGACTTCCGTGAGGGTCCAGCTGTCGTCGGTTTCCACCAGCCACTGGAAGCCGCGTTGCGCGTTGAAGAACAGGTATTCCACCCAGATCGAGGATTCCTCGCCGGTCTCCTTGCAGCGCATCAGGCCGATCAGCTGCCATTTCACCGCCGGATAGGTGAAGATGTCGCCGAGTTGCAGTGAGGTGACCACACTTTCCAACTCATCGTGCTTGTGCAGAACTTCAGCCTGCCCGGCCGTGGCACTGACCTCGGCATGGCAGCTGGGGCAGACGAGATGCTCGGCCTTGCCGGGCGCGTAATCGATGCCGCTGCCACAGTTCGGGCACTCCAGGCTGCTGGCCTTGCCCTTGAGTTTGCCGGCTGTTTCTTCCACCTGATCGGCTTCGCGCAGCAGCTGGCATTTGAGGTCTTCCAGCGTGGTGGCCACGCCGAGGAAGACCTGGGGAGTGTCCCCTTCGGAATAATCCAGGGTGAGGAAGCGCTCACCACTGCGGAAATCCGCCACGCGTGCCATGTAGCCACTGCCGACCACGAAGGGCAGCTCGCCCTCGCCCGCCGTGCATTGTGCCGAGCGTACATCCGTGGCCGTGAACTGTGCGTTGTCCCAGGGAATGGTGTTGCCGGGATGGATCTGCTCGAAAGTCGGGGCGCGGTTCGGTTTGCCCGCCGGCAGCGTGAACACGTACTGCCCGGAGCCATCCGAGAGCCAGCCGGCGCTGCCATCATCGAACAGCGCATACCACTCGTTCCAGAACCCGTCCTCGTAGCGCAGCTGGATGCGCCCGACCACGGCAAAGTTCTTTCCCTGGTACTGGCCGCTGGTGTTGATCTGGATGCGGGTGTGATCTTCGATCACCTCCGACATCCGCCCGATATTGCGCACGGTATCCGCATCGCGCAGCAGAGTGCTGCGGCAATAGGAACATACCGCCATGGCCCAGCCGGCGGACTTGACTTCGACCTGCGCACCGCAGGCCGGGCAGAAGAGTTTATACATGGCGGTGAAGGGTCGTGGAATCAGCCCAGCATCTTTTTGATGACTTCGGCCTTCGCCGTATCGTAATCAGCCTGGGTGATCAGGCCCTGGTCGAGCAGTCCCTTGAGCTTGGCGAGCTTGGCGGTCGGATCGTCGGCTGCGGCTGCAGGTGCTGCAGGTGCTGCAGGTGCAGCGGCGCCAGCCGGGGCTGCATTCAGGCCGTTGATGGCCTGCCCCATGCTGCCGGCCATCATCTGGCCAACCCCCAGACCGGCTGCCAGGCCGGCGCCGAGCCCGGCCAGACCCCCTTCGTTCTGCGCTGCCAGCGGGATCGAGTTGGCCATCTGGTACTGGGTGTACTTGTTCATGTCACCCATCATGCCCATCGAGATCCGCGTATCGATGGCCTTTTGCAGTTCTTCAGGCAGCGAGACGTTCTCCACCGCAAAGTTGTCGAGGAGCAGGCCGTAGCGGTCGAACACCGGCAGCATCGCTTCCTTGAGCTTTTCGCCAAGCAGCATCTGGTTGGCGGCCATGTCCAGGAACGGCACCTCGGAACTGCCGAGGAGGCCCGTCATCGTCGCAATCACGAGATTGCGAAGCTGCTGTTCAAGGTCTTCGACGGTATAGGTTTCACGTGTCCCGCTGATTTCCGTGAAGAACTTCTTCGGATCGACGAGCTTGTACGAATAGATCCCGAAGGCGCGCAGGCGCACCATGCCGAAATCCTTGTCGCGGATCGTCACGGGCTGCTGGGTGCCCCACTTGCGACCCATCTGCAGGCGCGTGGAGAAGAAGTAGACGTCGCTCTTGAAGGGGGACTGGAAGAGTTTGTCCCAGTTCTTCAGGTAGGTCAGCACCGGCAGGGTCTGGGTCGTGAGCTTGTAGGTGCCCGCGCCGAAGACGTCGGCCACCTTGCCTTCGTTGACGAAAACCGCCATCTGCGATTCGCGTACCGTGAGGCTGCCGCCGTTCTGGATTTCCATATCCTGCATCGGAAAGCGCCAGGCCAGTACGCCGTCGCCGTCCTCGTTCCACTGCAGGATGTCTATAAACTGTTTCTTGATGAAATCGCCCAATCCCATACGAGACTCCTTTTAATCTGGGGCCGCGGCGTAGAACGCCTGCTTGGCATGCCGGTCGAAACCGGCGGATTCGTAGAAATGCAGGGTCGCCTCGTCCTTGCGCCCTGTCTGGAGCATCACCTTATAGCAGTTGTGTTGCCACGCTACACTGAGAGCATGCTCCAAAAGCTCACTGGCATAGCCGCGTTTTCTGTGGTAAGCGGCAGTGACGACGTTTTCGATCAACCCGTAAGGGCGGCAGCCCCGGGTGAGATTTGGCACGATCACGAGCTGGCAGCTGGAAACAAGCGTCTGCTCCAGAAAACCGCCCAGGCTGTACATGCGGGGATCGTGGAGGATGTCGTACCACGCGCTTGCCACGATGGCAGATTCGGGCAGCGGTGCGTCGGCCTGATGCAGCTCACGATAGAGCGCCAGCAGACTGTCCAGATCCGAGACTTCGAGCGGCCGGATATCCAGCGGTTCGAAATCACTCATGAAAGGCAGGCCCCGTTGATGAGACCGATCGACAATGAGATTCCGCCGATCAGGATTCCCATTGCGATGTTGTTCGATTCGATGGCTTCCTTCATCTCCGGCATCGCGATCTTCATGACGAGGAAGGCCAGCAGCTGCAGCACCATTGCCGCCAGCGCCCAGACCAGAAACCCCATGTAGGTGGGCAGATGCAGGATGCCTGAGGCAATCGTGAAGGAGAAGCCGACAAGCGTGCCGCCAAATGAAGCCGCAGGCGCGATACAGCCTTTGCGGATCAGCGCGATTTCATCGAAAGGCGTTACCCACAGATAAATCACCACAAACACGCCGACCAGCCCAAAGCCGGTAAACAGATGCATCAGATAGCCATAAATCTGATCAATGCTCATTGAGACTCCCCCTTCGTGGCAGCTTGCAAGCATAATGCCACGATCCGCATTGAAGATACCAGCATGCCATTTATTTCAAGCGCTAGACGGCCCGACCGTCTGCTGATTCTGTCTGCCTTCATCGTTGCTTCCTGTGGTCTTGCCTACGAGCTCGTTGCCGGTGCGCTGGCGAGCTACCTGCTCGGGGATTCGGTGACCCAGTTTTCGCTGATCATCGGTTCCTATCTGTGTGCGATGGGGGTGGGTTCGCATTTCTCGAAATATATCAAGGATGAAGATCTCGTCAGCCGCTTTGTGGATATCGAGCTGCTCGTCGGCCTGCTCGGCGGGATGTCGGCGACCGTACTGTTTGTCATATTTGGCTGGATGGCCGCGCCTTTTCGCGCCGTGCTGTATGTCATGGTGTTTGCGCTGGGGATTCTGGTGGGTATGGAAATCCCGCTTGTCATGCGTATCCTGAATGAGCGCAAGGCGGAATTTTCCGAAGTGGTGAGCCGCGTCCTGACCTTCGACTATCTGGGTTCGCTGGTGGTTTCGGTGCTCTTCCCGATTGTGCTGGCGCCACGCCTCGGGCTGGCACGCACTGGCTTCCTGTTTGGCATTGCGAACGCCGCTGTGGCGCTGATGACAGCGCGGGTGTTCCGCAGCCAGATCCGCAAGCCTGGTGCGCTGGCCTTGCGCTCCTTCATCGTGCTGCTGCTGTTGGGTCTGGGCTTCCTGCTCTCCGACCGGATTACGCAGTGGAGCGAGCATGGTGTATTCGGCGACGAGATCGTGCATGCTGAAACAACCCCTTATCAGCGCCTCATCGTGACACGCTGGCGCGATGATCTACGCCTCTACATCAATGGCAACCTGCAGTTCTCCAGCCGTGATGAGCACCGCTATCATGAAGCCTTGGTGCATCCGGTGCTGGCCGCCCTGCCCGGCGTGCGCCGGGTGCTGATTCTCGGTGGTGGTGACGGGCTCGCGGCGCGTGAGGTGCTGCGTTATCCAAGTGTTGAATCCATCACGCTGGTGGATCTCGATCCGGCCATGACCCGGATGTTTTCTACATCCTCCACGCTGGTGGCGCTGAACAAGGGATCGCTGACCAATCCGCGCCTGCACATCATCAATGCCGATGCCGCACAGTGGCTGGAGACGGCGAAAGAGTTCTTCGATGCAGTCATCATCGATCTGCCCGACCCCAACAGCTACGGTCTCGGCAAGCTGTATGCGGAACCCTTCTACCGCATGGTGCGTGGGCACCTCTCCGAAAACGGGCTGGTGGTGATCCAGTCCACCTCGCCGTATTTCGCACCGCATGCGTACTGGTGTGTGGTGACGACGCTGGAGAGCGCGGGCTTCAAGAGCTATCCCTATCACGCCTATGTGCCTTCCTTCGGGGAATGGGGCTTCGTCATCGGTGACCGCAATGGCCGCTACCAGCCGCCGACGCACTATGCATTGCCGATGCAGTGGCTGGATGCCACCACCACACGGGACATGTTCATCTTTCCGGCGGACATGCAGCGTGTCCCCGTGGAACCGAACCGTCTGAACAACCAGATCCTCCTGCGTTACTTTGAGGATGACTGGCACAAATACATCCGGTGATCAGGCATGCAGCGTCGTGATTTTCTGAAGCTGTCGACCCTGGCCGGGCTGTCTGCCTGTTCGCCACGCCTGCCCTGGCAGAGGGCGGATTATCCGGTCGAGGTGCGCATGCCCGGCATGCAGCTCGGGCACCTGTTGCGCGATGGCGCAAAACTGCCGCCGCCGCGTGGTGAGCGCCGCTGTGAAGTTGCCATTCTGGGGAGTGGCGTGGGTGGGCTGTTTGCGGGTTGGCGGCTGGCGCAGGCCGGTTTCAAGGATTTCTGTCTGCTTGAAGGGCCGGAACCGCTCGGGAATGCCGCAGGAAGTGTGCTGGGGGGAATTCCCTGCCCCACGGGCGCGCACTATCTGCCGCTGCCCTCGCTGGAATCCATGCATGTGCGCGAGATGCTCGCCGAGTTCGGCATTCTGCATGGGGATATCCATGCAGCACGCCCCAGCTATGAGGAGACCGCACTCGTCAATGCGCCGGATGAGCGTCTCTTCATTGATGGTGTGTGGCAGGATGGGGTGGTGCCCTGGCACAATGTCAGCACGCCTGACCGCACGCAGATCCGCAGCTTCTTCGCAGAAGCAGCCCGCCTGCGCGATGCCGTGGGCAAGGACGGACGACGGGTGTTTGTGGTGCCGCTGGCGCTGTCGTCGCAAGACCCGGAATTTCGCGCCCTCGATACCGAGACGTTCAGCGCCTGGCTGACGCGCAAGGGCTACACCGCAGAGCCGTTGCGTTGGTATCTCGATTATTGTTGCCGTGACGACTACGGTGCCAGTGTCGACACGGTGTCGGCCTGGGCCGGCCTGTATTACTTTGCCGGGCGCGCAGGGCATGCCGCGAATGCCGAGGATGGCACCATGCTGACCTGGCCGGATGGGCTGCAGCCGGTTGCCGGGCGCCTGCATGCGGCCATCGGGGCGGCGCGTTGCCAGCGCGGCATGGCGGTGCACGTGGCCGAGCGCGGCAAGGGTGTGGAAGTGTTGTGTTATGACGATCAGCGTCGCGAAACCTTTCTCCTCAAGGCACGCCGGGTGATTGTGGCGATGCCGCTGCATGTGGCGATGCATGTGGTGGAAGATTTCAACGCTTTCGGCTTTGACCGGGCGCGTGATCTGCCCCAGAGCGCCTCGTGGCTGGTGGCCAATTTCCTGTTGCACCGTTTTCCAGCCGAGCAGGATGTACGCCAGCCCCTGGCCTGGGACAACGTCATCTATCGCAGTGGCAGCCTGGGCTGGGTGGTGGCAACGAATCAGTGGATCCGGCAGGCCAAGCCGGCCAGTACGGTCTTCACGGCCTATCATGCCCTTGCCGAAATGCCTGCTGCACGGCCATGGCTGGCGACGGCGAGCGCGGCAGAACTGCTGCAGATCTGCCATGGCGATTTGCGTCAGGCCTACGGAAGCGTGTTTGATGATTGCGTCGAACGTGTCGAAATCACCGTGCGCGGGCATGCCATGGCCTCGCCCGTGCCGGGCTTTCTCAACCGGGCGGGGATTGAGGCGCTGCGCAAGGCCGATGGGCGCATCCTCTTTGCGCATGCCGACCTTTCGGGCCTGTCGGTTTTCGAGGAAGCCGCGTGGTGGGGTAATCAGGCAGCGATGAGGCTTATATCGAATTCCTGACTTGACGGCAGGGGCTCCCTGGTTGATTCTCTGGGCTCCGGTTCACACCGGTGGATTCGCTCCAATAACTCACTTACCCCATCAGGAGGATCCCAATGGATAGTCGTCGTCGCAGTCTTCTTATCGCTGCACCAGCCGTCATGCTTGGTCTTGGCTTGTCGCGTATGGCCTTTGCCCAGGCCAAGGTTCCCGAAAATGATCCCACGGCTACCGCTTTGGGTTACAAGGCCGATGCCAGCAAGGTGGATACGGCCAAATACAAGCAGTATGTGAAGGGCAGTACCTGCGCCACCTGTAACTTCTACGCTGCCAAGGGTGCCGCCGAAGGTACCTGCGCAGCATTGGGTGCCCGTCTGGTAGCCTCCAAAGGATGGTGTTCCGCCTGGGTCAAAAAGGCCTGAGCGAGCTGCTTTGCCGTGCCCAGGGCCTGCCTCCGGCAGGCCTTTTTATTGTGGATAGTCGTGTGAACATCGGCGGTATATTCTGTGTATATGTCGCGCTGAAAAGCTGTTCATAAACCGGCGCAGATCGGTTGATCCGAAGCCTTGCGGCGGGCGATTTTTGCGCGGATTGCCGATTTCTTCGGCATCAATGAGTCAACGTAAATCAAAGGCTTGCAAACGCTTTCGGCATTTTTCGTGCCCTGCGATGCTGGCGGAAGGGGCAGGTTTCAGTCCGATCGGGCAGGTCTGTTTCTGCTGTGGATAAAATTGTTGATAGCGCACGGTTTTGCTGTGCATATCGTGTGCTGCAAACCCCTCAGAAATCGCTCCGGGGCAACGTATTCAACAGGCGCAGGCGTTCTTCGCTGATCTCGTCTGCCGGCACGTACACCAGCAGGCGGTCGCCATTGCGCGGGGCGGACCACCAGTTGGTCTGCTGCATCGACAAGATCCCGAGGCCCGGGTGCTGAAAACGCTTGAGCTGGTTTTCCACGCCATGTACTTCGTTGCGTGCCCAGGTTGCGGAGAATTCCGGTGAAACCGCATGCAGGCGTTGCAGCAGGTGTTCCCATTTCGGGTCGCTGCCGTGCTCGGTCATGGTTGCGCGCAGCAAGGCCACCATGCGGGGCAGGACTGCCGGCCAGTCGGCCAGGCTGGCGCGCCAGTCCGGGTTGGCAAAAGCCAGGTAGATGCAGTTACGGTCCTCATGTGGAATCTCTGCCACGTCGACATTCACCATCCGGCAGTAGGCCTCGTTGTAACCGACGATGTCGAAATAGGCGTTCTGGATGATTGCGGGCAGTGGGTCCAGGTGATCCAGAATCGTGCGTGCTGCGGCGCTCAGCTTCGAACATACTGGCAGGGACGCGACTGCCGGTGCTCCCAGGCCCGCGAGGGTGAACAGGTGGCGGGTTTCCGCCTCGCTGCATTGCAGGGCCTCTGCTACGGCGGCCAGTACCTTGGCCGAAGCGCGCACCGGGCGGCCCTGTTCGAGCTTGGTGTACCACGTGATGCCAATCCCCGCGAGCTGGGCAACTTCCTCCCGGCGCAGACCCGGCGTACGGCGTGTGCCGATCCACGGCAGGCCGAGGCGTGTCGGATCGAGACTCTCCCGGCGGGTGCGCAGGAAGGCCCCGAGTTCTTCACTGCGTGGGGCGGAATTGGTGTTTGGAAGGTGCGGGTTTTCGTGGGCGACATTCATGGTGGGGTACTCCGGGAAGGAGAGACTGGCAGAATTTATACTAGGCTAATCCGAATCTGGTACTACGCTGAACTTGCTTCCATACTGCCTCAACACTCTCCCAAAAGAAAAGAGGCTTTTCATGCAAACCCCGGCATCTTCCTCTGTAGGTCTGGGCCGTTTCGGGCTCCTGGTCCTGTTGGCAGGCCAGCTCCTGCCCCTGATTGATTTTTCCATCGTGAATGTCGCCCTGGATACCATTGCGCATGCCTTTCATGCCTCGGAAACCGAGCTGGAATTGCTGGTTGCCGTGTATGGCGTGAGTTTTGCAGTGTGCCTTGCGATGGGCGCACGTCTGGGTGATAACCACGGTCGGCGGCGCATCTTTGCCATCGGTGTGCTGGCCTTCGGGCTTGCCTCACTGCTGTGCGGGCTGGCGACATCGATGTGGATGCTGCTCGCCGCCCGCGTGCTGCAGGGCATCAGCGCCGCACTGCTGGTGCCACAGGTACTGGCGACAATCCATGTGACGTTGAGTGGCCGCGAGCATTCTCGTGCGCTGGCGCTGTATGGTGGGGTTGGCGGCCTGGCTTTCGTGATCGGGCAGGTGCTCGGTGGGCTGCTGGTTTCCGCCGATATTGCCGGGCTGGGCTGGCGCAGTGTGTTCCTGATCAATCTGCCAGTCTGCGCCGTGGTGCTGGCGAGTGTCTATCGCTGCATGCCCGATACGCGGCGGGAGCATGCCGCGCATATCGACTGGCCGGGCACTCTGCTGCTTGCAGCGGTGATCCTGTGCATTCTGGTGCCCCTGGCGCTTGGCCCCTCGCAGCATTGGAGCTGGCCGTGGCTGGTGCTGATGGTCGCTGCGCTACCCCTGCTCGGCATGCTTTGGCGTGTTGAGTTGCATCAGGAAGGTCGTGGTGCCCACCCGCTCCTGCCGCCAGCCTTGATGCGGCTGGCCAGTGTGCGCTTCGGCCTGTTCATCGCCCTGCTCTTCTTTTCCTGCTGGAGCGGGTTTATTTTCGTGCTGGCGCGTACCGTGCAGGCGGGAGCCGGCATGAGTCCGCTGCAATCCGGCAACGCCTTCGTGGCGATGGGAGTGACCTATTTCATCGGTGCCCTGCTGGTGCCGCGCATTGTCGATCGGCTTGGCAATCTCGGTACCCTGCTGCTCGGCTGCGCCATCCAGATGCCGGGCCTGCTGGCGCTGATTGCGACGCTGGGCTGGGTGTGGCCACATGTGAGCATCCTCAGCCTGATGCCGGCCACGGCGGCAATCACCTTCGGGCAGGCATTCATCGTGAATTGCTTCTTCCGTATCAGTTTGGCGGATGTGCCGGCACACGAAGCCGGTGCCGGCAGCGCGATGCTTTCCACGGTGCAGCAGACGGCTCTGGGCCTGGGCGCCCCGCTGCTCGGCGCGGTATTTGTACATTTCGTGCCGCTCTCTTATCTGGTGGCGGCGCGTTATGCCTTGCTGGCCGAATTGGGCGTGATGGGGGTGCTGGTGATTGCCGCACTCATTTACCGCCGCCCGCTGCGGCCTGGTTTGCGACGTTGCCCCGTTTGAGCCGGGAGTCTGAGCTGGGAAAGCGATAAAAAAGGATTGAAGACTGGCGAAAAAAAGCCCGGCGAGCAGCCGGGCTTTTTTACATGCCGATGCCGATCAGGCAGCGGTAACTTCCTTGTAGGCCCATTCCAGCCAGGGCAGCACGGCTTCCAGATCGGCTGCTTCGACCGTGGCACCGCACCAGAAGCGCAGGCCGGCCGGCGCATCCTTGTAGGAGCCGATGTCGAAGGCCACACCTTCCTTGTCGAGCAGCTTGACGAGTGCCTTCACCTGTTCCGGCGTGGCATCCAGCGAGAAGCATACCGAGGTGTTGGAACGCGAGGCGGCATCCTTGGCGAGGAAGTGGATCCACGGCGTCTTGGCGACGAAGCGCTCGAACACGGCGAGGTTGTCGTTGGAACGCTTGATCAGTGCCGCCAGACCACCGATGGAGTCGGCCCAGGCCAGGGCGTCCAGATAGTCTTCGTTGGCGATCATCGAGGGGGTGTTGATCGTCGAGCCTTCGAAGATTTCCTTCATCAGTTCGCCACCCTTGGCGATACGGAAGATCTTCGGCATCGGCCAGGCCGGCTTGTAGCTTGCCAGACGGGCAACTGCGCGCGGTGAGAGTACGAGCATGCCGTGCGCGGCTTCACCACCGAGCACCTTCTGCCAGGAGTAGGTCACCACGTCGAGCTTGTCCCACGGCAGTTCCATCGCAAACACGGCGCTGGTGGCATCGCACAGGGTCAGGCCTTCGCGGTTGGCGGGAATCCAGTCACCGTTCGGGACCTTCACGCCGGAAGTCGTGCCGTTCCAGGTGAACACCACGTCATGAGTGAAATCGACCTGTTTCAGGTCGGGAATCTCGCCGTAACCGGCTTTGAGGACGCGCGC
>DBTS01000088.1:92657-92803 GCA_002307175.1 Rhodocyclaceae bacterium UBA1310
CCGTTCCAGGTGAACACCACGTCATTGGCCGGATTCCACTGGCCCAGGTCGGGCAGTTCGCCGTAGCCAGCCTTGAAATGGCGCACGTCGGCCAGCTTCAGCTGCTTGGCGATGTCGGTGGCCCAGCCTTCGCCAAACGACTCCCA
>DBTS01000094.1 GCA_002307175.1 Rhodocyclaceae bacterium UBA1310
GCTGCTCGAAATCCTCATGTATTCCAATACACTCCGGTTTCTGTGCTGCTCTTCGGCCCACTGACGCCTTCTCGCTACAGATCGTGAACAGCTTCTAAGCCGCAGCAGCCCATTCGCCTCACTGCGGACAGGTGGAATTTCCCATACTCATAGAAGAGCTTCCCGATCTGGCACGGATGGTGCAATATCCGCCCATATAAAGCACTTTTTTCGCATTAAGTACGAAAAACTTCGCGTGTTTGCACAATTAGTGTGCGTGGCGCCTCGTATTGGCGCCTGCATCACCCGATAAAAGCTGTGTGGAGAATTCCAGAATGAAGATGACGATTGGCCGCTTCCTGATCATGCGTCTGCAACAGATGGGCATTGCGCATGTGTTCGGGGTGCCGGGAGACTTCAACCTGCAACTGCTTGAGCAGTTCCATGAAGTCGAAGGTATCGAATTTGTCGGCAACTGCAATGAGCTGAACGCCTCGTATGCCGCCGATGGCTACGCACGCATGAATGGGGTCGGCGCGCTGCTCACCACCTATGGCGTGGGGGATCTCTCCGCCGTGTGCGGCATTGCCGGTGCGTGCGCCGAGCATGTGCCGGTGGTGTTCATCTCTGGAACGCCGCCGCTGTACGCCATGGAAGGGCGCCTGCGTGTGCACCACTCGCTGGCTGAAGGCAATTTCGACAATGTGCGCAACTGCCTCAAGGAATTCACCGTCGCCTTCACCCGGCTCACGCCCTACAACGCCGTCGAAGAGCTGGATCGCACGCTGCTCGCGTGCTGGCGCGAAAAGCAGCCGGTGTACATCCAGGTGCCTTCCAACATCACCTATCTCGAAATCGATGTGCCCGAGCACCGCCTCTCCCTGGCGCTGCCCGCCAGCGACCCCGAGCGCCTCGAATCCGCCGCCCAGCGCATCGCCGCCATGCTCGCCAAGGCCGCCCACCCGGTGCTGCTAGTGGATATGGATGCTGATCGCTCCGCCATCACCAGCGGGCTTGCCGCGCTCGTCAAAAAATGCCAGATGCCTTACGCCAGCTTCCGCACCGGTAAGGCGCTGCTCTCCGAAGCTGATCCGCGCTTCCTCGGCGTGTTCAACGGCAAGGCCTCAAAACCGGAAGTAGGCGAGGCTGTCGGCCATTCCGACTGCCTCATCGCCACCGCTCCGTGCTATCTCGAAGCCAGCCCGATGGTGGTGCCCGATGGCCTGCCGGTGGAATCCGATGTCTACATCCGGGGCTTCTCCGTCACCGTGCAGAGCGAAGTGTATGAAGGCGTTACCGCCAGCGAGTTGATCGCCCGCCTGCTCGAACTCGTCCCCCCGCGTACCGCCGCCACGCGCCCGGTGGTCAAGCCCGCCGCACTTCCCGCCGCCATCGCAGGCGCCGCGCTTACCCATGCCCGCCTGTGGCCGCGCATGGAGCGCTTTTTCCGCAAGAACGACATCGTCATCGCAGAAAACGGCACCTCTGCCATCGCCATGACCGACGTTCGCCTGCCCGAAGGCGCCAGCTACATCGTGCAGAACATCTGGGGCTCCATCGGCTACACGCTGCCCGCACTGCTCGGCGCCCAGATGGCCCAGCCCAAACGCCGCAGCGTGCTCTTCATTGGCGATGGCTCCCTGCAGCTTACCGTGCAGGAACTCTCCACCATCCTGCGCGAAAAGCTCAAGCCCATCATCTTCCTGATCAACAACAGCGGCTACACCATCGAGCGCTACATCCTCGGCATGCACGCCAAATACAACGAAATCGCCGACTGGCAATACACCAAACTGCCCGGCGTCTTCGCGCCGGATGCCAAAGTCCTGGTCGCCAGCGCCGGCACCGAAGACGAACTCGAAAGCGTACTCGCCCAGGCCGACAAAGCCGACACCGCCTGCTTCATCGAACTGCGCCTGGACGCCTTCGACGCCCCCCAGGGCCTCAAGAGCTTCGGCCCGGTGGTGGCGGAGATGGACTACGGCCCGCGCGGGCCGCAGCGGAAGATGTAACAGGCAGGGGGCGTTGTTTTCGCATAAGCAAAAGCCCGCACTGGATGGTGCGGGCTTTTTTTGGATGTTCGGCCAAAACGGACGGTCGATGTACGGAGAATCAACGTCGGTATTTGACCTTTGCGGACGGTCAGATGCCTGGAAAGCGGACGTTCAACGTGGAAGTAAGGAGGGAAGTGTAGGGAACCGCAAGCGCAGCTTGTGGCTGTCTCGCTCAGCCGTAGTGTTAGACAGCAGTGGGCTCATGCTTGGCCTGCCAGAACGAAATTTGATACTCAAACAGATCATTTTCATTGTCAGGTTGGTAGAACTCGACAATGCACGGAGCCTGCGGAAATTGAGCCTTTAGCTTCGCAGAATATATTTCCTGGAGTGTGGCGCCGAGCACTCGGATTTTGTCTTTCGACAGATCCTTGCAGCCGTGGTATTGGATATCTGCGATATGTAGGTGATTCATAACCCACTCGACAGTTTTGCGATCTTGGTTCTCTCTAGCCTCAAATGATCTAAGCGCCTCTTCGCTGAAGCCCTCGCGCAAGATATATCCATCGAACTCCACGAACTTCGGCCAGAAAACCGTGATGTAGCCAACTGCGAGTGCAAAGTTTCCGGAACAACTGACCCAAGATTCAAGATCAATGCCCTTGCCACTGTTCCACTCTTGAAGCTCAGCGCTCATGCTCGGTGGGATTTTCATTGGTGTTGCCCAAGTTGGTATGGGGAGTTGTTTTGCCGCAGAACATCAGCGCGTGCTCAGGGTGCCGCTGAAACTCGAAGCACGAAGCACGGGGTCGCGAAGCACGCGAAGCACGGGGTCAGGTCTTGCCTTTTGCCTATCTCAGTGCTGGATGGGCGAAGTCTAGTCCCTTGCGTATGTCCTACTTTGGGTAGGTCAAAAAGTGAGACCTGACCCTTGAGGTCACGCCCTTTACGGACAGAGGCGACAGTCAGACTATTGGGAAGCGGACGTTTGAATGTTTGCCGTGAGGGACCGCCTCTCTATGGAATGATTAGTCCACGAACGGGCGAAGATCCTCTTTGGTATACCTCTTACCGACTTTTTTCCCATTTTCTTCAATGGTGAAGAACCACTTCTTGTCCTCGTGATGCCAGATAAAGTCAATTACTGAGCCAACATGTGAGGTGATGTTCTTTGCGTTTACAATCACCTCCACTTGGTCTCCCTTGTCAAATTCGGGCGGTGGTTTTCCTTGTGACACTTCATCGTCAGTGAGGCCCATTGCTATCTCTTGAAGCAACGGATACGGACGAAGAGCCGCCTCAAGCTCGGGTCGGCTCAACGCCATAGCAAAGAGCCCATAGCTCACATACCACGACACGATTGATGTGGTGCCCACCAAACTTGCATTGGGTGCGGATATAAAATCATGAAGCTGGCTCACTAGCCAAGCCAGCCTTGAATCTCTCCCGCACACAGATTGATCATCGGAACTCATAAGGGCTAACGTAATACGTCCGATTATTGGGATGTTGGTAAAAGCGGAAATTTTATCAAGACATTGAAATGTAAGGAGTTTTTATCTTGATGAAACACCATAATGACCAATAACATTGACGCCGAGAAACTCGCGATTCCCAACCGACTGACGGCTTCCGGGCTAATATAAAAATGCCCGATTGATGCCGGCTGTAGCCATTCTGCTCATCCGGCATCAATGACATGTAGGGCCAAACAGCTATCGAAGTGCTAATCATTTTTCCGTAACATTCATTTACGGTGAAGGGAGTCGCAAGCGCAGCTGTGGGCGATCTCTCTCGATGGGGTGCTTGGGTGCCAACGCCCGAGACACAGCTTTCTCGTGCAATGTTGGTACCTGACCCCGTGCTTTGATCAGTGTTTCCCTAATGCTCAAGGTAAGCGTCCGCTTGACCGACCAGTTAGGCGCGCGTTTCGATAGACGAGAAGACTTCTCAAAAAGGCACTTCATCGTTGAAGTTCGAACTGACCTCATCTGGCGTTGCTCCATTAGGAAGCGGGAGACTACTAGCCACATACAAGTTTAGGATGTCCTCGCGGTCCATAAAAAGTATTTGGCTGCGCTTGGATGCATCAAGCTTTCCGCCAAGCCAATTTCGTGCTTGTTTGGTGATTTCTCCGCCAGCAATGATGAAGGCATGGTCAACTAGGACCTTCCTGCTCGTCTCCGGATCAAATATCTCGTGACCGAGCATCATGAGGGCTTGATTGTGGATTTCTGCTACGTTGGTATTCGAGCCTTTGGTAACACCCGATGAGTCCAGCTTGCCCTTCTTTACCTGAAGGCCGAAATAAAGAACATGCTGAGTAGGGAGGATGTAGCGCATCCACACATCCTTGCCGTACTCCAAGGCTTTGTCCTTGTGTCCCGCTGAAGTGATTCGGTGATAACCGAGTTGCCTAAACAATGGAAGAAGGATTTCCTCGATCAGCTCGTCTTCTGAGCACGTATCAAGATAGGCACTCAGTTGCTTCCTTCGCTTGATTTCATTTGGAGTGTAGGGGCGATGAGGATTGCTGGCTACAGAGACAGTTTTTGTTCCGATATGTCGAACATACAGGTGGTTGTCTTCGCCATAGAAAGCTTCAAATCCTTCTCTCTCTAGAGGCTTATTAAGCGCTTCAAGTGCAAGCTTTCTGCCGGGGTCGTCGTCCTCGGCGTCTGACTTTTGCATAAGAACGCGCAATAGATTCATAAACCTATCGGGCAATGTGTTTGGCGCCGGTTGTGGCTCATCGAGTAATTCGGCCAAACGATCTGAAGTCCAAGCCCATCTGGTTGAGCCATCATGGACAAAGTCCAAGTCACACTCTTCGAAAAACTGCGTAATGTAAGAGCTTGACCGATATGGAAAGTGCTTGGCGTCGCCAATTACCATGTCAGCGATCGCACGGAGGTTTCGATTTTTGAACTTCATCTTTGGATTTCTCGCTCGCCAGTGTCAATTCCACCAAGCGTCTTACTATAAATTTGGACAGCAATTTTGCTGTAGAACTCCGGGCGCTGCTGCATAACATCCCGGCAAGGAATTTACGTAAAGCCGCTTCCCGCCTGTCTTTCCGTCAAGTAAGAGCGGTTTCCTGCCGACGAAAAGCAGCAGCCGAGCTGTATGGTACAAACGTAGGCAGTAGGTCTGAGTGACTGCTTTGCGTTCGGTAGCTGGCTGTCCGCTTCTGGCCGACAACAGTCATTCTAGCTCTTTGGCATTTGAGGTAGCAAAGTCGATTCCCGGCCCACTCCTAATAATGCTCCGCTCGCAAAACTCCCATAGTGCCGCTCCCCACCACAGAAAGTATCCCTCTACGTCAATTCGGGCATAGCCTCCTACCATCCCCAAACCGATCATTTCATTATTTCAACTATTGTTGTATAGTAAAAGCATGAAACGAGACAGCGCTACTTCCATTTTTGAATCCTTGTCCTCCGGCACCCGCCTGGATGTGTTCCGGCTGCTGGTCAAAAGAGGCACTGAGGGCATGGTGGCGGGGGAGATTGCGGGCACGCTTGAGGTGCCGCCGACGAATCTTTCTTTCCATCTGAAGGCGCTGACGCAGGCGCAGCTGGTTTCGGTGGAGCAGGAGGGGCGGTTTTTGCGCTACCGCGCCAATATCCCGCTGATGCTGGATCTGATTGCCTATCTCACCGAGGAATGCTGCGCCGGCCATCCGGAGCAGTGCGCCGGGCTGCGCTCGGCTTCAAGCTGCTGTGAGGCGGTGTTGCCGCCGCTTGCGGGCGTGGCGCCGGAAAAGCCGGAGTCATGAGACCAGCCTTTCTCGTCTCTTTTTCATTTTTCTTCCCCCTGTGTGCGCCAATCCTGCTGCGCCCGTGGTGGTGACAGCCCCTTAACATTCCTATCGAGGTATCCATGAAAACCATTCAGGTGTTTGACCCCGCGCTGTGTTGCAGTACCGGTGTGTGTGGTGTTGATGTCGATCAGGCCTTGGTGAGCTTTGCGGCGGATGTGGATTGGGCGAAGCAGCATGGCGCGCAGATCGAGCGTTTCAATCTGGCGCAGCAGCCCTTGGCGTTCGCGGAAAACGCTGTGGTGAAGGGTTTTCTCGAACGCACGGGGGCGGAAGGTTTACCGCTGGTGCTGGTGGATGGCGAATTTGCACTGGCCGGGCGGTATCCGAACCGCACGGAGCTGGCGCGCTGGGCGGGCATCAATGCCGTGCTTATCGAGATGAAGGCTGCGACTGGCGGGTGTTGTGGCGGCAGCAAGTGCTGCTGAGCCGATCATGACAACATCAAATCTGCAATTTCTCGCCCAGCCGCCGCGTTTTCTGTTCTTTACCGGCAAGGGCGGCGTGGGTAAAACCTCCATCGCCTGTGCCACGGCGATTGCCCTGGCCGAAGCCGGGCAGCGCGTGCTGCTGGTGAGCACGGACCCGGCTTCGAATGTGGGGCAGGTATTCGGCCTCCAGATCGGCAACCGGATTACGGCAGTGATGGCTGTGCCACGGCTCTCTGCGCTGGAAATTGATCCGCAGGCGGCGGCGCAGGCGTATCGCGACCGCATCGTCGGGCCGGTGCGCGGGGTGCTGCCGGAGGGTGTGGTGAAGGGCATTGAGGAGCAGCTCTCGGGTGCATGCACTACCGAGATTGCCGCCTTTGATGAATTCACGGCCTTGCTGGTCGATTCCGCGCTGACGGCGGATTACGATCACATCATTTTTGATACGGCACCCACCGGGCATACCATCCGCCTGCTGCAACTGCCGGGCGCGTGGACGGGGTTTCTGGATGAGGGCAGGGGCGATGCCTCCTGCCTCGGCCCGCTGGCCGGGCTGGAAAAGCAGCGCAGCCAGTACAAGGCGGCAGTGGATGCCCTGGCCGATCCGCTGCGTACGCGGCTGGTTCTCGTGGCGCGTGCGCAGGTTTCCACGCTGCGCGAAGCGGCGCGCACGCATGAGGAACTCGCGGGGATTGGCTTGTCCAGACAGTACCTTATCATCAACGGGGTATTGCCGGGCAGTGAAGCGGCCGGGGATGCGCTGGCGGCTGCCATCTGCCAGCGCGAGGCGGCGGCTATTGCGGCGCTGCCACAGGGGCTCAGTGCATTGCCCTGTGATCAGCTGGCGCTCAAGCCCTTTAATCTGGTGGGGCTGGATGCGCTGCGCCAGTTGCTCTCCCCCCTTTCCTTGATCTCTGCGGCGCCGTCTGCCCGTGAAAATGCGCCGATTGCCTTGCAGGCGCCGGATCTGACGACGCTGGTGGATGGCATTGCAGCGGACGGGCATGGTCTGGTGATGCTGATGGGCAAGGGTGGCGTGGGCAAAACCACGCTGGCGGCGGCTGTCGCGGTGGAACTGGCGCGGCGTGGGCTGGCGGTGGAACTGAGCACCTCAGACCCGGCGGCAAACCTCGTCGAGACGCTGGCTGAGACGATGACTGAGGCGCAGCAGGGCGCGCTGCCGAATCTCACGGTGAGCCGGATTGATCCGCACGCCGAAACCGAGCGCTATCGCCAGCATGTGCTGGATACCAAGGGCGCGCAGCTGGACGCCACCGGGCGGGCCTTGCTCGAAGAGGATTTGCGCTCGCCCTGCACGGAGGAGATCGCCGTCTTCCAGGCTTTTTCGCGCATCATCCGGGCAGCGGGCAAGAAGTTTGTCGTGATGGATACGGCGCCCACCGGGCACACCTTGCTGCTACTCGATGCCACGGGTGCGTATCACCGGGAGGTGGCACGCCAGATGGGCAGCAGCGGGCATTACCTGACGCCCATGATGCAGCTGCAAGACCCACTGCAAACCAAGGTGCTGGTGGTGACGCTGGCGGAAACCACACCGGTGCTGGAAGCCGCCAGTCTGCAGGCCGATCTGCGCCGCGCAGGCATCGAGCCCTGGGCCTGGGTGATCAACAACAGTGTGGCGGCGGCACAGCCGCATTCACCTTTGCTGCGCCAGCGCGCCCGCAACGAACTGGCGGAAATCGATGTGGTGAAGACACACCATGCCACGCGCTATGCCGTGGTGCCGCTGCTCAAAAGCGAGCCTGTGGGGATTGAACGCCTGCTGGAACTGGCAGGGCACTCGACGGAAAGGAATTGACATGTTTGCATACGATGAAAAAGTCAATGAGCTTGTCGCGATGGCTGCTGCGATTGGCGCCAATTGTGAGCCTTGCCTGAAGTTTCACTTTGACCAGGCCCGCAGACTCGGGGTTTCCAATGAGGACATGCAGCGGGCTATGCGCATGGCGCAGAAGGTCAAGGAGGTTCCTGCGGACAAGATTCAGCAACTGGCCGAGCGTCTGGTGGCTCAGCCCGCGGGAGACGGCAGCCCGTCGGCGTGCGGGGCAGGGAAGTCTGCTTCTGCCGAAGTGCCGGTCAGCCCACCGGCCAAGAACTGCTGCGGGTGACTGAGCGTTGCAGGGTCATGGTTCCATGGTTGCTGCGGTGGATATCGCCATGGCCGGGCGAGGCTACCCGGAGGACGAAGTATCGTTGCGCCAGTTTTCTCCTGCCTGGTCTGTGCGTCAATCTGTGCGCCAATATGCAGGCTCCGCGTTGATCCTGTGCTGGATCGGCAACCCAAGGTTTGAACGGAATTCAATCTTATGTCAAAGCAATGTGAAGTCGCACTGAAGAAGGCGGCAGGCTTGCCGATGAATGTGTTTGAGCGTTACCTGACGGTGTGGGTCTTTCTGTGCATTCTCGTCGGCATCGCGCTGGGCCAGTTTCTGCCGGGTGTTTTCCAGGCTGTCGGGCGCATGGAGATTGCCCGGGTCAATCTGCCGGTGGGTTTGCTGATCTGGGTGATGATCATTCCGATGCTCGTGAAGGTGGATTTCAGCGCCCTGCATGAAGTGCGCAAGCATGTGCGCGGCATCGGCGTCACCCTGTTCGTGAACTGGCTGGTCAAGCCCTTCTCGATGGCGTTTCTGGGCTGGCTGTTTATCCGCCACCTGTTTGCGCCGCTGCTGCCCGCCGCGCAGCTCGACAGTTACATCGCCGGGCTGATCCTGCTGGCGGCAGCGCCCTGCACGGCCATGGTGTTCGTGTGGAGCCGCCTTACCAATGGAGACCCGCTGTTTACGCTGTCGCAGGTGGCGCTCAATGATGCCATCATGGTGGTGGCGTTCGCGCC
>DBTS01000039.1 GCA_002307175.1 Rhodocyclaceae bacterium UBA1310
GGCTGTGGATTTCCCAGTCGTGCTTCACATCGTAGTCGGCGGGGGGATCGATAGCCTTGTAACAGCGCTGGAAGCCGCGGTCGGCACTGGAGAAGACGTTTTCATGCTCGCCCCACGAGGTGGCGGGGAAGATCACGTCGGCAGCAGCAGCCGTCTTCGTCATGAAGATGTCCTGAACGATGACCAGTTCAAGTGCATCAAAGGCCTTGCGCATTTCGCCCAGATCCGGTTCGGTCTGCAGCGGATCTTCACCGAAGATGTAGTTGGCCTTCAGATTGCCATGCAATGCCTGATGCGCCACATCGGTCAGACCAAAACCAATCTTGCCGGGCAGGTCGGGAATACCCCAGGCCTTGGCAAACTTGGCGCGGGCAGCCGCGTCGGTCACCTTGTAGTAGCCGGGCAACGTGTTGGGCAGTGCGCCCATGTCGCAGGCACCCTGCACATTGTTCTGGCCACGGACAGGGCCAACGCCCACGTTCGGACGACCAAAATTGCCGGTGATGGCGGCAAGGCTGGACAGCCCCTTGACGACATCAACCGCCTGGCCCCACTGCGTCACGCCCATGCCCCACAGGATCATGGAGGCGGGCGAAGCGGCGTACATGCGCATGGCCTGACGCACCAGTTCCGGATCCAGCCCGGTGATTTCCGCGGTGTATTCCGGCGTGTACTTGGCAACCATCGCCTTGTACTCTTCAAAACCTTCGGAATAGCTCGCGACGTAATCACCCTTGTACAGGTTTTCTTTGATCAGCACGTTGGCAAACGCATTGACCAGTGCCATGTTGGAACCGTTCTTGAGCGGCAGGTACAGATCGGCCAGACGCGAGGTTTCAATGTAGCGCGGGTCGCAAACGATGATCTTGCAGCCCTTTTCCTTGGCCTTGATGATGCGGCGAGCCACCAGCGGGTGCGAGTCAGCGGCGTTGTAGCCGAAGATCAGCAGACACTTGGTATCTTCGATTTCGACAATCGAGTTACTCATGGCGCCGTTACCGGTGGTAACCGCCAGACCAGCCACTGACGGGCCGTGGCAGACACGGGCACAGCAGTCGATGTTGTTGGTGCCGATCACGGCACGTGCAAACTTCTGTGCAACGTAGTTTGATTCATTCCCCGTGCCGCGCGAGGAGCCGGTCACCATGATCGAATCCGGGCCGTGCTTTTCCTTGATGGCCTTCAGGCGCGTGGCGGCGAAGCTGATGGCTTCGTCCCAGGACACGGCTTCGAGCTGACCACCGCGCTGACGGCGGATCATCGGGCGCTTCAGACGCGGCGTCAGAATCTTTGTGTCGTTCAGAAAATCCCAGCCATAGTAACCCTTCAGGCACAACTCGCCCTGGTTGGTCACGCCATTGGCACCTTCTGCACCCACAACCTTGCCGTTTTCAACAAGCAGATTGATCTTGCAGCCTGTACCGCAGTATGGGCATACCGTAATAACCTTTTCCATATTCAAACTCTCTCTTCTGGTCAATTCGGTTCAATCAGAGCGTCGTGCCGGCCGCTTCGAGCGCCGCACGTTGCTGACGATTGCGCAGGGTCTGTTCCATGGCCGCACGGTCAAACACATGCAAAGCCTTGGTCGGGCAAACCTTTACACAGGACTGGGCGCCTTCAGCACCGCCGCACAGATCGCACTTCTGTGCTTCGGCCTTGGTACCGTGGCTGATGGTGATATCCCCCAGGGTACGCACTGCCGGAACCGTAAC
Source organism: Rhodocyclaceae bacterium UBA1310 (assembly GCA_002307175.1). Taxonomy (GTDB): domain Bacteria; phylum Pseudomonadota; class Gammaproteobacteria; order Burkholderiales; family Rhodocyclaceae; genus Uliginosibacterium. The sequence continues at coordinate 1,716 of DBTS01000039.1, forward strand.
AACCTGCATGGCGCCAAACGGACAGGCCATGACACAGCTCTTGCAGCCAACGCAGCGTTCCTGGATCACGTGCACTGAATCGTCGCGGTATTCGATGGCACCATTCGGGCAGGCGTTCTTGCAAGGAGCATCCTCACAATGACGGCACGTGATGGGCACGCTGATCTCAAGGCTCTTGATCACCTTAAGGCGCGGCGAAAAAGTCAGCGAGGACAACACGCTGACGCCTCCCTGTCCCGAATGGGACAGCACGCAGGCCACTTCGCACGTGCGACAGCCAATGCATTTATTGGGTTCTGCTACGATAAACCGGTTCATTCCTGGTTTCCTCCTGCAATAGCCGGGAATCCCCAACAGCCGCAGCTGTCTGCGGGATTCCCCCAAGACCGCAAACTTTGCGGCATCAAACCTGTGTGTCCGGCGTTTTCACGCAGCCACCAGGCACTCCAATCCATCCAGATTCTTCCCCGTCTGCAGGCGCTCATAGAGCGCCTCGACGGCGTGGCGAACCTCATCCATCATCGGAAAACTGAAGGCCACCACTGCGGGCTGAATCCCCACAAAAACCACTTCCTCCACCTGCTCCCGCAGCCGCTCGATGAGAAAGCTGACCGGCATGTTGTGCGTCGTCATGAACGGCATCTCCGCCATGCACTGCTCATCAACAACACGAATCTCACCAGGCTTCAAACCCATATCGGTAGCATCAACAATCACTATCCGCTGTGGCTTTGCCTCCAACGCCTGGTGCGTGTAGTTTTCGGGCATCGAACCGCCGTCGATCACCAACCAGCCCTCCACCGGATTTGCCTTGAGCATATCCGCCAGCAGGGGACCGGCGCCGTCGTCGCCCATCATGCTGTTTCCCACTGTCAGCAACACATCAACCATCACGCCGCCTCACCATCAGATACATCGCAGGCTCAGCTTCGATGGCAGCAAGCGTGCGCATCAATACATCCTGCCACTGCATTTCCTCGGGGCTGAGCTGCAGACGAATACCATCGAGTGCAAAGCCCAGCATCTTGATATGGGACGCATCAATGGTAATCTCACCAAAACGCCCCAGACCTTCGAGCTTGCGTTTTGCCTCACCTTCGGGCAAATGCGCAATCCACGCGGAAAACCCTTCCAGCGGACATTCCAGTACCGGCTTGAAGCAATCGATCACCCCGATGTGGTGACCGATTGCCAGGCTGTAATACACAACCTGCTTGGCATCCGCCGGGCGGTCCGCCTCGCGCTCCAGAAAACGTTGTCCGAGCGCGTAGAAAATGACTTTGCTACTCATCAGGCCAGCGCCGCCTTGGTCACTTCAAGCAGGCGCATCACAATCTCGCTCAGGCGAGGATCTGCCTCCTCGTGCAGATACTGCGTGAGCTGCGCACTGGCTTCACCGGGTGACTTCAGGTCGAACAGGCCAAGGAACTTCTCGGCAATCTGGCGCCCCTGCAGATACCCTGCCATGCGCCGGGCCTCGCGTTCAACCATGACGCGAACATCCAGCGGAATATTCGGGAACGCGGGAATTACGCGGTCGTCCTCGCCCTGGATCAGATGCGTACCCTTGAGCTTCTGATCGAGCAGGCCAAGCGCCACGGCAAAACCGTAAATAGTTGCGTACGGCGTCGGCGGGCAGCCGGGAATATAGACATCAACGGGAACGATCTTGTCAGTACCGCCCCATACGCAATACAGATCGTGGAAGATTCCGCCGCCGCAACCACAGGCACCATATGACACAACAATCTTCGGATCCGGTGCTGCGGCATAGGCGCGCAGTGCCGGCATGCGCATGGCGCGCGTCACGGCTCCCGTGAAGAGCAGGATGTCGGCGTGACGGGGAGACGCCACCACCTTGATACCGAAACGTTCTGCATCGAACACTGGCGTAATCGAAGAGAAGATTTCGATTTCGCAGCCGTTGCAGCCGCCGCAGTCCACACGATAAACGTAGGCTGAGCGCTGAATATCCTTGAGCAGAGTCTTCTTGAGCTTGGCAACCTGCTCATCGATGCTGACAGGCGTAGGCATGCCTGGAACGATCAGGTTGGCACCTTTGTCGACAGCATTCATTTGTGCACCTCTTGATTGATATAGCGGCCCATTTCCGGTTGCGACGGATGATTCAGGTTCTGCTTGCGTTTGCAGGCAGGACATGTCTGATAGTGGGCACGACTGGCCTCCACTGCCTCCGGCGTATTACCGGCCTGTACCAGAAGCGCCATGGCATATTCGACTTCCTTGGCCGGCGCAAACGGCTTGCCACATTCAACGCAATTCTGCAGCTTGAAGGTGGCGCGCTGATACAGGTCTTCCTTGTTCGCAACGGACAGTTCAAAGTCGGAGGTCAGCACCAGCGCGTGAGTCGGGCAGACTTCCTCGCAGCGTGCGCAGAAAATGCAGCGCCCGAGAAAGAGCTGCCAGGTGCGCGTGCCGGCATCCAGATCCGTTTCCATACTCAGCGCATTTGCCGGGCAGGCCATGGTGCAGGCACCACAGGCAATGCAACGCAGCCCATCAAGCTCGGGCTTGCCACGGAACCCCGGGCTGACTTCGGCGGGAGCAAACGGGTACTGGGTAGTTGCCTCGCCGGCCTTGAAAATCGTCTTCAATAACTTGAGCATCGGTAGCCCCTTTTATTACTTCAACGGCGAGTTCTTGCGCTCGCGTGCATAACGTTCGACTTCCTTGTACGGCACCGTTGTGCTCTTCTGCTTGCGCACATCGACGAACGTGACGCGGTCGGTACAGGAATAGCACGGGTCAATACTGGCCACGATCAGCGGCGCATCGGACACGGTATTGCCGCGCAACATGTAGCGTAGCGGCGGCCAGTTGGCATACGTCGCCGCACGGCAACGCCAGCGGTAGAGTTTCTGGTTATCGCCCAGCATGCTCCAGTGGATGTCTTCGCCACGCGGTGCTTCGGCAAACCCGAGCGCAAACTTGTGCGGCTGATACTTGAAGCCTTCCACAAGGATCGGGCCTTCCGGCAGATTGGTCAGCGCATGCTCAACCATGTCGAGCGAATCAAATACTTCATGCGCACGCACTACCACGCGGGAGAGCACATCACAGCCTTCCAGAACGCTCTGGTTGACCTTCACATGGCTGCCATAGCCGGCATACGGGTGATCCAGGCGCGTATCGCGCTTGAAGCCACTACCACGGATCAGCGGGCCAACCGGGCTGAAATCGCGTGCCACCTTCGGATCGAGAATCCCGACACCAGCAGTACGCTGTTCCATGTTCGGCGTGGAAAGCAGCATATCGACAAGATCCTTCACTTCGGCACGCAATTCACGGCAGAGCTTGGCGGTGGCTTCACGCTGCGGCTTGAGAATGTCGCGACGGATGCCGCCGATCAGGTTCATGCCGTAGGTCTTGCGGGCGCCGGTAAGCAGCTCGGCCATGGTCATGGACTTTTCACGCACCCGGAAGAACTGCATGAAGCCTGAGTCAAACCCAGTGAAGTGACAGGCCAAGCCCAGGTTCAACAAGTGGCTGTGCAGGCGTTCGACTTCAAGGAAAATACTGCGGATCACCTGGGCACGTTCTGGCGCACGGATACCGAGAGCATTTTCTACCGAACTGGTGTAGGCAACACTGTGCGTGAACCCGCAGATGCCACAGACGCGGTCGGAGAGGAAAGTCACATCGTCGTAACTGCAACGTGTTTCAGCGAGCTTTTCCATGCCACGGTGCACGTAGAACATGCGGTAGTCGGCATCGATGATGTCTTCGCCATCAACGAACAGGCGGAAATGCCCTGGTTCATCAGAGGTGATGTGCAACGGGCCGAAAGGCATCTCCGCGCTGACCTTGCCGGCATCCGGACCGTCATTGAGGAATTTGTAGTTTTCCACATCGCTCGTCGGTGCCGGGCGATCACGATAGCCCATCGAATCCTTGCGCAACGGGAACATGCCATCGGGCCAATCATCGGGCAGCACGAGGCGGCGCTCATCGGGCAGACCAACTGCGCGGAGACCGTACATGTCATAAATTTCGCGCTCACCCCAGACGGCGGCGGGAACACGCGGCGTGACTGCCGGGAATTCCTGGGTGATCGGATCGACAAGTGCCTTCACTATCACCCAGCACTTGACGCCCTTCTCCATCGAGAGCACGTAATACACGGCAAAGTTGCCGTTGAGGGGCCGTTCGTCGTTGCCGAACAACACCGAAATCCAGCCCCCCTGGTCGTAGTAGAGCCATTCGACTACTTCCGGCAGCGAGTTGGTCTTGACGGTGACCGTCACCTGATCCGCTGTTTGCCATTCTTCTTCGAGGACCGCCGACGGAAATTTCTGGCGCAAGCCATCAATATAGCCTTTACCGATCCTGGTTTCGCCTGTTACAGACATTGCTTGAATCTCCTTGCTGGGTCGCTCAATTCTGGACCGCTACTTTTGCAGCGGCTTCGGGTGAGCCGGCGGAAGCCGGATTGGTCTGGGCATTCTGCTGCCAGGGGAACTTCAGGCTCTGCCCGATTTCCTCACTGGGCACATCCAGCACGACAGCGCTTGCTTGCTTGACGAGGGTGATCACCGTATCCGGCGTGCGGATGCCAAACCACAGCATCACTGCCAGCAGGATTGCCATCGGGGCGAGCATCAGCACACCAACTTCACCCTTCGGAACGATGTCCGGGCTCGGTCCGAACAGGCTACCGGCAAGCATGCGAACCAGGCCGGCCAGCACGACCGTCAGCAGAATCGCCAGCACCACGATCAACCAGCCATAACCGCTGCTGATACCCGCAGTCACCACCATGAACTCTGATACAAATACGTTGAACGGCGGCAAGCCCCCCAGCGCCAGGGCCCCTGCCCCGATCAGCAGACCGGAGAACGGAGCTACCTTCAGAATGCCTTTGATGGCATCCAGATCACGCGTGCCATACTTCAGCAGCACATTGCCCGAGCCACAGAACAGCAGGGCCTTGGCAAGACTGTGGTTGATGGTGTGGAACAGTGCAGCCAGTACGCCGAGCGGACCGCCGATGCCGAAAGCCAGAGCGATGAGGCCCATGTTTTCAACCGACGAATACGCCAGCAGACGCTTCATGTCGCGCTGCACGACGATGCAGAAGGCCGCAACGGCAATCGACATCAGACCAAACACGATCATCAACGTATGCGGGAAGCTTGGCCCGACGGCCTTGGTGACGATGATGTAGAAGCGCACGATCACCAGCATTGCGCAGTTCAGCAACACCGCAGACAGCAGCGCCGACACCGGGCTGGGGGCTTCGGAGTGGGCGTCTGGCAGCCAGGCGTGCATCGGGAAGAGCCCCGCCTTGGTACCAAAACCAACCAGCACGAAGACGAAAGCCAACTTGACCAGCGTGGGATCAAGCACCTTGGCGTTTTCACTGAGCGTCGTCCAGAAAATCGCGCTATCCGGATGTGCCAGCACATTGGCCGCGTTCGAATACACCAGCACCGTACCGTAGAGGCCGAAAGCTACACCGACCGTACAGATGATGATGTACTTCCACACAGCTTCCAGCGAGGAGCGCTGACCATACACACCGACCAGGAAAGCTGAGCCAAGCGTGGTGGCTTCCACGGCAACCCACATCATGATCACGTTGTTGGCGGTTGAAGCCAGCAGCATCGTGAAGAGAAACAGGTTGAAAAAACCGTAGTAATTGCACAGCCCGCCAATGGAAACTTCGCTTTCATCGACTTCATGGCCCATGTAGCCAATCGAGTAGATCCCCGTAAGGAACCCGACCAGCCCGATCAGGGCAATGAATACAGCGCCAAGCGCATCGACATGCAGCCAGTTTCCGGTGGAGCTGATGGCGCCATCGGCCAGCACTGTCCAGACTGTCGTGGCACTGAAAATCAGCACCAGGCCAATCCCGATAACATGAAACAGGTTCGCCAGTCCACGCGCACCGTTACCAAACCAGCGCGCTGCGAAAGCGAGTATTGATGCTGCCAATGGAGATAGCAGCAAAAGAAGAAGCAAGTCCGAGTGGGTCATGTTCAATCAGCCCTTCAACGCCGTAAGTTGCCGCACGTCGAGCGTATTGAGCGTGCGGAAGATCTGCCGTGCGATCACGGTCATGATCACCACGGCAAAGATCGAGTCCGTGGCAACCCCGATTTCGACAAGTTCCGGTGCCTTGTAGGCCAGCAGCGCGAGTGTCAGATGGGCGCCGTTTTCCATCAGGCAGTAACCGAAGATCTGCTTGAGGATGTTGCGCTGGCTGACGATGCACAGCACGCCGAGCAGGAAGTGCCCGAGGGACACACCGAGCGCCGGCTTGAGTGCAGCAATGGACGGCAACTGAACCGCCGACACCACCAGGAACGACAGCAACACGATCACGACACCAACCATCACGGTCCAGGCAGTGCCCAGACCTCCCTTGTCCGCCACCGGGTCGTTCAGCGTACCCAAGGCCCGATACATGATCACCGGCACGAGCACCACTTTCGTGATGAACGCACTGATTGACCATGCATAAAGCTCTTCGGCATGCATGTTTGTCGCCATGGTGACGAAAATCAGAACAAGCACTAAGGACTGCAGCGAATAAAACACAGCTGAGGCGGTAGGCCGCTTGACGCAGATCACCAGTAGCGACGTGATGATCAGCAGACCAGCGAGAGTATTCACTATCATGGTTCCGCTCATGAGATCCCCTTTAGCCCAGCCATGCTGCGGCAATGAAGCTTGAACACAAAGACATCACGATCAAGACGACAAGCACAAACTTGATCGCAAACGGCACTGGCTGCGCGGCAGCCACTTCCGGAGAAGGCTCACCTGGAATCGTCCTCCCGAACCACATCAGGAACCAGGCGAATGTAGCCACCGATTCAAGCATCGCAATCACCATGACAATCAGGAACAGCACATTGTCACGAGAGAGTTCGAAGCCAGCCGAGAAGATCATGAACTTGCTGAAGAACCCGTTGAACGGCGGCACCCCGGAGATGGCCAGCGCAGCAACACAGAAGCTGATGCCAAGCAGCGGCAGACGACTGAGTACCCCGCGCAGCTGCGGCATGAGGCGCGTGCCACAGGAATAACTGAACGCCCCGGCAACCAGGAAGAACAGACTCTTTGCGAACGCATGATTGAAGATGTGTGCGATGCCGCCCTTGAAGGCCATGGTCGAACCAAAGATCGACAGGGACAGCGCCAGGAAAATGTACGACAACTGGGTAATCGTTGAATAGGCCAGCAGGCGCTTCATATCCTTTTGCGGCAGATACATCGCAAAACCATACAGCAGGGTGATCAGGGCCATGACAACACCGACAGTCCCCACCACATGTGGCACGGTACCTGCAGAGAGGATGCCACGGGCGAAGATGTACACCCCGACCTTCACCATGGAAGCGGCGTGAAGGTAGGCAGACACCGGCGTCGGGGCCTCCATGGCTTCAGGCAGCCACATGTGCATCGGCAACTGGGCGGACTTGCCCCAGGCTGCAAACAGCACACCGAGGAGCACGGCAGTCTTCATGCCTTCACCAAGCGTCTGAATGCCGGTCAGGGCAAACGACCCTGTGCTGGCAAACACACTGGCAGCAGCGAAGTACAGACCAATCGACGCAATGTGCGTAATGATCAGTGCCTTCATGGCGGCCTTGAGCCCCTTGGGTTTTTCGTAATATCCGATCAGCCCCCAGGAGCAGGCACCGGTAATTTCGAAAAACAGCAGCTGTCCAACGATGGATGACGAGAAAACCAGACCCGCCATGGCACCGATGAAGATCTGCAGGAAGGCGTAATAACGCGGCCGCCCGACGTGCGGGTGTTCGCGGTTACCGTCGCTGAGATACGCGGTTGAATAAACACAGACCAGAAAACCCAGAAAGACCACTGCAAAACCGATCAGGGTGCTGACCGAATCAATCGTCAAACCAAAGATCTGACAGGATCCGAAAGACAGCAGATCGATCCCGACGCTGGCCTGACCGCTGCTGTGGTAGCTCAAAGCCACCATCAGTACGCAGATCGAGGCAATTGCCGAAGACAGCTGGCCAATCCATTTAGCGGCACCTTTTGGCGCGAGCAGCGTGATCACTGCACCGGCAAAGGGAACCAGGATGGTCGCAAGAGCAAGCTTCTCCATCATTTTTTCCTTATGACCTCATAGACCGGCGAGATAAAACACGAACGACAGAGCCGCCACGCCAAACCCCACCCACGTCACCTTCGACGTCATGATGTAACGCGTACGTGCCATGCTGTTTTCAATCAGCCCTGCCAGTGCGAAAAGCACAGCCAGGCGTACCGGCAGCGCGACGACGGCAATCACTACGTCCATGACACCCGGATTCGCTCCGATAGCACCAAAGGGCAGGAAAACACCGATAAAAAACTGGGCAACAACGAGCTTCTTGAGGCCGATGCCGAGTTTGAGAATGGCCAGCGATGAACCGGAATACTCGGTCAGCGGGCCTTCTTGAAGTTCCTGTTCGGCTTCAGCCACGTCGAAAGGCAGCTTGCCCATTTCGATGAACATGGCAAACCCGAACGCCACCATGGCCAGCAGAATCGCCAGCGGGCACTGGCCGTAGCCGTTCCCAATTCCGCTCCCAAGGGCGCCGATGCTGGTAGTACCTTCCACCAGCGCCACCACCAGCAGCGAGAGAATCATGAACGGTTCGACCAGGATCCCGAGCATGGCTTCACGTGCGCCACCTAAGCCGGCGAAAGAGCTTCCAGAATCGACCCCGGAGAGGGAGAAGAAGAAACGGGAGAGCGCGAACAGATAGGCAAAGGTAATGATATCTGCCACGGGCGAGAGCGGAGACTGCCGAGTAAAGACAGGCAGCGCCATCGCCAGAACGAACATCACCCCGAGCATCAGGTATGGCATGCCACGGAAGACAAAACCTGAGGCTTCCGGTGCAACGCTTTGACGCTTGAGCAACTTCACGAGGTCACGATAATCCTGCAAAACACCCGGGCCACGACGGGAATGCATACGAGCCCGGATCTGACGCGACATACCGGTAAAGAACGGTGCCAGCGCCAGCAGAACAACGGCCTGAAGAAGAGCAAGCAAAATAGGTCCGATATTTGACATAAGTGGCTCCTCAGCAAAGAACGGTGACCAGCAGCAGGATCACCAGTGCGGCGACCACATACAGGCAGTAGATGCGGAAGTCGCCATGCTGCAGCTTCTGGGCCTGACGCCCGAGCCACGGAACAAACTTCAACACCGGAGCCACCAGCACTGCATCCCAGAATGGCTCGGCACGTTCTGCTGCGCGAATCGAACGGGCGACACCACTATTGAGCATGGGGCCTGGATTCAGTTGCTCACGCAGATTGAACAGAGGTGCAAAGTTCTTCTTGAGCGGACCAGCAAAGCTGTCGGCCGACACCACCATGTGGCTTTCCTGCGTATAACCGCAAGCCCAGGAATCCCCACCATGACGACGACTCATGCGCACGCTCTTGCCCGATTCGGCAATGATTAGCGCAACAACAACCCCTACCAGCAACAGCAGGATGATCATCGGTGTGGAAACAATCGCCTGCCCCGGATTTCCCGGCATCAGCAAGGATTGATACGCCACCTGCGGCACAGCCCCCAACTGGGTCAGCGAGCCAGCCACGTTCACCAGCACTGGCGACACCACGGAAGCGCCAAGCCCCAGCAGAATCGCGACAGCTGCCAGGAACAGCATGGCGACCACCATCGGCCACGGCGCTTCCTTGGCATGCTCGGCATGTGCGCTACGCGGCAGACCGGAGAAGCTCAGGCCGTACACCTTGATGAAACACATGGCAGCCAGGGCGCCTGTAATTGCCAGCATGACAATTGCAATCGGGCCAGCCAGACGCAGCACAAAGATGCCATCATGGCTCATCGTAAACAGTGACTGATAGGTGAACCATTCACTGACGAACCCGTTGAGCGGAGGCAAGGCCGAGATCGCCATGGCGCCGATCAGGAAAGCCACGGCAGTGTATGGCATGCGCTTGGCAAGACCACCAAGCTCTTCCATATCCTTGGTATGCGTACGGAACAGAATGGAACCAGCACCGAGGAACAACAGGCCCTTGAACACGGCATGGTTGAGCAGGTGATACAGGCCAGCAAGCAGACCCACAGCAGCCAGCACCGGGTGATGGGTGGCCATGCCGATCATGCCGGCACCAACACCCATAAGGATGATCCCGACGTTTTCCACTGTGTGGTACGCCAGCAGGCGCTTGATGTCATGTTGCACCAGCGCGTACATCACGCCGAGCACTGAAGACACGGCACCAAAACCCAGCACCACGATACCCCACCACAACTCATGGGCACCGAGCAGATCAACACCAACCTTGATGATCCCGAACACACCAATCTTCACCATCACGCCGGACATCAGCGCGGAACCATGTGAAGGAGCGGCCGGGTGAGCACGCGGGAGCCAGCCATGCAGCGGAATCATCCCGGCCTTGGCACCAAACCCAAAGAAGGCGAGCAGGAACACAATAGAAGCCTGCCACGGAGCCAGACTCAGATGGCGGAAGGTTTCGAAATTGAGGCTGCCTGACTTGCTATAGAGAATGAAGAAGGCAATCAGGATCAGGATCGATCCGGCGTGAGCAATCAGGAAATACTGGAACCCCGCGCTCACCGCTTCTTCATGCTGATCGAAGATCACCAGGAAATACGATGCCAGAGACATCATTTCGAAGAAGACCAGGAACCAGAAGGCGTTGTCGACCACCACCAGGCAAACCATCGAGGCGACAAACAGGTTCATGTACAGCCCCATCGCCCAGGCACCGCGCCCGACATATTCACGCACATACGAGAGTGAATACACGGAAGTCGCCACCACCATCAGCGATATCACTGCAACCATGAAGGCGCCGAGCAGATCAAAGCGCACCACAAAATCAGCAAAGGAAAAACAGGTGGCAAACGTCACTGTCTTACCGGTGCCGGAGATCAACACTGGCAAAGCAGCGGCAAGACCTGCGACGCCACCGAGCGCGCCCAGAACGCCAGAAACGCTGATTGCCTTTTCATCATTCCCGGCAAGCAGCAAAGAGAGAATCGCGCCGGTGGCATACAACCCGACCGACAGCAAAAGGAGATCAAGAGGTGACATGCTCATTCCTGCTCCTTGTTCATATAAAGATGCGCCTCACGCCCTTGCGAGAGCGCAGCAACCTTGCGCTTGGTTTCCACAGACGCTTCAAGCGCAGCATCGCTGACAACGTACATGGCCTTGGTCGGGCAGATCCTGACGCACTCAGGCCCCTGCTCGCTGAAACTGCACAGATCGCATTTGACGGCCACCGTGCGCACGCCCTGCTCCCATCGCAGCATCGGATCCATCGTGGCTGGTTGGCTGGGAGGGTTGGCAATGGTTCCAGCCACCCCGGCAGTACCTGTCCCACTCGGCGTAATCGCACCGAATGGACAGGCGATCGCACAAAGCTTGCAGCCAATACAGGTCGTCTCATTCAAAACGACCGAATTATCCTTGCAAGTTATGGCCCCTACCGGACAGACACGCGCACACGGCGCATCCTCACAGTGCCGACACAACATCGGTGCCGTACCTTCCACTGTGCGTGTCACGGTCAGACGCGGCAAAGCTTGCAAGCCCTCAGCTTTGTGCACCATGCTGCATGCGGCCATACAGGTATTGCAGCCGATGCAGCGTTTTGTTTCCGCAATAACGAAACGGTTCATCCCGTATCCTCAGATCAGTCACTGCCATAGCAATAGGCATCGACATCTAGACTGCAGGAATCATGCCGCATTCGAACAAATTAAATTTCACTGATAAATCATTGAGTTAAACCGATAACACAGTGTCGAAATGGCGTATCGGCACGAAGTGACGACCGTCACGTCGTCAAAAGTGTCGAAACTCCGGAAATATTCGACACTTCGACACTTTTTCGACAGCGCCTGTCGTCACCTGCGACACAAAAAGGCGAAGTTAAACGGGTAATACAAGCCGATGTAGCTGGCGCCCGGCCATTTTCTTGGGAACTGACTCTGCAGCCCACAGTAAGGCCTCTGGGAGCGGCGGCAACACAGATTCCCGCAGCATTCCAAATGGATTGTCCGGGCTTTACAAAAACAGCCTGATAGATTTTCAAAACAAGCAGGGAAGGCAGGCGGAGCGGCAGAAACGCCGATGCAAAGATGAAAGACGACGCCGGGAGACGGAAGTTGAACGCCTTCAGGACGAAGGCATTCAAGCCCTTCCCGGCCATCCGGCAGGGAAGGGAAGAACGCAGAACAGACGTCCGATTACGCTTTGCTGGGAGTGTGATCCCCAACAGCTGGGGCTGCACTGGCCTGCGACTGACCCGTGGTTTCACGGTTCAGATACACAAACGGCAGCGCCACGAACACTGCACCACCTACTACATTGCCAAGCGTGGCAAACAGCAGGTTGTAGAGTGCATCGCTCACGGAAATCGTGCCATTGCCAAGCAGCGACATGGCAAACGTTCCCATGTTGGCAATCGAGTGCTCAAAGCCCAGATACAGGAAAATAAAGACAATCAGGATCAGCACTGCGATCTTGGAAATCTCTTCCTTGCACTTGAGATTGACACGCACAGCCAGACAGACGATCCAGTTGGCCAGAATGCCCTTGGCAAAAATAATCATGGCAGCCTGATGGACCTTATGCTCGGCACCTACATAAAGTGCATGGTTGGCAGGCAGATCATGCAGGGCACCAGCCAGATACAGGAGGGCCGCTACGATGAAAGCCCCGATCAGATTACCTATCCAGCATGCAACCCACACGGTAACAGCTTTCCCCCAGCGGGTTTTACCCTCCAGGGAAGATACCGTCATGTACATGTTGTTGCTGGTAAACAGTTCCGCATTGGTAAATACGATGATGGTCAGCCCGACTCCGAAGAATGCGGAAGCCAACACCTTGCCAAATGACGAATCTGCGAGGTTCTGAATCAGGTTCCAGTACACAAACAGAACGATGCTCAGGAACATCCCTGCCATGATGGCACGCACCATGTACCTGCATGGATCATGCGCCAGCAGTTCCTGCTTGCCGAATCCGGCGTCTCTTGCCTTCTCTACATACGGACGATCAATCATTTGTTGACTCCTACTCCAACTCCAAGAATTATTTAGTTTATTGTTTTTGTTGAAAATTTGAGCTCACAACAGATTGTGATCAGTGATTGGATACTTTCTCTGGATCGGTGCTCCCCATAAAAATTGCGCTTGGTTAATTTAAGAAAATAATTAAATACCCTACAGCTTGCTCCCAAGCTGATGCGCAATCACACGCAAATACCGTGCTAGATACGTTGACGTGCCTGTTCGAACAGGCAGACTGCGCAGGCGGCACCGACATTCAGCGATTCGGTGGGCTCGGCCATGGGGATCCGCACTCGCTGGCTGGCCAGGGACTGAATATCCACAGGCACACCCTGCCCCTCCGCGCCAAAGACCCATATGGCGGGGGTACGCAGCTCGAGTTGGTACAGTGAAACGCAGCCGGCACCAAGGCTGGTGACAAGAACGCGACGTGAGGATTCCTGCAGCCGATCTTCAAGCCGGCAGCCCTCCTCGATATACAGGCTGAACTGCGCGCCCATGCCGGCACGCATGGCTTTGGGCGACCACGCCTGGGTGGTCTGGGCATCCAGCCAGATATGCCGTACTCCGGCCGCCAGCGCCGTGCGCAGCAGACTGCCCAGATTCCCGGCATCCTGCACACCGGCAAGGGCCAGGACGTCATCCGTGCCTGACGCCGTCAGTGTCGGCCCGGTAGGAACAGCGATCTCGGCGAGCACACCAGTCGGTGTCACCACCGGGCTGATCTGTTTGAACAGGGGTGCAGCAAAGACCAGCACCTCTATCCCGCCAACACGCTCAAGGAGTCCCGTCACCAGAGGTGATTCCACTACCGCCTCGCTGATCACCAGCCGTGTCAGCGGCCAGTTGGTCTGCAACGCAGATTCGATCAGGTGATCACCATCAATGAGTGTGGCTCCCTCTTCGCGCCGGAAGCGGGCATCGGCAGCCAGCCGTCCGAGACGTTTGAACGCCGGGTTGTCACGCGATGAGATGAACTTCACGAGAATCAGTCTCCGAACAGGGTGCCCTGGGCCAGCAGATTGGCCACGGGCCCGAAACTGCGGCGATGCTCGGGCGTCACCCCATATTTTGCGAGGGCCTCAATATGGGCAGCCGTCGGATAGCCTTTATGTCCGGCAAAGCCGTATTGCGGGTAACGTTTGTCCATCTCGACCAGCATGGCATCGCGATGGGTTTTTGCCAGAATCGATGCTGCGGAAATGGCCGGCTCCAGCGCATCGCCCTTGACGATGGCACGCGCAGCCATCTGCAATCCAGGCGGCACGCGGTTGCCATCAATCAGCACCTCGGTTGGTGCCATCCGGAGGCCTTCCACCGCCCGTCGCATGGCGAGCATGGTGGCATGCAGGATGTTGAGGCGATCAATCTCCTCCACGCTGGCTTCGGCGATTGCCCACGCCAGCGCCCGCTCCTTGATGAGCACCTGCAACACGTCACGCTTCTTTTCGCTGAGCTTCTTGGAATCGGCCAAACCCTCGATGGGACGGGCCGGATCCAGGATCACAGCCGCCGCCACCACTGAGCCGCACAAAGGGCCGCGACCGGCTTCATCCACACCGCAGATCCATTGCACAAGCTGATTCATGCACGCCCCAACAGACCACACACGATGCCCGCAGCTTTTTCCGCATTCCCCTGGCGCAAACTCAGGTGAATCTGGTCAAACCGGCTCAGCACCTTTGCACGCGCCTCTTTATCATCGAGCCACTTGAGCAGCTCGGTTGCAATACTTTCCGGCTTCGCCGCATCCTGTAACAGCTCAGGAACAATCGACTCGCGGGCCAGAATGTTCGGCAAACCCACCCACGGCAGATACGACAGAAACTTCGCAAAGCGGAAACTCAAACCACCCATCTTGTAGATGATCACCATCGGGCATTTCAACAGCGCAGCCTCCAGCGAGGCCGTGCCACTGGCCACCACTACCGCGTCAGCTGCCTCCATTGCCTCATGGGCGTGCCCGAATTGCAGGCGCACCTTCAGATTCGTAGCCTGCCCGCGATACATGGCTTCCTCAAAAATATCACGGGTCACCCGCGTAATCAGAGGCACCAGAAAGCGGACATCCGGACGCTGCCCGGCCAGCAGCTTGATGGTTTCAACACAAATGGGGGCCAACCTGCGCACTTCACCTTCGCGACTACCCGGCATGATCGCCACCACCGGCGTATCTTCACCATTGAGTGCCAGCAGTTCTCGGGTTTGTACTTTCCGGGACTCGAGCGGAAAAACATCCGCCAGCGGATGCCCCACAAAGCTCGCCGCATAGCCATGCCGCGTATACAACTCTGGCTCAAACGGAAACAGGCACAGCACATGACTGGCCGCACGACCAATTTTGTGCACCCGGCGCCCCCGCCAGGCCCAGATAGAGGGGCTGACGTAATGCACGGTCTTGATGCCAGCGCCGCGCAGGCGGCGCTCTATCCCCAGATTGAAATCCGGAGCATCAACACCGATAAAGATATCCGGCGGATTCTCTTTCAGGCGCTTCAGCAACCCGCTGCGAATCCGCAGCAACTCCGGTAGACGCTTGATCGCATCCACATACCCCATCACAGCAAGAGTTTCAAACGGCCACCAGGCTTTGAACCCGGCAGCCTGCATCCTCGGACCGCCGATTCCTACGAATTCGGCGTCCGGAAAATGCGGTCGAAGCGCTTCTATCAGGTGGGCTGCCAACAGATCACCTGAGGCCTCCCCAGCCACCATGGCAATGCGCATGACCCATAAACCTCAACGAATGATGCCGCGTTTTGAAATGGCGAAAAAGTCGAGGAAAAGTTGCAATTCAGGAGTTTCACCGACCGCCGCTTGAATCTCGGCACGCGCCTCTTCCAGCGTCAAATTCTGACGGTAGATGGTCTTGTATGCACGCTTGATCGCAGCAATGGCCTCGGCGGAAAAACCACGCCGACGCAAACCTTCACTATTGATTCCGTGCGGCACAGCAAGATTGCCCGAACACATCACATACGGCGGCACATCCTGCGAAATCATGGAGCCGCCGCCTGCCATACTGTGCGCACCAATTATTGCAAACTGGTGAACCGCTGCCAGACCACCGATGATGGCGTAGTCGCCAACATGAACGTGCCCGGCCAGCGTGGCGTTGTTGGCCATGATGGTATTGTTGCCCACTTGGCAGTCGTGCCCAATGTGCACACTGGCCATGATCCAGTTGTCGTCACCAATGCGCGTGACCCCCACGTCCTGCGCAGTGCCGATGCTGAAATTGGAATATTCGCGGATAGTGTTGCGATCGCCGATTTCAAGGCGCGTCGGCTCACCGGCGTACTTCTTGTCCTGCGGGATCTCTCCCAGCGAAGAAAACTGGAAAATATGATTATCGCGGCCGATACGGGTACGCCCCGTAATGACGCAATGTGACGCGATTACCGTACCGGCGTCGATTTCGACATGCTCACCGACAATCGAATACGGACCGACTTCCACACTTTCGTGCAGACGCGCGTTCGGATGGATGATGGCGGTAGGATGAATCATGCGTTATTGGTGTTATGTTTGATGGCACACATCATGTCCGCCTGGGCGACGAGGTCGCCATTCACGCGGGCAATCCCGGAATACTTCCAGATACTGCGCACTTCGCGCTGGAAAGTCAGCTCCAGCACCAGCGTATCACCCGGGGTCACCGGGCGCTTGAAGCGCACATTGTCGATCCCGGCGAAAAGCAGGGAATAGTTCTCATCGGGCATCACGCCGCGCGACTTGAACGACAAAATGGCAGCCACCTGCGCCATTGCTTCGATGATCAACACACCGGGCATGACAGGGAAGTGCGGAAAATGCCCAACGAAGAACGGCTCATTGATCGTCACATTCTTGATTGCCGTAATCTTCTCATTGGGAACCATATCCACCACACGGTCTACCAGCAGGAACGGGTAGCGATGCGGCAAATATTTCATGATTTCCTGAATTTCCATCCCACTCACGCTTTTTTCTCCATTTCGTCAATCTTCTTTTCGAGTGCACGTATGCGCTCGGCCATCTTATCCAGATTCTTGAAATGCGCCGCCTTGTGCAGCCATTCCTTATGCGGTTCCGAAGGCAAAACCGAGGTATACACCCCTTTTCCCTTCGTCGTCTTGGTGATCGCGGAGCGTGCCGACAGCACCACGTCGTCACCCACCTCGATATGCCCCTGAATCCCGGACTGCCCACCAATACGCACACGTTTGCCGACGATGGTGCTACCTGCAATCCCGATCTGTGCGGCAAAGGCGGAATTCTCGCCAATCTGGCAATTGTGGGCAATCTGAATCAGATTATCCAGCTTTACGCCATTTTTAATGACCGTCGCATCCAATGCACCGCGATCAATGACTGTATTGCCACCGATCTCGACATCATCGCCAATCAGCACACTGCCAATCTGCGGGATTTTTTCCCAACTGCCGTCTCGCCGTGGCGCAAAACCAAACCCGTCACTACCCAACACACAGCCAGAGTGCAGAATACAGCGCGCACCCACGCTAACACCCTCATACATCACCACACGCGCATGCAGCAAAGTGTCCGCACCGACCTTGCAGCCCTGCTCAATGATACAGCCCGGGCCGATGATCGCATTTTCACCGATCTCGCAGTCTTCACCAATAAAGGCCAGCGGTGCCACAGTGACTGAAGCCGGCAAGGGCGAGAGCACCACAGCGCTGGCGTGCACGCCCGCATAGGGTTTGCTCGGCGGATTCAGCAACTGCGCCACCTGGGCAAAATAAAGATAGGGATCACGCACCAGAATATGCGGCAACCGGGTGGCACCTGCCATCGCTGTCGGCAGGATGACAGCAGAGGCGTGACTCGCTTCCAGCGCGGGAAGATATTTCGGGTGAACCACAAAACCAATGTCACCCTGCTCCGCACGTTCCAGCGGAGCAATCTGGCCGATCTGCACAGATCCATCCCCGCACAGCTCACCGCCCAGACGGGAAACGATTTCACTGAGGCTTAGTCTCGCCACACTTGTCTCACTTTGTATCGGCAAGGGCTTTGATCACCTTGTCTGTAATATCAATATTGGGATTGGCATACACCGCTTCCTGCAGGATCAGATCATACTTTTCTTTCTCGGCGATCTGCTGGATAACACGGTTGGCCTGCTCCTGAATACCTGAGAGTTCATCGTGCTGACGCTGGGCATAATCTTCACGCAGGGATCTTTCCTTGCGCTGATAATCCCGGCTCATCTCGGCGAATTCACGTTCCTTGGCCTTGCGCTCGGCATCCTGCATCGTCAGCGCATTCTTCTCCATGGACGATTGCATGCTCTGCAGCGTCTTGGCCAGTTTCTGCAAGTCCTGGTCGCGACGCTCAAATTCCTTCTCAAGCTTCTTCAGCGCCCTAACCGCCGGAGCAGACTCGCGCATAACGCGTTCCGCATTAACAAAACCAATCCGCATATCTGCCGAAGCTACCAGCGGACACGCGAGACATATGACACATAACAATCCAAGCAGACTACGACGCATGCAATGCACTCCTACATGGTTGTCCCGATAAGGAACTGGAAGCTCTGCGTTTCGTCACCCGACTTCTTCTTGATCGGAATGCCAAAACTGAACTTCAAGGGGCCGATCGGGGAAATCCAGCTCATTGCCATACCGGTACTGGCACGGAAATCGCCAAGAGCAAAACCATTACCAACTCCCCAGACTGTACCGGCATCCGCAAACACGCTCAGACGCAAACTACGATCCTTTTCCTTCATGCCCGGGAAGGGGAAGAAGATTTCTGCTGAACCGAGGATACGCCGCGTACCGCCGACAGCATCAGTCTGTTCATAGTCGGTACCTACGTTCGAAACCACCTTTGGACCAATGGTGTTGTCCTTGAACCCACGCACCGAACCAATCCCACCAGCATAAAAGTCTTTATAGAACGGCACCGGCTGACCACCATAGCCTGTTGCCGCACCAAAATCGGAATTGAGCATCAGGGTATACGTCGGGCTCAGTGCGAAGTAGCGTTGCGCCTGGTAGCTGGCTCGCGCAAACTTCAGATCACCCGGAGGCACTGCAATTTCCGCGCTCGCGTGCTGATAGACCCCCGTTGTCGGATAGACAGTACTGTCACGACTATCACGCGACCACCCCACTGTCGTGGTCAGTGTGATGTTGTGGCTGCCAAAGCGATCCACGAAATTCTGATATAGCACCGGGCTATATTCATTCAGGGTAATCCGGGTATAGTCGACATTGCCGCCGAAATAGATCTTGTCATCCAATCCGATCGGGATGCCGAAATTCACCCCGCCGCCGATAGACCCGGTCTTGTACTGCGCCACACTTGTATATGATGTGGTATCAACCTTTTTGTCATACAGCGAAAAGGTTCTGCTGACACCGTCTTCGGTCCAGTAAGGATTGGTGTAGGAGAGGTTGACGGAACGGTTGGTATTCCCGGTATTCGCGCTCAAAGACAGCGAATTCCCGGTACCAAACAGGTTGCTCTGCGAGATAGAGCCCATCAGGGCGAGATGGTCGGATGCGGAGTAGCCCACACCAATAGTCAAGGCACCCGTCGAGCGTTCCTTCAGGTTGACGTTCAGATCGACCTGGTCAGCCACGCCCGTGACCGGCACTGTATCGATGGAGACATCTTCGAAGTAGCCTGTACGGTCGACACGTACTTTGGACTTATCAACCTTCTGGCGATCAAACCAGGCACTTTCCATCTGCAGCATTTCACGCCGGACGACTTCGTCACGCGTCTTGCTGTTGCCCACGACGTTGATCTTGTTTACATAGGCACGACGCCCAGGATCCACGAACAGGGTCAATGACACCTCGCGGGTTTCCTCGTTGATTTCCGGCACGGCATTGACGTTGGCAAAAGCATAGCCGTCGTTGCCAAGACGATCCGAAATTGCCCGGGTAACCTTGTTGACCTCGGCACGCGAATAGATATCACCATTTTTGATGGTGACAAGCTTGCGCAATTCGGCTTCAGGCAGCAACAACTCACCGGCGAGCTTCACTGAGGAAATCTTGTAAAGATTCCCCTCGGTGATACCCACGGAGATGTAGACATCCTTCTTGTCCGGCGTAATCGAGACCTGTGTCGAATCCACCGAGAAGTTGATGTAGCCACGGTCCATGTACCACGAACGCAGATCTTCAACGTCAGCCTGCAATTCCTGTTTGGAATACTTGTCATGGCGGAACCAGGCGAACATCCCACCCGACTCTTCCAACACCATGCGGTCAATCAGCCGACTCTCCTTGAACACGTGCGCGCCGAGGATACGGATGCTCTTGATGGTGGCCACTTGGCCTTCGGTCACTTCAAAGTTGATCGCAACACGGTTGCGTTCAAGCGGCGAAACGGTTGTCTTTACCGAAACACCGTAATAGCTGCGCGTCAGATACAGGCGCTTGATTTCCTGCTCGGCCTTTTCCAGCTGGGAGCGATCAAAGGTGCGCGATTCGGCAATCCCGACTTCCTTGAGCCCCTTCAGGAGATCCTTGGAATCAAAAGCCTTGTTGCCCGAAAAATCTATCTGTGCAATTGCAGGACGTTCATCCACGATGACAACCAACACATCCTTATCGACATCGATGTGCACATCGCGATAGAAACCGGTTGCATACAGCGCCTTGACGGCGGAAGCCACCTGATCCTCGTTGATCGAGTCACCGATATGGATCGGAAGGTAGTTGAACACTGTCCCCGCTTCGGTGCGCTGGATACCTTCGACGCGAATGTCCTTGACGACGAAGGGAGAGTAAGCAAAAGAAAGGGGAGAAAGGAGCGTCAGCACTCCGATCTGAATGGCAGTTAAAGTCTTGGACATCAGCCGAAGAGAACCCGATTGAGATCGTTGAAAAAGGCTAGGGACATGAGCAGCACAAGGATGGTCAGACCAATCCTCTGTCCAAACAGTTCAACCCGCTCGGACACTGCCTTTCCCCGGACACATTCGAACACATAATACAGTAAGTGCCCGCCATCCAGAATCGGCACAGGCAAGAGATTGAGCACGCCGAGACTCACACTCAGCGCAGCCAGCATCGTCAGATAGGCAGCAACACCCATTTCGGCACTTTGGCCGGCAACGTCCGCGATGGAAATCGGGCCACTCACATTGCGCCAGGAAAGACTGCCCCTGATGATGTTCCAGAAGGCGTGGAGGTCAAACGCGGCCATCTCCACGGTCTGCCGCACTGCATGTGCCGCACCATCCACCAACCCATAGTGGATGGGCACCAGTCTGGCTTCAAGCGCCTTGTCGTCGAAATGCGGCAAGGCGCCCACGCGCCCAAGCTTGGGCAGCGCCGCCGGGGACGCCTGGGGACTTACCCCGGTTACCTTGCGAACCCATTTCTGGAACTGATTGCCCGAGCTCGGCATGCCCGCCTGCGTCAGTTCCGGCGTCACACGCAAGGTCAGCAATTGCCCGGCCCGTTCCAGCTGCACTGTCAGCTCGCGTCCGGGGGCTTGGGATATCTCACCGACAAAAGCTTTCCAGCTCGCCACCGGCCTGCCATCAATCGTGCGGATCAGATCACCGCTCTTGAATCCTGCACGTTCGGCAGGCATGCCCGGTGACAGCTCACCAAGAATGGGCGGGAATACCATGTCCGGCATCTGGATGCCCAGTTGTCGTGCGGGATCCGGGCCTTTTTCATCAACCATCACATTGTGGATGGAGAGCTTCAGATCACTGATCTGAACCCCGCCACGTTCCACCGTGACAGACACCTCTCCGTCACCCAGGGCTTGCTGCACGAGCTGCCAGCGCAACTCAGTCCAGCCCTGGATGCGCAGCCCGTCAAAACCCACGATCCTGTCGCCAGCACGCAGGCCGGCGTGCGCGGCAGCAGACGCGGCTGGAACTTCGCCCAGCACCGCCGGCAGATCACGCGCGCCCCCCAGAGCCAGCCCCCAGTAGAGCACTGCAGCCAGAATCAGATTGGCGACAGGGCCAGCCGCTACAATGATGAAGCGCTTGTAAATCGGCTGTACCGTAAATTCTCTGGATGCCTCTGCCGGATCAACTTCGCCTTCACGCGCATCCAGCATTTTCACATAGCCGCCCAGAGGAATCCCGGCCAACACCCACTCCGTCTTATCCTTGCCAAACCGCCCGCACAGCAGCGGCTTGCCAAAACCCAGGGAAAACCTCAACACCTTGACGCCACACAGACGCGCGGCCCAAAAGTGCCCCAGTTCATGAATGACAATCAGGATGCAGATTGCCAGCAAAAAGAAAAAGACGTAGTGCAATGTGCTCATGCAGGGTCCTTGCACGTGTCCAACACACGATGGGCTGCCTGGCGGGCAATTTGGTCAGCCGCCAGAATATCTTCGAGGCTGTTGAGCTGCATGCCCGGAACACAATCCAGGCATTCGGCCACAACATCCGGAATCCGGTCAAAACTCAGTTTTCCATCCAGAAACGCAGCCACAGCCTCTTCATTGGCTGCGTTCAACGTGACTGACGCATTCTTGCCAGCGCGCAACGCATCATAAGCCAATTTGAGGCAGGGGAAGCGCTCCAGATCGGGTGCCTCGAAGGTCAGTTTACCGGTTTTTACAAGATCTAAACTGCCTACACCAGAAGCGATACGTTCCGGGTAGGCCAGCACGTGTGCAATCGGCGTCCGCATATCTGGATTCCCCAATTCGGCCAGCACCGCTCCGTCTTCATACTGCACCATCGAATGGATGGTGCTCTCCGGGTGAATCAGCACATCAATGCGCTCGGCGCCGACACCAAAGATCCAGCTCGCCTCGATGACTTCCAACCCCTTGTTCATCATCGTCGCGGAATCAACAGAGATCTTGCGCCCCATTGCCCAGTTCGGATGGGCACAGGCCTGATCCGGCGTAACGTTTCGCAGGGCCTCGCGGGGCGTATTGCGGAAAGGGCCGCCTGAAGCCGTCAGAATCACCTTGCGCACACTGCAATGCTTCAGCCCATAGTCGAAACCAACCGGCAGGGACTGAAAAACGGCGTTGTGTTCGCTATCAATCGGCAACAACACGCCGCCAGAATCACGCAGGGTCTTAATGAAGATATCGCCGGCCATCACCAGCGCTTCCTTGTTGGCCAGCAACACCCGCTTGCCTGTGCGCGCAGCAGCAAGACTGGAACCCAGCCCTGCCCCGCCAACGATGGCGGCCACCACTGTCGTCACTTCCGGTGCAGCAGCAATCTGCTCCAGCGCCACAGCCCCATGCAGCACCTCGATCTCCGGTGCACCTCCCAAAAGGGAGCGCAGCTTCTGCGCTTCAGGCTCACCGGCTACAACGGCGATTTTGGGGCGGAACTGCAGACACAGCGCCGCGAGTTTTTCAACCTGCCGATGGGCCGACAGAGCAAAGACTTCATACCGGTCGGGATGACGCCCGACCACATCCAGCGTACTGACACCAATGGATCCGGTGGCCCCAAGGATAGTGAGAACCTGTTTCGACACTTTTATCTCCGTGCTCAAGCCGGTCACTGTAGTACCAGCAAGGTAGCACCTGCAAACGGAAAAAAGGCCAGCATGGCATCAATGCGATCAAGCACGCCACCATGCCCCGGCAACAGGGTGCCGCTATCCTTGACGCCTGCCTCACGCTTGATAAGGGATTCAAACA
The DNA here is from genome assembly GCA_002307175.1 of Rhodocyclaceae bacterium UBA1310. GTDB lineage: Bacteria > Pseudomonadota > Gammaproteobacteria > Burkholderiales > Rhodocyclaceae > Uliginosibacterium. Next base: position 25,420 of record DBTS01000039.1, read on the forward strand.
GATCCCCCATCACGCTGACCAGCACATACACCAGGGCCAGCAGCAACAGCCAGTAGAGCCGGATATTGGCCGCCACGGCCGGCGCCGCGAACCACACTGCCACACAGAAAACCAGCACACCAACAACCGCCCCGGCAACCCCTTCCCAGGTCTTTCCCGGGCTGATCTCCGGCGCCAGCTTGTGCTTGCCAAACGCCTGCCCGGTGAAAAACGCACAGATATCCGCCAGGCACACCACCAGCACCGCAGCCAGCAACAGCGCCGGGCTGGCATGTTTGAGCTCAAGGGTGGCAATTCCGGTGGGCACCGTCAGCAGTACCGCCACCCCATAGCGCCAATACCAGCCGGCAGGCTCGAGCTTGAAATACAGAAAGGTGGGCGCCGAAAAGATCCAGAAAGTCATTGCCAGCAAATAGCCAACCCCCATCAGCAAGCGCCCGTCTTCCAGCCCGCGCAGAGGGGAGAATCCCGAATACACCACCGAGCCCGCACACAACAGCGCCAGCAGCGCAAAACCGAAACGGCCGATCTTGACCAGGGTGCACCACTCCCACAAAGCCAGAGTGATGACAGCGCCGATGAGAATTCCCCAGGCCCAGTCAGGCAATAGGAAAATTGCCAGCAATACCCCTATCCCCAGAAGTAGTGCTGTTACCACCCGCTGCTTGAGCATGCTTATTCCTGTTTGTCGTTTTGAATGGATTCGACCAGTTGTTCGCTGGTGCGTCCAAAGCGGCGCTCGCGCCGCTGATAGGATCTGATCGCCTGCTCAAACTCGGATTTGCTGAAATCCGGCCACAGACAGTCAGTGAAATAGAACTCGGTATAGGCAAGCTGCCAGAGCAGAAAATTGCTCACGCGCTGCTCACCGCCGGTACGGATGAAAAGGTCTGGCTCAGGCACATCAGCCAGACACAGGTAGGGCGTCAGATCCTCTTCCGCAAAACCGCCATGACGATCAGGATTGGCCGCCAACATGCGATTCATCGCGTTAAGGATATCCCAGCGGCCACCGTAATTGGCCGCAATCGTCAGCGTCAGCGCAGTGTTGCCTGCGGTCAGCTGTTCAGCCTGCCGGATGGTGGAGGTCAGCACGTCATCAAACCGTGCAAGATCCCCGATCACGCGCAAGCGGATATTGTTCTTGTGCAGCTTGGCCACCTCATCCTGAAGGGCCTGCATGAACAACTGCATCAGGAAGGAAACCTCTTCCTGAGGACGCCGCCAGTTCTCGGAACTGAAAGCGAAAAGAGTGAGATGACCAACACCTGCCTCAACACAGTAACGCACCACATTGCGCACTGTGTCGAGTCCACGCTTATGCCCGGCAACCCGTGGCATCAGGCGCTTGCGCGCCCAACGACCGTTGCCATCCATGACAACAGCGATGTGCCTTGGTACATCGCTGTTCTGTGGAATGCCCCGTGTGGAGCTTATCAGGTTGGAGAACATCGGAGAGAGCCCGACTGAGCCGCCGTGAGGCCGCTCAGACCTGCATCAACTCTTGCTCTTTCTGAGCAAGCAGTTTGTCGGCTTCACCAATGTACTTATCTGTCAGTTTCTGAATATCGTCCTGCGTGCGGCGTTCGTCATCCTCGGGAATTTCCTTGGCCTTCAGGGCTTCCTTGAGGGAAGTGTTGGCATCACGGCGCAGATTGCGAATCGCCACGCGGGCATTTTCTGCCTCGCCGCGCACAACCTTGATCAGATCCTTGCGGCGTTCTTCTGTCAGCATGGGCATCGGCACGCGCACGACATCCCCCATAGAGGCCGGATTAAGACCCAGATCAGAATCCCGGATAGCCTTTTCGACCTTGGCCACCATATTTTTTTCCCACGGCTGCACGCCAAGGGTACGCGCATCCAGCAGCGTCACATTCGCCACCTGGGCAATCGGCGTCGGGTTACCGTAGTAATCCACCATCACGTGATCAAGCAGACCCGTGTGGGCACGCCCCGTACGTACCTTACCCAAATCGTTCTTCAAAGCTTCGAGCGACTTCAACATCTTTTGCTCGGTGATTTTCTTCAACTCGGAAATCATCTTCACCCCCTCAAACTCAGATATGCACCAATGTGCCAACATCCTCGCCCTTGACGATCTGCATCAGGGCACCGGGCTTGAAAATACTGAAGACCTTGATCGGCAGCTTCTGATCGCGGCACAGCGCAAACGCTGTGGCATCCATGACCTGAAGATTGCGCGAAATCGCTTCGTCAAAGGAAATTTTCGTATAGCGCTGGGCCGTTGGATCAAGCTTGGGATCAGCGCTATAGATACCGTCCACCTTGGTCGCCTTGAGGACGATTTCCGCTTCCATTTCCGTCCCACGCAAAGCCGCTGCGGTATCGGTCGTGAAAAACGGATTGCCGGTACCGGCAGCAAATATCACGATTTTGCCTTCTTCGAGATAGCGAATGGCCTTGTTACGGATATACGGCTCAACCACCTGCTCGACATTCAGGGCAGACTGCACGCGGGCCTGGACACCAGCCACGCGCATGGCATCACCCAACGCCATTGCATTCATGATCGTGGCGAGCATGCCCATATAGTCGGCAGTCGCGCGATCCATGCCGGAGGCAGCGCCGGCCATGCCACGGAAAATATTGCCCCCGCCTATGACGATGCCGATCTCGACACCCAAACGGGATACTTCGGCAACGTCTGCAACGATTCGCGAAACCACCCCCTGATTAATGCCATAAGCATCATCACCCATCAGGGCTTCACCAGAGAGCTTCAGAAGAATTCGTTTATAGGCAGTGGGCATATTCCGTTCTCCGATCAGCGAGCCTGGGCAGCGGCAGCGGCCTGGGCAGCAACTTCAGCAGCGAAATCGTTCACCTTCTTTTCAATGCCTTCACCCACAACGTACAGGGTGAAACCGGCCACCTTGGCGCCCTTGGCCTTGAGCAGCTGCTCAATGGTCTGCTTGCCGTCTTCAGCCTTCACGAAGACCTGACCCAGCAGGGTCACGTCGCGCAGGAACTTCTGCACGGAACCTTCTGCGATCTTTTCCAGCATCGCTTCGGGCTTGCCGGCTTCCTTGGCCTTTTCGATGGCAATACGGCGTTCCGTATCGATGGCTTCGGCAGACACCGTGGAAGCATCCAGGCCTTGCGGCTTGGAAGCGGCAATGTGCATAGCGATATCATGCGCCAGATGTTCGTCACCACCCACCAGATCCACCATCACGCCGATCTTTGCACCGCCGTGGATATAGGACGAAACCTTGCCTTCAGCCGGAATGCGCTTGAAGCGGCGGATCGTCATGTTTTCCCCGACCTTGCCAACCAGTGCAGCACGCACGGCTTCAACCGTGGAACCGTTCAGCGGCAGCGCGGACAGAGCAGCCACATCGGCCGGATTCTGCGTGGCAACGAGTTCGGCGACCGACTTGGTCAGCGCCAGGAAATCGTCGTTCTTGGCCACGAAGTCGGTTTCACAGTTAACTTCGACGATTGCAGCCAGCTTGCCATCGGCGGAGATATAGGTACCCACAACGCCTTCAGCCGTAACACGGGTAGCTGCCTTGGTAGCCTTGTTCCCGAGCTTGACGCGCAGGATTTCTTCGGCCTTGTCCATTTCGCCACCGGCTTCGGTCAGAGCCTTCTTACATTCCATCATCGGCGCGTCAGTCTTGGCGCGCAGCTCAGCAACCATGCTTGCGGTAATAGCCGCCATGCTCAATTACTCCTGAATTCGTTATTGACTAGAAAAACAACATGCCCGTCACCGGCCAAAAATGACCCGAAGACGAGCATGCTTGGCTGTTATTACGCCTGTTCGACGTTTTCCGCGACTTCGACGAATTCGTCGGAAGCGGCGGCTGCTACATCCTGAACCACGTCATTCCTGCCTTCGAGCACGGAATCAGCCACACCCTGAGCATACAGACGGATCGCGCGGGAAGAGTCATCATTGCCCGGAATCACGTAGTCGATGCCATCCGGCGAGTGGTTGGTATCAACCACACCGATAACAGGGATGCCCAGCTTGCGGGCTTCGGTCACGGCAATCTTGTGGTAACCAACGTCGATCACAAAGATGGCGTCCGGCAGACCAGCCATATCCTTGATACCGCCCAGGCTCTTCTGCAGTTTATCGAGTTCGCGCTTGGACAGCAGAGCTTCCTTCTTGGACAGGCGTTCAACGGAACCGTCTTCGAAGATCTGCTCCATATCCTTCAGGCGCTTGATGGAACCCTTGACGGTCTTGAAGTTGGTGAGCATGCCGCCCAGCCAGCGTTCATCAACGTAGGGCATACCGGCGCGCTGCGCTTCTTCAGCAACGATTTCGCGGGCCTGGCGCTTGGTGCCAACAAACAGAACGGTGCCGCGATTGGCGGTCAGCTTCTTCACGAAAGCCATGGCTTCGTTGTACTTGGCCAGGGTCTTTTCGAGGTTGACGATGTGAATCTTGTTGCGATGACCAAAAATGTACTGGGCCATCTTGGGATTCCAGAAACGGGTCTGGTGACCGAAGTGAACACCGGCTTCCAGCATCTGACGCATAGTCACTGCCATTTGAATTACTCCAATTTAGGTTTAGCCTCCGCCCATCGTGCGCATTAACCACCTGCGCTAGCGCCCCTGACACAGGGACGACCCAAATACGATGAACGTGCGAATTTCCGGAAACAGGGCATAAAATCGGGCTAACCCTGCAATCCGAACCAAGTCCGTACATGAACTTAGCCAAGCATTATAGCGTGGCTGCATCGCCCGCTCAAGCAAGATAGGCATAAATTCGCTCAATTCCCGGGCAAATTTGCCGCTCCCGGGCTTCTGCGATAGCCTTGTCACTCCCCTTATCCAACAAGACAAGCCAAAAATATGGGTATCGTCATCAAGACACCCGAAGAAATCGAGAAGATGCGCATCGCCTGTCGCCTCGCTGGCGAGGTGCTGGATCATGTTGAGCCATATATCAAGGCCGGCGTAAGCACCGGCGAGCTCGACCGCATCTGCCACGACTACATCGTGAACGTGCAGGGCTGTATTCCCGCCCCGCTGAACTATGCTCCGCAGGGCTATACGCCCTACCCCAAATCCATCTGCACCTCGATCAATCACCAGATCTGCCACGGCATTCCAGGAGATAAGGCGCTCAAAAAGGGCGACATCGTCAATCTGGACATCACCGTGATCAAGGATGGCTTCCATGGTGACACCAGCCGCATGTACGTTATCGGCGGCGCCAGCATCCAGGCCAAACGCCTGTGCCAGATCACCTGGGAATGTTTATGGCTGGGGATTGCTCAAGTGCGCCCCGGCGCCACGTTTGGCGATATCGGCCACGTCATCCAGAAATACGCGGAAGAGGCCGGATTCTCTATCGTTCGGGAATTCTGCGGGCACGGCATCGGCCGCGACTTCCACGAAGATCCGCAGGTGATGCATTACGGCACGCCCGGTACCGGCGAAGTGCTGCAGGAGGGCATGATCTTTACGATCGAGCCGATGATCAATGCAGGCAAGGCTGCAATCTCCGGCCTGCCAGACGGCTGGACAATCGTCACCAAGGATCGCTCGCTGTCAGCCCAGTGGGAACACACCCTGCTTGTCACGGCAGACGGCGTCGAGGTACTGACCTATTCGGGCAAGGCTCCGCGCGCCCCGGACTGGGCCGTCAAGCAATCTAATATTGTGCTCCCCAACCATCCTTCAATTGGCTGAATCGTGACCACACCCGCTACCGACAGCAATCCCGTGGATACTCTGCGCGCCCGTCTGCGTGAAGGGCAACAACTTCTCCACGAGGAATACGACCGCCTTGGCAGCCCGGCCCGCCTGCTGCGTGGCCGCACCCGGCTCGTTGATGGCATCCTCGATGAACTCTGGCAACAGTCAGGTTTGCCGGCTGACGCCTGTCTGGCGGCAGTGGGAGGTTACGGGCGCGGTGAGCTCTATCCGTATTCCGACGTCGACATCCTCATCCTGCTGGCCGAGGAAGCTGATTCCGCACTCGGCGAAACCATCCACCGCTTCATCAGCATGCTCTGGGATATCGGTCTGGATATCGGCCACAGCGTACGCACTGTGCAGGCCTGCGTGGAAGAAGCCGATGGCGATGTGACGGTGCAGACCAATCTGCTGGAGTCCCGTCGGCTTGCGGGCGACGCCGGGCTATACCGGCAATTTGTCGCCCGCACCAAGGCCAACTTCAACCCGGAAACCTTCTTCCAGGCCAAACGCGCCGAGCAGGAACAGCGCTACAACCGCTTCAACCAGACGCCCTACTCCGTCGAGCCCAACTGCAAGGAGAGCCCCGGCGGGCTGCGCGATCTGCAGGGCATCATCTGGATCTCCCTGGCTGCCGGCCTGGGACATCGCTGGGCAGATCTTGCGCGCCACGGCCTGATCACTCCTGACGAGGTGAGCACACTCAAGCGTTGCGAGCGTTTCCTGCAGCACGTGCGCATCCGCCTGCATTTCATTTCCAGACGGCGTGAAGACCGGCTCATCTTCGATCACCAGGAAGCCCTCGCCAAAACCTTTGGCATCAAGGCCACCAAAGCCCGCCGCGCTTCTGAAGTGATGATGCAACGGTATTACCTGAACGCCAAGAAGATCACCCAGCTCAACACCATCCTGCTGCAGAACCTGGGCGCACGCTACCTGCCACTCGAAGGCTTTGTGCCCCGCGCCCTGAATGAACATTTCCAGGTGATCGGCGACCAGCTCGACATCGTCGATGAGCATGTTTTCGAACGCCACCCTGGCGCCATCCTTGAGAGTTTCCTGCTCATGCAGCAGCACGCCGAACTCAAGGGCATGACGGTGCGCACGCTGCGCGCCCTGTGGCATGGGCGCAAACTCATCGGGGCGAATTTCCGCCGTGATCCGGCCAACCGCCACACCTTCCTGCAACTGCTGCAGGAGCCGCGCGGCCAGACCCACGAGTTCCGCCGCATGAACCAGTACAGCATCCTGGGCACCTACATTCCGGCGTTTGCCAAGATCGTCGGCCAGATGCAGCACGATCTGTTTCACGTCTACACCGTGGATCAGCACATCCTGCAGGTACTGCGCAATGTGCGCCGGCTCATCGTCGAGGAACATGCCCACGAATACCCGCTGATGAGCCGCCTCATCAGCGAGTTCGAACGCCCCTGGCTGATTTTCGTGGCGGCCCTGTTTCATGACATTGCCAAAGGCCGTGGTGGCGATCACTCCACGCTGGGCATGGTGGACGCGCGCCGCTTCTGCCGCCAGCACGGGCTGACACGGGAAGATGAAGACCTTGTCGTATGGCTCGTGCAGCACCACCTGACGATGTCGCAGATTGCCCAGAAACAGGATCTCGCCGATCCTGATGTGATCCACAATTTCGCCAGCCTGGTGCAGAACGAACGGCGCCTGACCGCGCTCTACATCCTGACCCATTCGGATATCCGCGGCACCAGCCCGAAAGTATGGAACGGCTGGAAAGCCAAGCTGCTTGAAGAGCTGTTTCTGGCCACCCGCCAGCTCTTGCGGGGTAATACGCCGGATCAGATCCTGGGGGTCTCCGAGCGTCAGGAAGTCACACGCCAGAAACTGCGCTTCTTTGGCTTGCGCCCGGGTACCGAAGACGCTTTCTGGAACGAACTCGACACGCTGTACTTCCTGCGCCACGATGCCGATGAAATCACCTGGCATACGCGCATGCTCTACTATCGCCCGCGCACCGAGCAGCCTGTCGTCAAGGCGCGTGTCAACCAAGGCAACACCGGCATTCAGGCGATGGTCTATCTGCGTGACCAGCCGGACTTGTTCCTGCGCATGTGCGGCTACTTCTCGCGCATGGGCTACAGCATTGCCGACGCCAAAATCCACACCACAGGTCACGGTTTCGCACTCGACAGCTTCGTGCTGATCGACCCTACCGAAAGCAACAACTATCGCGATATGGTGGCCCTCATCGAGCATGGGCTCGCCGAAAAACTGCTGGCACAGGGCAGTCTGGATGTGCCTTCGGGCGGGCGTATTTCACGCCAGCTCAAGCACTTCCCGATCACCCCCTCAATCAGCCTGCAACCCGATGAGCGCGGCCAGCATTTCATTCTCTCGATTGTTGCGGCAGACAGGCCGGGGTTGCTCTTTTCGGTCGCACAGACGCTGGCAGAACATGACATCCGCCTGCACATGGCAAAGATCGTGACGCTTGGCGAACGCGCCGAAGACACCTTCCTGATCAGCAGCCCGAAACTCGACAATACGGCCAAGACGGTTCAGCTCGAAGCCTCGCTCCTGGAGCGCATGAAGATCTGAGACGCTGCTTTACAGTCTATAGAGAGAGGGCAAGGCCCAGAATCCACCCCGGGCCATCGCCAGCATTGGGCAGCATCAGCCATCCGGCAGGAAGACGCGATGGATGTCGAGCGTGGCACGATGCCCGATGGCCTGGGCATTTGCGCCCAGCCAGCGTTTGGCCGAGGCCTGCCCGGCATCGCGCAGTTGGTGCAGGAATGCCTGGTTGGCAACGATTTTAGTCATTTGGGAAAGCCCGCCAAGCGTCTCTTCGCTCTCGATCATGTGAAAGCGTGTGCTGCGCAGATGTTGCTCCAGCGTGCCACTGAGCCAACCACTCTCTTCTGCCATGTCGCGCATGGCGGCAAGCAGGCGCATTTCGCGCAGAAAAGCATTATTGAAACTCAGTTCAAGCGCACGCCCCTGGATCTCGGCAGCGCCCCGCGGCGTGCGCTCGTGATGCAAGGGGGCGAGCAGCACCAGCAGGATATCGCGGCTTTCACAGAACCTGAACAGGGGAAACACCGCCGGATTGGCTGCATAGCCACCATCCCAGTAAGGCTCGCCATTGATCATCACGGCATGGCTGATGGTGGGCAGACAGGCCGACGCCAGCAAGGCATCAGCACTCAGATCATGATTGCGAAAGAGCTTCAGATGGCCGCTATTGGCATGGGTTGCGGCAACAAACAACTGGAACGGACAGGATTCGCGCAGGCGTTCAAAATCAAAAAACCGGTCAACCAGATCACGCAAGGGATTCAGCGCCAGGGGGTTGAGCTGGTACGGCGAGAACCAGCGCGTCATTTCCACCATCCAGCTCATGCCGGGGGCGGGTTTGGAAGGGTCCAGGAAGGCCGAAACACCTTCTGAGGGTGCCAGCGCGGCTACTCCATTCCAGAATTCAGCCAGGCCTTCACGTGCCCCCTCGCGCCCGTTCTTGAGCCAACCATTGGCAAACGCGATGGCATTCATGGCGCCGGCGCTGGTGCCGCTAATTCCTTCAAAATCAAAACGGCCATCTTCAAGGAGGGCATCCAGCACCCCCCAGGTGTATGCGCCATGCGCTCCGCCCCCCTGTAATGCAAGGTTCAACTTCAGGGAGGGATGGCTTTTGTGCGAAAACATGGCGGACCTGCTGTGTTACCGAAATACGTAAGCCAGTGTGCCCTATGCTGCACTGCAACACAAGACCGTCGGTCCTTTTACTTCGCGCCAGCAATGGCCGGTTCGGCCTGAGCAGAGACACCCTTGCTGCCGCGCCTGAGATCGGGCAGAAAGGCAGTCAGCAAGCCCAACAAAGGCAGGAAACCGCAGATGTTATAGACAAAATCGATGCCCTGTACATCAGCAAGCTTGCCCAGCAAAGCTGCACCCACGGCCCCCATGCCAAAGGAAAAACCGAAAAACAGGCCGGCCACCATCCCCACGCGGCCCGGCAGCAGCTCCTGCGCGTACACGATGATTGCCGAAAACGCCGAGGCAAGGATGAGACCGATGACAAAGCTCAGAATGGTTGTCGCCGTGAGGCCCACATGTGGCATCAGCAGCGTGAAGGGAGCCACACCCAGGATCGACACCCAGATCACGCGTTTGCGCCCGATACGGTCGCCAATCGGGCCACCGATCACCGTGCCCAGCGCCACGGCAAACAGGAAGATGAAAAGATGGATCTGCGCGGCCTGTACCGACAACGCAAACTTGTGCATCAGATAGAAGGTGAAATAGCTCGACAGGCTTGCCAGATAAAAATACTTCGAGAACACCAGTGTCAGCAGGATGCCGATAGAGGCTGCCACCCGCCCGCGTGGCAGCCCGGACTCCGCCCCGCCCTGGCGCAGCTTCGCCTTGAAAGCCCCGCTCCGCTGCTGGTGTGCATACCAGCGGCCGACCCCCCATAGCACTGCCATCGCCAGCAGCGCCACGAGCGAGAACCAACCCACGCTACCGCGCCCATTGGGCAATACGATCCAGGCGGTGAGCAGCGGCCCCAGCGCTGTGCCGGCATTGCCGCCCACCTGGAAGATGGACTGGGCCAGGCCGAACTTGCCGCCCGAAGCCATGCGTGCCACCCGCGAGGATTCCGGATGAAAGATCGACGAACCGCTCCCCACAAAAGCAGCGGCACACAACAGCCCACCAAAGGAAGAAGCGGTCGCCAGCATCAACAGGCCAAACAGCGTGCAGCACATGCCGCAGGCCAGCGAATAGGGCTTGGGATGGCGATCCGTGTACATCCCGACCAGGGGTTGCAAGAGCGATGCAGTGGCCTGGAAGGTAAACGTGATAAGGCCGATCTGGGCGAAGTTCAGATGAAAATCCCCTTTGATCAGCGGATACATCGCCAGGATCAGCGACTGCATCATGTCGTTGAGAAAATGCGAAAGGCTGATCGCCCCCAATATCCGGTAAGTAGTTTCCTGCTTACCCGCGCCCGTTGCCAGCACCGCTGCCATATCCATCCCTCTCAAGCGAATTCTGCCAATCCGAAATATCCGGTCTTTTTTTGTTGACCTTGACTATAAAGGAAGCGGAGTATTCCGGCCAACATCAAAAAGACAGTTTATGTCTCAAAACAGCCAGCCCGCCTTCATCAGGACTTTACCTGCCTATCGCTCACTGCCGCGGCCGGTGGTTGCTCGCGTCGATTCACTCCGCCCCGGCACGCTGACGCCCTGGCACCACCATGACTGGTGGCAGCTCACCTATGCCGTCAGCGGCGTACTGGCTTTGGAAACCAGCGGTGAAAGCTTCATGGCGCCACCACAGCGGGCCATCTGGATTCCGCCGGGGCTGCAGCACAAAGCCACCAATGTTTCGCGCACCGAAATGCGCAGCCTCTACATTGATTCAGCCCTGATGGCATGGGCGCCGCCGCGTTGCCGGGTCATCGCCATCAGCCCGCTGGTGCGCGAGCTGATTGTCGCCGTGAGTGCCCTGCCGGAAGATTACGACATTGCAGAGGCTGCCGGCAGACTGGTGCGGGTGCTGGTCGATCAGCTCTCCAGCATGCCCGAGGTGGCTTTCAACCTGCCCATGCCCGCCGAACCCCGCCTCGCAAAAATCTGCGCCGGCCTGCAGCTTGCCCCTGACGACTCACGCACCATCAGCGAATGGGGCAGACTCATCGGTTTGAGCGAGCGCTCGCTCACACGCCTCTTCATGCAGCAGACGGGGCTCAGCTTTGGCGACTGGCGCCAGCGCCTGCGCCTGCTGGTGGCGCTGGGCGGGCTCGAACAGGGACGCCCGGTGACCCGCGTGGCGCTGGATTCAGGCTACGCATCACCCTCCGCCTTCATCGCAGCCTTTCGCCGCGCGTTTGGAGTCACCCCCACCGAAATGTTCAAACAGCATAGCGAAACTGTTGCCGGATGAACGGGAATCGAGCATTCCCCTCAAGTACAGTGCGCCATGAAGCGCGTCAGACGGTAGAATGGACCTTTGCAACCTTTTGCCGAAATGTTTCGGGAACGAACCAAGTGAGCACTCCTGATAAGAACACCGCCTCGGGCGCGGCACAGACGACCAACTTCCTTCGCAACATTATTGATGCCGATCTGGCTGCCGACAAGTTTGTCGGGCGCGGCTGGGCCGGCCAGCCTGGCGAAGGAAGCCTTCACGATGCAGGATCGGCAGACCCCGCAAGAATTCGCACGCGCTTCCCGCCCGAACCGAATGGCTATCTCCACGTTGGCCACGCCAAGAGCATCTGCCTGAACTTCGGGCTGGCGCGTGACTACGCTGGCGTCTGCCACATGCGCTTCGATGACACGAACCCGGAAAAGGAAGACACGGAATACGTCAATTCCATCATCGACGCAATCCAGTGGATGGGCTTCTCCTGGGATGCCAACAACACCACGCACCTGTACTACGCCAGCAACTATTTCGATCACATGTTCCACGCTGCGGAACTGCTCATCGAACGCGGACTCGCCTATGTGGACCAGCAGACTGCCGAAGAAATGCGCGCCAATCGCGGCACCCTGACCGAAGCAGGCAAGGAGTCCCCCTGGCGCAACCGTACGGTCGAGGAAAACCTGCGCCTCTTCCACGAGATGCGCGATGGCAAGCACGCTGAAGGCACCCTGGTGCTGCGTGCCAAGGTCGACATGGCCTCGCCCAACATCAACATGCGCGATCCGGCGATCTATCGCATCCGCTTTGCTGAGCACCACAACACCGGCAACAAGTGGTGTGTGTACCCGATGTACACCTTTGCGCACCCCATCGAGGATGCCCTGGAACGCATCACGCATTCCATCTGCACGCTCGAATTCGAAGATCAGCGCCCGTTCTACGACTGGCTGCTGGCACAGCTGCGCGACGCCGGAATGTTCTCCGACCCGCTGCCCCATCAGTACGAATTTGCGCGCCTGAACCTCACTTATGTGATCACCAGCAAACGCAAGCTCATGCAGCTGGTCACCGAAAAGCACGTCGATGGCTGGGATGACCCACGCATGCCGACCATCGTCGGCCTGCGCCGCCGTGGCTACACGCCAACAGCAATCCAGCTGTTCTGCGAACGCATCGGCGTCTCCAAGGGGGACACCTGGATCGACTACGCCATCCTCGAAAACGCCCTGCGTGATGACCGTGACGACAAGGCCGAACGTGCCATGGCCGTGCTCAACCCGGTCAAGCTCAAGCTCACTAACTGGGCCGAGATCTTCCCGAACGGCGAACAGGCTGATCGCTGCTTGGCCCCGCGCCACCCGCATCACGAAGAGATGGGTACGCGTGAATTCAATCTCACGCCGGAAGTATGGATCGAACGTGAAGACTTCCAAGAGGTGCCGGAGAAAGGCTATCGCCGCCTCTACCCGGGCAACCTCGTGCGTCTGAAGTATGGCTTCATCATCAAATGCTCGGGCTGTGAAAAGGATGCAGAGGGCAACATCACCGCTGTACTCGCCGAAATCCTGCCAGATTCCAAGAGCGGCACCCCCGGATCAGACGCCATCAAGGTCAAGGGCGTGGTGAGCTGGGTTTCGGTACCGGAAGGCATCCCGGCGGAAATCCGCCTGTATGACCGCCTGTTCATGAACCCGCAACCGGATGCCGGAGGCCGCAACTTCCTGGAGTCGATCAACCCGAACGCCAAGAAGATCGTGCAGACCTGGGTGGAACCCACTCTGGGCAATGTTGCAGCGGGGGTCAGCTTTCAGTTCGAACGTCACGGTTACTTCGTGACGGACCTCAAGGATCACGCCGCTGGCAGACTGGTGTTCAATCGCACAACAACCCTCAAGGATAGCTGGGGCAAATAAGTGCATTGCCCGGTGTCGGCGGGAAACCCCGGCACCGGCACGGCATCGCGCCTGCCCTCCGTCTCAAGCCGATGCCCAGAGAACGCCGAATCGCCCACCTCGATATGGATGCGTTCTACGCTTCCGTAGAGTTGCTGCGCTATCCGCATTTACGCGGGCAACCCGTGGTAATCGGCGGCCGTAGCGTAGACGCCCCTGTCCAGCAGGCTGACGGCAGCTGGCATTACACCCGGCTGCGGGATTACAAGGGGCGTGGCGTCATCACCACCGCTACCTATGAGGCCCGTGCCAAGGGCGTTGGCTCAGCCATGGGCATCATGAAAGCCGCCAGACTCCTGCCCGATGGCATTCTCCTGCCCGTGGATTTTGACAGCTACCGACACTACTCCCGCCTCTTCAAAGCTGCCGTGGCGAGCATTGCGCCCTGCATTGAAGATCGTGGCATCGATGAAATCTATATCGACCTTACCGAATTGGAGGGGAACAGCCACAGCATCGGCCAACGCATCAAGGATGCCGTGCGCGCGGCCACCGGCCTGTCGTGCTCGATCGGCGTCACGCCCAACAAGCTGCTCTCGAAGATCTGTTCGGATCTGGAGAAGCCGAACGGCCTGACGGTCCTTGGCTTGGAAGACATTCCTGCGCGCATCTGGCCGCTGGCGGTACGCAAGGTCAACGGCATCGGCCCGAAAGCAGAGCAGAAACTCCACTCGCTGGGCATCCAGACTATTGGAGAACTCGCTGCGGCTGACGCCCTGTGGCTGCAGCAGCAATTCGGCCAGCACTACGGTCTTTGGCTGTGGCAAGCCGCGCATGGCATCGACGAGCGTCCGGTGGTCACCAGTTCCGACCCGAAATCAGTGAGCAGGGAAACCACTTTTGAACGCGATCTGGATGTCCGCAATGATCGCGCCGAACTCACGAAAATTTTTACCGCCCTGTGCGTGCGCGTTGCCGCCGACCTGGAGCGCAAAGCCATTCTCGGCCGCACCATCGGGATCAAGCTGCGCTATGCGGATTTCAGCACTGTCACCCGCGACATCACCCTGCCTGAAGCCACTGCCGACGCCAGCACAATTCGCCGCGCTGCCAGCGAATGCCTCAAGCGGGTTCCCCTGGATCAGCGCCTGAGGCTGCTGGGAGTCCGCATAGGCCACCTGCAGAGCGCCGTACAGGGAGAAAACGCTGATGCCGAAAGCATTCAGCCCGGCCTGCCTTTCTAGCCGCATTACGCCCTGGCGGGACAGTTTCACGGAGAAAGCCGGATCAGGTGGAGAATTGCGAAACAACACAAGGCAGATTTGGTAATAAGCACCATAGTATTTTGTAATTCCTTAGCGCAAGACAGGTTGTTAGGATGACTGTAACAGGGGCCTTCCCCCTGCACTGCTTGTTGCACTCACAGATTGAAGCAACGTAGTCCTGGTCTGGCACCGCCAATACTTCAGGCTCCGGGGCGATTCAGCTCTCGTGGAAATGCTGGCTCATTCTGTGTGGCACCCCGCTCACCCATTCACAGCACGGAGAAATTTCATGATATCCACATCTCTGCGACGTCTGCTGCCCCTCGCTCTGGCTCTCGGCGCCTTAACCAGCCCTGCGGCCCATGCCGGCAAAACCATTGATGCCATCAAGCAACGGGGCAGTGTTCAATGCGGGGTCAGTTCCGGCGTCGCCGGCTTCTCCCTGCCCGATAGCCAGGGTCATTGGTCGGGGCTTGATGTAGATGTCTGCCGGGCTATTGCGGCGGCCGTGCTGGGCGACGCCAACAAGGTCGCCTTTGTGCCACTGAACTCCCAGCAACGTTTCAGCGCCCTGCAATCCGGCGAAGTCGATCTGCTGGCACGCAACACGAGCTGGACGCTCACGCGTGACGCCTCCCTGGGGCTGAGCTTTACCGGAGTGACGTACTACGACGGGCAGGGTTTCCTGGTGCCCAAGAAACTCAAGGTCACCAGCGCCAAACAACTCAAGAATGCCGAAATCTGCGTGCAGTCCGGCACCACCAATGAGAAGAATCTGGCGGACTATTTCCGCAACCTCAACATCAAAGTCAAGCCAGTCGTCTTCGAAGGGTTCGAAGCCTCGTTCAAAGCCTTCTTTGCAGGGCGTTGCCAGGCTTATACCACCGACATTTCCGGTCTGGCCGGCATCCGCAACAAGGAAGCACCGAAGCCTGACGATTACGTGATTCTGCCGGAAGTCATTTCCAAGGAGCCACTGAGCCCGGCAGTCCGCCGGGGTGACGACGAGTGGTTCGCCATCGTCCGCTGGGTGCCTTTTGCCCTGATCGAGGCTGAGGAGTATGGCATCACCCGCGCCAATGTTGATTCCCTGCGCGCGAGCAGCAAAGATCCCGGCATCCAGCGCCTGCTTGGCACCGGCGAAGACTCCGGCAAGCTGCTCGGGCTTGATCGTGACTGGGCCTACCGTGCCATCAAGGCGGGCGGCAACTATGGGGAGATTTTCTCGCGCAATGTCGGCCCCGACTCCGTTCTGAAACTGCCACGGGGCCTTAACAACCTCTGGAACAAAGGCGGTATCCTGTATGCTCCGCCGATTCGCTAAGAAGCTGTTCACGATCTGATCAGCCACACAACCCGACTTCCGCAATGTAATGGATAGCCCGCATGCCCCCGCTGGCGCAAAACTGCGCAAAGCCCTTCGGCAATGGATTCCCCAGATACTGCTGCTGGCAGCAGCGCTGGGGCTTTTGTGGTGGCTGGGGCATAACGTGCTTGAGAACATGCGGGCACGCGGAATCCAGGCCGGTTTCGGCTTTCTGAAGGAGCCTGCCGGGTTTGAGATCGGCGAATCCCTTCTGGATTACACGCCATCCCAGGCGATCTGGCGGGCCTTTCTGGTGGGCCTGCTCAACACCATCCGGGTGGCTCTGCCCGCCATCGTGCTCGCGACAATCCTCGGCACCCTGATCGGCCTGGGGCGGTTGTCGCAACAGAGCGGGCTTCGTGCAGCTTGCGGTGTCCTTGTCGAATCTCTGCGCAATATCCCGCTGTTATTGCAACTGCTCCTCTGCTACTTTGTGCTGACCAGCCTGCTCCCCGAAGCCAGCACGGCATGGCACCCGCTTCCCGGCGTGATGCTCTCGCAGAGTGGGCTGTTTCTGCCAGCATGGCGCTGCGAAGGGGCATGCCATTGGGAACTCCCGCGACTTGAAGGTTTCGGCATTGAAGGGGGCTTTGCCCTCACCCCCGAATACCTCGCAGTGCTGATCACCCTCACCCTCTATGCGGCAGTTTTCATCGCGGAGATCGTACGCGGCGGCATCCAGTCCGTTTCCATCGGCAAAATCAATGCCGCACGGGCGCTGGGGATGAAGCCCACGCAGATTCTGCGTTACATCGTGCTGCCCCTGGCGCTGAGAGCAATCGTGCCAGCGCTCACCAATCAATATCTGAACCTCACCAAGAATTCCTCACTTGCCGTAGCGGTGGGCTACCCCGATATCGTCTCGGTTGCCAACACCTCGCTGAATCAGAGCGGGCGGGCCTTTGAGTGCATCGTCATCGTGATGCTGATCTATCTGTGCCTGTCACTGCTCACCGCCCTGCTCATGAACCTCTACAACACTCGCGTGGCACTGAAGGGGAGCCAATGAAGCGCAGGCTCCACCTTGGTACGGCGGCCTGGATCATTCTGGCTCTCATTATTCTCTGGCCGGTGACAAACTGGGGCCTGATACACGCGGTGTGGCATGCCGATCTACCCGCCTGCCGTGAGGCACGCGGCCTGGGAGCATGCTGGGGCGTTATCGCCGAAAAGCACCGCATGCTGCTCTTCGGTCGCTATCCATTTGATGAGCAGTGGCGCGCATGCCTAGCCACTCTGCTGATCGTGACCATGCTGCTGATGGGCTGTTGGCGCAGACTCTGGAACCGCTTTGGCGTAGCAAGTGCTGCCGTCATGCTGGCCGCTGCGGTTTGCCTGATGGCTGGCGGCGTAGCCGGCCTCTCCCCTGTGCCCACCAAGGAGTGGGGAGGCTTGCCACTGACCCTGCTGATCTCGCTGGGCGGCACCCTGCTGGCTTTCCCGTTTGCCATTCTGCTGGCGCTGGGCCGGCGTTCTGCCCTGCCCCTGCTGCGCAGCTTATGCACAATTTATATCGAGCTGGTGCGTGGCGTGCCGCTCATCAGCCTGCTGTTTCTTGCCGCATTTCTCTTTCCGATGCTGCTGCCACCTTCCGTGCACATCGACATCCTGCCCCGCGTGATCCTCACCATTGCTGGTTTCGGTGCAGCCTATCTGGCTGAAGTCATCCGTGCCGGGCTGCAGGCCATCCCCGCTTCGCAGGCCGAAGCCGCCCGCGCGCTAGGCATGCGCGAATGGCAACTCAATGTTTACATCATCCTTCCGCAGGCGCTGCGCACCGCACTGCCGGCGCTCGTCAACAACTTCGTCGGTATCTTCAAAGATACCTCGCTGATTTCAATCGTCAGCCTGCATGAGCTCACCGGCGCGCTGGCCATTTCTCTGGGCGGAGACGCAGACTGGCGGAGCTTCTATCTTGAGGGCTATCTCTTCGTTGCCAGCGTCTACTGGGTATTCTGTTTTGGCATCTCACGCTTCGCACGCAGCATGGAAAAACGCCTGCAGGGTTCCCGGCAGGCGTCATCTGATCCACAGCGCTGACCCCACGGCCCGCGCGCCAGAAGCGATCAATCAGCTCAGAGGGCCGTAGGCATACCGCGAATCAGCCGGCTCCACGCGAATGAAAGGCAGATCGCCTTTCTTGAGCGGTTTCCACACCACATTGGCGGCGAACTGGCCACCACTCTTGGCAAAACCATTATCCAGCCAACGCCCCATCACCGCCTTGTCAGCCGTTGCAACGTGGACTTCGACATTGGTCTGGGCGCTACGACTGCCGGCGAATTCCGCCACCAGCGACACAGCACGCTGCAGATCACCGGTGCGGCGCTTCATCTGGGTGGGGGGCACGCCAAGATTGATGCCCTTCCAGATATCCACGACAGTCGTGGCGCCCTCGTCATTTTTCTGCATCACCCTGCCAATCTCGGCCTCGATCGGCACACCGTTGAGCTGGCGCACCTTGTCTTCGAGGACACGGGCATCCGCCACATCACGCTGACGCAGCTGGTACCAGGACCGGAAGACGGTACTCACCGGCTTGGGCGCCTGTACCACGGGCTGCGGAACCGGCGTCACATCCTTCTGGCTATCTGTCGCACAGGCGGCCAGCGCAAGGCAAGCCGCAAGACACATGACTTTCTTCATCACTCAATCTCCATCTTCTTCCCGCGTCTTCACTACTGGCGATCAAGCTGCCGGTGAATCTGACGCAAATAATTGTCCTCTTGATTCGATTTTGGTGCTGCCTTCGTCTGCTTGCGGCTCGATTTGGCCGAAGAAACAGGCTTGGCAGATTCCGCTGTCTCCGATTTTTCGGATTTTGCCGCCTTGTCGGCATCCTGGGATGCCTCGGTACCTGAGGATACAGACGGCGCGACAATCAGTGCCGGCCTGGATGTCGTCTTCAGATCAGAGGTGGGAGGCTCCGCTGGCTGGCTGGCCGCCGCAGTTTCTGCGGGCACTATTGGCGCCTGTACCGGCGGTTGCGCCACCTGGGGCGAAGCTACCGGTGCAGGCGGGCTGACTGCCGTAACAGGGGCAGACGCCGGAGCGGAAACGGTCGCTGGCACTTCCACCGGTTTGCTTGAACGATGCGGCTTGAACCACCAGCTTGCAGCCACGGCAGCCGCCAGCACGACGATGACGACAGCCGCGATGCCACCGATCAATACCGCATTGTTGCCCGTCTTGACAGGCATCTTCCCGGAATGCCTTTTCTGGCGTTCGCGCTCGGCACTGCTGCGGGATGACTTGTGGGGCTTTGACGCGACCGCCGCCGACCTGCGCCCCTCCGGCTTCGGCGCCTCGGCACTCCTGGCAGGTTTTGCCGGAGGGGTATCGAGCACCATGATGGTCTCTTCCGAGGACGCATTGACAGACCTCGGCACGACAGGCCTCGGGACATAAGCCTCGGTGACTTCACCCAGCGGAATGAGCTTCGCAGGAGTCGGCTCAGTGGAACGCTTGTCCCCTGCGTTGAGCGTGCTCTGCCACTCTTCCGAAACGCCCAGCGTCACTTCATCGGAAGGCTGTAGCGTCGGAAACTCAGAAGCAGCACCAGAATCAGTTTCCCCTTCCGGTTTCGGCACGGGTTTCTTCGGCAAAACCAGTGTCATGTCGGTTTGGGAGGCAACGGAAGGCATGCCGCATTTGGTACAAAACGGCGCACCCGGTACGATTTTCTCGCCGCAAACCAGACAGCTCAGCTCAATCGGAGCAGGCGGGGGAAGCGAGAGAACCGGCGCGCCACAGTTGTCACAGAACTTGGCGTCTGGTCTGACTTCGTTATTACATTTGGAGCAGATCATTCTTGGTTCCCCATGATTACACGACACGACGAGCGAACTTCACGCATCGTGGAATCAGTGCCCAGGCAAAACCCCGGCACCGCATTCCGAACATGATGAAACATCCGAACGGCTCGCAAAACAACCGAGGCCACACCTTCAGCCTGAAACCGGGAACGACAGTGATGGACGGTTTGGTGCAGCATGGTCTGGAGCGGCACACCCGTGACAAATTCCGGTATCAGGCAGCCCATCGGGACTCCGCTCTGGAGCCCTGCCCCAAACAGTTCGCTACAGCAAAGACCATGCGCCACACCATTCTGCATGAGATGCATTTTACTAAACGGCTGGCAAGGCTAAACAGTCCTGTTCCAAAGGGCAGGCGCTTGCCGCCTGACGGATCGTTTTCAGGGCCTGAAAGGCATGTTTTTCCGGCACTGAAATGACTTTCCTATACAGTACGGAGCTGTGCCGCTTTTCCGCAAACCCAATAAAAAAGCCCGCTGCACAGGCAGCGGGCCTTGTCACACGTCACTGCGCAAACCGATTAGCGCGGCAACAGCACGTCGATCCCGCCCATATAAGGCTTCAGGGCGGCCGGGATAATTACCGAACCATCGGCCTGCTGATAGTTTTCCAGCACCGCCACAAGGGTACGCCCCACGGCAAGCCCGGAGCCATTGAGCGTATGCACCAGTTCGTTCTTGCCTGCATCGTTCTTGAAACGGGCCTGCATGCGGCGGGCCTGGAAGGCTTCGCAGTTGGAGACCGACGAAATTTCCCGATAGGCACTCTGTCCCGGTAGCCAGACTTCCAGATCGAAGGTTCTGGCCGCAGAAAAACCCATATCGCCCGTACACAATGCCACCACACGGTACGGCAGCTCCAGCTTGCGCAAAATGGTTTCGGCGTTATCCACCATTTCGTCGAGGGCTGCGTAGCTGTCCTCCGGTTTGGTGATGCGGACCATTTCGACCTTGTCGAACTGGTGCTGGCGGATCATGCCCTTGGTGTCGCGCCCATAGCTGCCCGCTTCGGAACGGAAGCACGGTGTATGTGCCGTCAGCTTCAGCGGCAACTCATCGGCCTTGAGGATGGAGTCGCGCACGGAGTTGGTCAGCGAAATCTCTGAGGTCGAGATCAGGTACTGCGTCTGGCTGCCTTCGCCACCACGCTCAACGCGGAACATGTCTTCGGCAAACTTCGGCAACTGCCCCGTGCCATACAGCACATCCGGATTCACGATGTACGGTGTATAGCACTCGGTGTAGCCGTGCTCCATCGTATGGGTGTCCAGCATCAGCTGCGCCAGGGCGCGATGCAGTCGGGCAATCCCACCCTTGAGGAAAGAGAAACGCGCGCCAGAGAGCTTGGCTGCCAGATCGAAATCCAGCCCCAGCGCTTCACCGAGGTCAGCATGATCCTTCACCGGGAAATCAAAAGCGCGCGGGGTGCCCCAGCGGCGCACTTCCACATTCATGCTCTCGTCGGTGCCGACGGGGACGGTTTCATGCGGCAGATTCGGGATGCGCGCGAGAAAATCATTCAGGCGTTCCTGCAGTGCAGCCAGACTTTCCTCGCACTGTTTGAGCTCATCGCCGATACCCGCCACTTCCGCCATCACGCCGGAAGCATCCTCGCCCTTCCCCTTCAACATACCGATCTGCTTGGACAGGCTGTTGCGCTTGGACTGCAGATCCTGGGTGCGGGTCTGCAGGGATTTGCGTTCATCTTCCAGCGCCTGAAAGGCAGCCACGTCAAGAACGAACTTGCGCGAGGCAAGGCGCTGGGCAACCACATCCGGCTGGGTGCGAAGTAATTGGATATCGAGCATGTTAGTAAAAGTATTGATTCGATAAAGGTAAGAGTTTACACGAGCCAGAGCACTCTGCCGCCTTGTGCAGCGCAAAGATTGCGCCCAACGGCACTTGTTTCGATGCTGTCGCAACAGCGCGCACGCCACGGCATTGGATGCTGCAATGGCACATCGCCTGCGGCATAGGCAAGGACAACTGGCGAACCAGCGTGGCTGCTCTAGCTTGGAATTACAACACGATAACACCAAGCCCGACGGTTGCCGAGCCAACAGAGGAGTCCGACATCATGCTGACCATTCAGGATTGTCTCGACTACTGCGATCTGACCGATGACGAAGTCGATCTGTTTGCCGCACACGAACACATCCCCCGCGAGATCGCCAGCCCGATCATCTGCAGCCTCGTGCAGACGGATGAAGGCGTGCAGCTTGTCTGCGCCTGCCTCACCGACATAGTGCAGAACGCCGTATCAAGCGGCGAGCTGGATCAGGCGGAACACGTACTGCACGTCTATGCAGAATTCCGCTCTGCCCATCCACTCACGCATTAAAACCCGCTCTGCACAACTTCTTGCGCCACTCAAGGGAGAGGTAATAACACACCCCCTTCTGGGCATATATGTGGATTCTCACCGCCAATCCGCCCTGATTCGCAATCCCGGCATGGGAACGCATCAGGATAGTGCGCGTTGCATCACCTCAAACGATTTTCCACGCAAAGCCTCCATTGAACAAAGCGCACCAGAATAGACAAAAAATAAGTAAGAATTTCGTACATTATTAGCTTTCCCAGGCAGCAAGATTGCCGCCCAGTTTCAAAAACCCCATAGGTTTCATTTGTTTATACATTGCCTGCATTCTTTCCACCAACGGGGAATTTTCAGCTTTGTGGAACCATGGGCTGAAATATCACCCAGACGACATACCGTGAACTGACTATATGCAGCCATCCGGCTTTCAAAAAAATATCAATCCCTGCAAATCAAAGACAAAACCACCTATTGAAACCTGCAAGTATTCAAGCCCGTTTATCGGGAAAAGTGCAATTATGGAGAAATTCTCAACCGCAAAGGAACTAACCTTCCTGGCAGAAAGTCATATACAATAAGCCCGTTCAATTAATGCAACACATCAAAGGAACAAGAAAATGTCTACTTATCTTGAACTTCAGGAACAGATCAAAAAACTCCAGCAACAGGCTGATGAACTTAAAAAGGCTGAACTGGATAATGTGATCGGCGAACTGAAAAACAAGATCCAGCAATATGGCCTTACCGCCAAGGATCTGGGACTGAGCGCACCTGCCGGCGCCAAGAAGGCTGGCGGCCGTTCCGAAGTTGCTCCGAAGTACCAGAAGGGCGATGAAACCTGGAGTGGTCGTGGCCGTCAGCCCAAGTGGGTGGCAGAGCACATCGCCAACGGTGGCCTACTGGAAGACCTGCTGATCAACAAGTAATCACTTGTTGGCAGAATTGAAAAAGCACCCTTTGGGGTGCTTTTTTATTGTCAGTCACAAGATCAATTCCCAGTGTCAATCCCTGGACACCAATACCACTGACTTGGCCATTTTCCGGCTTACTCCCCGATTCATATTTCTTTCTGCATGACGATAACCTCGCCGGTAAAGCCTTCCACCGATTTCCGGTAAATCTCGCCAAAACCCTCACGCTTCCAGAAACTAAGGCCTCGAACATTGGTGGCAATCACACCAAGCCGCATGCGCGCACAGCCCCAGTCCCGAGCCAGCCGGAACAGATGATTCAGCGCCTGAACGCCATGACCTTTCCCCTGACTTGAATCCGCGAACAGCAACAAACCCAGGTAGGCGATATCCGGCTCAGGATACCCGCGAATAAGCTCGGCACAACCAATCAGACACTCTGCCTGCCAGATTCCGTAAAAGCATTTGTCTGCTGAGGTTTTTCCGGGAGGCAGCTCGGAGAGGTTTTCGTGCGCATCCTCAATACTCGGGAGCACTCCCTCAACCAGTATGGAATATGCCTCGGCCTGTTTTAAAAGGGTAAACAGATCTGATACATCGGCTTCATTCCCGGCCTGCATGAGGCAGAATTCCAGCATTTCAAATCCTTTTCAGTTCTCGTTGTCTTTATCTGCCTGCGCCTGCTCATCCCATTTTCTGAGTGTGGCAAGCTTTTCGGCGATTTTGATCTCCAGCCCTCTTGGCACCGGCTGATACCACCCGGGTTCATCGAGATCTTCGGGGAAATAGGTTTCACCCGCGGCATACGCATTCGGCTCATCGTGGGCATAACGGTATTCCCGGCCATACCCCAGTTCCTTCATCAGCTTGGTGGGAGCATTGCGCAGATGCACCGGCACTTCACGACTTTTATCCTGCTTCACAAAAGCACGCGCCTGGTTGTAGGCGTTATAACCGGCATTGCTCTTGGCGGCGACGGCCAGGTAAATGATGGCCTGCCCCAGGGCCAGCTCTCCCTCCGGGCTGCCCAGGCGCTCGTAGGTATTCGCCGCGTCATTGGCAATCTGCATCGCACGCGGATCGGCCAAACCAATATCTTCCCAGGCCATGCGCACGATGCGGCGGGCCAGATAACGCGGATCTGCGCCACCATCGAGCATGCGGCAAAGCCAGTAGAGCGCGGCATCGGGATGGGAACCACGCACTGATTTATGCAGGGCCGAGATCTGGTCGTAGAAATTGTCGCCCCCCTTGTCGAAGCGACGGCTATTGAGCGTCAGCGCATTCTGGATAAACTCGGCATCAATGACCGTGATCCCGGCCGCGCCGGCAGCGGTATGGCACTGTTCGAGCAGATTCAGGAAGCGGCGCGCATCGCCATCGGCGTAGCCGACGATGGTATCCACGGCGACATCTTCGAACTGCAGGTGACTCAGGGCCTTGTCTTGGGCACGCTTGAGCAGCAGTTTGAGTTCAGACTCGGAGAGAGACTTCAGAACATAGACCTGGGAGCGGGACAGAAGCGCCGAATTGACTTCGAATGAAGGGTTTTCGGTGGTCGCGCCGATAAAGGTCACCAGCCCGCTTTCGGCATACGGCAACAGCCCATCCTGCTGGGACTTGTTGAAGCGGTGGATTTCATCGATGAACAGGATCGTACGCCGGCCACGGGCAAGGTTTTGCTCGGCCTGTTCCGTTGCCGCACGGATATCCTTGACCCCCGAGAACACCGCCGACAGTGCAATGAACTCGCAGCCAAACGCCTGCGCAGTCAGCCGCGCCAGCGTTGTCTTGCCTACGCCCGGCGGCCCCCACAGGATCATCGAATGGGGTTTGCCAGACTGGAAGGCAAGCCGTAACGGCTTACCTTCCCCGAGCAGATGGGATTGCCCGATCACCTCATCCAGGGTTTTCGGACGCAGGGCTTCCGCAAGCGGGGGAATTGGCTCAGTCGAGAACAGATCAGCCATGAAGTGCCATCAACATCATTCGCCGACGACGTCCGCCCCCTTGGGCGGCGTAAAGACGAACTGATCTGCATGAAGGGGCGGATTACGTTCAAAGCCGGAGAACTTCAGCACGGTGGTCTGTCCGAAATTGTCGAGCACTTCCATGGACTGGGGCAGGTTGCCCTTCATGCCGATGCGTACCCGCTCAAACCCGGAATCCTTGTTGCGCGGCGTAGCCTCCAGCCATTCGAGCCCTTCCGAGGCGCCATCCTCGCGCAGCATGAAGTTCTTCTGCAGATCGTTGCTGCCTGCCAGCAGGGCGGCAGGCGTGGAGCCCAGCACCTGACCCATCGGCTTGATCACGACCTGGTTGAGATCCTTGTCGTAACTCCACAGCTTGACGCCATCCACAACGATCAGTTGATTGTAGGGCTTGATATATTCCCAGCGGAATTTTCCGGGACGCAGAAAACTCATCGTACCGTTGGCGTTTTGTGTGGTACGGCCAGATTTCGCAATCACCTGCTGCGTGAACACGGCCCGCGCCGTCTTGGTGCTGTTCAGGAACTGGTTAAGCTGCTCAAGGCCGGAAGCCCACGCCATTACCGGGGCGGCCAGCCCCAGACAGAAAATCAGTTGTCTTTTCATAGTTACCCATACTTCAGAATCAGGATTCGCGCGCCGGCACCAGCACCTCACGCGCGCCCGTGGCACTTGCCGCGGATACCAGGCCAGCCTTCTCCATCTGTTCGATAAGCCGGGCCGCCCGGTTGTAACCGATGCGCAGATGACGCTGCACCAGCGAAATGGAGGGACGCCGCGTCTGCAGCACCACTTCTACGGCCTTGTCGTAAAGCTCATCCGATTCTTCACCGCCACCACCTTCGCCGAAGATATCACCACTGCCACCGCCGCCTTCACCACCTTCTTCGGAAGCGCCTGTCAGCATGCCTTCAACATAGCTTGGCTGCCCTGTCGTCTTGAGGAATTCGACCACGCGGTGGACTTCCTTGTCATCAACAAAGGCGCCGTGCACACGCACCGGATGCCCGGTGCCGGGAGGCAGGTAGAGCATATCCCCCATCCCCAGCAGCGATTCTGCGCCCATCTGGTCAAGAATGGTGCGCGAATCAATCTTGCTCGATACCTGGAAAGACATGCGCGTCGGGATGTTGGCCTTGATCAGACCGGTGATCACATCCACCGACGGGCGCTGCGTGGCAAGCACAAGGTGGATGCCGGCAGCACGCGCCTTCTGCGCCAGACGGGCGATGAGTTCCTCGATCTTCTTACCTACGACCATCATCAGGTCGGCAAGTTCATCGATCACCACCACGATGGTCGGCAAGACATCCAGCGGCTCGGGATTTTCAGGCGTCAGCGAGAAAGGATTCTTGATCGGAGAACCAGACTTGAGGCCATCAGCAATCTGCTTGTTGTAGCCGGCAAGGTTACGCACGCCGAGCGCCGACATCAACTTGTAGCGCCGTTCCATTTCACCCACACACCAGTTGAGGGCATGGGCGGCGTGCTTCATGTCGGTCACGACCGGGGCGAGCAGATGCGGAATCGAGTCGTACACGGAGAGTTCCAGCATCTTCGGGTCGACGAGGATCAGGCGCACCTTGTCAGGCCCGGCCTTGTAGAGCAACGAGAGGATCATGGCGTTGATCCCCACGGATTTCCCCGAGCCCGTGGTCCCTGCCACCAGCAGGTGAGGCATCTTCGCCAGATCGGCCACCACCGGATTGCCACCGATATCCTTGCCCAGCACCACCGTGAGCGGTGAGGTGGCATCGTTGTAGGCCTTGGAACCGATGATTTCGGAAAGCCGCACGGTCTGCCGCTTGGGGTTCGGAATTTCCAGCCCCATGCAGGCTTTGCCGGGAATTGTTTCCACCACCCGGATGCTCATCACGGACAGGGCACGTGCCAGATCCTTGACGAGATTCATGATCTGCGCGCCCTTCACACCAACGGCAGGCTCGATTTCATACAGCGTAATCACCGGCCCCGGATACGCTGCGAGAACCTTGACCTCCACCCCGAAATCGCCCAGCTTGCGTTCAATCAGGCGTGAGGTGTATTCAAGTGTTTCCTTCGAGGGCGGTTCCACATCATTATTAGGCATATCCAGCAGCGCCAGACCTGGCGTACTGCCACCTGAATTGTCGGCAAACAGGGTCTGCTGGCGATCCTTATCCTTGCGCGGCTCAACAAGCTTGACCGCTTCCACCTTGGGTGGCTCGATATGGATTTCAACCGGCGGCTTCTGCTCACGCTTCTTGCGCTCGATCTTGACCTTCTCTTCGCGCTTGACGGCCTTTTCCTTGCCTACACGGCGGTCTTTCCAGGCCTGATAGGCACGATAGCCGGCACCCGCCAGAATCTCGATGCCATGCCCGAGCTTTTCGACTGCACTGATCCATGAAAACCCGACAAACAGGCTCAAGCCCCCTGCCCAGGCAGCCAGCAACAGCAGCGTGCCCCCCGTAAAACCCAGATAGCGGGTGGACAAACCTCCGAGTTCAGTACCAACCACCCCGCCGGGAACGTCGGGCAACGCAGCATGGCTGGAATAGAAGCGAACCGCCTCGATGCTGCAGTTGGTGAGCAGCAGGATCACGAACCCGACAAGCACAATTGCCAGGGAACGTCTGTCGGAACTCATCTCTTCACGAAAGCGCCGGCCACCGATAAGCAGCCCCCAGAACAGCAGCACCACCAGCCACCATGCAGACAGGCCAAACAGATGCAGCAGCAGATCCGCCAGATTGGCGCCAAAACGCCCCCCCGGATTGGTCACCACAGCATTACCCACCGCGTGCGACCAGCCAGGATCGGCTTTGGAGTAGCCAAAGAGGATCATGGCGAGAAAGACACCCATCGCCGCCAGCAGCAGCCAGCAGGCCTCACGCAGCAAAGTCCCTATCTTCTCGGGCAGGGGCTGGGAAGGCGTACGGTTAGCGGAGCGAAAAAGCATGAATCGCATGAATAGGCTGTCGGAAACGTAAAGATTATACAGTCACGCCTCAACTACCACCCTTTTGCGACCAAAGCGGTGGATCAGCGGACTGTCAGAAGCTGCTCATGATCTTACTGCGAAGGCGTGATCGGACTTCCTCGTTTGGATAAATAGGCTGCTCGAAACCCTCATGTATTCCAATACATTCCGGTTTCTGTGCAGCTCTTCAGTCCGCTGACGCCTTCTCGCTACAGATCGTGAACAGCTTCTCAGACACCGTATTTGCTAACTTGGTGCATGCTGCCCCTGCTCTCAGCGGCCTCCCCCAGCACCTCCTGGAAGCAAGGAATCCGGCCATACGCCACGGCGCGATCAGGCCTGCGGCGTGTGATCAAGAAGCAGCAACTGCCCCTGTGGCGTTTCGCGAACCAAACCACTGGCGATCAGATCCTTCATGACACGGGAAACCATCTCCCGCGAGGCGCCGATCATCTTGGCAATATCCTGTTTGGAAATCTTCTTTCGAATCAGGCAATTGCCATCCACAATCTCGGCCATATCGAGCAACAGGCGGGCAACGCGGCCGTAAACGTCCATAAGGGCAAGGCTTTCGATCTTGCGATCTGCCTCACGCAAACGCTGCGCCATGCTCCCCATGATGCGCAGGCAGACATCAAAATTGCTTTTCATGATCAGCAGAAAATCTGACTGCGAAAACACCACCAGATCCGATGGCACAGCCGAGACAACCGAAGCTGAACGCGGTGCGGCATCAAAAATCCCCATTTCACCAAATACCGCTCCCTGCCCGATGATCGTGAAGATCACCTCACGCCCGTCCTCATCGCTGACAAGCACCTTCATGCTGCCATTCAGGACGAAGTACACACTGTCGGAGGCCTCGCCTGCCTGTACCACAGTCACCCCCCGCGCCACACGCCGCATCCCGGCATAGCGTGCGATTTCCTCAAGCGCCCCTGATTCCAGCCCCTGAAACACAGGAAGGGTTCTCAATGCCGTTGCCGAAACAACCAGTTTATTACCGCTCATGCATCCTCCGCACAACCATCAGTCACGTCAGACAACACCAATTTTCCGGCTTATCAGCCAAAGAACCTAATTTATTCAGCACTAGTATACGTAATGCATTTCAAGGGAAAAACGTTTACGGTGTTTTTATAAAAATTGTACTTGAAACCAGAGTCCAAACGGATCAGTGTCTTTCGCGAGAAGACTTCCACTGAGTCAAAAGCCTTGCAAAAACCGGCGTTTGTGTTTGATAAACGAGGATTTTCAGGCTGCGCAAAAACGCCGATCACGTCTTCACAGCAAGATCAGGCCTCGCACTCTGCCAGTCAATCAGGCTCATTGTCCAACTCAATCAGCCGGAGAGGCCAGCTCCGTTATAATCTCAGGATTACTCTGCCCTGACAGGAATACGATAATGACGACACCCACCCAACACCACCCCCTCATCATCCTGGGTTCCGGCCCGGCTGGCTATACGGCTGCGGTGTATGCCGCACGTGCCAACCTCAAGCCCGTGCTCATCACCGGCCTCTCCCAGGGGGGGCAGCTCATGACCACCACCGAGGTGG
>DBTS01000151.1 GCA_002307175.1 Rhodocyclaceae bacterium UBA1310
CGTTTGTTCTATATGGCGGTGATTCGATCATCCTGGTGAAAGCGGGAACCGCTTGGTATGTCGTGGGTGGCTCTATCGCCCCAAAGTATTCATCAACAGCGCTGACCTCCCCAGGTTTCTTTGGATCCCCTACGGCGCCCACTGCCCCGCAGTTCGACAGTTCCACTCGGCTGGCTACCACGGAATTCGCACAACGGGCCGGGGCCTACACGACGGGGATTGCGACATTCCAGGCCGATGGCGCTCTTACCTCAGCCCACGCTGGTTATCTTATCGGGCTGGGATCTGATGCCGCCCACACGCTCACGATGCCTGGCGGTATCGCAGCAGGATACCGCCTGACCCTCATCAATTGGGGCGCTGGCACCTGGACCCTGAAGACAGGTAGCGGCAATTTCATCGGCAACGGTGTCGCCGCATCCAGTTCGATGCTGATATCTGGTGGAGGCTCGGCACAGCTCACGTTTGACGGATCGAACTGGCTCGTCATCACGTCACAGTATCAAACATCCCCGGCATTGGGAGACAACAGCACCCGCATTGCTACGACTGCGTACATCAATGCCCTTCTTGCAGCAGCGCCAACCCTGGGAGCACCGAAAATTTCTGGGGCAGCCACTTCATTGGCTTCGTTTGCTGCTGTGCCGTCGAACCTTGATACGGCTATTCTTGCATCCTTTCGGAATAACGTTGCTATAGATGGATTGACATATAGCGCTGCAGATCCTCGGATTCTCGACTTCGCCATCGGCACTGATGGCCGCGTAAACATCCGGGCACACGCGTTGGTTCTGAATGCGACATCCGTCAGCCTCACACAGACCCCCGCACAGTTCGACAACTCGGCTGCCGTCGCAAGTACTGCATTCGTGCAGCGTGCCCTGGGCAATCTCTCGGGCATGACTGGCATCACACAAAACACCGGGCTCACGGTGCAGCAGGCGGGCCAGTTCATTCCCCTGGGCGGCAACGGCGGAACGGTTGCGGTGCCCGCGCCGGCCAGCATGGTGGGTGGCACCTATTGGTTTTCAAACTGGTCCGGGGCGGATTGGGCTGTCGCTACGCCGGCTGGCTCCATTATCTGGGATGGGGGCAGCAATCCAACTTTCGTTATCCCTCCCGGTACCCGCGCTCTCATTGCCTCTGACGGTTCAAACTGGTCCGTGTTCTCGTCGTCGTATGCCATGGCTCCTGGCATTAACGACAACAGCGCACGCAAGGCCACTACATCATGGGTGCGCTCAGCCATCGCCAACATCGTCAATGGCTCATTCCTCTCATCTCTGGCGTCCGCTGCCGGGTTCGCCTTCTCGGCAAGCACCAACGGTTACCTGAAGTTTCCCTCATGGCTGGGCGGGCTCATGCTGCAGTGGGGAACAACGGCAGTTATCCTGGGGGATTACGCAGCCCGATTTACGTTCCCTGCGGCCTTCCCGAATGCATGCCTCCAGGTGCTCACCACCGGGGATCGAAACTTGATCGACTATAACGGGGCGGGACAAACCGGCTTCGCCACCTACGATCTGACCACAACCGCATTTACCTGTGCAAATGACGCCCAGGCGTCTGCCGCCCGATTCCTCGCAATCGGCTATTGAGGATATTGTCATGACAATGTATTTCTCTCGTACAACGCTTGGCTTCTATGACTCTGCCGTCAGCGGAGACAACATTCCCGCAGACGCGGTGGAGATCACCACAGAGCGGCACGCCGACATGCTCCGTGGACAAACCGAGGGCTGGGTCATCGATGCCGACGAAAACGGCGCCCCCTATCTGCGCGACCCGGCACCACCAACAGCCGAAAGCCAGTGGCGGGCCTACCAGACGAAAGCCAAGGATGCCCTGACCGCCTCAGACACTTCCATGCTGCGCATCTACGAAGCCGTCATCCTCGGTGACACCACCATGGAATCGCCGGATGTCGTGGCCTTCGTGAAATGGCGCCAGGAGGTGCGCGCCATTCTCTCCGCCGCACAACCTGACGAACTCCCCACGGACCTTCCCACCATGCCGGCCTACCCGGTAGGCACCGGCACGCCATCCACCAACAGCTCCACCACCACAACCGACACCACATCCACGGAGGCACAATCATGAAACGGATCCGCGCTGCACTGCACTGGCTCGCCTGGGCCATCTTTGGTAACGACGATGATGGATTGAGCGGCCCGGCCGACTTTTGCCCAAGCTTGCCGGCATGGCTTCGCGCCGTGCTCTGGTGGCTCAGAAACCCATTCCACAATCTCACGTTCTACGTGATCGGCTTTGCGGGCCGGCCCTTCACCAGCTCGGGCCGCTATCCCTCGGATGTGTTTGCGCCGCTGGCCGGGTGGAACTGGGCACTGCGCTGGTACCGCCACATTCCGTTCCCGTTCTTCTCGTACTGGCGGGCCGGGTTCAAGGTCTATCTGGGCTGGCGCGAGCGAGGCAACTTCGGCATCAAGCTCAATTTCTAAGCCTGCTGTTCACCACAATGACCACAACATAAGCAGCACGACAGGCACGCGCACGCGGGGCACCATGAAGGCATCACTTCACGGAGCCCATTTTCATGGCGACAGACTACCATCACGGCGTGCGCGTGCTCGAACTCACCGACGGCACACACCCCATCACCACGGTCGATACCGCCGTCATCGGTATCATTGCCACGGGCGACGATGCCGACGCCGACACCTTCCCGCTCAATACCCCGGTTCTTAAAACCAACATCCAGGCCGCTGCCGGTTACGCTGGCAGCACCGGCACCCTGGCCGCCACGCTCGATGCGATTGCCGATCAGGCCAACGCCGCCTGCGTCGTGGTGCGCGTGCCCACGGCAGCCACCGAGGCCGAACAGAACACCGCCATCATCGGTGGCAGTGTTGACGGCAAATATACGGGCATGAAGGCACTGCTGGCGGCCAAATCACAATTGGGCGTGAAGCCGCGCATTCTGGCTGTGCCGGGCCTCGATACCCTGCCGGTTGCCACAGAACTGGTGGGCATCGCGCAGAAGCTGCGTGGCTTTGCCTATCTCTCCGCCTACGGGGCGGCCACCAAGGAAGACGCGGTGAAGTACCGCGAGAACTTCGGCCAGCGCGAAGCCATGCTCCTGTGGCCGGCTTCCTCTCTTTCGACACCGCCACCAGCACCACCAGGAACGCCGCCGCCACGGCCCGCGCCATCGGCCTGCGTGCCAAGATCGACGAAGAGACCGGCTGGCACAAGACGCTCTCCAATGTGGTGCTCAACGGCGTCACCGGCATTTCCAAGGATGTGTACTGGGATCTGCAGGAGACCGGCACCGATGCCGACTATCTGAACGAGAACTGCGTCACCACGCTGATCCAGCGCGAAGGCTTCCGCTTCTGGGGAAGCCGCACCACGTGCACGGACACCTTCTTCTTCGAGAACTACACCCGCACCGCCCAGGTACTGGCCGACACCATCGCCGAGGCGCACATGTGGGCCGTGGATAAGCCCCTCACGCCGTCTCTCGCCCGCGACATCATCGAAGGCATCAACGCCAAGTTCCGCGAGCTCAAAGCCCAGGGCTACATCGTGGACGGCACCGCCTGGTACGACTCGGACGTGAATTCCACCACCACGCTCAAGGCCGGCAAGCTCTCCATCGACTACGACTACACCCCCGTGCCTCCCCTGGAAAACCTCATGTTCCGCCAGCGCATCACGGATACCTATCTGGCGAACTTTGCCGACCGGGTGAACGCCTGACCGGTCTGATGACAAACAGTTTTAGGAGAAACACCCCATGGCACTACCACGCATCCTCAAAAACTTTAACGTGTTCTACAACGGCATTTCATTTGCCGGCCAGTGCACCGAGCTGGGCCTGCCCAAGCTCTCGCGCAAAACAGACAGCTACCGGCCCGGTGGTGTGAATGGCGAACTGGAACTCGATCTCGGCCTGGAAAAGCTCGAATGCGATCACACCTATGCCGGCTACATGCGCGACATCCTCAACGACTTCGGTAACGGCAAGATCGATGGCGCCATGCTGCGCTTTGCCGGCGCATACGAACACGAAGACACCGGCGAGATCGATGCCGTGGAAATCGTCGTGCGTGGCCGCCACAAGGAAATCGACTTCGGCAACGCCAAGGCCGGCGACAAGAGCGAGTTCAAGGTCAAGTCCAGCCTCACTTACTACAAGCTCTCCATCAACTCTTCCACCGTGATCGAGATTGATCTGCTGAACATGATCGAGACGGTCAACGGCACCGACATGCTCGCCGCCCAGCGCAAGGCCGTGGGCCTGTAAGCCAACCCCAAACCACCCATACAAGGAACCCGAATCATGAGCACCATCACCCTCGAAACCCCGATCAAGCGCGGTGACAACACCGTCACCGAAGTCACTGTCAGCAAGCCCAATTCCGGCGCCCTGCGCGGTGTGGCCCTGCTGCCCCTGCTGCAGATGGATGTGAACGCCATGGCCCTGGTGCTGCCGCGCATCACCACACCGACGCTCACACAGCCCGAAGTGCTCGCCCTGGACCCTGCCGACCTGATGCAGTTCGCCACGGAGGTAACCGGTTTTTTGTTGCCGAAGAGTGCCCTGGCGGATTTCCCGACGATGTAGAGGAAGTCATGGCAAACATCGCGGTGGTCTTCCATTGGCCGCCGTCAGAAATGAATGGCATGGATCTGCCCGAACTGATGCGCTGGCATGAAAAAGCCAGCGCCCGGTCTGGCAACACGGAGGAATGATGGCGGTTGATAAACTCAGGCTTGAAGTGGTGCTCGATGCGGTGGACAAACTCACACGCCCACTGCGCGCGGCACAGAACGGAAGCCGCGAGTTGGCGAGCGCGCTGAAAGAGACGCGCCAATCGCTTAAGGCACTTGACGCCCAGCAAGAGAAAATCACCGCATTTCGTTCTGCGCAGAAACAGGCCAGCATCGCCTCTGCTGCGCTGGGTGCGCAGCAGCAGAAGCTCAAGGCCCTCAAAGCAGAGATCAATGCCACCACGACACCATCGAAAGCCCTGACGCGGGCATTCGACGATACGCGCAAGGAGGCGGCAAGGCTGCGCTCGATCCACGGCGAGCAAATCGAGCGCATGCAGAAGCTGCGCAACGCACTTAGCGAAACCGGAATCGACACAAAGAAGCTTGCCGAGCACCAGATCCGGCTCAAAGCCGCAACGGCAGGCACGAACGAAACCCTCAAGCGCCAGCAGACTGATCTGGAAGCGCTGAATAAGGCCGCCCAGCGCCGGGCTGCCATCGCTGCCACTTCCGAGAAGATCACCCGCACCCGCGACAAGCTGGCCCGCAACGGCGCCGGCATGGCCGCTGCCGGCGGCGCCATGATGGCAGCCACGGGCGCACCGCTGGCTGCCTTTGCCCAGGCCGAAGATGCCGCCACCGGCCTGAAGGTCGCGATGATGAACGCACGCGGCGAAGTGCCCAAGGCGTTCGCCGACATCAACAAGCTTGCCACCGCACTGGGCGACAAGCTGCCGGGCACCACGGCGGACTATCAGAACATGATGACCATGCTGATCCGCCAGGGCATGAGTTCGCAGGCCATCCTCGGCGGCCTGGGCAAAGCCACGGCCTATCTGGCCGTACAACTGAAGATGCCCACCGAAGAGGCGGCAGCCTTCGCCAGCAAGATGCAGGACGCTACGCGCACATCAGAGAAAGACATGATGGGCCTGATGGACGTGATCCAGAAAGGCTTCTACCTGGGCGTGGATCAGAACAACATGCTGCAGGCATTCACGAAGATGTCCCCTGCGCTGGATATCCTCAAGAAGAAAGGCCTGGAAGGCGCCAAGGCACTCGCACCCCTGGTGGTGATGGCCGACCAGACCGGCATGGCTGGCGAGGCCGCCGGCAACGCCTACCGCAAGGTATTCCAGATGGCACTGGATGCCAAGAAAATCGCCAAGGCCGGCAAGGAAGGCGGTATCGGGCTGGACTTCACCAACGGCAAGGGCGAGTTCGGCGGCATCGAGAAGATGCTCGGCCAGCTCCAGAAGCTCAAAGGCTTGAGCACCCAGAAGCGCCTGTCGGTGATCAAGACGATCTTTGGCGACGATGCGGAAACCCTGCAGGTCGTCTCGCTCATGATCGACAAAGGCGTGTCGGGCTACAACGAAGTGCAGGGCAAGATGGCCGCCCAGGCCGATCTGCAGAAGCGCGTCAATGAACAGCTCGGTACGCTCAAGAATCTGTGGGATGCGGCCTCGGGCACCTTCGTCAATGCACTGGCTTCCTTCGGTGCAGCGCTCGCACCGGATATCAAGGTGCTCGTCAATCTGATCGGCGATCTGACAGGCAAACTGCATGACTGGAGCGCGGCCAACCCCGAACTCTCCAAGTGGATCATGCGCATCGTCGGTGGCGCCGGCCTGCTGCTGGCCGTGCTCGGTGGCCTGACCATGGCTGCCGCTGCCGTGCTGACCCCCTTTACGATGATCAGCAAGGGGCTCTCCGCGTTCTCCAGCACGGCCAAGATTGTCACCACCGGCTTTACGCTGATCCGCACGGCGATCACCACGACCATGGCATTTCTGAGCGCCAACCCGATTGTGCTGGCGATTGGTGCCGTCGTACTGCTCATCGCCGGCATGGCGTACCTGATCTATAAGTACTGGACCCCAATCAAGGCTTTCTTCATGGGCGTCTGGGCTTATATCGACAACGCCTTCAAGAAGTATCCAATTCTCAACTACATCTTCCCCATCATCGGCGCGGCGCGTCTCTTGATACAGCACTGGGATGCCGTGAAGGCGTTCTTCGTGGGCATCTGGGCAGAAATCAAAACCGCGTTCTCCGGCGGCCTTGCCGGCATCGGGGCACTGATCATGAACTGGTCACCCCTGGGCCTGTTCTATAGCGCCTTCGCCAAGGTGATGGGCTACTTCGGCATCGAGCTGCCGGGCAAGTTCTCGGAGTTCGGCAAGATGATCCTGCAGGGCCTCATCAATGGCATCAGCAACGGTATCGGCGCCGTGGTGGAGGCCGTGAAGGCCGTGGCCGGCAAGGTGATGGATACCTTCCGCGCCATCCTCCCCGCATCCGTGGTTGCCAAGCTGGGCCTCGGCGGTGGTGGCCCCCAGGCCGCGCAAGCCGGCCCGCAGGCGGTGATTGCCAAGGCCGGCGCCGCCAGCGCCGTGGGCAAGATCGGGCGCCCCGGCACCCAGGCCATCACCCCGATCAAAGCCCCTGGTGCCGGAAGTAGCGGAGCGGCTGCCGGCGGCAACACCACCATTCACGTCCACCCGGCCCCCGGCATGGATGAAAAGGCCATTGCCTCGATGGTCGCCAAGAAAGTAGACGAACACGCCCGCCAGAAGACCGTGCGGGCACGTGGTCGCCTTGCAGACAACAACTGATTCCACACATTGACAACATCATGGACGAATTCGACCAAGCATCAGAATTTGAAGAACTGCGCCGCGCTATCGCACTGCGCACCCGCAAGCCCACCGGGCCGCAGGCCACGGGCTGCTGCCTCTTCTGTGGCGACCCCCTCCCGCCCGGCCAGCGTTGGTGCAACGCAGACTGCCGCGACGATTGGGAGAAGCTCCAGCGCGCACAGCGCGAGGCCCCGCCATGCGAGTGATGATGATCCTCGGCATGTTCGTGTTCTCCATCAACACGACCGCCTTTGACAACCTCAAGCGCACCACCGCGTGGCGCCACGCCTCTACCACGCGCATCGGCGCGCGCGCCGCGCACCAGTTCCTCGGCGTGGATGAAGAGACCATCACCATTGCCGGCATCACCTACATGGAGATCGCCGCCACCGGGCGTGTGAGCCTCGAAGCGCTGGAAGCCATGGCGAACACCGGCAAGCGCTACACCCTGATCGGCGGTGACTTCAAAATCTATGGCGACTACGTGATCGAATCCATCGAGACCACAAAAACAGAGTTCTTTCCTGATGGCGCAGCCCGCAAGATCGAATTCACGCTGCAGTTGAAGCGCGTGGATGACAAGAGCGGCTTCGTGATGGGCCTGCTTTCCTCTATTGCCAGCAAGGTGCTGAACTCATGAGCCTCACCAGCACTATTACCAGCAAGGCCGCCGGTGCCCTGGTCGGCAAGGCGCTCTCGGCCCTCTCCAGCGCCGTGAGTGGCGACCAGCCCCGGCCCGCCTACCGCATCATCCTGGCCGGCAACGATATTTCCTCCGCATTCAACAACCGCCTGGAAAGCCTCACGCTCACGGATAACCGCGGATTCGAGGCCGATACGCTGGATATCACCCTCGATGATTCAGACGGGCGCCTTGCGATTCCCCCCAGGGGCGTGACGCTGGCGCTATGGCTGGGCTGGGCAGGCGCGCCCCTGATCGACAAGGGCACCTATATCGTCGATGAAATCGAGCATTCCGGCGCCCCGGACAAGCTCACCATCCGGGCCAAGAGCGCGGATCTGCGCACCGGGCTCACCGAGCGCAAAGAGCGCAGCTGGAATGGCAAAACCATCGGCGATATCGTCACCACGATTGCCGCGCAATACGAGCTGAAACCAATGGTGTCCGAGCGCCTCAAGAACGAGGTGATCGAGCATATGGACCAGACCAGTGAATCCGATGTGAATCTGCTCACGCGCCTGGCTGAAGACTTCGATGCGATTGCCACGGTGAAGAAAGGCATGCTGCTCTTCATGAACATCGGCGAGGCACAATCCGCCACCGGCATATCCTTCCCCACCTGCAAACTGCTGCGCAGCTCCGGCGACCAGCACCGCTTCAGCCTTGCCGAGCGCGACATGTACACCAGCGTGCGGGCCTTCTATCAGGACATCAAGGCCGCACTCAAGGGCGAAGTGACATGGGATGGCACCAGCGCCACGGCGGCTGCCGAGGCCGATGGCGAGACCAAGAAAAAGCGTTACACCTCCGTGAAGACCTTTGTGGCGAGCGCCAAGCAGACCAAGCGCTACACCGAGATTGTGACCAATGATTCAGGGTCGAAGGCCACCACGCGCCTGGGCAACATCCACACCCTGACCGCCGAGAAGAAAAGCACCAGCACGCAGAAGGTGCTTGCCACCGTGTACGCCAAGCAGGCCACGGCCATCAAGGCCGGCAAGGCAGAGTGGAAGACGCTGAAGGAAAAGCAGGAGAAGGCCGACAGCCAGCGCAATGCAGAAATCACGGCTGACGTTGATCCACTGCGCCCAAGTGCCGACTCAGTGAAGGTACTGCGCCACACCTACGCCAACAAAATCAACGCCGAGCGCGCCGCCAGGGCGGAATGGCTCAGGCTGCAGCGTAGCGGCGCCACGCTCTCGATTACCGCCGCCATGGCCCACCCGGAGCTATTCCCCGAGCTGCCGGTGGTGGTGACAGGCTTCAAGCCGGAGATCGATGGCGCCAACTGGATCATTACGCGCTGCACGCACAGCCTGTCGGATTCGGGGTTTACCACGGCGTTTGAGTTTGAGCTGAAGGGGAACTGAACCTCAACCCCTTGGGTCTGGGGGTTACAAATCTCTCATCTACAAGATTCCGGGACATATTGAGAAGGGAGTGTCATTGCTTTGCAAGTCCACTTTAAGGAGCCGTTTCCTGTTGTTGGAACCATATCGATGTAGCCGCCAGTTCCAAACGTTGAAACATATGCGCTTGTTCTAACTGTTCCGGTGCCATCGCCGGTTACATCAACAGTTCCTGTGTATTTGCCAACAGGCGAAGTGTCTGTTGGGCAGCCAGCTTCAGCGGAAGATGTGGGAGAGCCGGTGCCGGAATCCTGGA
>DBTS01000032.1:0-14110 GCA_002307175.1 Rhodocyclaceae bacterium UBA1310
TTGACTAGGTGGACGGTATCTACGACAGATACACGTGTCATTGGGTGATGGGCGTATAGCGGAGCTGCGCCGCATGGAATGGTGGTGCGTTCCGGCTGGCGTCGCAGGGGTGATTCGCTAGATCTTGAACCGCGCCACGGCGGCGTCCAGTGCCTGCGATTTTTTCTCGATGTCGTGCATGGCTTGGCGGGCGCTTTCGACACTTTGGGCGTTATCGTCGCTCTTGTGGGTGATGTCTTCGATTTGCGTGGCGATCAGTTGGCTGGCTGAGGATTGTTCGCTCAGGTTGGCGGAGATGTCGCGCGCGTAGCCTTCGCTTTGGTGGGCGCCCTGTTGGATACTTTCGATGACTTCGCGGGCTTTGGCTGCGTAGCCGACCGTTGTGTCCATCTGGCTGACCACCTGATGGATGTTGTCGACTGCTTGCCCTGAGCTTTGCTGGACGGCCTCGATCACGCTGCGGATTTCTTCGGAGGAGCGGCTGGTTTTCTCGGCAAGCTTGCGCACTTCGTCTGCCACGACGGCAAAGCCGCGCCCGGCTTCTCCGGCGCGGGCGGCTTCGATGGCGGCATTCAGGGCGAGCAGGTTGGTTTGGTCGGCCACTTCACGAATGGTGCTGACGATGCTGGAGATTTCATTCGTTTGCTGGCCGACCTGTTCGATGACCAGGGCGGCATTCTGTACGGTGGAGGAGATCTTGAGCATTTCGCTGGAGGCGCTCTGGATGACGCTCACACCGCCGGAGGCCAGTTCTGCGGACTGGCGATCGGCATCCAGCGCGCGGGTGGCGTTGTCGGAGATGTTGTTGATGCTTACGCTCATCTGCTCGACGGCGGCTGCGACTGCGGTGGTGGCTTGATTCTGGCCCAGCACGGAGTGGTTGATCTGTTGCAGGGAGACGGACATGGCGGTGCAGGAGGCTGCGGTCTGCTGGGCACTGGTGCTGATTTCACCGATCAGTTTGTGTAGATTGGTCTGCATCTCGGCGAGGGCGCGCAACAGGTCGCCTGCTTCGTCGCGACGGCTGGTGTTGATGCGGTTGGTGAGATCACCGGCGGCAATCGATTTGGCGGTGTGGATTGCCTCAAGCAGCGGGCCGATGATCTTGCGCGCGAGGAGAATCGAGACGATGGTTGAGCTGAGCAGTCCGATGATGAATACCGTGATGGCCGTCATGACTGTGCGATTGCCGCGCGCAGCCGCTGCCTCAAACAGGGTGTCTGCCTTGGTCTTCTGCTGCCCGATCATCTTGTCGAGTTCGTGGTTGATCTGCAGGAAGCGTTTGTCGGCGGCGTGCATCATGCCGGTGCCGGCAGTGAGGTCGGAGTCGGCCATGTCGATGGCCTGGGCGACTGATTTGCGGTACTTGGCCAGCGGCTCGGTAAGGCTGGTCAGTGCCTGTTTTTCTTCGGCCTCGATATTGTTGCTCTCGCGCATTGCCGAGAGGCTGTTGATGGCGGAGTCGGCAAGCCCGAGCGCGGCGGCGGTTTCCGTCTGGATCCGGGCGGCGTCGAAATTCTCCATGGTGGCGAAGAGACGGTAGGCCGAGAGGTTGGCTTCGAGCAGTTTGGCGCGGGCTTCATTGAGAGACTGGGTATGGGCCATGCCTTTGTGGGCGACATCGTCCAGCGCCTGTTGCAGGCTGCGCATCCCGAAGATGCTTACGATTCCCAGCAGGAGCAGCATGGCTACGCTACCCAACGATGGCAGAAAGACCTTGGTCCTGATTTTCATGGCGGATCAACACCTTTTTCGCAGGTACTTTCACAAATGCACCCTGATACAGTGGCTCGCCACCAGCCGCAAGTGGCTGCGGTGAGATGTGCTGGCGCCACCCACACGGTTTGTGTGGGCAGCCGGTGCTGCAGGGCGGGCACCGTTCTGGTCGGGCTGCCCGTCGGTGGGTTGTGGGTGGAAGCATGCCCGGCCTGGATCAGCGCTTGTAGATACCTGCGCAAACAATCATGTCGCCGGTTTTTTCGCAGTAGGCGGACTTTGGTAGCACCTTCTTGGTGACCGGGTCAGTGAATTTATAGTCCTGCCAGAACTTGCCCTTGCTTTTGGCCAGTTCGATGCGCTCCCGGATGAACTCCTTGCCGTCCGCGTCGGCCAGCTCGATGAGATCCTTGCCAACCTGCTTGGCATTCTGCCCGTGGGCCAGGCACTTGCCACCCATGTCATAAACCACCGGATAAAGATCAAGCTGCACCCACTTCTTGTCCTTTCCGGTAATTTCCTTGAATGCCGTGGCTTTGTCCGCATTGACAGCCTTCACGGCCTTGGTAACCATCTCCTCCGCCTGTTTGGCCGTGGCGAACTCTTCGGCAAAGGCAGCCGTTGACATAGCAACCAGGCCAGCGATGGCGAGCAGCTTGACGCGCATGTTTGTCTCCTCAGAAGCTTTCACAGTCTCCCTTCATGCGACCCGGATGGGGCATGGGCGGATGAGACCCGATGTCGTTGCGGATAATCCGGAGCGATCCGAAGACAGCCTGACGATCCAGCAGATTAATCACTAGCCTGTATTTGCGCGCTGCGCCAGAAAGCCTGCCCGGCTGGCCTGTGTCCAGTACAGGACTCTGGGGGGCGGCGCAACGATACGTCTGTGGCGTCGTGGCCGCCGTGCAATCCGCGCCCTGGGCGGGGCTTACCCGATTGTCTGGTTCTCTTTTGTCAGGGAGGTGGGTATCCAGGGGCCGCTCATGGCCGCACCATGCCGGCCAGAGGGCCTCCGTGCATCAGCCATGCGTGCGGATTGAAGGGAGCCTGACTGGACGATGTGGGAATGTTTGGTGGTGATCTGCATGGTGCCACGCAAGGCTTGAGATAGTCGTCGCTTGCTCTCTTGCGTGCAGTCTGTCTGGCAGGCAAAGGGCCGGCTCTCGGCTTTCTGTGGGATGGCCTTTGCGCATCTTGAAATGGTGGAGAAAGTCCTAATATATGTAGCCCCAACACGTGTAAAAGGAACAAGCACAATGTCCGATCTGCTCAACAAGCTGCGCTGGCGCTACGCCACCAAGAAGATGGATGCCGCCAAGTCCGTGCCGCAGGAGAAAGTCGAACGCATTCTCGAAGCCATCCGGCTGACCGCCACTTCCAGTGGTTTGCAGCCCTATGAAGTGTTCGTGGTGACTAACCCGGAAATCCGCGAACAGATCAAGGCAAATGCCTGGAATCAGGCTCAGGTGACTGATTGTTCGCATCTGCTGGTGTTTGCTGCGTGGGACGACTATACGCCGGAGCGCATCAACAAGATGTTCGATCTGGTCAATGAAGAGCGCGGTTTCAAGAACGAGGGTTGGGAAAACTACCGCCAGATGCTGCTCGCCAACTACCCGCCCCGTGGCGCCGAGGTCAATTACCAGCACGCCGCCCGCCAGGCCTACATCGGGCTGGGGTCGGCACTGATCGCGGCTGCCGACGAAGAGGTCGATAGCACGCCGATGGAGGGTTTTGATCCCGCGAAGGTTGATGAGATCCTCAAGCTTCGTGAGCGTGGTCTGCGCTCGGTGATCCTGCTGCCGCTGGGCTATCGTGCTGCCGAAGGCGACTGGCTGGTGAATCTGAAAAAGGTGCGCCGTTCCCGCGAGGAATTTATTACGGAAATTGCGTAAATCACTGCCCTTGCCCTTTCTGTTCATGCAGTAAAAGGCCTGTGGTAGATGAGGCTGCATGTCGAAGTGGTTTTGTTTGGAGGAACGGGGGCGTTTTCGCCCCCGTTCTTTTTTGGTTCATCCGACTTTGGTGTGGTTAATGCGTACGCTTTCGCGTATCAATACAGAGCGAATGATGCGGAAAAAACCTTATCGTATTTATGCTTCCTGTATTGCCAGACCTTTCGCAAGAGTTTGCGCCCTCCGGGCGGAGGCTTGATCGGCACAATCGCGCTGTGCTCCATTGTTCCAGCTTTGCCGCGCCCTATAACGAGCTGCCATGTTGGCGCAGGCATGAGCTTCTTGGGGTGCGAGTTTATATGCCAATGGGTTCAATGAGGAAATAATGGAGCGTGAGAAGAATTGTGCCGCATGAAGAATAGTGGCTCTGTGCATTTGTTACGAAAATCGAGCAGAAAGATTTTTGCACAAACTATTGATTGACAGGGATTTGCGGTGGTTTTCTTCCCGTTCGTCGGAAAGTTTATTGGCATTTACCTGTATTGATTGGTGTTAATTCCTTTTGAGTCCTGTATGAGCGTGTAAAGCGTCGTCAAGGGACGGCTCCGTTTGGCGGTATGGAATTGTTTCGGATTTGCGCGTCATTTAACTTGTAGTGGAAATGGTGCCAGAAGGTTTGCAGGCGCTGTGTTTTTTCCATGACAAATTGGGAGATGACATGAGATTCGGGTTTCGGGGAGCCCTTGCGCTACTGGGTGTGGCGTGGAGCGCGTTTGCAATGGCGGCGACAGGTTCGATCAACCTGACCGCGAAAGGTTCAAGCACTGCGGTGGTGCTGACCTGGACGGCGACTGATCTGACTACGGCCACTCAGGAGGTGTATCGCAATACGACGTCAGATGCGACAGGTCGTGGGCGTATCGCAGTAGCCAGCACCAGTGCGCGAACGTATTCGGATGCAACGGCGGTGGCCGGCACCAAGTACTACTACTGGATCAAGAACACCACCAGCGGGGTGGTGACGAACTCGAACGCGGCCTCGGGGCAGTTGAAATCGAGTTCATCTTCGTCTTCTTCCAGCTCGGCAGCTTCCGGCAGCATCAGCCTGACGGCGACGGGGGCAGCGGGGGGGGTGGTACTGAGCTGGAGCGTGAGCAATCTGACCACCTCGACGCAGCAGATCTATCGCGGGGCGGATTCAACCTTTGCCAACAGCGCGCTCATTGGCACGGCGGCAAGCACGGCGCGTACCTATACGGATAGTACGGGGGTGGTGGGTACCAAGTATATTTACTGGGTCAAGAATACTACCAGCGGCACGGTGACGACTTCGAATGGCGCATCAGGCAAGGTGCGGGCAGCGAGTTCATCTTCTTCAAGCTCCAGCGCTTCATCCAAGGCCAGCTCTTCCAAGGCCAGCTCTGCGTCTTCGGTGTCTTCTTCCTCCAAGGCAAGTTCAGCCTCTTCGTCTTCCTCGTCTTCGTCGAAGGCCAGTTCTTCTGCCGTCTCCAGTTCCTCATCGAAGTCCAGCGTGGCTTCGAGTTCCAGCAGTAGCG
The DNA here is from genome assembly GCA_002307175.1 of Rhodocyclaceae bacterium UBA1310. Lineage (GTDB taxonomy): Bacteria > Pseudomonadota > Gammaproteobacteria > Burkholderiales > Rhodocyclaceae > Uliginosibacterium. Next base: position 5,171 of record DBTS01000032.1, read on the forward strand.
CTTCAAGTGGCCGCTATGTGGAAAAGCTGGGGCGTGGTGTGGTGGCTGTGCCGGCTTCCGGCGGTATGCTGGTGAGTTGGCGTCTGCTCGGCACAGACCCTTCCTCGATTGGTTTTAACGTGTATCGCAATGGCAGCAAGCTCAACAGCAGCGTGATCACGGCATCCACGAATTACAACGATACGGCGGGCACGAGCTCTTCGACCTATACGGTGGTGCCGGTAATCAGTGGTGTGGAGCAGACGGGCTCTGGTGCCACGGTGCTGGCCAATCCCTATCTGAAGATTGCCATTTCGCAGCCTGCAGGGGGCACGACACCGGATGGTGTGGCTTACACCTACGATGCGAACGATGCGAACGATGGCACGGTGGCGGATCTGGATGGTGACGGTGAATATGAAATCATCCTGAAGTGGCAGCCCACGAATGCGAAGGACAATTCCCAGTCCGGCTATACCGGCCCGACCATTGTGGATGCCTACAAGCTCAATGGAACCCGCCTGTGGCGCATCAATCTGGGCAAGAATATCCGCGCCGGGGCGCACTATACTTCTATCGTGGCGTATGACCTGGATAGCGATGGCAAGGCCGAGGTGATGATGAAGACTGCCGACGGTACCGTGGATGGTGCCGGTACGGTGATCGGCAGCAGCACGGCAGACTATCGCAACAGCAAGGGTTACATCCTGACCGGCCCGGAATACCTCACGGTGTTTAACGGGAAGACCGGTGCCGCCATGGCCACCACGAATTACCTGCCTGCACGCGGCACGGTCTCTTCCTGGGGCGATTCCTACGGTAACCGTGTTGACCGCTTTCTGGCCAGTGTTGCCTATCTGGATGGTACGCGTCCTTCCGCCGTGTTCTCGCGTGGCTACTACACGCGGGCGGTGATCGTGGCCTGGGATTGGCGTGATGGCAAGCTCACCAACCGCTGGACCTATGATAGTGGCAGCAAAGCGGGTGTTGGTGCCTACAATCAGGGCTCTCACTGGTTTAGCGTGGCGGATGTCAATCATGACGGCAAAGACGACATCATCTACGGTGCGGCCACCATCAATAGCGATGGCACGATGCTCTATAGCACCGGCCTCGGCCATGGAGATGCGCTGCATGTGGGCGTGTTGAATCCGAACCGGACGGGGGAGCAGGTTTTCATGGTGCATGAGGAGCCTGCGTCGTACGGCCAGAATGCGATGGAAATGCATGATGCGGCTACAGGGCAGATCTTGTGGAGCTACTATGGTTCTGGTGGTGACATCGGGCGTGGTGTTTGTGCCGATATTGATCCGGCTTATCCGGGTGAAGAATGTTGGAGCACGGCTGGCGATGTACTGATGAGTTCAAGTGGAGTGACAATCTCCAGCACCAAGCGCCCCAGCCCCGTGAATTTCGCCGTGTGGTGGGATGGTGATCTGTCGAGAGAATTGCTTGACGGCACCAAGATCGATAAGTGGGTACCCAGCTCGCTGTCTACAACGCGTCTGTTGTCTGCTTATAACTACGGTGCCGATTCGAACAACAGTACCAAGGCCACTCCGGTGATTTCTGCGGATATATTTGGTGACTGGCGCGAAGAGGTGGTGTGGCGTACCGGCGATAATTCGGCACTGCTGGTGTTCACTACGCCGTATCCGACGACCTACCGCATCCCCACCCTGATGCACGATCCGCAATATCGTGTGCAGGTAGCCGGGCAGAATATGGGCTACAACCAGCCCCCGCACCCAAGTTTCTTCCTGGGTAACGGAATGGGTGCTGTCACCTTGCCGGCAATTCGTACGCCGTAATCTGTCCGGACAATTCAGGAGGCGCCTCCTGAATCGATCAGCAGACCCCGCATTGATCTCCGATGCGGGGTCTTTTTTGCCCTGAAAAGGCATGATCGCTCCTGGGGCTGGCGTGGCGGGTGTCTGCTGTTGGCACGACAACAGCCATGGGATTGTCTTTGCGGCCAGTGTGTTACGCACTGTTTTGGGGAATTTGTTGATTATATTGCACAGTATTGGTGATATGACGTGTATCAATGATGTTGTGTAGTGAAATGCACTTTATAGGTATTGTTTTGTAGTGAATACAACCAATGCCTACGTATGTTTGCCCGGCTATTTGGCGACTTTCGCTGGCGTCTCGCCGCTAGACTGGTTTCCATCGCAAATGCTTTCAGGGGGCTTGTCATGGATGTCATCGTTCTGGGTAGCGGGGTTGTAGGCACCACCACGGCGTATTACCTGGCGGCTGCCGGGGCCAGGGTAACAGTGATCGATCGCCAGACCGGGCCGGCACTCGAAACCAGTTACGCCAACGCAGGGCAGGTGTCACCAGGGTATTCCACGCCGTGGGCGGCACCGGGCATTCCGCTGAAGGCTGCCAAATGGCTGTTCGAAAAGCATGCGCCGCTGCGCATTCGCCCGGATGGCACGCTGTTTCAGTTGCGCTGGATGCTGAGTATGCTTTTCAACTGCACCAATTCCGCGTACAGCATCAACAAGAGTCGCATGCTGCGGATTTCTGAATACAGCCGTGATTGTCTGCGCAGTCTGCGCGAAGTCGAAGGGCTGGCCTACGAACAGCGTACCGGCGGCACCCTGCAGCTGTTCCGCACCCACAAGCAGGTGGATGCAGCAGCCCGCGATGTAGAGGTGCTCAGGGAGCTGGGCGTGGCGTATGAGGTGCTGACGCCCGATGAGCTGCAGCGTGTGGAGCCGGCACTGGCGAGAGTGAAGGATCATCTGACGGGGGGCCTGCATCTGCCCAATGACGAGACGGGGGACTGCTACATGTTCACCACCCAGTTAGCCGAGCGCGCAGAACGCCAGGGGGTGAAGTTCATGTACGGGCGCAATATCACCGACGTGCTCACCGATGGCAAACGGATTAGCGGCGTGAAGGTGGATGGCGAAGTGCTGCATGCCGATCACTACGTGATGGCGATGGGCAGTTACTCGCGCGAGCTGCTGCTGCGCCTGGGGCTGGATGTGCCGGTGTATCCCGTAAAGGGCTATTCGATCACGGTGCCGCTGGAAAATCGTGACGCTGCTCCGGTTTCGACGATTCTGGATGAAACCTACAAGGTCGCGATCACGCGTTTCGACCAGCGCATCCGCGTGGGTGGCATGGCCGAGCTTGCCGGGTTTGATCTGGAGCTGCGGCAGGGGCGCCGCGCCACGCTGGAATTCGTGCTGCAGGATCTCTTCCCCGGAGTTGGCCCGATGGCGCCGGATTCGTTTTGGACAGGGCTGCGTCCGCTCACCCCGGATGGCACGCCGATTGTAGGTGGCACGAAGCTCGCCAATCTGTGGACCAACATCGGTCATGGCACGCTGGGCTGGACCATGGCTTGCGGCTCCGGCAAGTTGCTCACCAGCCTGATCGCGGGCACGGCGCCAGAAATTGATCCTTCCGGGCTGGCGGTGGATCGTTATACCAGATCGGGCACACAGACCGGGCTGCAGGTGGCGCCGGCAGCCTGATAGCAGGCAGTGGCAAACTGCAATCAGAAAGCCCCTGGGACGATGCGTCGTTCGAGGGGCTTTTTCGTGCCGCTACAAATATTCGATGTGCAATCAGGTGGCCGGAACGGTTTACAATTTACTGCCCGATGAAATCCCGAATTCCAGTGTGGGCTCAGTCAATCTCGTGAAACAGCGCACCCATCGTAACCGTACCGTTGGCGTCGATGGTGGCTGTTGTATCATTGCCCATTGGGTATCCATCTATGCTTATGTCTTCGCTAGAAATAGATAGGACGTGCGAAGAAAAAGACAGATTCCCGGTACCGCTGACTGACATCGTTCGGTGGGCGGGCTCCATGCGTAAAACGTGGATGGTGATGCCGGGATCGGCCTTCACTTTCAGATCTGCACGTGTGCACACCCAGACAAGGCGCTGCTGGGTCGGAACATCGAAACGCACATACTGGCTGCAGGGCTCGGAGGAGTGACAGGCACTGAGCAGCAGAAACGTAGCTGCCAACACGCAGAAGCTGGTAACGCGTGAGAACATCGGGTAAAAGTCTCCGTGATGCATCTTTGAATAGAGTCAGACGACTTGTTTTTGTGGGGCGCTTTGGGCGCGTACCGTCAGCCTACTGGATCTTGCCGGTATCTGCCAGTGGGAGATTCGGGCACGAAATATATTTATTTAGAATAAATGTTCGTGCCCGATCCACTGTTTTCCATGCTTTTCGAAGTCAATGTTCCCCGTGATGAGAAGAATGTCACCCCCACCGACCAGCCGATAGCCCATGGCCTTGAGGTTGGCGTCATCGTCTTCCAGGTGAAACTTTTTGGGAAAACGCCACAGCTTATGGTCTTCGTTGCCGTAGGCACCGTAACAGCCTTCGTCGATCCTGATCTTTGCGGTGTACTCCATACGGTAAAAAGGAACCCCGCCGAATTCGTATGTCTGCCCGTCGGTACGCTGGAAATTCACCAGAGTCATGCACCCCATGTCATGAATGCGCGCTTCCAGTACTGTTTTGCCTGAACCCTCGCTGGGCATCCGGGCGCTGCATCCAGACAAGGCCAGAATGGCGGCGCTGACCAGTGGGATTACTAACTGCTTCATGTGCTGCCTTGTTGCCTGATTTCGATTTGGATAGTCAGCCCTCGCAGACCCGGAGTGTCTGAAGCGGGGATTCCTGTGCGGCTGTGCCCGCCTGCCGGTCTGCTGCATACCAGTCTCGCAGCGGAAGTCTGAGAAGGGCCGTTTTGCTGCATTTTGGCAGGCGTTGCGAATGGACCAATCACAGTTTCGTGGTTTTTCGTTGATGCCTTTGGCGACTGATCAAACACAGGTGCCGGGAATTTTACCGATAATTTCCGTTGAGTTTGTCTATGGATGCGACCAAGTCGATTTGGTTCCATTGATAAGCTTCATGGGGCCATCTGATTTACTGTATGCGTGGCGAAGATTCGGGGCATGTCCGTGATTTCCTTCAGGTGCCCAGGTGCCCAGGTGCTCAGGGCAAGGCCGAGTCTGTTTGATGATGCCTTGTGCAAAAAGCCTGGAGGAGAAGTGCCCGACAAAATCCGTTGTGTCACGGATGGATAGGGAGAGCGCTGCCTGGGCCTTGTTTGGGCACACGAAACCGGGCGCGGCTGCCCGTGTTGTGCCACAGCGGGCCGTGCCAGATCCGATGATCTGAGATTTATGCTGGATGTGTTTTTGTGGCTATCGCGCGAGTCATTTCGAGTGACACGGGAATGCCGCCAGCGCCAAAATTGCCGGGCTCCAGAGTGAGTACCAGGCACCAGACATTGCTGCCACCGGCAGCCTGGCTGGCGGGGTGCTCCTCGCAGAATATCCGTGTGATGCGCTGGTAGAGCGTGGATTTCGTGGCTTCGGAATAAGCGTTTGCAAAGGCATGGATTCTGACGAGTATTTTGCCTTGTGTCGCCGGCCTGCCGCCAATGTAGGCGTGTGCTGTGGTGCAGATATGGGTAAGGCAGAGGGCACGCGCTGCGGGAGTGTCGGGCAATCCCTCCGCATCCAGCAGCAGCGGGCACAGGCGCTCGGCGATCCGGTCAGCTTCGCGTGTGGATAGCACACCTTCGCTGCAGACTACTTCGCATATCGGCATAAGGTGACCTTGATTTTTCTGCCTGCAGGTTCAGCGAGTCAGTGTTGCATCGGCCTCGGCAAAGCCCTGGATGTAAGGGAATCCGAAATATCCGGGGATCACAGCGATTTTGACGGGGTACGAGAGTGGTGTGTTCATCCACTGCTGATAGGAGACCTTGAGTGGCAGAGCGGGATTTTTGTTGGTGATCAGATAGTAGGTGCTGGTGTCTGCATGCGGCTTGGAGGTCTTGTCGATTACCTCGGCCAGTACAATGGTTTTCTGCTGGGGAGAAAACCGGAAGTTGATCAGGCTGGCAGCAGAAACGCTGGTCAGGGCGAAGCCCACGGCCAACATTGTCATGAATGCTGCGCGCACATACTGGCTCAGATCGCGGACGAGGCACGCAATGACTGCCGCGATGACTACACCAATTCCACCACTGCTCCAGATCAGACCTTGGGTGTTCAGTGTGTGCGTCAGTGTCGAATTCCCGCAGAGCAGAAGAACAACGCCAATGACAAGTATCACGCCTGAAAAAATGAGTTTGGATGTTTCTGACTGTGTTGGCATTTGAAATATCGGTGCGGCTTTTTCGGGTGGCAGAAATGTAGGCGAATGCTTCCGCACAGATTATAGTCCTCGGCGGAAATCTCGGATGCGATATTGAGCCGGATCTCTGATTGCCATGCAGCAATCTGGCAGACTGCTGGTTGTGCTCCCAGGATGTACGGGTATCGGGTTTTGCCAGCCTGAGGTTTCGCTATCATGAAGCAATGCCTTCATGAAGCTGCGGGTGTCACGGCAGGGGCACGATGGAGCTGAGAGGGGGAAGGAAGTGATTATCCTAAATGGGTGTGCTTCTCCTTGCGCGGTGCGCTTCCCATTTCGGTGAGGCCATGCAGGATGCCGCAGTCATTGACTGAGCGCTCTGACTGGCAGCGGTCGCGCAGTGTGCGCAGGGATTGCTTGAGCTCTTCGAGTTCGCGGATGCGCGCTTCCACATGGGTGATGTGCTCATCGAACACCTCGTTGATCGCGCCACATCCGGCTGCTGGCGTGTCAATCATGCCGAGCAGGTTGCGGATTTCCTCGTGGCTCATGTCCAGCGCCCGGCAGTTGCGGATGAAACGCAGGCGCTCGATGTGTTCGGGGCCGTAGGCGCGGAAATTCCCTTCTGTGCGGGTGGCTACCGGGAGCAGCCCTTCACGTTCGTAGTAGCGCACGGTTTCTACCGTGCATTGCGTCAGGCGTGCGAGTTCACCGATTTTCATGGCAGGTTCCGAAGCTGTGGCAAGAGTATTGGGCCAGGGGGTTGACTCTATAGTAACTACAGGTTGTGAAATGTGCTCAATTATTTCAGGAGTACGCCATGTCCGCCAAACCGGGGAACGACGCCCACCAGCACGACCACGATCACGACTGTTGCCACGACCACAAGCTGCCCGCTACGCCGGCTTCCTTGCGTGCGGTGCTGCTCAATCCGGCTGGCTGCTGCAGTGATTCGGGCTGTGGCTGTGGTGACCGGCCTGTGTCTCTCAAGCCCACCGTGGTGCAGTTCGCGCCTGCGGGCAGTGTCGCGGGCGCGGTGACCACGCGTATCCGCATTCTGCAAATGGATTGCCCGGTTGAGGAAAACCTGTTGCGCAACCGGCTTGGCAGTATGGCGGGGGTGGCGAGCCTGGAATTCAATCTGATGCAGCGTGTGCTGACGGTAACGCACGCCCCGGAGATTCTGGAAAGCGTGCTGGGAGCGATCCGCACGCTGAGTTTCAGCCCCGAAGTGATTGTCGAGGGGGCCGTGCAGGGGGCACCTGCTGTGCCCGCGCAAAACTGGTGGCCGCTGGCGGTGGCGTCTGTTGCCGCCCTTGGCGCGGAGCTGGCGCATTGGTGTGGACTGGCTGACTGGCTGGTCGGCAGTCTGGCGGTGATCGGGGTGCTGCTGTGTGGCATCACCACCTTCAAAAAGGGCTGGATCTCGGTGCGCTACGGCAATCTGAACATCAATGCGCTGATGAGTATTGCCGTGACGGGCGCCCTGTTGATCGGGCAATGGCCCGAAGCTGCAATGGTGATGGTGCTGTTCACGCTGGCCGAGCGTATCGAGGCGCGTTCGCTGGATCGGGCGCGGCGGGCCGTGGGGGATTTGCTGCTGCTGGCGCCGGAGCAGGCCTGGGTACAGCAGGCCGATGGGAGCTGGCTCGAACTTCCTGCCAAGAGTGTGCAGATCGGCGCACGGGTGCGGGTGCGCCCTGGCGAGCGCCTTGCCCTGGATGGCCGCATCGTGAGCGGACATTCCACACTGAATCAGGCACCCATTACCGGTGAGAGCCTGCCTGTGGAAAAAAGTGAGGGTGATACGGTGTTCGCCGGCACCATCAACGAGACGGGCTCCTTTGAATTTGTGGTGACAGCCGCTGCAGCAGATAGCACGCTGGCCCGCATCATTCATGCCATCGAAGCGGCGCAGGGAGCCAAAGCGCCCATGCAGCGGTTCGTAGACAAATTTGCGCGCATCTATACGCCCCTCGTGCTGCTGTTTGCCGTGGCGGTGGTAGTGTTTCCGCCCTTGCTGCTGGGCGCGGCATGGCTGACCTGGATTTACAAGGCACTGGTGCTGCTGGTGATTGCCTGTCCGTGTGCGCTGGTGATTTCGACGCCGGTGACGATTGTGAGTGGTCTGGCCATGGCAGCGCGTCTGGGGATTCTCGTCAAGGGTGGTGTGTACCTTGAGGAAGGCCGCAAGCTCGCCTGGCTGGCGCTAGACAAAACCGGGACGCTGACGCACGGCAAGCCGGCACAAACCGATTTTGCACCGCTCTCCGGTCTCGATCCGGCACAGGTACGGAGCCTTGCGGCAAGTCTGGCGGCGCGCTCCGATCATCCAGTGTCGCGGGCACTGGCTGAGGCTGCTGCGGGGGATTCTGTTCTCCTGCAGGAGGTTGAGGGGTTTGAGGCTTTGCCTGGGCGAGGTGTGCTTGGCCGTATTGGTGGCAAGCGCTATGTGCTGGGCAATCACCGCGTGATTCACGAATCCGGTCTCTGTTCCGATGCCCTTGAGGCACGCCTGGAAATGCTTGAGCAGCAGGGCAAGAGTGTGATCGTGCTGGCCGATGATGCTGGCGTGCACGGCCTGTTTGCCGTGGCGGATACTGTAAAACCAGGCAGTCGGGCTGCTCTGGAGGAACTGCGCACACTCGGTGTAAAGACCCTCATGCTGACGGGTGACAACGCTCATACGGCAAAGGCGATAGCTGCCCAGGTCGGGGTGGATGAGGTGCGTGGCGAGCTGTTGCCGGAAGATAAACTGCGCGCCATTGAGGAGCATCTTGCCGGCGGGGCGCTGGTGGGTATGGTGGGCGACGGGATCAACGACG
>DBTS01000032.1:14360-32109 GCA_002307175.1 Rhodocyclaceae bacterium UBA1310
GGCGACGGGATCAACGACGCCCCCGCCCTGGCGCGCGCCAGCATCGGCTTTGCGATGGGGGCGGCTGGCACTGGTACGGCCATCGAAACGGCGGATGTGGCGTTGATGGATGATGATCTGCGCAAGCTTCCCCAGTTCATTCGCCTGTCACAGCGCACGCACACCATTCTGATTCAGAACATCGTGCTGGCCTTGGGAATCAAGGCTGTGTTCCTGGTGCTAACGCTGGTGGGGGCTGGCACCATGTGGATGGCGGTGTTCGCCGATGTAGGTACCAGTCTTCTGGTTGTGGGTAACGGCCTGCGCCTGCTGCATGGCGGCAGGGGCAAAAATTAGGCAGAAATCAGACGGCAGACAGGCAGACTTCCCGCAACGGGCGGTCTGTCTTTCCCTCGCAGGCGAATTATTTGCCGCGATTCTGAATCAATCGGAGTCAACCGTTTGGCCGGCCGCATGTCCGGTGTTTTTCGCGAAGCAGGCCAGCGGCTTTGTCGTTCCAGAAACATCTTTTTCTGTCGCGTTCCCCGCAAGCCATTGTCTGACAAGTTTTGCGATGTATCCTGCAGTGCAGGATATTGAATCCAAAGGCATTCAATCCGTAAATATCAATAATTTTTTTATGCGGATAGATTTTATAATCTTTGTCTGACAGCCTTGAAAGTGTATATATAAGGTCGTAGAGACCTGATTCCTGAGTGGCCTTTCGGGGGGTGCCGCATCCTCCCCGGCCAGAGGTGCGTCAGAAACAGCCAGCCTGCCGTGAATTTCCCGCACGCCTGAGATGTGCCGGATGACGCAGTGCTGAGGTGAACAAAATGAATATTGGAGACTTTGCCTGCGGTGTGCAGGCTGAAGTCCAGGGAGTTTTTTCGTGTCAAATGTTGTCCAGCCGGTTGTCCAAGCCGCCGCACTTTCCAGCATCCGTGTCGCGCCCGCATGGCGCCGCCGCACCAGGGTAGGGCATGCGGCTGCAGGCCGTGCGCAGTTGCCTGGTGGAGCACAGGCTGTTCTGCGTGTGCAGCGCCGTGCTTCTTTCGTCGCACACGGGCAGTCCTTGTCCTGTCGAATCGGGTTCTATGCTTCAGCGCGTGCCGGCAAGGTGCTACCGTGGCAGGCGGGCAATCCCGCACCGGTGGTGCGCAAGCGTACCGAATGGTCAAACGGGGTGCTGGGCATGAATCTGGGCATGACCGGTGTCGAAGGCACACTGGTGCTGCAGGCTGTTGGCGCCATCCTGATGACGGGAATCGGTGTGGCCCTTGTCTGTCTGGCGGTGTTCATGCTGGGAGATCATGCCTATGGTGCCAATGGTGAAAAATCCGCCGGCCGACGTGTTACGCCGGCTGGTGTGACAGAACCGGTGGAGCAGACCCAGGCCGTTGTCAGCAGCTATAGGCTGGCGGGTGATAAGCTGGGCGCGCTTGTCTCTTCTGCAGGGCAAGCCTATGCCAACGCTGCTTTCGGCGTTCATGGTATCGGGCAGGTTTCAATTCTAGGGTTCGATGCTCCCTCAGCGAATCCAGTGGGCGTATCCCGCGAATAGTAAATAGTACTGCGCACACCGGCGCCGCGAGCGCCGGTTTGTTTTTTGGCACTTACTGATCTGTGTTGCCCCGGAGCCAGAAAATGCTGTCCCGCAGGGGCAGGGTGTGTATGATTGCGCACCTGCATTGGTGCTATCTCCCGGAGCAAGGCTGCATGGCCTGCCGACACCGGCCCTGGTGCCTGAGTGGCACTGCCTAAACGGTGATTCCTGTTCATGGCTCACGATCCGAAAAACACGATGTTGGAAGCGGATTCCCCCCGGTTTTTGGCTTTCAAGGACTACAAGACGATTTTTCTTGCTGTGCTCGGCGGGGCGCTGGAAGTCTATGACTTTGTAATTTTTGTATTTCTCTCTGCGGCGATAGCGGATGTGTTCTTCCCGCCCAGTGTGCCGCAGTGGTTGCGCCTGCTGCAAAGCCTGGCGATTTTTGCTGTGGGCTATCTGGCACGCCCGGTCGGTGGTCTCTTTCTTGCCCATTATTCGGATTCCACCGGGCGCAAGGGCATGTTCAATTTCACCGTGTTGTTCATGGCCTTGCCCTGTCTGATGATAGCGGTGCTGCCTGGATTTGATACGGTGGGCTACGCCGCGCCTGCGCTGCTGTTGTTCGCGCGCCTGGTGCAGGGCGCCGCACTGGGGGGGGAGGTGCCCAATGCCTGGGTGTTTGTGGCCGAGCATGTGCCGCCGGAGCGGCGTGGCTATGCGCTGGGCCTGCTGCAGGCCGGGCTGACAGTGGGCTACATGCTCGCCGCGCTGACTACGGCGGTGTTGACCAGTGTTTATTCTCCCGAAGATTTGCGTGCCTGGGCCTGGCGCATTCCCTTTTTGCTCGGTGGAGTGTTTGGCTTCATTGCTGTCTGGCTGCGCCGCTGGCTGCGTGAAACGCCGGTATTCCTCGAATTGCAGCGCCGCCGCGAGATTGAGAAGATGCCGGTCTCCAGCGTGATCCGGAAACATCGCCGGTCGGCCATCCCTTCTGTGCTGCTGACGGCGATTCTGGCTTCTGCCGTGATCATGATGGTGGTGGTGACGCCGATTGCCCTGCAGAAATTCCATGGTCTGGATGCATCAACCACTTTCCGTCTGAGCTGTGTGGCGATCCTCTGTCTGAATCTGGGCTGTGTCGTGGCCGGGCGAATTTCGGACTGGCTGGGTGCGTGGCGTACGGTGGGTCTCTACAGTATTCTGTTGGCACTCGCGATAGTGGTGCTGTGCGCCTCGTTCGATGAATCGAGAGCTTACCTGTTCGTCAGCTATATGCTGGCCTGTCTGCTCTGCGGCATCGTTGGTGCCGTGCCGGCGGTGATCGTGCAGCTGTTTCCGAGCAATATGAAGGTCACGGGGATTTCGCTGACCTACAACCTTACCTATTCAATCTGTTCGAGTGTACTGCCGCTCTTCATGCTGGGCCTGCTCAATTCCACGCAATGGGGAATGAATGCGCTGGCCGTGGTGATAGGTGCGCTGGGCGTGCTGACGGTGGTGGTTTTCAGGAATATCCGCAGCTACTCCTGATTCATCGCCTGCCCGGTGTCAGCCGGGCAGGTCGCATGTGTAGCGAGACACTATGTTCAGCTTGCGTCGCAGCTGTAACTGTAGCTGCCATCCAGAGCCAAAGGCAGAATCAGGGTGTGAAACTTGCGTGCGAGTGCATCCGTGCACAGCGTCTGGCGGGCCGTGGTATCGGTGACGTACTTTGAGTCGTACTCCACATTGAACACCGGCTTGCTGGCGTTGATGAAGACGCTGTAACCGCCACACTCACTGTAGTCGTGGCAGGATTCGTTCATCGCAAAATCGAAGCTCGCTACGAGATCGGAAAGCTGATCCACATCGTTCTTCAATGCCACCGCGAGGCCACGTTTATGGGCTTCGGTGGCGAGGAAGCGGTTGTAATCAAGCTGAGTGGCGGCCGTCAGCGAGAAGCCGGTGGAGTTGGAGTAGCCGTCAACGTTGTCCGGCTCCACGCCGTCGCAGCCTTTGCTGACGGCCAGATCCATACGGGCCTGCATGATTGTGCGCACGTTCGATGAACGGGTATCGACCCAGTTTTCGCCAGTCCAGCCAGAGAGGGCGTTGCCCAGGTCACTGGCCTGGAAGCTGGCGTAGTCGGAACGCCAGTTCTCGGCACTTCCCGCCGAAAAATAGCACACAACTTTTCGGCCTTTCGCTTGCAGACTCTTGATCGTCGCGGCGGTATTGTCAAACATGTCTATATCATAGACTTTGACGTCATAGGTCGTGTTGAGTGTGCCGGTGAGCTGCCACTGCCAGGTGTCAGTGAGGCTGGGTGTCCACTTGACAGTTGTCGTGCCCGACGAAGAGGTCGAAGAGGACGCCGACGAGGTGGCAGAGGAAGACGACTTCGAGGATGAAGAAGTCGATGCTGAAGCCTTTGAAGAACTGGCCGCCGAGGAGGCGCTGGTGCTGCTCGCGCCGGTATTTTGCGCCGTGCTGGAACTGCTGCTGTCGCCTCCGCCGCCCCCGCCACAGGCCGTGATCAGGCTGGCTGTGATGCCAGCCAGGGCGAAGTATTTGATTGTGATGCTCAAGGGGATCTCCGTCGGGGAAATTTCGCGCTTCAGGCCGCTCTGGCCGGAAGAAAAATAGCGTTGCTGGGCTGACGTTCACCATGCGGTGGCGCAGGTGGATGAAGGATTTGGGGGCGGGCAGTGGCGGGGCAGATCAATCGGGGCCGCCAGCAGGCTGGGGCTGATGATTGCCGGGTGCGGATTCTGACCGTTCCACACGGCAGTCTGCGGATAGACCGAGACTGCTTCCTTATTGGCTGGAATGATGCAATAAGCCCGATTTTTCAGGGATTTGGTGCGACGAGAGGGCTGTCTTCGGGTGGCGGCGGTGGTGTCCGCTGCGGGCGAGTACCTCCGTGCCGGTTCATGCCCCTGTCACTGGATGGAAAGTCGTGTTCAGGTTGTGGTGATCTTGGTGTGGGGTTTTCTGCGCCAGGGTCCGAAAGCCATGCCGAGTGCGGCAAGCCCTGCGCAAAGGTTGGTGAATCTGTCCATGAAGGGTGTGCCAAGTATTTGTCCGTTGGCGACGATTGATCTACAGCCCCCGGTAAGCTCCCGGGTGTTCACAATGACCCGCTGCCCATCCTGTACTCGCTGTGAATCCGCTTCACTCAGGCTGCAGCGACTCTTGCGTGCGTTGGCGAAGTGCACGAAATAGTGGTGAATATCTCCATCCAGATCCTGACTGTGACTGGCGATTGCCAGTGTTTCCTGATGCCCGGGCAGAAAGCTGTCGGCAATTGCCAGCATTGCAATGCAGAACGCCGCGAGGCGAAGAATGATACGGATCATGGCGACTATGAAATATGGATTTCTGGTCATTCTGTACCGCAGATGTTTCAGCTTCGTGCCAGTCTGTTCCAAGCAAAATGGAGCGTATGCGGAGTTGTGCCGCATGAAGAATGGTGGTTCGGTGCATTGTATGCAAAAGAACTATTTTGGAAGACTGTATTTACGCCCACCGCGCTATGGTCTTGCCGGGCAAGGTGGAGTTTTTCGTCATTCTTGGATGGGGCGGCTTGTTGAAGCCCGTGTGATGAGTTCGCCGCGCAGCACGATGCGGCGCATGGCCTGTTCCGGCTGGGCGATGCGGGCGAGCAGCAGTTCAATGGCGGAGCGGCCGATATCGGCGGTGGGTTGCGCGATGACGGTGATGTCCGGGGTGACGATGCGGGTCCACGGCTGGTCATCGAAGCCAGCCAGGAGGATGTCGTCCGGGCAGCGCAGGCCGGCTTCACGCAGGGCCTCTACGAGCCCGAGCAGGATCAGCCCGCTGCTGGCTACCACGGCATCGGGGAGTGGGTGCTCCCGCAGATGTTCGATCAGTGCCGCCCGCGCTTCAGTGGTGGTGGGCCTGATGGCCCGCGTCTGGGGAGTCAGGCCCGCTGCTGCAAGTGCGCTGTGGTATCCCTCCAGGCGTTGCAGGCCGGTGGCGCTGGCTGTGCCATAGAACAGCGCAATGCGCTGGCTGCTTCGTTCGATGAGGTGGCGCATGAGGCGCTGGGCGGCGTCGATGTTGTCGAGCACGACGGCGTCGGCTTCGGTCTCCGGCGCGCAGCGGTCAACGAGCACGACCGGGAAACTGTAATCGCAGGCGCGAAAACGTGAGAGCAGGCTCAGGGTGGGTGAGAGGATCACGCCAGCCACATTCTCGTCGCGCAGCATGTCGAGGTAGAAGCGTTCTTTCTCCGCATCCTCATCGCTGTTGCAAAGCAGCACACGCATTCCATTGGCGTAGGCCACGTCTTCGATGGCTCGGCTGATTTCGGTGAAGTAGGGGTTGCGGATGTCTGCCACGACTAGCCCGAGGGTATCCGTTTTGCCCGAGCGCAGACGCCGTGCAGCCAGATCAGGGTGATAGTCAAGTGCCTTGACCGACACCAGCACGCGCTCGCGCGCCGCGTCGCTGACGCCGGGCTGCCCGGCAAGCACACGCGAGACGGTTGCAACTGACACACCTGCGTGCTTAGCTACATCAGAGATCCTTGCCATGCGAACCCAGTCTGTTTTAATCCGTTGTAATCGATTACAGTCTAATTATGAGGGAAGGGCCAAATGCTGTTACACCAAGCGTTTACAGCGAAGCATATCCCACCTTGTTTGCGGACGGTATGTTGCATTTAGAGCCTGTTTGGATGCAAGCCTATCCTAAAGATAAGTTTACCTGATTGACACATATAATGTAATCGATTACAAATTCGCCACGTAACTCCCAGAGAATCGGATTCATGGAAATCATCATTCCTTCCTGTGTGCGTATTCAGGCACCTGTAGCAACCAAGGAAGAGGCGATCCGCCTGGCCGGCAAGCTGATGCTTGAGGCTGGCTATATTGCCGCACCCTACGTTGAGAGCTTTTTGCGCCGCGAGGCGGTCTCCAATACCTTTTTGGGGGCCGGAGTCGCGATTCCCCACGGCATGATCGAAGATCGCCACCATGTGCTGCATACAGGGATTGCCGTGATCCAGGTGCCGCAGGGCGTGACCTGGCAGGATGGCAAGGAGGCGCGCCTGATCGTGGCGATTGCCGCGCAGTCTGACGAACACATCGCCATCCTGCGGCGCCTTACGCGCCTGATGCAGCAGGAAGGTGCCATTGATGCGCTGGCCGATACACGCGAGCCCGGGCGCATCATCGCCGCGCTGACCGATACGCCGTTTGCGCCGCAGGCGCCTGCCGCGCCCTGGCCGGCAGATGCACAGATCGAACTGGTGCTTGATTATCCGAACGGCCTGCATGCGCGCCCGGCCACGCAATGGGTGGAAACCGCCAGACGCCACGCCTGCGAGGTACGCGTGTTCCGCGATGGCGAAGGGGCCGACGCCAAGGCGCTTACCGGGCTGCTTGGCCTGGGCATCACGCGGGGTACCCGGATTGTGCTGGGTGCCCGGGGTGAAGGGGCCGAAGTGGCTGTGAAAGATCTGGCCGAGACGGTGACGCGCCTTACTGCTGAAGAAATTGCCGATGCCGAGCGTGCCCGCGCTGCTGCGCAGGAAGCGCGCGCAAATGCGCCAAGCTGGCAACCGGCCACTGCCACACGCCAGCAGCAGGGCGTGGCGGCCAGCCCGGGGCTGGCCGTGGGCAAGCTTGTGCGCCACGCCAGCCAGGTGCTGGATGTGGTGGATAACAGCCGTGGTGCGATTGTCGAGGGCGAGGCGCTGGAGAGTGCGATTGCCCGTGTTATGGGCGAACTGGAGACGCTGGAAGCCGATACGCGTGCCCGCCTTGGTGCTGGCGAAGCTGCCATCTTTGCGGCGCAACGCGAACTGGTGGGTGACCCTGGCCTGCTGCGCGCCGCAATTGGCGAGATCATGCGCGGGCATGGTGCGGCGTGGTCGTGGAAAAAAATCATTACGGCACGCGTCGATCAGCAGCGCCAATTGGCCGATGCGCTGCTGGCTGCGCGTGCGCTGGATCTGTGGGATGCGGGGCAGCGCGTGCTGGCGGCTCTGCTCGGGGTGGAGCGGCGTGCCCAGGTGCTGCGTGAGCCGAGCATCCTGATTGCCGAGGATCTCACGCCATCGGATACCCTGCAGTTCGATATGCGCCATGTCGTCGGGCTTGCCATTGCTGGCGGCGGCCCTACTTCGCACACGGCGATTCTGGCGCGCACCCTTGGCTTGCCGGCGATTGTGGCTGCCGGCCCCTCTCTGCTGGAAATCGAAACCGGGCAGGAAGCGGTGATCGATGGCACCACCGGGCGCCTCTATCTGGGCTGCCAGCCCGCCGATCTCGATTCTGCCAGGGCGGCAGTGAAAGCCTATGCGGCACGCCGTGAAGCGATGCGTGCGAATCGTGATCAACCGGCGGTGACCACCGATGGCCACCGTGTTGGCGTCTACGCCAACATCGCCAATGCACGGCAGGCCGCCGAAGCGGTGGCAGCCGGTGCCGAAGGCGTGGGCCTGATGCGTACCGAATTCCTGTTCCTGGAACGTGATACCGCGCCCGATGAAGATGAACAGTATGCCGTTTACCGCGATACGCTTGCAGCCCTGCAGGGGCGCCCGCTGATCATACGTACCCTGGATATCGGTGGTGACAAGCAAGTGTCATATCTGGATCTGCCGCGCGAGGAAAATCCCTTCCTTGGCGTGCGTGGCGCGCGCCTGCTGCTGGCGCGGCCGGAACTGCTGCGTACGCAGTTGCGGGCGCTGTACCGGGCTGCCGCACATGGACCGCTCTCCATCATGTTCCCGATGATCACCGACCTGGCCGAAGTGGCGGCACTGCGTGCCGAATGCGAAGCCGTACGTGCAGCGCTGGGTGCGCCGGCTGTGCCGCTGGGCATCATGGTTGAAGTGCCGGCGGTGGCTGTGATGGCGGATCTGTTTGCGCAGCACGTGGATTTCTTCTCGATCGGTACCAACGATCTCACACAATACGTGCTGGCCATGGATCGCCAGCATCCGCAGCTTGCCGCCCAGGCCGATTCGCTGCATCCGGCAGTGCTCGCCCTGATTGGTCAGACGGCGCGTGCCGCCAATGCCGCCGGCATTCATGTCGGCGTGTGTGGTGGTCTGGCTGGTGATCCTTTGGGCGCACGCATCCTGGCCGGGTTGGGGGTGCATGAACTGTCGATGAGTGAGCAGGATATTGCGACAATCAAGACGGTGATCCGCGCTGAAGCCCACAGCACCATGCAGGCCCTGGCCGAGCGCGCGCTCTCGGCAGAATCCGCTGTGGCAGTGAGGGCACTATGAAACTATCCGCAAAGCGTTCTCCCTCCGTGCTGTGTGTGGCGCTGAACCCTGCCATCGATCAGACCATCGAGGTGGCCGGGATGCGCGTGGGTGAGGTTAATCGCGCCCAGCGCGCCCAGCAGGATGCCGGCGGCAAGGGCGTGAACGTGGCTTCCTGCCTTGCTGATCACGGTGTCGAGGTGGCGGTCACTGGCCTTCTTGGGCGTGCCAATGCGGGTCTGTTTGAAGCGCTCTTCACCACCAAACAGATCAGCAACGAATGTGTGTATCTGGATGGCCTTACGCGCATCAACACCAAACTCGTCGATCCGCAAAAAGGTGAAACCACCGACATCAATCTGCCCGGGCCACAGCTATCGGCCGCCGGGATGGCAGATTGTCTGCGTGACATCCTGGCCGTGGTCGAGCGCAACGCAGCGAGCCTCTCTTGGCTGGTGCTCTCGGGCAGCCTGCCGCCAGGCTGGCCTGCCGACACCTACGCCACCCTGATCCAGCAGGCGCATGCTTATGGCATGCGGGTGATGGTCGATACGAGTGGGCCGGCACTGGGCGCTGCGCTGCTGGCCGGGCCAGACATCATCAAACCCAATCGCGACGAACTCGGCGCACACCTTGGGCGCCGCCTCGTGACGCAGGAAGAGACGGCCGCAGCCGCACGCGAACTGCTTGACGCGCAGCCCATGCTCTCGCTGATCGTCGTGTCGATGGGGCACGAGGGCGCACTGTTTATCACGCGGGAGGCTGTCGTGCATGCCCATCCGCTGCCTGTGAAACCACTCAGTTCAGTGGGCGCGGGCGATGCGATGGTGGCCGGCATTGTTGCCGCGCAGCTCGAAGCGCTCAATCTGCCGGACTGTGCGCGGCTCGCCACGGCCTTTGCGGCTGGCAAGCTGGAGCGCCTGGGTGCCCATCTGCCAGACGCCAGGCGGGTGCGCGAGCTGGCATTGCAGGTTCAACTCGACAACAAGTAACAACCACACACCAAGAACATAACAGCGAAGGAGCTTCGTATGGCAAACATCGTTGCGATCACATCCTGTCCCACAGGGATCGCCCACACCTTCATGGCGGCGGAGGGGCTGGAGCAGGGCGCAGGCAAGCTCGGCCACACGATCAAGGTGGAAACACAGGGCTCGGTCGGCGCGCAGAACCAGTTGGGTGACGCGGAGATTGCGGCAGCTGAGATTGTCGTGATTGCGGCTGACACCAATGTCGACTTGTCACGCTTTGCCGGCAAGCGCATCTACGAAACGAGCACCAAGGATGCCATCAACGATGGCGCCGCGGTGATTCAGACAGCTTTTGAACGTGCCGCAGTCAAGAGTGGCGAAGCCGCAGCGTCGGCTCAGGCCGCGCCTGCCGCAGCGGGCAAGGATGCCACCGGCCAGTTGCTGGAGGCCAAGGCCACGCAGAGCGCCTCGCGCACAGGGGCCTACAAGCACCTGATGACCGGTGTGTCGTACATGATTCCGTTTGTGGTGGCCGGGGGCCTGCTGATTGCGATTGGTTTCGCGATGGGTGGCATCTATGTCTACGACGACGCACACAAGGGTACGCTGGCGGCCAATCTGTTCTGGACCGGCAAGGCAGCCTTCCAGTTGATGGTACCGATTCTCGCTGGTTACATTGCCTTTTCGTTGGCAGACCGGCCTGGGATTGCACCAGGGATGATTGCCGGCGTGATTGCGGATTCGGTTGGCGCAGGCTTTCTCGGCGGCTTGTTGGGTGGCTTCATCGCTGGCTATACCGTGCGTGGTCTCAACCAGACCATCACACTGCCCAAGGCTTTTGAAGGTCTCAAGCCGGTGCTGATCCTGCCGCTGTTCGGTGCTGCGATCACCGGGCTGCTGATGTACCTGATTGGCGGGCCGGTGCATTCCGCACTCGCCGCCCTGTCCGAATTCCTCAAGGGCATGCAGGGTAGCAGCGCTTTGGTGCTGGGCGCATTGCTCGGCGCGATGATGGCCTTCGACATGGGCGGGCCGGTGAACAAGGCTGCCTACACCTTCGGCACAGGCCTCATCGCCAGCCAGATCTATGAACCGATGGCCGCCGTGATGGCCGCCGGGATGACGCCGCCGCTGGGTATCGCACTGGCCACCTTCATTTTCCGCAACCGCTTCTCTGCCGATGAGCGTGAAGCCGGCAAGGCAGCCGCCGCACTGGGGATTTCCTTCATCACCGAAGGGGCCATTCCGTTTGCCGCGAAAGACCCGTTCCGTGTGATTCCCTCACTGATGATCGGGTCGGCGGTGACAGGCGCGATGTCCATGTATTTCGGTGCCCAGCTCAAAGTGCCGCACGGTGGCATCTTCGTGCTGCCGATGCCGAATGTGGTGACCAATGTGGTCGAATACACGCTGGCTATCGTTGTCGGTACCGTGCTGACGGCGCTGGCACTTGGCATCCTCAAGAAGCCGGTGGCTGCTGCCAAGGTCTGACGCAGTCAGGGCTTCACGCAAAAAGGGCAGGGCGCCGGGGGGCGTTCTGCCCTGTTTGTTTTTGGCGGTGCAGGGTACTTCCTGTATCATCCCGCAAGTATCTGCTTTGCTTGAAAATTAATAATAATTGCGCAAAGTGATGCGGACTCTTCTTTTCGCTTTCACAAGCTTCTCCAGGCTGTAAAAACCAGCCCTGCGACTCTCCGGCGGCTGCCGGTGTGATTTGAAAGGCTGAGGCCTCTCCGGAGACATCTCCGGTTCATGCAATTTGCTCATTGCCCCCGTGATGCAAATGCCCTGAAGAGGGGGACGGCTGCGTGCCGCATTGGGTTTTGTGTGCTCATGAAGTATTTACGTGAAATCGTGCATCTGGCGATGCCCATCCTGCTCGCCAACATGGCCATGATTGGTTCAGGTGTTGTCGATACCGCCATGCTCGGGCACTACGGGCGTCTTGATCTGGCGGCAATGTCGATTGCCGTGGCAATCTATTCGACTGTTTATTCCGTGTGCATCGGGTTTCTGCAGGCGCTGCAGCAGATCTTTGCGCAGGCGTTCGGCTCGGGTGACGCGAAACGCCTGTGGGTGGTGGTTGTGCAGGGGCTGTTGCTGGCACTCGGGCTGGCAATCCTGGCCATGATCGGGGTGTTCTGGTGTGCTGCGCATCTGGAGGTCTTCCACGTGATTCCCGGTACCGGGCAGATTGTGGCCGGCTATATGCGCGTGCTGGCGATAGCATTGCCCCTGCAACTGACGTATCGTGTCTTCCAGAACCATGCCCAGATCAGTGGAGAGGCACGTCGCGTGATGGCCTACAACCTCTCTGCGCTGGGCTTGAAGGCGTTTCTTTCGTGGCTCCTGATATTCGGCCGCCTTGGCCTGCCCGAGCTGGGCGCGCGTGGTGCGGCACTCGCTTCAGTGATGACATCCGGGCTCATGCTGCCATTGTTTCTCTATGGTGGTCGTGCGGCCCTGCCTTCGCTCCATGCGTTCAGGGAACTCTGGCGTCTGGCACTGGCTGACCATGCTTCGCTGCGTGCCATTTTGCGTGTCGGCCTGCCTTCAGCCGCAACGTGTTTTGTGGATGTTGGTGCCTACACATCGATGGCTATCCTTGCCGCGAATTTCGGCGCGGTGCAGGCCGGCGCGCACCAGATCGTCTCCAACTTCAATGCCCTGCTGTATTTCGTGCCAGCGTCTCTCGCCGCCGCCTGCAGCATCCTCGTCTCGCATCGCATTGGTGCCGGGCGTCTGGCTGAGGGGCGCGAGCTGGCATGGTTTTCCTTGCGTATCAATGCCATGCTGGCCCTGGTGATGGTAATCGGAGTCCTCCTCCTGCGCAGGCATATTGCTGCCCTTTATACGAGTGATCTGGCTGTTAGAGATTATGCTGTTGTGCTAATTGGCGTGAGCTGGCTGTTTTTGTTTTTCGATGCCAAGCTGGTGATGATGGTGAGTCTGTTGCGGAGCTGGAGTATCACCATCATGCCCATGTGCATCTATTCCGGTGTGTTGCTGACAGGTGCCGTAGGTGGTGGCTGGTTGCTTGCCAGCAAGGGCTTGCAACTGGCCGGCCTGAGTATTGCACCAATGGCCGTGAAGGGTTTCTGGGTGATGGCGACAGCCAGTTCCGCCGTGGTTGCCATCATTCTGGTGTTGCGCCTGTGGTATGCACTGGCGGCTCACAAACGATCGGAAGTGGCATGAGCCGCTGTTTCGTTTCTGCGTGAAAGCGTAAGCGGAAGTTGTCTGGTATCCCCGGCCCGTGCGTGAATCAGGCCGCCGGTTTGGCCCGCCCCTGGGTGAGCGAAGCGGAGAATACTGCGCCACAGATCAGCGCCCCGCCCAGCAGTGTCTTGCCCGCCGGGATTTCATTGAGTAGCAGCCAGGCGAAGAGAATCGCGTAGACCGGCTCCAGGCCGATCACCACACTCGCGGTCTGGGCGCGGATGTGGCGCAGGCTGGACACCACGAGCCCCTGGCCCAGCGCTGTGAATACCACGCCAAGCAGCAGCAGGAGGAGACCATCATGCAGGCTCACCGTGCCATGCCAGGCCAGCGTGAGAGGCAGTGTGCACAGCGCCGCTACGAGTTGCTGGTAAAACGAGATCGTGATGGCAGGGTACCTGGCGCTGCACGAGCGGCTCAGGAGCGACAACACCGCGTAGAAAAGCGCGGAAAGAATCCCCAGCAGCAAGCCCTGGGTCAGGTGGTTGCCAGGATCAAAGCTGGGCGGCACGAGTACCAGCCCGGCGGTGACGGCAAGGGCCGTCAGCAGATCACGCCGATGCAGACGTTCGCCGAAGTACAGTGGTTCCAGGAAGGTTGTAAACAGCGGGAAGGTGGAGAACGCGAGCAGCCCGATGGCAACCGTTGAAACCTGAATTGCCGCAAAGAAGGTGAGCCAGTGCGCCGCGAGCAGGGCGCCCGAACAGGCCAGGGTGAGCGCATCGCGTTTATCCCGCACGCGCAGGCTGGTGTGTGTGCCCATGGCAAACAGCACTAGCGCGATACAGCCAACGATTGTGCGCCCGGTGGTGATGACCGCAGGGGAGACAGACAACAGCTTGCCAAACAGGCCACTTCCTCCGGCCAGCAAGGCAGCTACATGGATTTGTGCCAGCCCGATGCGGCGGCCCTGAACAGCTTGATGCATCCCCAAATCATACCGCCTAACCCGCTTTGCGCCTACCGTACAGGATATTTCTTCTCGAGCGCATCCATGGCCTGCACGTAACTGCGCAGGCAGTTGATGGGATAGATCTTCCTGAACGCCACGTAATCATTGCGGATCAGATCATAGCGGCGGCCGAGGTAAAGGAATGCATTGTTGTCGAGCAGCCTGTTATCGCCGGAAAATTCCTGCAGCTGCGCATCCGTGGCCAGGGAAAGTTTGTTCTGCATCTGCGTGCGATAGGTTTGCAGCGCCAGTTCGTCGGTTTTGGCGAGGAGCGTGGCATAGCTCAGTTCGATTGCCCGGTAATCGTTCCAGTAGGCTTCAGAGCGTGAAATCCGGTTGGCTTCTCGGGCCAGGGAGATTTTTTCATCTGCGATTGTCTCGGGGCTGTCTGTTTCCGCTTTGGTTTCCAGGCCGATCCGGCTGCCCAGCATGGCGCGCTCAATGATGCGATCCATGAGGGCGTTGCGTGCAGGCGTGCCTGGATAGACAACCCCCGCTTCGGTGGCACAGCCACCCAGCAAGGCGCAGAGCAGGGAAAACACCAGGGCGTATAGCAGGGAGCTCAGGGGCAGGTGACGTGGGAAGATCGGTGGGGACATCAGCGGGTACATCGGTGTGCTCCGCAGGCTAGATGGAACTCTTCGCTGTGCGCAGTGGCAGGCGGAGTGATTTGGGCAAAGCAGTATTCTAGCCCATGGCCGGGCACTGCTTTTATGCCATATGTCGTCTGCCCGGATGGCCGGAAAAATAGCCGGATTGTGCAGGGCCCTGGCTGGGCTGCCAATTTTGCCACCGGCCTTTCTGGTAGGGGCTGTGCTTAGACTTTATTTGCTTAATAAAAACAAATGATTAATGGAATTGTTTTTTATAAAAACTTATAATCGCGCAGGTTTTCGGATGAACCTCCGGGCAAGTTTTTCTGTGCATACAAAAACTTTGTGGACGCACTCCGGGCTTCCCGCTTGCCGGAATCCTGCGTCATCAGCGGATGCCGAATGTCGCGGTCAGGTGGCGCAAGTGCCAATGGCAGTTATCATCAGATAGATTTGTCGGAACAAGGGCCGCGTAGCGCCGGCAGATTGGCGTGTGGGGTAGCTCAGAACAGCTTCTTCGGTCAAGAGGAAAGCTTTCGGCGCCTATGTTGCCAGCGGAATGCCTGTTTGTAGCAGGCGCAGGGTATTGGTGTATTCATGCAGTGGTTCAGCAAGCGCTCGATTGCGGGCGAATTTCTTCAGCTTTCGATCCCTACCGTATTGGCGGGCTGGATCTACGCCATCTATTCTGTGGCCGATGGTGTCTTCATCGGCCGCTATATCGGCAGCCAGGCGCTGGCTGCCCTGAATCTTGCCCTGCCGGTGTTGTATGTGCCGTATGCCTTCGGTCTGCTGATCGGGGTAGGGGGCGCCACACTGATGTCGCGCATGCGTGGTGAAGGGGCTGTGCAGGAGGCTCGCCGGGTGGCCGCGCAGACACTGGTGGCACTGTTGGTGGTGGGGGCTCTGCTCATGCTGCCGTTGCTGCTGTTTCCTCACGCCGTGGCGACCAGCCTTGGCGCACACGGGATTCTAGCCAAACATTGCAGCACGCTGCTGTGCACCTATGCAGTATTCATTCCCTTTGCCTGTGCCGGCCCGGCGCTGGGTTTTCTGTTGCGTGCCGAAAATCCGCGTTCGGCGAGAATCAGCTTGCTCGCCATGGGCGTGGGGGCCTGCCTGAATGCCGGTCTTGATTATCTTTTCATTGCGCGGCTGGGTATGCAGATGGAAGGTGCGGCACTGGCTACAGGCATCGGCCAGCTCGGCGCGGCAGCGGTGATGCTGTTCTGGTTCCGGCGTGCCTCAAGCACCTTGTTGCCGGATTTCAGTCAGGGCCCAGGCTACTACTGGCAGATCTGTTACAACGGCATGTCGGAGTTTTTCAGTGCGATTGCGCCGGTCATTACCATTTACGCCTTCAATCTCACCGTGGTGAAACTGTTTGGTACGCCGGGTCTGGCGGCCTATGCGGTGATGGAGTACATGACACTTGGCGCCATCGTCACCATGCTCGGGCTGGTACAGAGCATGCAGCCGATGATCAGTTTCTACCGTGGTGCCAACAATCCGGTCGCGATGCGCCGCACCATGCAGGTGGCGGTTGTCTCGATTCTGGCGTGCGCAGCCCTCTTTGCGCTCGGCACGATGGGTTTTGCTGATGTGCTGGTACGTATGATTCTGCCTGAAGGGCGTGAAGTTTGGGGCATTATTGGCGGCGCTGTCCCCTGGTATGCGCTGGCTTTCCTGCCAGCAGGAGTCAATCTGCTGGTTGCGGGCTACCTCACCGCCATCGAGCGTCCAGGGGCGTCCCTGGTCATTGCAGTGCTGCGCAGCCTTGTTCTGCTGCTGGTTTTCCTGTGGTTGCTGCAATCACTGTTTGGCGCCCATGCGATCTGGCTGACACTTCTGTTCACCGAACTGGGCACGGTGCTGGCGAGTGCCGCACTGGTGCTACGCTATCGGGTCTCTGCCGTGATGCTGCCATTCCGGCGGGCTTCTGTCGTAGCCTGATACGCCGGTTGGGCGTGTATCAGTGGTTTTCGCCAGGTAAGCTCCGCTTGCTTCTTTTCTTCGTGCCTAGTGCACAGTGCCGCGCTCTTCTTGCGACATAAAAACGCGTATTTTTCTCCTCGATTCGACGAAAAATCCATCGTTTTTATAAGTCCCAATCTACGCGCAACACTACACTAGTGGATTGTCGGATCTTGGGGGGCGGGTTGCTTGCCGATACCAAGATGGCACGCATCGGCAGATGCTTCCTGGCAGGTCAGTATGAGGTATTTCGGGACGGTGGGGGCAGGATCGAGTCTGGCTGCGGTTGTGCCGACATCTGCACAGCCTGACACCACAACCGCAAGAAGAAAACCGCTCAACCGTATCTTGGACATAACGCCTAATGATATCGCCTCTTATTGGGGTGGGCGCGCACCGTGGCGAAAAAAGCTGCCGGTGTTTCCAGTGTTTAATTGCAGCGCCAATCTTCGCAAAACAGGCAGGTGCAGCACAAGAATAGCGGGAAATGCGCGCCGTTTCCACTCCGAATCTTGGTCCGATGTCTGAGTGATGCCGGGGAATATCCAAAAAAAAGCCTGCCCGAAGGCAGGCCAGACGCGCAGCCCCGTTGCGGCGGGGCTCGCGATACTTACTTCTGGTAGGAGCACTTGTCCGGATTGCCGTTCGGTTCTGAACCGAACACGGCCACCGTGCAGGCAACGCTCTTGCCAACACCGACGTACTTGGTCACCCAGTTGCCCTTGCGGCCAAAGGCGACCCAGCCGGAGCCCGAGGGAACCGAGCAGGTGCTGCCGAGATCAGCGCATTTGCTGAACCCTGTCGGGTAGTCACCCGTGCCACTCAGCGTGGGGGCCGTGGCGCTGGAGCTGCTCGAAGAACTGGCTGAAGACGCTGCACTGGAAGACGCCTTGCTCGAAGAGGAGCTGCTAGCCTTAGAGGAGGAAGCTGCGCTGGAAGATGCCTTGCTCGAAGAGGAGCTGGCAGCACTTGACGAAGAGGAAGAAGCCTTGCTGGACGAGGCCGAACTGGCAGCGCTGGAAGAGGAAGAAGAAGCAGAGCTGCTGCTACCGGAGCACTTGGAGGCAACCAGTTCTGCCAGACCTTTGCCGGCACCCGCGTAGTTGAAGAGCTGATCCTTCACGCACTGGGCGTTCACCGGTTCCACGCTGCTCATATAGGCCGGCAGGGTGAGGGTGGCAGTGGAAGTCCAGGTCTTGGGATCAACCGAGCCCGTACCGCCATCGGTCCAGGTGATGTTGTACTTGGTAAAGTCCGCGGCGCTGGTGATGTTGTTGTTGC
>DBTS01000081.1 GCA_002307175.1 Rhodocyclaceae bacterium UBA1310
GCCAGTGATTTGTAACGCTCCAGAATCTGCAGGGGCGTCAAATCCTGCACATTGGTCACCAACAGCAACTTGCCATCCATCAGGCGGGCATGCGTCAGTGCGTGTTCGTCAATGTCATAACAGAACAGCTCACTCTTGAGATCCACCCGAACAATCCGCGTCAGGTGAGCTTCACAGACTTCATGATAAAAGCGCGCTCGCGCCCCACCATCTGAGAGCTTGCGTCCGCGTGTGGTTTTACCCGCCTCCTGGGCATCGAGCTTGCCTGACCACTGGGCAGCCTGCTGCTCCAATACGGCCAGGGTCTGATCGCGCTGGGCGCTCTTCTCGGCGGCCGTTTGTGGATCATGCACAACAATCAGTCGCTGTCCCTCCCACTCAAGCTCTCCGAGCGTCTCCCCGGTGGCCCGCTGACACTGCGCCTGATGGAAAGGGGTGAGCAGCTCCACGAAATCCGCGTAGCGTCGCCCGGGGACGGCCAGAATAAACTCCAGCTTACCTCCACCGGGTAATTCAATCCCTTGCAACTGCGCCAGATTATCGGTGCTGAGCAAACCACGATCGGCCACGGCAATCACGCGTTTGACGGGGAAGCGTGCAATTACCTTCTCAATGGTGGGTTTGAGGGTGGTGACTTCGGCCGTGTTGCCATCAAAGACCTCGTGATAGAGCGGAATGCCCTCGGCAGTCTGAACCACGCCCAGCATGAACTGACGGGCGACCAGCCCCTCCTTGGCCATGCCAAACTTGCGCACATCATCTGTCTGCTCGGACAAGCCTTCGGCACGAATGGTCGTCATGTCATAGAACACCACCGCCAGATCCTGATCGAGCAGCGGACGCAACAGGCCGGCAATCACGCCATCCACCTCGTCCTGGTGTTCAACGAGCCCATCCATGGCACGCAAGAGATGTTGATGCTCAATGGAGGGTGCCATCACACCCGGCAAACCGATGGTTTCGAGCCACCGCAAAACGCCCAGCTTCGAATCCGGATCGCATAGACGGTTGAGCACCATCACCCGCAACAAGGCTTCAATATCGATGCTGTGACGGGTACGTGCGAAGAGCCGGCGCAACTGATCGAACCCCAGCGAATTCCACAGTTCAGTCAGCGCCCAGACATCCCCCAACGCACGCGAAGACTCAAAGGCCACGCTCGGTGCGGCAGGCGCCTCTGGCAAAGACCGACCAGTCACCCGCAGCAAGCCCGAGATCACCGATTCAAGCTCGGAGCCCAATTGATCAAGCCGCCCGAGCGTGGCAACCGTGCGCTGCTTGGGCAACCCTTTGTCGTCACGATACGCCTCGACCAACTGAACGTAGCGACGCGACCCGGAGGAGGTGACTTTGATAAACATGCCGTTACTTTACATGCAGTCAATAGCTTGCCAAGTAAAAGCATATCCAATCAAAACGTGCCATTACACGAGTTTTTGAGAAACGCCTCGCAAACCCGCATGGCTACGTGGATAGAGGCTCAAAAATTGATGTTTTTTACGCCGAACTGTCGAACTCGGGGGGGGTCTTCTCAGAAGGGCCGCTGAGTGTGCCCCCTCTGGGGGGGCTTAAGGCAAGACCACCTTCTCAGAAGGTGGTTTGTTTACTCGACGCTCGTATCCGTCATAGCAAGATGTGGGTAAAGATCAGGGCTTTGCCGGGGGATACTTACTTTGTTTTTTCGTTAGGTGCTTGCATTTTTCAGGACCTTAACGACTTTGTCCTGCTGTTCGTCCGACAAACCTATCCATAGCGGCAATCGAATCAAGCGTTCAGACTGCCGATTTGTGACTTTCAGGTCGCCGTGTGTTCGGCCATATCGCTTTCCAGCAGGAGAGGAGTGAAGTGGTACGTAGTGAAAGACTGACCAGATTTCGTTTTGCTTGAATGCGTTCAGAAGTTTTTCTCTGTCGATTTGCGGTTCTAGCAGTACGTAGTACATATGAGCATTGTGTTCGCATTGGTCGGGAATAACTGGGCGCTTTAGTATGCCGTAGGCTTCAAGTTGTTCAAGAGACTCATGGTAGCGCTTCCATCTAGCTATCCGTTCGGTGGTTATTCGGTCTGCATCTTCGAGTTGTGCATACAAGAAGGCTGCGATCAACTCCCCGGGTAGGAATGAAGATCCGACTTCTTGCCATGTATATTTATTTACTTCTCCTCGAAAAAAGCTGCTTCGATCGGTGCCTTTTTCACGGATAATTTCCGCCCGTAGTATTAGATTAGCGTCGTTGATCAATAGTGCTCCACCTTCCCCAGAGATCACGTTCTTTGTCTCGTGAAAGCTGTAGGCGCCAAGATCGCCGATACTGCCTAATGCTTGTCCCTTATAGCTCGACATTACTCCTTGAGCTGCATCTTCCACAACTTTAAGTCCAAGTCGGCGGGCGATGCTCATGATCGTATCCATCTCGCATCCGACCCCTGCATAATGAACTGGCACGATCGCCTTGGTGCGGGGTGTTACTGCTGCTTCAATTAAGCGCTCATCGAGATTTAACGTATCTGGGTGGATGTCTATAAACACCGGAACTCCACCACGTAGCACAAAGGCATTGGCAGTTGAGACGAATGTATAGGAAGGCATAATTATTTCGTCGCCTGGCTGAATATCCAGCAAGAGTGCAGCCATCTCTAGTGCCGCAGTGCAGGAGTGTGTCAGCAGTGCTTTATTACATTTCATGCGTGCTTCCAACCAAGCCTGACAACGCTTAGTAAAAGGCCCATCTCCAGCGAGCATACCATTTGAATGAGCTTCTGAAATATAATCAAGCTCTCTGCCAGACATATAAGGTTTGTTGAATGGAATAATCATTGAACTTTCCTGGCTATCAGTAATAATGGCTCACCCATCAAAATTTACCCTGCATGGACGGCTAGGCTTTCCATACCTATCACCTGTTCCAGCAAGGTATTAATTAACGGTTCATCCGACTTTAGTGTGGGTCACTGCCGGGGGGTATAGATCCAATCCGCCACAATGAAAGAAGATTGCAATCTTGAAGTGATCTCGGTTGCGGTAGCCGCAGGCCCGTTTTTGTATGGTGGCAATCTTGGAGTTCAGCCCCTCTGCCACTGCGTTGGTGATCCGGTGCTTGAAGTAGGTCATGACGTTTTGTAGATGGCTCTCGATGAGCTTTGCCGCTTTGATCATGGGTGGCAAGCGGCTGTGTGTGGCCCAGAAATACCAGCGCTTCCAGTACTTCATCGCCCAGGCCGGCGAGCTGTAGTCCCAGAGGTGTTGCAAGGCTTCCTTGAGTGCCCAGGCCCGCCCGGTCTTCAGTTGCGCACCGCGTAGCTCTTCGAGGCGCTCCAGGGCTTTGTC
>DBTS01000061.1:0-581 GCA_002307175.1 Rhodocyclaceae bacterium UBA1310
ATGATGAACATCATCAACGGCGGTGCCCACGCCAACAACAGCCTGGACTTCCAGGAATGCATGATTCTGCCCGTGGGCGCACCGAGCTTCCGTGAAGCCCTGCGCTATGGCGCTGAAATCTTCCATAACCTGAAGAAGATCCTGGACAAGAAGGGTTACCCGACGACCGTTGGCGACGAAGGTGGTTTCGCACCGAACGTCTCCGGCGCCCAGGAAGCCCTGGAACTGATCGTTGAAGCCATCAAGGTTGCCGGCTTCGAACCGGGCAAGGATGTGATGCTGGGGCTGGACTGTGCCGCTTCCGAGTACTATCAGGACGGCAAGTACGTCATGGAAGGTGAAAAGCTGACGCTGACCGCCGAAGAAAACGTCAAGTTCCTGGCAAGCCTGGTCGAAAAGTTCCCGATCATCTCCATCGAAGACGGCATGGCCGAACAGGATTGGGAAGGCTGGAAGCTGCTGACCGACGCTCTGGGCAAGAAGGTTCAGCTGGTGGGTGACGATCTCTTCGTGACCAACACCAAGATCCTGGCTGAAGGCATCGAAAAGGGCATCTGCAACTCGATCCTGATCAAGGTCAA
>DBTS01000061.1:833-37761 GCA_002307175.1 Rhodocyclaceae bacterium UBA1310
ATCCTGATCAAGGTCAACCAGATCGGTACCCTGACGGAAACCTTCGCCGCCGTGGAAATGGCCAAGCGTGCCGGTTATACCGCCGTGATCTCGCACCGTTCCGGTGAAACCGAAGACAGCACCATTGCCGATATCGCTGTGGGCCTGTCCGCTGGTCAGATCAAGACGGGTTCGCTGTCGCGTTCCGACCGTATCTCCAAGTACAACCAGCTGCTGCGTATCGAAGAAGATCTGGGCGACATCGCCGAATACCCGGGCCGCGCCGCCTTCTACAACCTGCGCCTGAAGTAATCCTGCGAAGGTAAATGTACAATGAAGGGCGTGCCGTGAGGTACGCCCTTTTTGCATCTAAAGATTGTAGCCATGACACGCTGGCCGGCCCTGTTCTTCCTGGTTTTGTTGCTTGCTCTGCAATACCCCCTCTGGTGGGGCAAGGGGGGCTGGCAGGATGTCCGGGACACCCAGGCCAGACTCGATGCGCTGCGCGTTCAGAATCAGGAACTCGAAAAGCGCAACGCCGAGCTCGCCTCCGAGATCAAGGATCTCAAATCCGGCTATGAGGCCATGGAAGAGCGCGCGCGCCTGGAACTCAACCTGGTCAAGCCGGGGGAGGTGTTTGTGCAGATCCCGGATGCCGGCCCCGCACACCAGAAATAATCTCCGTTTTCAAGGATGGGTATGATCAAGAGCTTCCTGCAGAAACTTGTTGGAATAGGCGAGAACGCCAAGCCGCAAACCCAGGCTGTGGCCCCCAGAAGCGAGCAGGAATGCAATGCGATATTGCGCAAGGCCAGGCAGCTTTATGCTGATAGGCGGTGCGACGAATGCCTGGCTGAATTATTCCCCCTGATTCAATCCAATCCTGATGTTGGGGAGGCACATTTTTTGGCAGGGAAATCCCTTTATAGCGGGAAAAACTTCCAGGCTGCAGCCAGTGCCCTGATGAAAGCGACGGAGCTTGGTGTCTCGGATCCGAGCTCGGATGCCATAATTGCTTCGTCCCTGACGACAACCGGAGACAGTCAAAGGGCTCTGGAATTTGCGCTGAGCGCGTATGAAAAACGGAAAACCGATCCGCAAATCTGTCTGTTGGTAGCCCAGCTGTATGCGAGGTTTGAGGCCTACGAACTGGCCGCTGAGTACTATTTGAAAGCGTTGGAACTGGCTCCACGTTCCTTTGATGCTCTGATCGGGTTAGTCAGCCTGAACAATCAGGCGCAACCGGTACTGAAGCGCAATTTTCTCACTTCTCAGGTTTTCAATGCCAAGACACAGTATCTGAAAAAGATGAAGCTTGGTATCAGAAATATTTCGGCATTAGGTGAGACAGAATTACATAACCTGATTATTTTATCCCTCAATGACGCAAATATTTTTGCGGAGATTGCTTGCCCTTGTGCTAAAGAGCTTTATCAAAGAGGTAGCCTTGATGCGTCGATAGCATTGACGCTGGCGACATTTTTTTACTTTTTGGGTGATAGGGAAAAGTCTGCTGAATTGTTTGCCTATTGCCGGGAGAATATCGCCTCTTCAAACTTCTCCCCGACTATCAGTCTGGGGCAACTCTATATCGCCATGGGCGGAAAAAAATGGGAAGAGGGTTGGCGGATTTTTGATCAGGCGGTTCTGGGGTTTTATGCTTCCAAAAGAGTAGATTCCGTTCCATTGTGGAATGGTGAGCGCTTGGGCAAAAAGCGGCTGTTTGTCTATCAGGAACAAGGGTTTGGTGATGTGCTGTTGGGCCTTCGGGTATTTGCCGCGCTAAGGGAGCGAGGAATTTCCTGCACATTCTGGGTGGGGAAAGGCCTTGGTGATCTGGTCAGGACTGCTGAAGGAGTGGAAAATGTGGTTGAGAGTGGAATACGGCCTGATCCACGCGATCATGGTTGTGAATTCGCAGCGCCTTTGTTTGGGCTGATTCGGGTGCTGAAGATCTCTCCGAAGGAAATCAAGACGCCTGCATTGATCAAGTCTTTGCCCGGGAGATGTGAGGCTTGGCGCGAGCGGATTCTCGCCCTGAATGGGTTGAGGGTTGGGCTTGTGACGACAGGGAATCCCTGGCGAACTGATGACTGGATGCGCTCAATCGAAGCGAAAGATCTCGAGGCGTTAACGGCCATTCAAGGCGTCTCGTGGATCAATCTGGCTTTTGATGCAAGGCCCGAGCGTGATGTGATCATTCAGACATTTTCCGCCTTGAATCCGGTGCCAGAGTTATCTGATTTTGCCGATACGGCGGCAATCATTGATGCCCTGGATGTGGTGGTGGCGATAGACTGCTCAGTTGCCCATCTGGCAGCAGCCCTTGGCAAGCCGGTATTTGTACTCGTCCCAAGCTTTGTGGACTGGCGCTGGCGCATTGGCGACGATACGCAACCCTGGTGGCCCAATGCGCGAACCTTCTTCAGCCCGTTTCCCGGGGAATGGAAGGCTCCGGTTGAGCAGCTCGCTGCTGAACTGAAGCTGTTTCTCGAGCAACGGCACTAGGGCTGTCAGTCGAACAGGCTCCTGGCGCCTGTGAAACGTTTGGCGTAATGGCTCGCACCAAGCTGGTCTATGCGTACCCGCCCCTTGCTTGAGGGGGCATGCACAAAGCGGCCATCGCCCAGGTAAATTCCCATGTGGGAATATGGGTTGCCATTGGTGTTGAAGAATACCAGATCGGCCGGGCGAAGATCGTCTCTGGAAATCGGGCGGGTCTGGGCGGCGATTCTTGCTGCATTATGCGGGAGCTTGCGGCCCGTGGCGCGCTCTACCACCAGGCTGACCATGCCGCTGCAATCGAGCCCGGCTTCCGGGTTGCTGCCACCAAACCGGTAACCGGTGTCGAGCAGACCCATGGCCTGAAGCACCACTTCATTCGCAGCACGCTGGTCTTCCACTTTGCTGCGGGGCGTTGCTGGTCGTGCGGGTGCAGGTTCGCCCGCAGTGCCTGGAGCGCCCGGCCTGGGGGGCGGCGTGGAGCAGGCAGCCAGCAGACACACCAGAAAAAGCACAGCGGATTTGCGTACAGGGTGCATCAAGCCTCCAGCCAGAATGTGACCGGGCCGTCATTGACAAGGCTGACCTGCATGTCGGCGCCAAATCTGCCGGTCTGAACTGTTGGGAGAGTGCTTTGCGCCAGCCTCACCAGGTGATCGAACAATGGCTTTGCCCGTTCTGGTGAGGCTGCTTTTGAGAAACCGGGGCGAGTTCCCTTGCGAGTGTCGGCTGCCAATGTGAACTGGGACACCAGCAACAATTCTCCGCGCTGCTCCAGCAGGGAGCGGTTCATGCGCCCCTGCTCATCCCCAAAAACCCGGTAGTGCGTAATTTTTTCAAGCAGGCGGGCGCAGGCGGTTTCGTCGTCTTCGCGTTCAATACCGATCAGGGCCAGTAGTCCAGGGCCAATGCTGCCGATGCACTGCTCTTCGATCTCTACGCTTGCGCGGCTCACTCTTTGAATCAGTGCGATCATGGGCGAATCAGTTTCAGCTCACGCGCAAAGCGCTCAGCATTGCTGACGTAGCTCATACAGCCGGCGTGGATGCGGGCGATTTCTTCGTCGGTCAGTTCTCGGATGATACGGCCGGGCGTGCCAACCACCAGAGACCGGTCGGGAATGACCTTGCCCTCCGGGATCAGGGTTTTGGCACCAATCAGGCAGTGTTTGCCGATCACTGCATGATTCAGAATGGCGGCGTTCATGCCGATCAGTGAGCCTTCACCAATCGTGCAGCCGTGCAGCATCGCCATATGGCCGACCGTGACGTATTGATCAATCGTCAGCGGCACACCATCGTCAGTGTGAAGCACAGAGCCATCCTGAACGTTGCTGTAGTCACCGATGGTGATTGCCTCGTTATCCCCCCGGAGTACCGCGTTGAACCACACAGAAGTGTGTTTCCCCAGAATGATTCTGCCCATCACCTGGGCTGAGTCAGCGATCCAGGCGTTTTCACCCAGTGCAGGTTGGGCGTCGCCCAAAGCATATACGGCCATCTCGTTTCAAATCCTTGCGTGGCAACCCGCTTGCCTTGAAGCCGCAATCATAACAGCCTGATCCCGAAAACGCTGTGCCGTGGGAGTTGCAGCTGCTTGCGGATTGACAAGCTACGGCAATGGCAGTGACGAAAATCGTCAGTGTGATGATTGTTGGCTTCCGTCTGGCGGTCGGTTGTTGCTTTTATATTGTTGAAAATAAAGCAAAATATTGCTGGCGACGAATGGTGTTTGGGTATGGCACGCGCTTGGCTCTATAGTAGCTACGGAAAGCATCCGTTACTTTTTCCTCAGGAGATTTATATGAAGCGCGTTCAAAAAGGTTTTACCCTGATCGAACTGATGATTGTGGTTGCCATCATCGGTATTCTGGCTGCTATCGCCCTGCCGGCCTATTCCAGCTACACGAAGCGTGCTCACGTGTCTGAAGGTCTGACCCTGGCCGATGGTGCCAAGTCCTCCGTCGCCGAATTTTATCAGTCCAATGGTCACTTCCCGTCAGTTGCCGGCTCTGAAAATACCAGTGCCGGGCTGGCCAAGGCTGCCTCCATTACCGGCAATGCAGTTCTGAGCGTGTCGGTTATTGTAAACTCTGGAGCTATCTCCATTGCCTATAATGACAAGGTTGCAAGTGGTGGCAAACTTCTCCTGACGCCGAAGACGGGTGCTGGCTCGATTACCTGGACGTGCTCAGTCGGCCAGAATATCGATACGAAGTATGTGCCTTCGAACTGCCGCTAAGCCAGTTGCTGTAGCATGTTCAGAACGCCCGCCAATGGTGGGCGTTTTTATTTGACGAGAGTGCTTGATGAAGACTGCCTGGAAACCCGCTTTCTTTTTGTCGCTGTTGATGTTGCTCGCCTGGTGGTGCTATGAGCCAGGGGCGGCGACCGGAGGGTTTCTCTTTGACGATTTTCATAATCTTGAGTCGCTTGGCGCTTATGGCTCGGTGCATGACTGGAAAACCTTTTACAGTTATATCCATTCAGGGATGGCGGGGCCTTCCGGGCGGCCACTGGCACTACTGAGCTTTCTGGTTGATGACAATACCTGGCCGTCTTGTGCGCCCTGGTTCAAGATCACCAATGTCTGGATTCATGTTCTTTGCGGCTTGCTGCTCTGCTGGATCAATCTGCTGATTTTGCGCCAGCTTTGCTTTGCCGAGGAAACTGCACAGTGGCTCGCGGTTATTGCAGCCGGCTGCTGGTTTCTGCACCCCCTGATGCTGTCGACTACGCTATATGTGGTTCAGCGCATGGCACAACTGGCAACTCTGTTTGTGCTGGCCGGCATGCTTGGATACCTCAAGGGCCGTTCCTTGCTGGATCGTAGCCCCCGTAAAGCCTATGGCTGGATGAGTTTTTCCCTGGTGCTGGGGGCTCTTTTTGGGGTGCTGAGCAAGGAGAATGGCGCCCTGCTGCCGATGATGGTGATGGTTTTTGAGTTCTGCCTGGCAGGTTCGATGCAAGGAAGAGCCCCGGACTGGCGATGGAAGTCAGTTTTTCTCTGGGCGCCAAGTGCGGCAATTTTGGTGTACCTGGCCAGTCTGATAAATTTTTCTGCTCATCCCTGGGCGGAGCGGAATTTTAATCAGCCCGAGCGGCTGATGACTGAAGCAAGAATTTTGTGGGAATATCTGCGCTACATTTTTCTGCCGCAGATAGAAGGCAAAGGCCTTTTTCAGGATGGAATCGAGATCTCAAAGGGCCTGCTGACGCCCTGGACAACCTTGCCGGCTATATTGGGAATTATCACTTTGTTTGGTTCTTCTTTCTGGGTACGCAGGAAAAATGCACTTCTGAGTTTTGCCATTCTGTTCTTCTTTGTTGGGCACCTGATCGAATCCACGGTTATCGGCTTGGAACCTTATTTCGAGCATCGAAATTATCTTTCAGCGGCCTTTCTGTTTCTGCCTGTGGTGTGTCTTTTGCATAGTTTTACCAGAAAAAAATCGAAAGAGTTATTTCCAATTATTGTTATTCTGATCCTTTCGTTTTTCTCTTTTCTCCTATGGAAGAGGTCTGAACTCTGGGCAAACGAACAGAATCTTGAGCTTTATTGGGCAGAATTAAGTCCGGACTCTCCACGTGCCCAGAATGCTCTGGCAAATTTTCTGCTTCGCAGCGGTCGGCCTGAGCAAGGGATTGCAGTGCTCGAAAAGGCAACAGAGAAAATGCCCAATAGCACTCTTTTGAATTTTTCCTTGCTGATACAGAAAGTTTATATAAATCAGGCGTCTGCCACAGATTTTGAGATGACGGCGCAACGTGCCCGCATCCAGCCGTTTGATGCCCAGGCGGTCATGGCGATTCGAACATTGGTTGACAATGTTAACTTGTCAACTTCGCCGGAAGTCTATCGTGCAGATACGCTTTTGTTGATTGATGCACTGGAAAAGAATGCGGCATATGGGAAATTGCCCTTGTTTACCCGGTTGATGCCCTATCTCCGTGCAAAAATATATCTCAGAGACAGGCGTTTCGAAGACGCCTGTGCCTCCTATCAGAAAGCATCAAATCTTTATAATGAAATCTCTCCGGGAATGTTGATGGTTGCCGAAAATGCGAATGCTGGTAATTGGGGGTGTGCAGCAAAGCTGCTGGGTCAGGCCGAAATCATCTTGAAGAACCAAAATCCCGCGCACCTGGATCGTCCCCTGGAAGATTATCAGAAAGATATTGCCTATCTTTGGCAGGTCGTCAGGGCCGGTAGTGAAAGAAGTTCCCGCCAACAAGCAAGGACAAGGTGACTGGCCGTGAGCAAGAGCGTTTTACTTTCGATTGTTCTTCCTGCCAAAAACGAAAGTCTGGCTATCGGTGCGACGGTATCCAGAATTCGTGCGCTTTATCCAGAAGCAGAGATTCTGGTAGTCAACGATGGCTCAAGTGACAATACGGCAGAGGTGGCCCAGGCTGCCGGCGCCACGGTTGTTGCGCACCCTTATTCCAAGGGGAATGGGGCAGCCATTAAGACAGGCGCCAGAGCGGCAACTGGTGATATTCTCGTCTTTATGGATGCGGATGGTCAGCATGATCCAGCCGATATTCAGCGCCTTCTGGAGCGTATTAATGCGGGGGCCGACATGGTGGTTGGAGCACGCCAGTCCGGCTCGCAGGCCAGTGTCGGGCGTGGGGTGGCGAACCGGTTTTACAACCGGCTGGCTTCCTACATGGTAGGGCACGAGGTTGAAGATCTCACCTCAGGGTTCAGAGCGGTGCGCGCGGCCAAATTTCGTGAGTTTCTGTATCTGCTACCGAATGGTTTTTCGTACCCCACCACCAGCACCATGGCTTTTTTCCGCGCTGGGTATTCTGTTGAGTACATTCCCATCCAGGCCGCGAGGCGGATTGGCAGGAGCCACATCCGGATCATGCGCGACGGGCTGCGCTTTCTGCTGATCATCTTCAAGATTGGCACGCTGTACTCACCGCTCAAGCTCTTTGGCCCGATTGCCCTGTCTTTCTGGGGAGCTGGCGCTTCATGGTATGCGTACACCTTTGCCACCTCCTACAGATTTACCAACATGAGCGCCCTGATGTTTTCTGTAGGGACGCTGGTTTTCCTGATGGGGCTGGTGTCCGAACAGATTACGGCATTGATGTACAAGGATTCCTGATCAGGTGCCATGAAAAAAATCCTCGTCATCACGCGGAATTTTCCGCCCGTGCTGGGTGGCATGGAGCGCCTGAACGGGCAACTTGTTGAAGAACTGGCGAAATATCACGCGATTTCCGTAGTCGCTCCGGAAGGCGCCAGAGCGCAGGTTTCTGCCGGGATTGAGACCCACGAAGTGGCCTTGAAACCGCTCTGGCGATGCCTGGCGGGAATGGCATGGCGTGGTCTGCTCTGCGCCTGGAAGTGGCGGCCCGAGGCGGTATTCGGTGGCAGTGGTCTGGTGGCCCCGATAGTCTGGTGTCTCGCGAGGGTCTTTGGTGCCCGTGCTTTTGTCTATGTGCATGGCCTGGATCTGACGGTTCCCCATCCTGTCTACCAGGTGGTGTGGCTGCCTTTCGTTCGGCGGATGGATGGTGTGATCGCCAACAGTGGGGTGACCCGCCAGATCGCCATTGACCTGGGTGCCAGGCCTGAACGGGTTTTTGTCGTTAATCCTGGCGTGGCTGAAGTGCCTTTGGGAGATACTCGCCAGGGCCAGGGTTTTCGCGAGCGATACGGGCTAGAGGATAAGAAAGTGCTGCTCTCTGTCGGGCGGCTCGCCGCGCGCAAAGGGCTACGCGAATTTGTACAAGAGGCGTTGCCGCTGATTGTCGCAAAACAGCCGGATGTTGTATTTGTCATCATCGGTACCGAGCCCAAAAACGCCCTGTTTGCCGAAGCTCAGAGCCCTGCGTCTATTCAGGCGGCCGCCGATGCTGCAGGGGTGGGCGCGCATATCCGGCTGCTAGGAAGCGTCACTGACGAGGTTTTGCAGGAAGCGTTTCTTGCTGCCGATCTTCACGTTTTTCCTGTGAGGCATATACCGAACAACCCGGAAGGCTTTGGCATGGTTGCCATCGAAGCGGCAATGTACGGCGTTGCCACGGCAGCCTATGCCACCGGGGGTGTTGTGGATGCCGTGCGTAATGGCGAGAATGGATTGTTGGTGGAGCCCGCCAATGCGCAGGCGCTGGCTGATGCCATTGTCACGCTTCTGGATTCGCCTCTGCCAAAAGCGCGGGTGCACGCGTTTGCGATGCAATTCAGCTGGGAAAATTTCGGATCGAAAATTTCAGTCCTGCTATGTTTCTGAGGAGTCTTTTTAAATACCCGGGAGCTTATTTTTCGGGCGTTCCAATGCTGAACTGCAGGGTTTGTTTTGAACGACTGAGCCGACGCCTTATGCTTGCAGCAGTGGCTTCGGCTTTTTCATGAGATCAGCGGGTTAAATTTAACGGCATGCGGCAGGGCGAAGCGTGCTGATGAGCGATCCCCCTTTGCAACTCCATTGCACCGAACCGGCTGCTGTTGTAGGGGAAAGAATGATGTTATCGCCAGCGGCACCGGTTTTGTCGTTATACGTGATAATGATTTTGCCGGAGCTGATGGTAACGGAACTTACCGCATTGCCCGTGATGGTGCCGGCCAGGTTGGCAGTAGGATTGTCTGCCGGGAAGCTGTTATTCGATAGATAGTATTCCATGACTTTGGCTTTTGCTTCGGAAGACAGCGTCAGCCCTTCCGAAATATGCGCACGGTGAACGTAGTCGCTATACATCGGGATGGCAACTGCAGCCAGTATCCCAATGATCGCCACCACGATCATCAGTTCAATCAGCGTAAAGCCTTGATTTTTTTTCATTCCAGCGTTCCTCTGCGCGA
Source organism: Rhodocyclaceae bacterium UBA1310 (assembly GCA_002307175.1). GTDB lineage: Bacteria > Pseudomonadota > Gammaproteobacteria > Burkholderiales > Rhodocyclaceae > Uliginosibacterium. Next base: position 10,131 of record DBTS01000061.1, read on the forward strand.
CAACCTGTTTATAGGATTGGTGTCATGTTGTAATTAGGGGATGTGCCCGATTGGTTGTCACCAATCTGTCAGGTTCACCTTGGTGTACGCGAGTATCGTGCCATCCTCGTTGCTGCGTGATTAGAGCCTGAATTACCTGTTTTTCTGGTGTTTGGCAGGAAGCAAGCTTTAACCCACCTGACAAATTGCGGCGTGCTTCACGCAAAAAATGTCAATTTGTGTCATGACTCGGCGCAATTCGTGGCGTTTTCTTGCGCGGAGCGCATTCAGCCCTGCCGGGCTAACGGGTAAGATTGCGGCTTTTGTTGGCCTTGTTTCCTTTGCTGTTGCCCATGAACAATCAAAGAGTGTTTGTCGTAAGTGGCCTGATCATTCTGGCGCTGGGTTTGGCTTGTGCTTCCATGCTCAATGTGCACGTTCACCCGCAGACAGTCGTCGCGGCAGAAGGCGCGAGCGCACTGGCTGCCGTGCTGGGTTTTTGTCTGTGCCTTGCGGGGACGTCGGACACGCGTGTCGGATTTGGCTACCTGCCTTGCCTGGTCGTGGGGCTGGTGGTGGTGTGCCTGGCCTGGCAGCTGCGCATCCCTGGGCTGGGGTATGCGCTGTATCTGGGTTTGCTCCTGCTCTGCTACGTGCTTGGGGGAATGGCGGCGGAGACGCGGGGCGTGGCGTTTCTGGCAGCGGGCATGCTGGGCTGCGCGTGGCTGCAGTCGCTGGCCGGGCTGGCGCAGCTCTCAGGCTGGACTTTCGGTGGCATGGTCATGCAGAAGATGTATCTGCAGGCTTTCGGCAATGTGGGGCAGGCCAATCACTATGCTGACCTGATCTTCATTGGTCTGGGTGCCCTGTGCTACCTGTTCAGCCAGTTTCCGCTGCGGCGCTGGTGGGTGTCCACCGGAACGCTTGTGCTGGCTTTCTGGCTGACTCTCGCTGCTGCAGCCTCGGCTTCGCGCGGTACTTTGCTGTACACCGGCCTGTTTCTGGTGATAGGTGCCTTGGCCTGCTGGCGTGGGCGGCATGATCTGCGGGTCCGCGAAATGGGGCTGGCACTGCTTTCCGTGGGGGCGCTGTCGGTCGTCTCCCAGGGGCTCGTGACCTTTGGCCATATCCTGAATGCGTTTGATGTCACCACGGCGATTGATCGTGCCGGGGACGCAGGCTCGAATGGTCAGCGTCTCTACAACTGGGGAGCAGCCCTGCAGGCAATCAAGGCCCATCCGTGGATCGGGCAGGGGCCTGCCACGTTCTACAAGGCATCGATTGACGCCATGTTCACTACGGCGCCAGCCAGCTTCCCCAAGTTTGCCGAGCATGCCCACAATCTGCCGCTGAACATGGGTGCCGAGTTTGGTCTGCCGGTGAGCCTTGTGTTTCTGGGAGGGCTGGGTATCTGGTATCTGCGGCTGATGCTGAAAAAGCTGACGACAGGCGCTTTGCTGGCTTTGGCTTGTGTCGGGGTGGTGGGGCTGCACAGCATGGTCGAATACCCGCTCTGGTATACCTACTTCCTTGTACCGGTGGGTTTGTGCATCGGGATTGCGGATCACGAAAGCGGCGCAGATTCGCTCTTGATGTTGCCTCGCTGGGTGGGCGGTGCTGTCGCGGTGTTGGCGTTGGTGTGTCTGGCCTGGGTGGGTTGGGACTGGGCTGCCGTGTATAAGGCCTACGGGGCGCTTGCCGCCGGTGAACCGGAAACCACCATGGCACAGAGACTGTCTGCGCGGGCTGAATTGGCGAAGATTTCGCGTTTTTCGGTGTTCACAACCCAGGCGGAAGGCTTGCGCTTGCAGAGCTGGCACCCTGATGAAGGCCACCCGGACAGGCAGGCTACGCAATGTGACGCGCATTGGCAGTACAAACCGGCGTGGTTCATGATGATGCGCTGTGCCGAGGCCTATGCGGAGACAGAACGGACAGCCTCGCTGGACAGGATTGCCGTGGCCTTGTGCGATGGTTTTTCCGGCTACCGCCCCGATCTGCGTGAATGGGCGGCCAATTATGATGAAAAGCGTGAGGATCAGGGGCTGAGTGGCCTGCCCATCATGGGGCGTGCCTGCCTGCGCTAGAGAACTGCGCAAAATGTCCTGAGGGTGCTGTGTCTGAAAGCATGACCGGCTTCAGGACATTGTCAGGCGAAGATGCTGTTTGGGGCGTGTATACTGCGCGCTTCCCTTGAGTGCATGATCATCCGATGAACCAGGTCCAGTATCGAGATAGCTGGGGTTCCCTGCGTATGGGAGTATCGCGCAGACTGTTGCGCTGGGTACTGGCCGGGCGTGATGAAAATGCGCTGCCCGCGCATGTAGTGCCGTTGGGGGATGAGATATCCAGCGAGATGATTGTTGCCGGCTTGCACGAAGGTCAACTGCTGCAGCCACTCTTTCAGACCTTTCTGAAGTCGCTGAAGGCCGAGTTTGCGGGGCAGCTTGCACTCGATGTCGGCGCGAATATCGGCAATCACTCACTGTTTTTCTCCGGGTTTTTCAAATCCGTGATTGCTGTTGAACCCAACCCCCGGACCTTGCACATTCTGCGCGCGAATGTCGCGTTGAGCGGGCGGAATATCCGGGTGCTGCCTGTCGGGTTTGCCGATCACGAAGCAAGCCTGGAATTTTTCTCGAACACGCAGGGCAATCTGGGGGCTTCCGGCTTTGCATTTGCCAGCGGACCGACAACCCAGGCAAGCGGCGTGGCCGTGCAATGCCCGGTTCGGCGTGGGGATGAGGCGCTGGCCGAGCTTGAGCTGCAGGATGCTATCGGGCTGATCAAGCTTGATGTGGAGGGCGCCGAACTTTCCGCGCTGAGAGGGCTGGAGCAGACGCTTAGGCGCCATCAGCCCTGGGTGCTGTTCGAGTGTCTGAACATTGGCGATACCGGCGGCAGCACTTTCGAATTCCTGCGCAGCCTGGGTTACGCCCATTTTTATGCGCTTGAGAGCTCGGTGAGTAGTGCGGCTCCGGGGCCGGCGAGCTGGCTACGTCGCGTGTGGCAGGGTGAGAGAGTGCAGATGCGTGAATTGCAGGCGCCCGAACCCGGGCATGCCTACCTGATGATTCTGGCCGTACCGGCCGGCAAGACTTTGATTGCATGAAAATACTGGTTGTGATTCCCCTGGCGTTCGGTGGCGGCGCCGAACAGGTGGCTGCCGTTCTGTCCAGGGAATGGGCACAGACGCATACGGTGCGCGTGCTCACCTATCATCTGGGGCCGGAACAGCTGGATTTTGGGGTTGCCCTGGAAACCCTCTCTGTGCCTGCCCGACCTGACCTATGGGGGCGCATCGCGAATGCCTGGCGGCGGGTTCGCGCCGTGCGCAGGCTGACGCGGGAATTTCAGCCCGATAGCGTCATGGCTTTCATGGACGAAGCCGGCATGGTCTGCGTGCTGGCGGGGCTCCTGGATGGCTGGCTCTCCCGCCTGATCGTTTCCGTGCATCACAACCCGCAGTGGCTGAGCCCGCTGCGGCGCCTCATGCTGGCCCTGTTCTACCGGTTCCCGGCGCGTGTGGTGGCGGTATCCCAGGGCGTGCAGGAAGAGCTGCGCAAGAGCCTGCATATGGCACCTGCCCGTCTGGCACACATCCCGAATCCACTGGTGCTGCGCCCGCCGGAAGAGAGCGGGGCCTCGCCTGCCGACCTGCCTTCCCGCTTCATCCTGTTTGTCGGTCGTCTGGATTGGCATGCCAAAGGGCTGGATGTGCTGCTTGATGCTTACGCAGCCCTGCCGGCCGGGCGTCCTCCCTTGCTGCTGGTAGGAGACGGGGCAGATCGTGGCAAGGTGGAAGAACAGGCGGCCCGGCTTGGCTTGACGCAGGAAGTGCGGCTGCTCGGCTGGGTGCGCGATCCGCGTCCGTTTTATCAGCGCGCCAGTGTATTCGTCATGAGCTCGCGCTTTGAAGGCTGGTCGAATGTGCTGATGGAGGCCATGGGCGAGGGCTGTCTGGTGGCTGGTACAGCCTGCCCGTATGGCCCGCCCGAGATTCTTGGGCCAGATCTGCAGCACATGCTGGTGCCTGTCGGTGATTCTGCTGCGCTGGTGCAGGCAATCCAGGCACGTTTGACAATGCCGGAGCAGGCCCGCCGGGATTTGCAGGCGGCCCTGCGGGCGCGGGCGCACAGTTTTGCGGCTCCCGATGTTGCACAGCGCTGGATCGCGCTGGCGCAGCAGACGCTGGGGGACGCCCGGTGAGCTTACGCACCTCGGCCGCCTACATTGGCACCCGCCTGGCTGCCGGTGCGCTGGCCATGCTGACTCTCACGCTGATCGTGCGTGGCCTCGGGCCGGCCAGCTATGGGCAATACACGCTGGCCATGGCGGCTGCGGCAATCGTGACCCAGATTATCTTCAATCCCCTCAATGGCACGCTGGCGCGGTTTTATGGGGAGGCGGACATCCGCGAGCCTTTGCTGGTGCTGCTGCGCCGGCTATTGCTGGGTACCGGGCTCTTCCTCATCCTGCTGGCTGCTATTCTGGACGCCTGTGGGCTTGCAGTCATGCATGGGCATGTGCTCTTGCTGGCTGCCTGCATGGCCCTGGCGCAGGGCTTTTTTGACTTCTCCGGCCAATATCTGGCAGCGGCCCAGAACAGCCGCCGCTATTCCCTGATGTTTCTTGCCAAGGCCTGCCTTGCCTGTGCCCTGGCCTGGTTCGCCATGCGCTGCGGCGGAGGTGCCGCTGCGGTACTCGGCGCGATGAGCCTGGCCTTTCTGGCGGCGGTGCTGCTGGCCGGAACGCTGCCGCTGTGGTTTGCCCGCAGTACGGCGGATGTGCATTCGCAATGGCCAGTGGTGCGTTCCTTTGCCGGCCCGCTGATGTTTACCTCGCTGCTGAGCTATGTGCTGGCCTGGGGAGACCGGTATCTGCTGCAGCACCTTGTTTCGCTTGAAGAGCTTGGCCGCTATAGTGCCGTGAGTGATCTCGCCCAGCAGACACTGGGGCTTGTTTTCAGCGGGCTGTGCATGGCCTGGTATCCCCGGATGGTCATGGCCTGGGGGCAGAAGGATTTTCCCGGCGTGCAGCGCCTGTATTCCGCCTATGCCAGTCTGGGGCTGGCCGTGGTGTTGCCGGCCGGGGCCGGGTGTGCGCTGATTCTGCCGGATGTGGTACCAAAGCTGTACGGGGCCGCGTATGCCGGAGTCTCCCCGTGGATGCTGGCTTTTGTTGCCCTGGCGGCGATCGCCTCGGCCGTGAAGCTGTACTATTTTGATCTGCCCTTGCTCCTGGGGAAACGGGTCTGGCGCCATTCCGCGACGATTGCCGGTGCCGCACTGGCGTCATTGGGAATGGCCTGGCTGGCGATTCCCCACTATGGCATCACCGGCGCTGCCGCAGGTGTGTTGCTGGGGCAGGGCTGCGGCATTCTGCTGAGCATTGCCTGCGCGCGCGGCGTATTGCGCCCCTGGCTGCCCCTTGCCGCGGTCTGGCCGCCACTGCTGGCGACGGTGCTGATGGCTGTATTGCTGACTGTATGGCCGGTGCAGAGCTGGGCAGGTATTGTGCTCAAAGTGGCCGGAGGAGCACTCGTTTATGCGGCGGTGCTGGTTTTTGCGGATTTTGATGGAGTGCGCACGGTGCGTTTGCGCCGCCTGTTATGAAGATCGTGCTGTTTGCCAATACCGACTGGTTTCTCTACAACTTCAAGCTCTCGCTGGCACAGGCCCTGCGGGCGCGTGGTGATGAGGTGATCCTCCTCAGCCCGCCCGGCGAATTCGGCCCACGCCTGCGCGAGCTGGGTTTTCGCTGGGAGGCTTTGCCCGTCTCACGCAGTGGCATCAATCCGCTTGCCGAAGTGCTGACGATTCGGCGCATTGCGCGCCTGTATCGCGAGCTGAAGCCGGATCTGGTGCATCACTTCACGATCAAGTGTGTGATCTATGGCTCGTTTGCTGCCCGCCGTGCTGGTGTGCGCCGGGTGGTCAATTCGGTGACCGGCCTGGGGTTTGCGCTGCTCGCCAACACGCTCAAGGCACGTCTCATCCGCCCGGTGGTGCTGGGCCTGTACCGGCGTGCCCTGTGTGGCACCAGCGTGATCTTCCAGAACCGCGACAACCTCGATACGCTCGCCGGCTATGGCGTGCTGGCCGCCAGCCGCTTCAGCGTGATTCCCGGTGATGGCATCAATACGGCGCATTTTTGCCCGGGGCGCGCAGCCCGCCAGCCTGTAGTGCTGATGATGGCGCGCCTGCTGCACTCCAAGGGGGTGGCAGATTTCGTGGCTGCAGCCCGTATCGTGCGTGAGGCACTGCCCGGCGCGCGTTTCCTGTTGGCTGGTGCTCCCGATCCGGGGAACCCGGAAAGTGTCAGCACTGCCGATGTCGATGCCTGGCAAAAGGAAGCTGTGGTGGAGTTTCTCGGCCAGCGCAGCGATGTGCTCGAACTCAATCAGGCCGCTGCGGTGGTGGTGCTGGCGAGTACCCAGGGGGAGGGAATTCCGCGCGCGCTGCTGGAAGGCGCAGCTTGTGGCGTCCCGATGGTGGCCACCGATGTGCCGGGTTGCCGCGATGTGGTGGTGGATGGAGAAAATGGCGCTCTGGTGCCGCCCGCCGCGCCTGAGAAACTTGCCGGGACGATTTTGCATCTGCTGCGCGATGAAGAATTGCGTCAACGAATGGGGCAGGCCGCGCGTGAACGTGTCGAGACTGTTTATTCCGATCATCAGGTGATCGCGCAGACCTGCGCGATCTATGCGTCTGCCGGTACACAGGGTTCTGTATGACTTGGTTATATTGCTTGAGTGCGTTTGTAATCTCCGCCGTGGCCTGCCTCCTGCTGGCGCGCTGTGCGCCGGGCCTGCGCCTGGTGGATATGCCCGATGAGCGCAAGCGGCATGGCGCGCCGGTACCGGTGGTGGGCGGGATCGGGGTATTGCTCGGGTTTCTTCTGGCGCTGGTGATTGCCGGCCAGTTGCCCAGTCTTGAGACTGCAGTGGGGCCGATGATCCTGCTGTTTGTGACAGGCCTCGTCGATGATGCGCGCAACCTCTCGGCGCGCCTCAAGCTTGTTATCCAGATCATTGCTGCATGGTGGCTGGTGTACGGCACCGGGGCCGCGCTGTATGCCATTCCAATTCCGTTTGTGACGGGTCATATCAATCTGGCCTGGGCTGCGGTGCCACTGACGGTATTGATGATTGTGGCCGTGCTCAACGCCATCAACATGATTGACGGGCTGGATGGCCTCGCGGGCGGATGCATCACGGTAGCTTCTGCCGCGCTGGGGCTGGCTGCCGCATTTGCGGGGCGCTCGGATCTTGCTGTGATTGCCGCCCTGCTGTGTGCAGCAGTGCTTGGGTTTCTGCTGTGGAATGCACGCTTCCCCTGGCAGTCCAGGGCCAGGGTGTTCATGGGGGATGCCGGGGCACTCGCGCTGGGCCTGCTCTTGTGCTGGCTGGTGCTCAAGCTCTCGCTGACCTACGTGCCGCAGCAGCGGGTACCCCTGACGGTGGCATTGGCTCCATTGGCCGTGCCGGTGATCGACATGGTGGTGGTGGCTTTCTGGCGTGCTGCCGAAGGGCGCAACCCGATGAAGGCGGATCGGGGACACTCCCATCATCTGCTGCTCGAAATGGGTATGTCTCCCGTCAAGGCGGTGCGCGTCATCTGGGCCATGGCCATCGGTATTGCCGGGGTCACTTTCACTGCATGGCAGCTTGGGGTGCAGGAAGGGCGCCTGCTGGGCGTGCTGGTGCTGGGCGCGCTGGTGCATCTGATCTGGTTCCGGCTCTCCTGGCTGGCCTTGCGGCGGAGCAAGGTATGAGCCTGCGCGTGCTGTTTGTCACCTCCGGGCTGGGGGTGGGGGGCGCTGAGCGGGCGCTGGAGTCTCTGCTGCCGGGTTTGCAGGCCCAGGGCATCGAATGTGCCGTGGTGTCCTTGCGCGAACCACAGGCTGTCGGTGAGAGTCTGCGCGCCCTTGGCGTGCAGGTGTTTGAACTCGGCATGCGCCCCTCGCGGCCCTCGCTGGCGGGGCTGTGGCGTCTGTGGCAGATCGTGCGTGCCTTCCGCCCGGATATTCTGCAGGGCTGGATGTACCACGGTGATCTTGCCGCACATTTGGCCCGCCTTGCTGCACCGCAGGCCCGCGTGGTGCTCGGCATTCATCAGACGCTGGCGCGCCTGGAGCTGGAGAGCCGTGCCACACGCATGGTGATCCGGGCGGATGCATGGCTGTCGCGCTTTGCGCGGCGGGCGCTGTATGTCGCCCAGGCTGCCCAGGTGCAGCATCAAGCCGCTGGATTTCGCGCGCCCGCCATTGTGTTGCCGAATGGTCTCGACACCGGGCGCTTCACGCCTGACGCTGGCAAGCGCGAGGCTTTCCGTGCTGCGCTAAAGATAGGTGCGGATGAATTGCTGGTGGGCATGGTCGGGCGCCTGCATCCGGCCAAGAACCACGCCGGATTTTTGCGTGCTGCTGCATTGGTGGCTGAGCGTATGCCACAGGCGCGGTTTGTGGCCGTCGGTGGCGGGGTGACATTGGATAACCCCCAACTGGCTGAACTTGCCAGTGTGCCCGCTTTGCGGGGCCGTGTGTTCCTGCTTGGGCAGCGTGAAGATGTGCCGGATTGCCTGCCGGGCTTCGATCTGTCGGTGCTCAGCTCGATTCAGGAGGCGCTGCCGAATGTGGTCGGTGAGGCCATGAGCAGCGGCCTGCCGTGCATTGTCACAGACGTGGGCGACGCGGCCTGGATGATCGGGGATACCGGCTGGGTGGTGCCGCCCGCGCAGGATGATGCGCTGGCAGACGCCATCTGCAAGGCACTGGCAGAGGGGCGTGAGGCACTGCGGGAGCGGGGGAGGCTGGCACGCCAGCGTGCGGAACAGGAACTGTCCCGCACGCGGGTGGTGGAACGATACGCGGCGTTTTACCGGTCCCTGTGAAACAGAGACCGGTACCGGTGATCAGGCCGCGAAGGCTGGCAACGCGATGCGGTTATCCGTGCTGAACTGATAGTCTTCAAACACGTGCTGGGCAGAGAGCTGCATGTAGCTGCCGTCTGCCGCCTTGACCGTCGTGTCCTTGAGGCGATACACGTATTGCCCGCAGGTCCAGCAGTCAAAGTTGCGCATGTGTGTGCACAGACAGGTCTTGTCGAACACTTCCACCTTCTTGGCGCCCGGATTTTCCTCAACCACCTTGTTGTACGCCTTGATGTAGGCGCAGTGGCCGGTGGCATCCAGCAGATAGCCATAAGCTTCGCAGTTTGGCCGCGTGCCGGCACCAATCGATGGCGAGCTCTTGAGCATACGCATCGGGTAGCCGGTCGGCGAGGTTTCGTTAACTTCAACGTCTTCCTCGCTGGCGCGGAAATATTCCTGCTTTACCTTGTCCGGCAGTCCGCATTCATCAGCCACGGTAAAGCGCGTGGCAACCTGCACGCCAGCTGCGCCCTGTTCCATGAAGCGCACAGCGTCGCTACCGGTGAAGATGCCACCGGCCGGAATCACCGGGATATCCAGCTTTTCGGATTTCAGCCAGGTCAGCACTTCGCCGACGATGGTGGCCAGGTCAAACTTCGCCCAGTCCATGCCGAAACCCAGATGCCCACCTGCCAGCGGACCTTCCACCACGACATAGTCGGGCAGGCGGTTGGTGCGGGCGTTCTTGCGGATGAACAGCTGCAGGGCACGCACCGAAGAGACGATAATGCCGAGCTTGGCATCGCGGAAACGCGGGTGATCCTCAATCAGCGAAAAGCTGCTCAGGTGCAGCCCGGCGGCCAGTGTGATGCCGTCGATGCCGGCATCCAGGGCCGAACGCAGACGTACAGCAAGGGTTTCCTTGGGGGCGTTCATCGTCAGCTTTTCCATGCAGTTGATGAACACCATGCCCGCGCCACGTACGGCTTCCATGGTCTTGCCCACGTGCAGTTTGGTTGCTTCCGCCAGTTCATTGAGGCGGAAGTGCACGGCGGACTTGTCCATGTTGCAGACATTGAATTTGTAAATCTGGAGCTTTTCCTTGACGTAGTTGGTGTTGAACCGCCGGTCCGTAATGGTTTTGACCATTGCGTCGGAGATATGTCCAATTCCGCCCAGGCGAGCAATTTCAAGCGCGAGCGCGGACGTCGAGATATCGACCCCCATGCCGCCGACCATGATAGGCACCAGTTCGCGCTTTCCGAACATCAGGCGGAAATCATCCAGCTTCTTCATTGTTTATTGGCTTCCTCTATACCACCAGATGTGGCAGATGCAAGATACAGTCGCGCAGCCCAATTCGTGCCTGCTGGCTCTGTTATAGGTATTGTAACGTTCCCTTGGGGCTTCCGCGAGAAAAGTATGCTCTACCCCCGGATTTCTGCCTCTCGGGCCGAAATTCGATTCACTCGGTAGGCTCAGCGGCTATAATTGCGCTCGTTTCCTGCCGAACAGACAGAGCGAGCCGAGCGCTTGCCAGTTTTCAGCACGGATCATTTTTTCCTGACTTTTCAACGCGGAACCTTCATGTCTTCCCAAATTGATACGCTGCTGGCGCTCTCTCCCCTGGATGGTCGATATGCTGCAAAGCTCGATGGCCTGAGGCCGTTCTTCTCCGAGTTCGGCCTTATCCGCAACCGTGTGCGGGTTGAGCTGGCATGGCTCAAGGCACTTGCTGCGGCCCCCGAATTCGTCGAGATCGCCCCTTTTTCGGCCGCCACCCTGGCAGATTTCGAGCAGGCCATTGCCGCGTTCTCCGAAGCTGATGGTGCCGCCGTGAAGGAAATCGAGGCGCGCACCAACCATGACGTGAAGGCCATGGAATACTGGATGAAAGACCAGCGCTTCAAGTCCAATCCTGAAGTGCTCAAGGCCGCCGAATTCATCCATTTCGCGTGCACCTCGGAAGACATCAACAACACCTCGCACGCGCTGATGCTCAAGGAATCGCGTGACGCAGTGTATCTGCCTGCGCTGGACAAGGTGATCGAGCGTTTCGTGGAGCTTGCGCACCTGCTTGCCGACCTGCCGATGCTCTCGCGCACCCATGGCCAGCCCGCCAGCCCGACGACCCTGGGCAAGGAAATGGCCAATATCGCCTACCGCCTGCGGCGTGCGCGCAAGGCGATTGCGGCAGTCGAGATGACGGCCAAGTTCAACGGTGCTGTCGGCAACTACAATGCCCACCTCTCCGCCTACCCGGATGTGGACTGGCCGGCCTTCAACCAGAAGTTTGTCGAATCCCTGGGGCTGGTGTTCAATCCCTACACCATCCAGATCGAGCCGCACGACTCAATGGCCGAACTCTATGATGCCATTGCCCGTGCCAACACCATGCTCATCGACGCCTGTCGCGATATCTGGATGTACGTCTCGCTGGGTTTCTTCAAGCAGAAGGTCAAGAAGGGCGAAGTCGGCAGTTCCACCATGCCGCACAAGGTTAATCCCATCGATTTCGAAAACGCCGAAGGCAACTTCGGGGTCTCCAACTCGCTGCTGCGGCACTTCTCCGAAAAGCTGCCGATCTCGCGCATGCAGCGCGACCTGACGGACTCCACCGTGCTGCGCAACATGGGGGTGGCCATCGGCCACAGCCTGCTCGGCCTGGATTCCTGTCTGCGCGGCCTGGGCAAGCTTGAAGCTAATCCTGCAGCGATGGCTGCTGATATCGACAACGCTTGGGAAGTGCTCGCCGAGCCGATCCAGACCGTGATGCGTCGCTATGGCTTCGAGAACCCCTACGACCGCCTCAAGGAACTCACGCGTGGTGCGCACATCAGCAAGGAGAGCCTGCAGGCCTTCGTGGCCGGGCTGGAAATTCCGCCGGCTGACAAGGCACGCCTGCTGGCCATGACGCCTGCCAGCTATATCGGTGCCGCGGCAGATCTGGCGAAGAAGATCTGATTTGCGCAGATGACTGATTCACGGCCAATTGGTGTATTTGATTCGGGCATGGGCGGTTTGTCCGTCCTGCGCGAAATCCGCGCTCTGCTGCCGGCGGAGGATCTGCTCTGCTGTGCGGACTCGGGAAATGCGCCCTACGGCGAGAAATCCCAGGAACTCATCACCGAGCGTTCGCTGGAAATCTGTGAATTCCTCGTCGGGCAGGGCGCCAAGGCCATCGTGATTGCCTGCAATACGGCCACGGCTGCCGCGGCCAGCGCCATCCGCAGCCGCTGGCCGGCAGTCCCCGTCATCGCAATGGAGCCGGCCGTCAAACCCGCCACCGAGGCCACCCGCAAAGGCGTGGTGGGTGTGCTGGCCACCACCGGCACACTCAAGAGCGCACGCTTTGCCGCGCTGCTGGACCGCTTCGGGCGCGGCATCCGGGTGCTTGTACGCCCCGGTGTCGGGCTGGTTGAAGCGGTTGAGCGCGGCGAATGTGATACGCCACGGGTGCGCGATCTCCTGGCCCGCCATCTGGACCCCATGCTTGCCGGCGGGGCCGATGTGATCGTGCTTGGCTGCACACATTATGTGTTTCTGCGCGAACAGATTCAGGCGCATGTAGGGCCAGCCGTGAAGATTATCGATACCGGTGCTGCCGTAGCCCATCAACTGCAGCGTAAGCTGCAGGACAGCGGGCTTGAATGCGGAATCGTACGTGCCGGCACTGAGAGGTTCTGGGCCAGTGGCCAGGCCGCGCTCACCTTTCCCGTACTGAAACTTTTGTGGCCGGAAATCCGCCAGTGTGAAGCGCTGCCGGAATCGGCCAGCATGGTGCGTCACAAAGCGTCGTCAGTCTGAGAAGCTGTTCACGATCTGTAGCGAGAAGGCGTCAGTGGGCCGAAGAGCAGCACAGAAACCGGAGTTTATTCGTATAAATGAGGATTTCGAGCAGCCTATGGGTTAAATGAGGAGGCCCAATCACGCCTTCGCAGTAAGATCATGAACAGCTTCTGAACGAATTGCCCTGGCGAGGGCACAGGCTGTTCGCGGTAGCGTTTTGCCTGCATCAATCTGCCACGGATTTTTGTTGAAACTGTCTTCAGTTTGGCGAAGTCCTGACGATAAAGTCGGGCATGAGAAACGATCCACTGCAATCCCTTCAGGAAGTTGATGACGAGGTGGCCCGTCTGGTGTCATCGGGGATCCATATACCTCCACAGCCACGGATCGTCATTGACGCCACCAGGCTGTTGCTGTCGCGGCAGTGTGACCTGCGCGAGGTAGCCCAATTGATCAGCCACGATGCCGGGCTGACGGCCATGCTCTACAAGATCACCCGCTCGGCGGCTTTCTCGCGGGCGCGCCCGCCGCAGTCGGTCGAACAGATTCTCGCGCTGGTCGGCTTGCGACAGACGGCGGTGCTGGTGCAGGCCTATGGCATCACCGCCGCCCTCAAGAGCGCCGAAAAACGCTCCCTTGAGCAATTCTGGAACCGCACCACGAATATTGCCCAACTAGCCTCCCTGATCTGTTACGAGCGTTCGCATGGCGGTGCCCTGATGCCTATCACCCCCGAACAGGCCTACATGATCGGAATTTTCCATGACTGCGGGGTGCCCGTGCTCATGCAGCGTTTTCCCCGGTATTGCAAGGAAACCGGGGCCAGCGGAGCAAATAGCTGGATTGACGTGCATAAGGAGGATCAGGCCTTTCAGGTGGATCACTGCTCGATTGGCTATCTGCTGGCGCGGCATTGGCGCCTGCCCGAGCTGGTTGCTGATGCAATCCTATGGCATCATGAACTTGCGCAGGTTGTGCCTCCACCTGTACGCTCTCTGGTGGCCGTGCTCAATCTGGCGATGCACCTGCATGCCGGAGAGCAGGGGCTGAGTGAACCCGATTGGGGGGGCATGGGCCACATAGTGCTTGATGAATTGGGGATTCATCCTGATGATATGAACGAAGTTGCCGACCGTGTCATGGACATGTTCCGTGCGGAATCTGGTCGGTAGGATTACGACGCTTGGCGTCGCAAAGTCCCTGAGTGATTCCGTTTATATTAGAATCGCCAAAACTATCAAAATATATTAGATCCGCATGCCTTTTGCCATTGATACCTGTGCAGCCATGCATATTGGCGACCGCCACGATCAGCAGGATCGTGTCGCGATCCTGCCGCATCCCACCCGGTCAGATTGTCTTCTGGCTGTGCTTGCCGATGGCATGGGGGGGCATACGGGCGGGGCAATTGCGGCACAGCAGGTGATCCTCAAGGCCAAGCAGAATTTCGCCACCTACCAGCCGCGTGGCGAACTGATTCACGAGTTTCTCAAAAGTGTCATTGATGAAGCCCATGTGGTGATCAAGCTCACGCGTTTCACGAGCGAAGCCGATCCGCACAGTACCGCCGTGGTGATGGTGCTGCAGCCGGGCAAGGCAGATTGGGCGCATTGCGGCGATTCGCGCCTGTATCATTTCCGGCGCGGCAAAATGATTTCGCACACGCCGGATCACTCCCTTGTGGGGGAGTTGATCCGTACCAACCGCATCACCGAGGAGATGGCCCTGCATCACCCGCAACGCAACCTGCTGCTCTCCTGTCTGGGAGCAGAAAAGGACCCGCGTATCGATTTCGGGGGTGAGGCCGCACTGGAGCCGGGAGACTGCTTCCTGCTGTGCTCCGATGGGCTGTGGGGGCTTATCACGGATGACGAGCTGGCGCGCACGCTTAATGAATTCGATGCCCGCACTTCGGCGCGGGTGCTCATCAACGCCGCCCGCAGTCGTGGCGATGGCGGTGGCGACAATATCTCGCTGGCCATCATCAAGATCACGCCGTCCTGACACCAGTTCGTGATCTTGCTGCAAGGCCGTGGGCAGGGTTCGAGGCATTCTTTGCCTGGTTCATCCGGCTTTGGCATGGGTGAATGTCTGGATGCGCCGATCCTGATTTGCGCCCTCTGGGTGGAGGCTTGACCGGCGCAATTGCGCTACGCTCCATTGTTCCCTGTCGGCGCCCTACGAAAACCGGCACGGTAGGCCAATGGCGTAGGTTGGGAAAGCCGCAGGCGTCTCCCAACGCTTTGTTATGCCGCATTGTCCTCTTTCACGCATGGGATTTCCACTTCGTTTGCTGCAGTGTAATACGCGATAGCGTACTACTAGATCGTGAACAGCTTCTCAGGTATGCAGGCGAATCCACCAGCGGCGCCAGAATAGCGCAATGATGAGGCCGAGCCCCGCGGCTACAATCAGTGCGACCACCAGTTCCCATCCATCATTGCGCTCCAGCCAGGGCAGGTAGTGGAAGTTCATTCCGAAGAAGCCTGTCAGCAACGTGGCCGGGGCAAATGCCGTGGTCACGATGGTGAGCATGCGGACTTCTGCGTTGAGGCGGTTGCTGACCGAGGAGAGATAAATGTCCAGCAGGCCGCTGATCATGTCGCGCATGGATTCGAGTTGCTCAATTACGTGCACGGTATGGTCATAGACATCGCGGAAATATAGCTGGGTGTCGTGGCTGAGCATCGTGACGGGTAGTCTTTGCACGCTGCCCAGCACTTCCCGTAGCGGCCATACGGCACGGCGGATTTCCACCGTTTCCCGCTTGAAGTGGTTGATGTCCTCGATGGAATGATTGCTTCTGCCGCCGATCAGGTTATCTTCCAGATCCTCGATATCCTGGTTCATCGCTTCGACCACCACGAAATACTGGTCCACGATCGCATCAATCAGCGCATGCAGGATTGCCCCCGGCCCGGCCGTGCGCAGGCTGCCGGAGCCTTTGCGCAGGCGGTTGCGGATCGGGTCGAAAAGAGGGGAGGCGCGTTCCTGGAAGCTGAGCACGAAATCCTTGCCCACCACGATGCTGATCTGGTCAGAGGAGGCGTCGCGCATTTCGTGGTTGTAACGGAAGGCGCGCAGCACCACGAAGAAATAATCGCCGTATTCGTCGAGCTTCGGGCGCTGCTGTGTGTTCGCGATGTCTTCGAGCACGAGAGGGTGCAGTTTGAAACGGCGGCCGATCTCCTCCATCACGGCAGGCTCATGCACGCCGTGTACGGCAAGCCAGATCAGGGTATTCTGGCGCTGATGCTGGCGCGAGGTTTCAAGCGAATCAAAGGTAATCTCGCGAAGATTCTCAGCATCATAATCAAACAGCGAAAAACTGGTCTGGTCCACCTTCACATCGCCAACGTGAACAATGCTGCCTGGCGGCAGGCCTGCCTTGGGAGCATAGGTATTGCGGGATTTGCGGGTGTAGCGTCCAGTATGTTTGCTCATGAGACTTTCTAAAATACCCTGAAGCGGCCTGCTGCTTTGCAGGCAATGTCATGTTTCTGTGCTGAAAAACGCGTACCCTGTGGGGGAGGCGGGAACCGTATTTGTCGTGGTGATCTCACCATATAGCGACTGTTGTAGGAATAACCCTGCCTTGAGGGGCGTTTTCCCCCTACTGGAAATAAGTCATAATATCAGGCTTCTTTCCCCCTCTACCGCCGTACCGTTGTGCACACTACTTAACGGTGGACAAAAAAGTGGCTGGCTGCGCAGTTTGGTCTGAGTCCTTTAATAATCAAGGCATTGGTACGCATAAAACATTCAAGGAGAGTGCATGTCAATAGTGATTGGAATCCTGAAAAGTGCAGATTCTGCTGAAAAGCGGGTCGCGCTTGTGCCCGACGTGGCGAAGAAATTACGCCAGGTCGGAGCAGAAATCCTGATACAGCGTGGTGCATGTGCCGGTGCCAATTTTGTCGAAGCCGACTTTGCCGACGTAAAGTGGGCCGATACAGCCGACGAAGTGCTCGCTGCTGCCGACTGTGTGTTCAGCGTCGAAGCACTCGAACCGGCCACCCTTGCCAAGCTCAAGGCGGGTGCCGTCGTGCTGGGCTCTCTCCATCCCTATGGCAGCGCTGACCGCATCAAGGCTCTTCAGGAAAAGAAGATCACGGCCTTTGCCACCGAGCTGATTCCGCGCATCTCGCGTGCGCAGAGTATGGATACGCTGTCCTCCCAGGCTGCGTGCTCGGGCTATCAGTGTGTGCTGATCGCTGCCACTCACTGCCCAAAGTTCTTCCCTATGCTCACCTACGCTGCCGGCACGATCCGTCCGGCCCGCGTGATGGTCATCGGCGCAGGCGTTGCAGGTCTGCAGGCGATTGCCACCGCCAAGCGCCTCGGCGCGATGGTGGAAGCCTATGACGTGCGCCCCGAAACCCGCGAGCAGATTGAATCGCTTGGCGCCAAGTTCGTCGACACCGGTGTGTCGGCTGCCGGTACCGGTGGTTATGCGCGCGAACTGACTGATGAAGAAAAAGCCCAGCAGGCAGGCAAGCTGGCCAAGGCCATCTCGCTGGTGGATGTGCTGATCACCACCGCCGCCGTTCCCGGCAAGCGTGCGCCGCAGATTGTCTCCGCCGAAATGGTGGCAGGCATGCGTCAGGGTGCCGTGGTGGTTGATATGGCGGCTGAAACCGGCGGTAACGTCGCTGGTACGGTCTCCGGTGAAACGGTGCAGGTTGGGCCGGCCAAGATCATCGGGCCGACGCATCTGCCCAGCCGCATGGCAGTGCATTCTTCGGAAATGTTCTCGAAGAATCTTTTCAATTTCATCGGCCACATGATCAAGGAAGGCCAGTTCCAGTTCGACTGGGAAGACGAAGTGCTTACCGGCGCGTGCCTGACCCATGATGGGGAAGTGCGGCATGCCATGGTCAAGCAGGTGCTCGGCCTCTAACTCAAGAGACTCCAGACATGAATGAATTCATCTATATCTACATCTTCATGCTCGCTGCATTTACGGGCTACGAAGTGATCTCCCGTGTGCCGGTGATCCTGCACACCCCGCTGATGTCCGGCTCGAACTTTGTGCACGGTGTGGTGCTGGTTGGCGCGATGGTGGCGCTTGGCCGTGCCGAAACGCCCCTGCAGCAGGCCATCGGTTTCTTTGCCGTGCTGCTTGGCGCTGCCAATGCAGCCGGTGGTTATGTGGTGACCGAGCGCATGCTCGGCATGTTCAAGTCCGGCAAGAAGAAGGAGGGTGACAAGTGAACGGAATCCAGGCGCTTGTAAATATCTCTTACTTCGTTGTCGCGGTGCTTTTCATCCTCGGCCTGAAGGCAATGGCTTCGCCGGTCTCCGCACGCCGCGGGATCGTTTGGGCCGGTGTGGGCATGGTGATTGCCACCTTGGTGACTTTCCTCACGCCCGACATGAAGAACTTCGCGCTGATGATTGTCGCAATCATCATCGGTGGCGGTGTCGCATGGTATCTGGGCAAGGTCGTGAAGATGACCGACATGCCGCAGATGGTGGCCGTGTATAACGGCATGGGCGGTGGTGCCGCTGCAGCGATTGCCGCGCTCGAATTTGCGCGTGGCGACGTGCATGGCCCGGTGGCCACCACGCTCGCTGTGCTCGGTTCGCTGATCGGTTCGGTAGCCTTCTCCGGCTCCTGCATCGCGTTTGCCAAGCTGCAGGGCATCATGAAGAAGGCCTGGCGCCTGCCGGCCCAGAATGCGGTTAACGCGCTTCTGGCTCTGGCGGCCGTGATTCTGGGCGGGGTGATTGTGTCGGGCAGTCTCGCCGATCCGAGTGCCTATCTGATCGCCTTCTTCGTGCTCTCACTGGTGCTCGGTCTGGTTCTCACCAGCCCGATCGGTGGTGCCGACATGCCCGTCGTGATCTCTCTGCTCAACGCCTTTACGGGCCTGGCAGTGGGCCTCGAAGGCTATGTGCTGGGCAACCCGGCGCTGATCATCGCCGGTATCGTCGTGGGTGCTTCTGGCACGCTGCTCACGCAGCTCATGGCCAAGGCCATGAACCGGCCGATTTCCAACATCATCTTCACCCCGATTACCGGTGAAGCCCAGGCTGGCTCCGGCCCGCAGGGCACGATGAAGGAAGTCTCCGCGCTGGATGCTGCTGCGATGATGCGCTATGCACAGAAAGTCATTATTGTGCCGGGCTACGGCATGGCCGTGGCTGGTGCGCAACACAAGGTCTGGGAAATGGCCAAGCTGCTCGAAGAAGCCGGTGTCGAAGTGCGCTTCGCCATCCACCCGGTAGCCGGTCGTATGCCGGGTCACATGAACGTGCTGCTTGCGGAAGCCGGTGTGCCTTACGACAAGATCTTCGATCTTGAAGAAATCAACGCCGAGTTCCCGCTCACCGATGTGGCCCTGGTGATTGGCGCCAACGACGTGGTCAACCCCGTCGCCCGCACCGACAAGTCCAGCCCGATCTATGGCATGCCGATTCTGGATTGCGACAAGGCCCAGAACGTAATCGTCATCAAGCGCGGCAAGGGCGCCGGTTATTCGGGCATCGAAAACGCACTGTTCTTCCAGGAAAACTGCAACATGCTCTACGGTAGCGCCCAGCAGGCTGTGGGCGAAGTGATCACCCAGATCAAAACCATGGGCTGATTGCAGCGCCAGTAGTGGCGGCTGTTGCAAGCATCAGGGAAGCCGGCCGCGTGCCGGCTTCTTTTTTGGCTGTACGGTTTACCGGCTATAGTCCTGAATATGAAAACCGGATTCAGGATTGCTGTTGCGCAGCTCGATTGCACGGTGGGGGATCTCGCCGGCAATGTGGCGCGGATTGCGCAGGCCGCGCAGGCGGCCTTGGCTGAGGGGGCGGATCTGCTCATCACACCGGAGCTGGCGCTGTGCGGCTATCCCCCTGAGGATCTTCTGCTGTGGGGCGACTTCCGCCTCGCCTGCGTGCGTGAATTGCTGCGCCTGGCCGAATTGTGCCGGGGCATCGACGTGCTGGTGGGCACGCCCCACTGGGAAGAGGGAGTGCGCTATAACGCTGCCGCGCTGTTGCGCGACGGGCGGGTGGAAGCCCTCTATCGCAAAGTGCGCCTGCCTAACTATGAAGTGTTCGATGAGCTGCGCTATTTCGTCTCCGGCGAGCAGACCTGCGTCATCCAGATCGGGGGCGTGGCAGTCGGCATCAATATCTGTGCGGATATCTGGGAGCCCGAGGTGGTGGAGGCGGCGAGCCGGGCAGGAGCCGAAGTGCTGCTGGTGCTCAATGCCTCGCCGTATCACATTGGCAAGCAGGCGCGCCGCCTCGAAGTGATCCGCCAGCGCGTGCGCGCCACGGGCATGGCCATGCTGTACTGCAATCTGGTGGGCGGGCAGGGTGATCTGGTGTTTGATGGTGCCTCGTTCGCCATCAACCCGGAAGGCGGGCTGGCCTACCAGGCCCCGGCATTCGAAGAGCGGATTGATTATCTCGACTATGCGCAGGGAGAGTTTGTTACTGCCGCACTGGCCCCGCGCACCTCGCTGGAAGCCGAGGTGTATAAGGCATTGGTACTCGGGCTACGCGACTATCTGGCTAAAACCGGTAGCCCGGGTGCGGTTCTGGGGCTCTCCGGCACGCTCGATTCCCTGCTCACGCTGTGCATTGCCGTGGATGCAGTGGGCCCTGCTGGTGTGCGTGCAATCCTGCTGCCTGCAGGCGGCCCCCAGGAGGCTGAACGGGCGGGGGCACGTCAGGCTGCATTGGCTCTGGGTATAGTCTGCGAAGAATGGCAGCATGGTGAGGCGATTTCTTCCCGCATGGCTGAAGACATGTTCCTGGCTGTGCAGGAGAGCCCTTCGGGTTGGTGTGTGCTGGCCTGTGCCTGCAAGAGTACGATGGCGATAGGAGAAATCCGCAGCCTGGGGTGGCATGGTGATTTTGCCGTGCTCAAGGATGTGCCGGCCGGGCTGGTGAGGCGCCTTGCCGCGTGGCGTAACCGCACATCCGCGATCATTCCCGCAGACTGGCTGCCCGCAGAGGGCGCACGCAGCCCGGTGGAAGCGGGTGCCCCTTCGGAAGCCACCGTAGATGCCATCCTGCAGGCTTTTATGGAGTATCGTGAAAGCCCGCGCGAAATCATTGCCCACGGGTATCGTGGCGAAGATGTGCGCTGGGTGCTAGACCGGCTGCACCGTGCCGAGCGCTGGCGCCGGCTGATTCCGCCCGGTGTGCGCATCACGCGTTGCAGTTTCGGGCGGGAATGGCGCTATCCGCTTGCCAGTGGCTATGTCGATGAGTACTGAGTTTGGCTATACTTCACACCACTACAAACGCAGGAGAAGATCCGTGAAAAAAATCGAGGCAATCATCAAGCCCTTCAAGCTCGACGAAGTGCGTGAAGCCCTCTCCGAAGTTGGCATCACCGGTCTGACCGTGACTGAAGTGAAAGGGTTCGGGCGCCAGAAGGGTCATACCGAACTGTATCGCGGTGCTGAATATGTCGTGGATTTTCTGCCGAAGATCAAGGTCGAAGTCGTGGTGACCGACAACATCGTGGATCAGACGATCGAAGCCATCGTCAAGTCCGCCCACACTGGCAAGATCGGCGATGGCAAGATCTTCGTGGTGCCGGTTGAGCAGGTCGTACGCATCCGGACGGGCGAAACCAACGAGCAGGCGATCTGATCCCTGCCGCGTTGAATGCACGAGGCCCCGCATGGGGCCTTTTGTTTTTCATTTCCGGAATTCTGGGTAAATGGCGTGGTCTATCCTTCGTTTTGCCTGAAAGGCCGTGGGTGATCGCTGGGGCGAGGCCGTGATCAAGGTTCCGCAATCCCGATGAGGATAGAGTGAATGCGAGAAGATCCTGCTTTTCTGGGCGCGACAGGTACAGTCTGGCTGGAGTAGCCTTTTATCATTTTCCATTGGAGAGATTGATGAGTCACCTGTTTTCACCGCTGACCCTGCGTGGGGTCACCATTCCCAACCGCATCGCGATTCCTCCGATGTGTACCTATTCCGCTATAGATGGGGTGGCCGACGATTGGCATCTCGTTCATCTGGGTAGCCGGGCATCCGGTGGTGCCGGGCTCATCATTACGGAAGCCACTGCAGTGGCTCCGGCTGGCCGCATCAGCCCCGCCGATCTGGGCCTGTGGAACGATGCCCAGGTGGATGCCGTAGCCCGTGTGGTGCGGTTTGTGCATTCCCAGGGAGCCGTTGCCGGTGTGCAACTGGCGCACGCCGGGCGCAAGGCCAGCACCTGGATTCCTGGTGCTGGCAGTGGCAGCCTTTCGGTTGCACAAGGCGGCTGGCAGACGGTAGCGCCCTCTGCTGTGGCTTTCGGTGAAGGTTTTGCCGAACCCCAGGCACTTGATCAGGCCGGCATCCGGCAGGTGGTGACGGATTTTGCGAGTGCTGCAAAGCGTGCCCTGACGGCTGGCTACAAAGTCGTCGAGATTCACGCGGCACATGGCTATCTGCTGCACCAGTTCCTCTCCCCGCTCGCCAATCGGCGTAGCGACGAATACGGCGGCAGTTTCGAAAACCGTGCCCGCCTGACGCGTGAAGTGGCGGCAGCAGTGCGCGCGGTGTGGCCGGAGAATCTGCCCCTGTTCGTGCGCCTATCCGCGACAGATTGGGTGGACGGTGGCTGGAATGTCGAGGAAACCGTAGAACTCTCCCGCCTGCTGCGCGACGAAGGTGTTGATCTGATCGATACCTCTTCCGGCGGCATGGTGCCTGCAGCCAGCATTCCAATCGGGCCGGGCTATCAGACAGAATTCGCCGAGCGTGTGCGCCGCGAAACCGGTATTGCCACCGCTGCCGTCGGTTTGATTACCGCACCTGCCCAGGCCGACCACATCATCCGCACCAAACAGGCTGATCTGGTGCTGGTGGGGCGTGATGAGCTGCGTGACCCCTACTGGCCGGTGCATGCCGCGCAGGCGCTGGGGCATACCGCCAGTTGGCCGCTGCAATATCTGCGCGCGGCGCCTGGTGGGTCCACGCCGCGCACGAAGGTTTAGTGATGGGGGGGTGGAAGAGGCGCAGTTGTCTCTTCCACTTCCAGCAGAACGGAACCATCAGGCCCCCAGTTCACCTTCGTGATGCCCGGCTCAATGCTCTCCAGGAGGCTTTCTTCATACGCCTGGGGTGTGATGTCACCACAGTCACGGCGCATAAGGTTGGCCAGCTGTCTGTTCTCCTGCATCAGGGCCCGGGAGGAAAGCGTCTGTGCGATGGTGGAGACCAGTTCGTAATCATTCCAGGGTTTACTGATGAACCGGCCTATCCCCACTTCGTTGATCGCGCGCATCAGGCCATTCAGATCGGCGTAGCCTGAAAGAATCAGATACACAGCGTCTGGCTGGGTTTCCCTGATCTGCTTGAGCAGGCTGACGCCATCCATCTCGGGCATGCGGTAATCGCTGATGAACATGTCAAACGGGTGGTTGCGGGCGTGTTCCAGCGCTCCTTTGGCGGATACATAGGTTTCGACATAGAGATCGAAGCTGAATTTTCCGTAAGCGCAGGGCGCGGCATTGAGCAGACGCCTGAGCGCCTGGAGAATGTTGGCCTCGTCATCGATGATCATGATGCGGGATTCCATACCACCTCCCAGTGTTGAATGTATTTAGGTGCGTGTATTCAGGCCTTGACGCTGAGATTGAGCTTTTTGCCATAGGCATCCTGATACTCGCGCAGCTGCTTGACGAGCAACTCGTCGAGCACATAATCGACCGAGAGCAGCAGGATCCCCTCGGGGCTATACAGATCGCGCGCCAGCACCATTCCCACCTTGAGTTCGCTGATGTCGATCTTGCGTTCCTCGTGCGCCTTGACGGGCTGTGCTACCCGGCCGATCAGTTCGGCAAAGGCATCCACCACCATCGGGTCGTAACGGAACTTGCGGCCTTCGAGCACGTAGGTCTTGGCTTCCTCCACAGTCATTCTTTTCGCTGAGAGCGTACCCACCTGAACTGAGTCAAAATCATTCGCCAGCGCTACGATTCTGGCACCGATTGGAATGTCCATTCCGGATAGATTGGATGGGTAGCCTTGTCCATCCCAACGTTCGTGGTGGCATCGAATGATGTCGGCCACGGCCCGCATGTCGGGAAGCGATAGTAGTGCTGCGGCGCCGTTCAAAGGATGCTTGCGTGCGATGCCAAGCTCATCCTGGCTCATTTTCGGGAAAGGCTTTTTTAGAATCTCATCAGAGTATCCAATTTTGCCTATGTCATGCAGAAGACCGCCAAGGAGAACATCGTTTACGACGTCAGACGGCAGTTTCATTTTCACTGCAAGGCGTTTGGCCACATCTGCCACACGCCTGCCGTGCCCGGCGAGGCTGGGGGCACGCATTTCAAGCAGATTGGAAAGCACCTGCACGGTGGTGAAGAAGTTTTTCTTCACCTTTTCCATGGTCAGCGAGATCTCCTGATTGGCGATCTGCAGTTCCTCGGTGCGTTGACGTACCTTGTCTTCGAGGCTGGCATTGAGTGTCTTGAGTTCTTCGTTCTGCGTCTGGGTCAGCGCCTCAAGGCGGTTTTTTTCGCGCTGCAGCCCGGCAATCTCAAGTGCCTGGGTAAGGATGGTCTGTAGTTCTGCATCGTCCCACGGTTTTGAGACGTAGCGGAAAATACCCC
The DNA here is from genome assembly GCA_002307175.1 of Rhodocyclaceae bacterium UBA1310. Lineage (GTDB taxonomy): Bacteria > Pseudomonadota > Gammaproteobacteria > Burkholderiales > Rhodocyclaceae > Uliginosibacterium. The sequence goes on from DBTS01000061.1 coordinate 34,342, forward strand.
CGTCATTAATAGCGGAGACGGCTGAAGTGATGTCGGAATACCCGGTCAGCAGAACCCTCATGGTGGTAGGCCAGCGCTTGCGCACCTGGGCCAGTAGTTCCGCGCCGCTCATTCCGGGCATGCGCATGTCGGATACCACCAGATCTACTGCCTGGCTCTCCAGATGTGCCAGCGCTGCTTCGCCGTTTTCTGCTGTATGAATCTCATAGCCTGCGGGGCGCAGCAGGCGCCGGAGCGAATTGAGAACATTGGCTTCGTCATCAACCAACAGTACGTTGGGGGGCGTGGTGAAACCGGCAGGCCAGTTTCCCTGCGGAGAGTTCATGATGCCATCCCTTCTGTTTCGGTCGGTTGGGTGATGGGGAGGGTGATGTGGAATGTGGTGCCTTCGCCGGGGGTGGAACAGACTTTCAGCTCGCCGTGATGCTTCTGGATGATGCCGTAGGAGAGCGAGAGGCCAAGCCCGGTGCCCTTGCCAACGGGCTTGGTGGTGAAGAATGGGTCAAAGATGCGGTTGATCACATCTGGTGGAATGCCACAGCCGGTGTCACTGACCTCTATCCAGATTTGATCCTCCCGAGTGCCGGTGCGCACTGTAATAGTGCCGCGTTCGTGGCCTTCCATGGCGTGTGCCGCGTTGACGAGAAGGTTCATGAACACCTGATTCAATTGCGAGGGTAAGCATTGCACGCGCGGCAATGTTCCGAATTCTCGAATGACGTCGGCATGATACTTGATCTCGTTGTTGACCACATTCAGTGTTGATTCAAGGCCACGATGCAGATCCGCCCACTGCCAGTCTGCAGAGGCATCCACGTGTGAGAAATCCTTGAGATCCTGCACGATCTTGCGTACCCGCTCAATGCCTTCACGCGATTCATTCATCAGCGCAATGATGTCGCCCTTGAGGTAATCCAGATCGATTTCCTTGCGCAGTGCGGCCATTTCCTGGCGCATCTCCTCGCTGGAGAGGCCCGGCTCGGCGGCTACAAATGCGTCGATCAGGCGCAGCAGATCCTGCAGATAGGTCTGCAGCGTGCCAAAATTGGAGAACACATAGCCGATGGGATTGTTGATCTCATGCGCCACGCCTGCTGCAAGCTGGCCAATGGAAGCAAGCTTTTCATTCTGGATCAGCTGCCCATGCACATTGTGCAGGCGCGTATTGAGTTCAGTGATCTCCTTGAGGCGCTGCTGCATCTGTTCCTCAATCACCTGCCGGCGTGCCACATCTTCTTCCAGCGCGGCCTTGGCTTCCACCAGTTCGTGGGTGCGTTCCTTCACGAGTTGCTCTGCGGCGAGGTGGGCCGTGCGTAGTTCTGCCTCTGCACGCTTGCGGTCGGTAATGTCTATCATTGTTTCGATCGCGCCGACTAGCTGGCCGCCAGCGCTGCGCAAAGGGGCCGCAGTGATCTGCAGCCAGGCCCCATCTTTGCTGATGTTGGGCAGGAAGGTTTCGAGTTGCCAGGCGCCACCGAAAATTGCCTTGGGATGGCATTCCTCTTTTTGATAAACGCCCAGGATTTCCTCCTCGGAAGCGCCATCCACCACCAGATCGGCCAGGGCCGGATGTGGCTTGTCGTAGAGCTGGGAAGTCCAGTCCGAAGTGCACCCGATCACCATATCTGCAGCAAGCCCGGTAACGGCCTCTGAAACACGGTTCCAGTGCGTGATGCGGTGTTCACTGTTCATCACGAATATGCCCACCGGCGCTCCACCGATGGTCTCGGCGAGCATCTGTTCGATATTCATGCGCTCGGTGATGTCGATCAGCGTCTGGATTGCGCCTACCACTTCACCTGCGGCGTTGCGCAGTGGTGTGGCGGCAAAGCGAAGCCAGCGCCCGGCGTTTCCCAAATGTGGGAAATAGGCCTCTGCCTCATAGGCCCCGTCAGCGGCGAGCGACTTCCAGAAACGCCCCGTGTAGCGTGTATGCAGTTCGACTTCGTCGATTTCGCCTATTACCAGATCAGCGAGCAGTGGCGTCGGCGTATCAAAAAAGGCCCGCCAAGCCTCATCGCTGCCTACCATATCAATCGAGGAAGTGCCCGTGAGCATCTCGCAGGCGCGGTTCCAGTGGGTGACGAGGTGCTCCTTATCGATTACGAAAGTGCCTACCGGGTTGCTCTCGATGATCTCGGTAACCATCTGCAGCATGTTGGCTTCGGCACCCTCTGCGCGCATCTTCGCTGTCACGTCGATGCAGGTGGCAATCTGCACCGGTCGGGATTCAACAGTTTCAGGATGCAGGGAGACTTCGAACCAGCGCTCTCCGCCATCCCGCATGGGCCAGGGCAGGGCGTCGGCCCAGCTCTGGCCGAGTGTGAAATCCACCCAGGCGTCGCCCGCCAGTTCCCGCAGTGGGCATGCCTGCAGATCTTTCAGCGTCATTCCCACCGTGCGTGAAAAGGCTTTGTTGGCGAACAGGATCGAATCCGCGTCGATCACCAGCATGCCTACATCTACCATGTCGAGAAGGAGCAGGTGATGCCAGCCTAAAAAACTGGAAGTATCCGGAATCATCTGTGCTCCCTGACCAAAGTGATCGCGCTAGGGGAATCAGGCTGGTTACCCAAGGCCTGCTTTTGGCAAACATGCATCTCGCCATCGACTGAGAGCCGCTCGGCAATCATTCCATCCCTGCCCAGCTCGGGCAGCAGGGTATCCAGTCTGGCCGGCAGAGTGTCCGCATTGATGTGGAGCAGTTCGCAGGCAGCCTGATTGGCCTCAATCAGCTCACCCTGCGCCGAAACAATCAGCACCGCCTGCGCCTGCGCATGAAACAGCGCCGCCAGCGCGAAATTCCGCTGGCGCTCTTGCTCCAGTTTTTTGTTGAGCTGCTCAATCGAGGAGGCGAATTCGGTATTCACCTCTACCAGCATCGACTGCAGCATGCGGTTTTCGTCTATTGCCCATTTGTGCTGCAAGGCCTCGCGGATTGAGAGTCGCAGGATTTCGTCATCCCAGGGCTTGGTGAGGAACTTGTAGACCGCCCCCTCGTTGATCGCTTCGGTAACGCTCTCCAGATCGGTATAGCCCGAGAGCACGATGCGGATGCTGTCCGGTCTGAGCAGACGGGCCTGGCGCAGGAACGCTGTGCCTGTCATCTGCGGCATGCGCTGGTCCGACATGATCACGTCTACGCCGGGTTCCCTCGCCAGTAGGGCAAGCCCTTCCTGCCCGCTCGTGGCGCACAGTACGCGGTAGCCATCTTTGCGGAAGAGCCTGCGCAGGGACGACAGGATGTTCTCCTCGTCATCCACAAGGAGCAGGGTATGCGGCGTTTCGGCTTGATCTGGGGTGACTGCCATACTTTCCACCAAGTGATGTTCTGAACGACATGTCGGCTTGCTTCAAGGCGCCAGTCTCGGCCTGCATTTCTCCCTAAGAAGCTGTTCATGATCTTACTGCGAAGGCGTG
>DBTS01000061.1:38020-47813 GCA_002307175.1 Rhodocyclaceae bacterium UBA1310
ATGCGCTGCTCGAAATCCTCATTTATACAAATAAACTCCGGTTTCTGTGCTGCTCTTCGGCCCACTGACGCCTTCTCGCTACAGATCGTGAACAGCTTCTAAGGGGCCTACTGGTTTTAACGGGTGGCAGCAGGATGGCTAAAGAGCAGGAACTTGCAAAATTGCGTGACCGGAAGGGCAAGTGCGGCGTCAAGCCTTTCTGCCCTCAACTCTAGCTCATGGATGACTGCGGCGAAGTGTGTGCAGGTGTCCTCGTGACGGATGTGCAGTTATTTCCGAGCCGGATGACAGGCCCTGTGGGGCTGCCTTGGAGCCGATACATAGGCAATCGGCCGATCAAATTTCGGGGTGAATCAGATCAATGGTGCGTGACAGGCGCAGCCAGAGTTCGTCCTGTGTATTGGCAGCGTCGCGTACGGTGGCCAGAAAGGCTTCGAGAAACTGGCTGATGGCGCCGTTGCAGGGTGTATTGCGGCGCACGATGAAGCTGGTCTGGCGCTCTGGAGTGATTTCCCGTAAAGGGATGGCAGTGATCTTGTAGCGCGTGCGCATGGCTTCCAGAAACGGCCATGGCACCACCGAGAGCAGATCGCTGTTTTCCACTACATGCAGCCCCACAATGGTTGAGCGCGTGATGTGTAGCGGCGGAGGCAGCGCCCGGCTGTCGCGGGTGAGGCTGTAGTTCTGCTGGAAGAATTCATGAAAGGGTGGGTCGAACTGGTCGATGGCGTGGCTCACCGTCCAGCCTGCCTCTCTCAGGTCGTTCAGGGAATGCACGTTGGCCAGCGGGTGGCCGACGCGGCAGATGACTGCCTGGCTATAGGAGAACAGGGGGCGCACCTGAAATTCGGAGGCCACCTCGGGCGGGGGAGCCAGCCCGATTGCCATGTCCAGCTCGCCGTCGCGTAGTGCGGCGTAGGTACGCCCCAGGGTTTCGTGCAGTACAAGGCGCACCTCGGGGTGTTGGGCCGAGAAGCGGGTGATTGTGGTGGGCAGCAGGGTCTGCGCGATCCAGGGGGTGATCCCGACGCTCAGTGTGGTGATGCGTTGGGCGCGCAGGCTGCCCAACTCGCGCAGGGCTGCATCCATTTCGGCGGTGATCATGCGCGCATGGGCCAGCAGCAGGCGTCCCGCCTCGGTGAGTGTCACCCCGCGCGCCTGGCGCAGCAGCAGGGCCAGGCCGACGGTGTCTTCCAGCTCGCGCAAGCCCTTGCTGACGGCGGCCACCGAGATGCCCAGGCTTTGCGCCGCCTGGCGCACGCTGCCCTGTTCGGCAACACCGATCAGGTAGTGGAGTTGATAGGGTTTGAGATCGCCAAATTCAGCCATGAATCCATCCGGTTTTTGGGAAAGGCAGGTGCCGCTTCAGTGCAGGGGCGCACCAAAAGCGGACATCGCACCGTGATACGCAACAGGTGCCGGGCATGTCAACCAATAGTTGACGCTGCGCTTTGAAAAACACAATTAATAATAAACAAAGACTTGCGTTTTTGCGATGGGTGGCCGTGGCCGATTGGTTCCGGTTTCAGCGCAAACCATTGTCGGACAGGAACGTTTGCTGCTGTCTGTTCCATGCCCCTGCCGTGACGTGGCCGGGGTTCCCCAAGAAGACCGGAGTTCTCATGAATAAAGATTTGCTTGTGCCCAGTATCCTCGAACATCACGACGCCAACGTGGCGATGCGCCATCACCTGCATGCGCATCCGGAACTTGCGTTTGAAGAGCATGCCACCAGCGACTGGGTGGCCGAAAAGCTCCAGGCCCTGGGCTATGCCGTGCATCGCGGCCTTGGTGGCACTGGTGTGGTGGGTAGCTTGCGCAAGGGTACAGGCACGCGCCGCATCGGCTTGCGTGCCGATATGGATGCCCTGCCCATCGAGGAGCAGACTGGCCTGTCGTATGCCAGCACGCACGCTGGCAAGATGCACGCCTGTGGCCACGACGGGCACACCGCTTCGCTGCTCGCCGCTGCCCGGCATCTCGCGCAGATGGATTTTAACGGCACCCTGAACCTCATCTTCCAGCCCGCAGAGGAAGGTCTGGGGGGCGGCCGCAAGATGGTTGAGGACGGGCTGTTTGAAAAATTCCCGTGCGATGGCGTGTTTGCCTTCCACAACATGCCGGGCTATCCGGTTGGCCAGTTCGCGGTACTGCCCGGCAAGTTCATGTCCTCCTCGGACACCGTCATCATCAAGGTGCACGGCAAGGGTGGGCATGGCTCGATGCCGCACACCTGTGTTGATGCCGCCGTGGTGGCCTCCTACATCGTCGTGGCATTGCAGACTATCGTGGCGCGTAATGTAGACCCCCGCGAGATGGCCGTGGTCACCGTGGGGGCCATGAGTGCCGGCAGCATTTCCAACGTGATCGCGGAAACGGCCAATTTGCAGCTCTCCGTGCGTGCCTATTCTCCAGAAGTGCGCGCCATGCTGCGCGAGCGCATCACCGAGCTGGTCGAGCAACAGGCAAAGACCCTGGGCGCCACCGTCGAGATTGAATATCGCTGGCGCTATCCGGCGCTGCATAACGACCCGGCCATGACCGAGTTTGCCGTGGACGTGATCTCCGACTGGCTCGGGCCGGATGCCCTGGTCAAGGACATGCAGCCGCTCACCGGCAGCGAAGATTTCTCCTTCATGCTTGAACAGGTGCCGGGCTGCTACGTTGTCATCGGCAATGGTGACGGGGAGGGCGGCTGCCAGGTACACAACCCGCGCTACGACTTCAACGACGAAATCATCCCGGTTGCTGCCAGCTACTGGGCCCATCTCGTGGCGCGCTTCCTGGCCTGAGGCCGCAGCGAATCCACGCGTATCATCCACACTGAGCACAGGAAACTTTCATGACGCAAGAAGCCACACTGCCTGACGCCGAGGTGCCGGCATCCACGCCGAAGAATACTGCCACACAGCCGTCACGTGCCCTGAAGATTGCTGCCATCACGTTGGGCAATGGTCTGGAGTTCTTTGATTTCACGATCTACACCTACTTCGCAGCGATCATCGGGCGCCAGTTCTTCCCTGCCACGTCCGAATGGGCCTCGCTGCTCATGTCCCTCGCCACCTTCGGCGTGGGCTTCCTGATGCGCCCCATCGGTGGCGTCTATATCGGCCATCTGGCCGACCGCTATGGACGCAAGCCCGCGATGACGCTCACCCTCTGGCTGATGGCGCTGGGCTCGCTGATCTTCGTCGCTGCTCCCACCTATGCGCAGATCGGGATTGCCGCGCCAATCCTGCTGATCCTCGGGCGCCTCGTGCAGGGCTTTGCGGTGGGCGGCGAGGTGGGCGCTTCCACGGCGATGCTGCTTGAATACGCCACAGACAAGACGCGTGGTTACTACAGCAGCTGGCAACTCTTCAGCCAGGCGGTGAGCACTCTGGTGGGCTCCGGTGTCGGCCTGATTGTGGCGCACACGCTGAGCACCGAATCGCTGGAGAGCTGGGGCTGGCGCATTCCCTTCGTCTTCGGCCTGCTGCTGATTCCGCTTGGCTCCTTCATCCGCCGTAATCTGGATGAAACCGCCGACATTCACGCGGACAAGCCGCGTGCCGCGAAATTGCCAATTGCCACGCTTCTGCGCGAGCAACCCCTTTCCGTACTGCTTGGGGTCACGCTGGTGATCGGCAGCACCTCGGCGAACTATATCGCCATGCACTATCTCACGACCTATGCAAAATCAATTCTCCACATGCCCTTCAATCTGGCGCTGTGGGCGTCCTGGTTGGCCGGCCTGCTGCAGGTGCTGCTGTGCGCCTATGCTGGCAAACTCTGCGATCGCCTTGGCCGCAAACCTGTGGCGATTGTGTCGCGCCTGATCCTGATGGCACTGGTGTTCCCCGCCTTCATGTGGATGGATGCTGCCCGCAGTGGAGTCGCCCTGTATTCTGCCGTGTGCATGCTGGTGATTCCTCTGGTGTTCAGCTCGGTATCCGGCATCGTCATGATGAGCGAGCTGTTTCCGCGCAGGGTGCGGGCCTCCGGGCTGGCCCTGTGCTATGGCCTGGGCGTGTCGGTGTTCGGCGGCTTCTCGCAGTTCTTCGCCACCTGGCTGATCCAGCTCACCGGCTCCAATCTTGGCCCGGCGTGGTATGTGATTGGCACCGGCATTCTTACTGTGATTGCGATCTTCTTCTGCAAGGAAACCGCTGGCAAGCCGCTGGAATAAATCTGCGTTACCCGGCCTCACGCCAGAGTGAGACCGGGGTGGCCCCTGGAAACGGGGCTTTTCGCTTTTTTGCCCTGCTGCGACGATATGCGCCGAACCTTGCTGAAAGGTGTCTGTGCGATACGTTCCACGAATTTCCCCCTCTAGGGGATGCGCTTTGCAGCATGCAAATGAATTATTCCCCCTTGTGCCACGTATTCAGTCAGGGGGTTGCATGGGCCGCATCCGCACGATCAAACCGGAATTCCCGCAGAGTGAGAGCATGGGTCGCATCTCACGCGACGCACGCCTCACCTTCATCCTGCTATGGACCGTGGCCGACGACGCCGGGCGCCTCAGGGGCCACCCCAGGCTCATCGCCAGCCTGCTGCTCCCCTGCGATGATGATGCCGGGGAGAAAGTCGGCACCTGGCTTGATGAACTCGAGCAAGAGGGCTGCATCGCCCGCTACAAGGCGGATGGGCATCACTACATTGAAATTTGCCAGTGGCGAAAACATCAGAAAATCGATCACCCCACGGCTTCACGTTTCCCCGAAAACAGCCAAAAAATTTTGCCTCTCGCGAATCCTCGCGAGGACTCCCCTCTGGATCTAGGAGAGGATGGGATGGTTTACCCCGTTACGCCGCGGCCCAGGCTCGCCGCACCGCTCACGCTGCCAACCCCGCCGACACCCCAACCCCGCTGCATGCCGCCAGCTTCGCCGTCGGCATGCCACGAGGAAGCCGCCGCCAACGAACCTAGGGTGGATCTGGAGCGAAGCGACGATCCACCATACCTGGCTACCCACCCTGCGCCCGAACCCGAATACCCCGCCACCACGCCCCAAGCCCCGCTACCCGCAGGTTTGCGTAGGGCGCGCACAGCGGAACAATGGAGCAGCGCGGAATTGCGCCGATCAAGCCTCCGCCCGGAGGGCGCAAACCTTAACCTCAATACCCCACAAGTCATCGCACCATCCTTTGGCGATATTGCATGCCATCCGCACCTGGTGGCGCCTTCGATCTTTGCAAATACCTTAACGGTATGTCAGTCTCCGATGGGCGAGGGGCTGCGTGGCAAGCCGGTTTCCCAACGCGCAAACGCCCCATTGTCTGGCGGGAACTCCGCGCTTGTGGAAGCGCCCCGGAATGGCTACCCTGTGAGCGATCGCACGCCGCATCAGGCATGCCCGAAAGCTCATGATGATCCGCCCCCGGCTGTTGCTGCGTCACTCCTCTTACACGGCATTCTGGGCCACGCGCCTGTGCAGCACGATGGCCAACCAGATGATGATGCTGGCAGTGGGCTATCAGATGTACGATCTCACCCACAGCGCCTGGAATCTCGGCTTGGTGGGGCTGATGCAGTTCCTGCCGGCGCTGCTGCTGAACCTGCTGGTGGGGCAGGTAGTGGATCGCTTCGACCGCCGTCGCATTCTGGGCTGCTGCTTTCTGCTGCAGGGCTGTGTGGCCATTTCGCTCATCTGGGCCACGCTTACTGGGGCCATCAGCCGCGATCACATCCTCTTTGCCGCGATTGCGCTGGGCACCGCAAAAGCCTTCCAGATGCCCACGCAGCAGGCCATGCCGGCATTGCTTGTGAGTGCGGAAGAATTGCCACAGGCGCTTGCGCTCAATGCGGCTGGCACCAAGTTCGCGGTGATTCTTGGCCCGGCAAGTGCCGGATTTGTGTACATGACCGGTGCGCACGTGGTCTACAGCCTTTGCGGCGGCATGCTGATGCTGGCCCTGGGGTGGCTCTCCCGCGTCCGCTACCGCACTGCGCAGCTCAAGTCACGCGAGCCGCTTTCCTGGCAAAGCCTGTTTGCAGGCATCCGCTTCATCTGGCACAAGAAAACCCTGCTTGGCGCCAATTCGCTGGATCTCTTTGCCACCCTGCTGGGTGGTGCCACTGCGCTCCTGCCTGTGTATGCGCGGGATATTCTGCATACCGGCTCCTGGGGATTGGGCCTGCTGCGTTCCGGCCCGGCCATCGGCGCTTTCTGCATGTCGGTATGGCTCGCGCATCGCCCCGTGCAGCATCAAGCCGGGCGCATCATGTTTCGCGCAGTGGCATTCTATGGGGTGTGCATCATGGCTTTCGGCCTCTCCACGAACATCCTGCTCTCGCTGGTGATGCTCGCAGCCTCTGGCGCGGCAGATATGCTCAGCACCGTGATCCGCCAGTCATTCGTGCAGCTTGATACCCCCGATGAGATGCGTGGGCGCGTCAGCGCGGTGAATGCCATCTTCGTGGGGGCCTCAAACCAGCTTGGCGAATTCGAATCCGGCACCACGGCGGCGCTGTTCGGCAGTGTCCCCGCCGTGGTCATTGGCGGCTTGGGCAGCCTTGTGGTGATGGCTCTGTGGATGCGCCTCTTTCCGCAGCTTACGCAGCGCGATCGCCTGCAGGGATAGTGGCGGGCTGTGATATTGATGCCGCCCTTATCGTTGTGCTGGCAGAGGCTCAGGCTGAGGATCAGCCCCTGATACGCCCACATACCGCTCGATGAGCGTGCGGGCTTCCGGCCCGGCAAGCTTCTCTGCCCGTTGCACAAAATCGGCGGGTAGCGTGTTGTCTGCGGGAAAGCGGCTGCGCAGTAATGCAGGCAGCAGGGCGTCGAGACGACTGCCGTGAGCCTGCAATGCCTGATCGAGCAGACTCAGAAAGGTGGCTCCCTGGCTGTAGAAGAACGGATAACCGCTCGGGTCTCCCGCAGCATAGCGCCGGTTCCACTCCACCAGCCCGTGTTCGATCGGCCTGTCCCGATCAACGAAGTGGCTGTACAGAGCGTCTGCCTTGGACCCGGGGCGGACAAGTCGAGCTGCCGTGATGCCGTAATAGGCGCCAAGCGCTTCGTTGAGCCAGCCGGGCAAGCCGGGGAGATCTCTTCGCGCCATCTGGGTAAGCTGGTGAAACTGCTCGTGGGATGTCACCATCAGCGCCAGCAGGGTATCTTTCTTTGTGGGCGGAACATTTCCTGTGGCAGAGTAATTCGCAATGAAGCTGCGCCCACCTGCCGCGCCATTGAGCATGCCATGGCTTTGATCAAGCCCCAGCCACAGCACCAGCAGATGCTGCTGCAGGGCATTGCACTGCGAGCCGGGAAAGGCTGTTGCCGCCAGATAATCCATGGCTTGGGCGTGCAGGCCGATCAGGTTTTGTGCCCGGATCTGTGCTGGGTTATCGAGTACGTACGTCACCCGCAAGCCCCCAAAGTGCGCCGTTTGGGTGGGCGCCCTCCCGATGATGTAGAACTCCGGCGCATCGTTTTGTGCTGGCACCTTCCACGCCTGTCGGCCCGCCGGAATGCCTCCGGTCATGGGCAGATCATGCTTGCGCATGGCAATCGTGGCTGGCCCGGTTTCTCCCTTCACCCGGAGCAGGGAGGTAGATTCAGAAAACACTATCCACCTGGCCTTGCCGATGCGCGCCGTGTTTTGCCGCGTCGCATCGTAGCCGTTCGCCGCGAGCTCCAAAGGGCGCACCGTCCAGAGTACCTTTGTGCATGAAGCCGGGGCTATCCAGTTGCCGGGCGCATCCTGTGCAAGCGCACGGCCGTTACAGGCAGGGGCCTCCACCTGAGCCTTTTCGGCATACGTCCCACCGCTACCTGGCACAAACAGGGTTTTGATTTGTCCGTCATGGGCAAGCTGCAGCGATATACGCAGGGTGTTGCCAGCCGCGGCGACCACGTAATGCGAACCGGCAACAGCCATGCCGGAAGTGGCAAGCAGCAAAGCGCCGGCAAGCGTAAGGAAAATGGATCGGGGCATCATGGCAAAGGGCAACTGAAGCGGAATGAGCGAATCACCCGGAAATTCTGATGATGCAAGTCTGAATGCATATCCGGTGTCGTTATTGTGTTATGTCAATGGATATGTCTGGGAGATTTTCACTACTTTTGACCCATGGGTGACATTTAAAATGGGTGGCTGGCGCCAGGCAGTTTTTGAATGACTGAAGTGAAGAAGGTATTGCTGCAGGATTTTGCGCGGCAATCCAATAAATATGTCTTAGGTATTATTCAGTCTGTTGAAGAGCCGCTCCGGTGCTTGTTGTGTGCAGTGCAAAAGTTTTACTGATGAACACTTAAAGCTTGCTAATCAGGCAAAATCGTCGAATAATTGGCTCTGCTTATCAGGCAGATCTATTTGTCTATTAGAGTAATCACTAATTCTTTGGTGATATTGGCTCGGTTTTAGTGCAAAGCAGCTTTGGTACGGTCTGCGTGATCAAGCGTTTAATCTGGCCTCCAATAAAAAATACGATGGAGATTCCTACCCCGGGAATTCGTATGGAGGCTGAAGTGGCTTACATGCAGGAGTAGCATCAAGATGAAAACGAAACATATTTTTCTCGCAGTACCCCCTCTGTTTCTGGCGTTGTCGGCGCATGCCGCCACGCAGTGCCAGCTTGTTGCTCCCAAGGCCGGGCAGCAGGACGATACCAGCCTGATCCAGGAAAGCATTGACGCCTGCGCGCGCAGTGGTGGTGGCACGCTCAGCCTGGCGGCCAAGACCTATACGATTGCGCCGATCCAGCTCAAGAGCAATGTGTACCTCTCGCTTGAAGCCGGCACCACATTGAAGGGCAGTGCCGACAAGACCAAGTACGTGCCCGCCTTCATTGGCTGGCCGTTCCATGCGGGCGAAGCCCTGATTTCGGCAGCCAATGTCACCAATGCCGGCATTATCGGAGCAGGGGTGATCGACGGTAGTGGCGAAGTCTGGTGGAAAGATGCCATCACACAGCGTGCCGACGGCACGATGGCGCGCACCTATCCCAACATCCCGGACTCCAACGGCATGCCGCGTCCGTGGCTGGTTGAGTTCTATCAGTCGACCAACGTCAAGATCGAAGGCGTCACCCTCAAGAACTCGCCAATGTGGGTGCTTGCGCTGCGCTACACGAAGGGCGCCACGGTGAACAATCTCACTGTGAGCAATCCCTCTGATTCTCCCAATACAGATGGTATCGACGTTGTCTCCAGCCAGAACGTGGCAATCACCAAGGTTGCCATTGCTACGGGTGACGACAACATTGCGATCAAGTCTGGCCTCTCCGGTGGTGATCTGCCGCTGATTGCCACCTCTCAGGTAAAGGTGTCTGACGCCAGGATGGGTACTGGCCATGGTCTCTCCATCGGTAGCGAAACGCGTAGTGGCGTGAATCACATCGAAATGGAGCGCATCGCCTTCAAGGGTACCGACAACGGCATCCGCATCAAGACAGGGCGTGATCGTGGCGCCGATATTGGCTTCATCAAGGTCAAGGACGTCACGATGGACCACGTTCAGATGGCCTTCTCGGTGAGCGCCTACTATCCCTCAGTGCCGGAACAGCGTGATGCTGCCCAGCCGATCACGGCCACCACGCCATTCATTCACGATGTCAGTATCGAGAACCTGCAGGCTACCGCCCAGTCTGCCGGGCGCTTCATTGGTCTCCCGGAAGCGCCGCTCAAGGGCTTCCAGTTGCAGAACATCAATATCCAGGCCGACACCGGGCTGGTGCTGCGCGATGCCACCATCGAAGCCAAGGGGCTGAAGCTGGCTGTCGCCAAGGGCGAGAGCATCACCAAGCGTGAGAACGTCACCTTCAGCCAGAACTGATCTTCTGAGAAGCTGTTCATGATCTTAC
>DBTS01000061.1:48181-48487 GCA_002307175.1 Rhodocyclaceae bacterium UBA1310
TCTCGCTACAGATCGTGAGCAGCTTTTGAGTGATGAAAAGGGGAGCGGCGGGCCGCTCCCTTTTTTTCAGGCTTTGAGTCCTGACTGTTTTGGCAGGCGTTTCTCTATCCATATAGAGCCGGTGGGGCGCATCAAAACTGCGAACGAATTGCGAAACATGGGCGTTCTGCACGCGACTGGCAGGGTTGGGCTATAAATAAATTGGATGGGCGTTGTTGCGAATTAGTCATCCCTAACAACACCTTAGCGGTTTTGTGCAACATGCCGGCAGGGTTTTTAGGGTTTTCCTCAAAAAAGGACTTGCCA
>DBTS01000145.1:0-14302 GCA_002307175.1 Rhodocyclaceae bacterium UBA1310
CACAAGCAGCGTCAGGGTTGATTTTGAGCCCCGTTTTCTTTAAACTTATGCGTTTCGCTTTTCCGCGATAAAAGGGTAAGTTCATGGCCCGTATTGCTGGTGTCAATATTCCGAATCATAAACACACCGAGATCGCTCTGACTGCGATTTACGGTATTGGTCGCAGCCGCGCCCAGAAGATCTGTGACGTGGCCGGGGTCGCTCGTACCGCCAAGGTTAAGGATCTCACCGAAGAGCAGATGGATCATCTGCGCGAAGAGGTGGGTAAGTTTGCCGTGGAAGGTGACTTGCGCCGCGAAGTCACGATGAATATCAAGCGTCTCATGGACCTTGGTTGCTATCGTGGTGTTCGTCATCGTCGTGGTCTGCCCGTACGTGGTCAGCGTACCCGCACGAATGCCCGGACTCGTAAGGGCCCGCGCAAGACCATGGCCGGCAAGAAGTAATCTGGGGTAGATCTCATGGCAAAGACCGTTGCGAAAATTCGCAAAAAAGTAAAAAAGAACGTTGCTGAAGGTATTGCACATATTCATGCATCCTTCAACAACACCATCGTGACGATCACCGATCGTCAGGGTAATGCGCTGTCCTGGGCAACCTCCGGTGGCGCCGGCTTCAAGGGTTCTCGCAAGAGCACTCCTTTTGCTGCACAGGTGGCTGCTGAAGCCGCTGGTAAAGCAGCACAGGAATGCGGCGTGAAGAATCTGGAAGTCCGCATCAAGGGGCCGGGACCAGGTCGTGAATCCGCCGTACGCGCACTCAACGCGCTGGGGCTGAAGATCACCTCGATCACCGATATCACCCCCGTGCCGCATAACGGTTGCCGGCCGCCCAAGCGTCGCCGCATTTAATCAGGAGTAAGCAAACGTGGCTCGCAATCTCGATCCAAAGTGCCGTCAGTGCCGCCGTGAAGGCGAAAAGCTCTTCCTGAAGGGCGAAAAATGTTTCACCGACAAGTGTGCAATCGAACGTCGTTCGTATGCACCTGGTCAGCATGGTCAGAAGTCCGGGCAGCGTTTGTCCGGTTATGGCCAGCAATTGCGCGAAAAGCAGAAGATCCGCCGTATCTACGGTGTGCTCGAACGCCAGTTCCGCAAGATTTATGGTGATGCCGAACGTCGCAAGGGCCAGACGGGTGAAAACCTGCTCCAGCTGTTGGAAGGTCGTTTGGACTCCGTCGCTTATCGCATGGGTTTCGGTGCTTCCCGCGCAGAATCTCGTCAGATTGTCCGTCACAACGGCGTGCTGGTTAACGGCAAGCGCGTGAACATTCCGTCTTACACGCTGAAGCCGGGTGATGTTGTGCAACTGACTGAGGCTGCTCGTGCTCACCTGCGTTCCAAGGCTGCTCTGGAAGCTGCCGAAGGTCGTAGCTTCCCGGAATGGTTGGAAGTGAATGCGAAGGAGGGCAAGGGCGTGTTCAAGGCCTACCCGCAGCGCGCTGAACTTCCCCCGACCATCAACGAGAGCCTGGTTGTTGAACTTTACTCGCGTTGATGCGGGAAATAGGGAAATACCGGAATACTCGTTACAAGGATAGGACATGCAGAGTAATAGCCTTTTGAAGCCTCGCATCATTGATGTCCAGAGCGTCTCCCCGGTTCACGCCGTGGTGGTGATGGAGCCGTTTGAACGCGGCTATGGACACACCTTGGGCAACGCACTGCGTCGCATCCTGCTTTCCTCGTTGCCGGGTTATGCCGTCACCGAGGTGTCGATCGAGGGAGTACTCCATGAGTACTCCACGCTCGACGGCGTGCGGGAAGACGTGGTCGATATCCTGCTGAACCTCAAGGGCATCGTGTTCAAGCTGCACAACCGTGCCGATGCCAACCTTCGTCTGACCAAGTCTGGCGAAGGTGTGGTGAAGGCTGGTGATATCGAAGTGTCTCATGATGTCGAGATCATCAACCCGGATCACGTGATTGCGCACCTGGCACCCGGCGGCAAGCTTGATATGCAGCTGAAGGTCGAACAGGGTCGTGGCTATGTGCCCGGCAATGTCCGTCCGCTCAATGGTGACAACAAGGTGATCGGGCGTATCGTACTGGACGCTTCGTTCAGCCCGGTACGTCGCGTGAGCTATCAGGTTGAAAGCGCCCGCGTCGAACAGCGTACCGACCTCGACCGTCTGGTGATCGACATCGAAACGAACGGTGCAGTTGAGCCGGAAGAATCGATCCGTTTTGCCGCTCGCGTGCTGATGGACCAGCTGTCCGTGTTCGCAGATCTGGAAGGTACTCCGGTGACCGCCGTCGAAACGAAGGCACCGCAGATCGACCCGATCCTGATGCGTCCGGTGGATGATCTGGAACTGACAGTGCGCTCGGCCAATTGCTTGAAGGCCGAAAACATTTATTACATTGGCGACCTTATCCAGCGTACCGAAACGGAGCTGTTGAAGACTCCGAATCTGGGCCGCAAGTCGCTCAATGAAATCAAAGACGTGCTTGCTTCGCGTGGTCTCACGCTGGGCATGAAACTGGAAAACTGGCCGCCGGCAGGTCTGGAAAAGATCGGCTGAGCTGCAAGCAATAGGGAATAATCAAAATGCGTCACGGAAACGGCCTCCGCAAGCTTAACCGCACCAGCGCCCATCGTCAGGCCCTGCTGCGCAATCTGTCCAATGCGTTGCTGCGTCATGAAGTGATCAAGACCACTCTGCCCAAGGCCAAGGAATTGCGCCGTGTGGTGGAGCCCCTGATCACTCTGGGCAAGAAAAAGACCCCGGCGAACCATCGTCTGGCCTTCGACCGCCTGCGCGATCGCGAAATGGTCATGAAGGTGTTCAATGAACTGTCCCCACGTTATGCCACCCGCAATGGCGGCTACCTGCGCATTCTGAAGTGCGGGTTCCGTGTTGGTGACAATGCACCGATGGCGATTGTCGAACTGCTGGATCGTCCTGCTGAAGCTGCTGCGGTTGCTGAAGAAGCTGCCGTTGCTGCAGAATAAAGAACGACTCGGTTAGTCGATCAAGAAAGCCCGCGCAAGCGGGCTTTTGCTTTTCTGCGGCGATAAAGGCCCGTGCTCTGCGTGGTTTTCCCCAGGAGACCGGGGGTGAATGTCTGGTTCTCCGTTAGTGTTTTTTGCGTGGGCGTGCGGCCCGCATGCGCTCGCTTTACGGGGCTTAGCGGGCTGCGAGCCGCCGCTGGACGGTTACGGCTATTCGCCTGGCCGCAGCACCAATCATCGTAGGGCCAAGTACAGGCATAGGCAGGTAGCGTTGTGCGCTGATTCCGAGAGCCTTTTGCCTGAAAATAACCGGAGTCAGGTGGCAAAAGTCCCGTTATTGTCAGAATTCGACTGGCGGGCGCAGGCTTGCCGGGTGCATGAACCGCCATCGCCCCACCGTGGCACCCAGCAGAATGGAGAGAACGGCGGCGCCGGCCAGCATTGCCATCGGTATTTGCCAGTTCCCCTCAAACGCGCCGAACATGGCAGCACGCATTGCCTTGACGACCCAGGTCATGGGCAGATAGGGGCTGATATCCATGTAGAGGCGCCCTGTCAGTTCGACGGGGAGAAGGCCGCCAGATGAGGCAAACTGCACTGCCAGCAGTATCATGGCAAAGCCTTTTCCCGCATCGCCAAATGCGCGTGCCAGGGCAAAAATGATCAGCAAGAAGACAACGGTTGAACTGCAGATCACGATCACGAAGGCTAGGGGATCATGTGCTTCGATGCCCAGATAGTAGCGAACCACCAGAAGCAGGAGTGCCGCCTGCATAAGCACGGTAGCCGTGGGTACCAGGAGTTTGCCCAGATACTGCGCGAGGCTTGAGAAAAACAGGGCACGTCGGGGCAGAACGCGGATGTGCTGGAGAAACACCACTACGCCAGCGCCCAGCCATAAAGCGCCCGGGATGATGTTTGGCGCCAGTCCGCGCCCGCTGTTGCCTGCTGCAGCCTCCATCTCAACTGTACTTTGCACGGACGCTGCCAGCCCCATCGGGCTCCCCTGCGGAATGGGGATGTTTGCCGGTAACGCATCAGAGAGCTGATTGAGCCCTTCTGACAGGCGATGGCTGCCTGCCGCGAGCTGGGCGGTTGCATTGGATAGCTGTGAAGAACCCGAGGCAAGCGTACCAGCGCCCGTAGCCAGGCGGTCAAGCTGGTGTGGCTCCGGTAGTTTGTGTGCGGCATGATTCAGGCCATGCTTGAGTACCAGCATGCCGTCTACCAGAGCCCCCACGCCCTGGCTGAGTGAATCCGCGCCGTTGGCCAGCTGCTGCTGGGCAGACCATGCCGATTCCAGGCCCGTATTCAGGCGCGAAACGCCGTCGGCCAGCTGGTCAGAGCCCGCGACGACAGAGGAGGGCATGAACAGGCTGTCGCGCGCCTGTTCGCGAAAGCTGCTGATGCCGGTGTCCAGCGTGCTCATGCCATTTTTCAGCTCGCCCATTCCCTTGACGACCGCTGTTTGGCCCGCAGCGAGCGTTTGCGCGCCGGTTTTGAGGCGATTCAGATCATTCGCTGCCGGCAGGGATTGCCCAGCAGACTGCAGACCACTACTGATTTCCTTGACCCCGGAGGTCAGTTGGGCCACCCCTGCATGCATCTGGGAGTTGCCGTCTGCCAGCGTTCTGGCACCCGCCGCAGTTTGCCTGGCACCATGAGACAGCTGCTCGGCCCCTTGGCGCAACTGCTCGACGCCACGGTGTAGATCCTGCACCTGCCCCTGCATTTGCGCGGCCGTAGCGAGCACTGTCTTCCAGCGCTGGGTATTCAGATTCTTGTTGATTTCCTGATCCAGAGATTCCGCAAAGCGCCTTGCGATTGCAGCCCCTTCGTAATTATTTCCTTCCGAAGCGAATACCACCGGGCGGGCCGCACCCGCTTCGTTTCCAGCCAGCGCAGCGACTGAAAAATTCTCTGGAATGATCAGCGCAAAGGCCGCGTCACCACGGCGTACCACGGAACGGGCGGCCGCTTCATCAGCGAAGAGCTGGAAGCCGAAACGCCCCTGTTCAGTCAGGCGTGACACTACATCCCGGCCCAGATTGACGAATTTTCCGTTGATCGCAGTGCCGTTATCGAGATCGACCACCGCTACAGTCAGGGCCCGAGTGTGTGAGTCAGGGTCCCAGACACTGGAGAGATAGATCAGGGCATACAGGGTGGGCACGGTGATGACCACCGCCATCACCAGCAGCATCTTCGGATAGCGCCACAGAAAATGTGATTCTATGCGGGCGATGAGCAGCACTTGGGACAAAAACTTCATGACAATGTTCCAGCCAGAGAATTGATGCTGTGTGCTGCCAACCTGTGACAGGTACCAACAGCAAGGTGACACATTGCGTAGAACGAATGTGGCAGCTGCGATGGGGTCAGGCGCTCGTTTGGATAGTCTGCTGATCCCAGTGGGGACAGCAGCGGCACCTTTCGGTCGGCGTAGGTATCCTACACGTTGCGGGGGATTTTCGGTTGGTGGAATTCTGGCACGAAGAGGCAGAGTGTTGTCGCCCACAGGTCGGGTGGTCGGTCAAACCACCCTTTCATGAAGCGCAGGCTGGGCTGTTTTTGATAGCCCCGCCTGCCTTTCAGCCGGGCAGGAGGCGTTGCAGGTAGCGTCCGGTATGACTGGCCGGGTTCGCGGCAACTTCCTCAGGCGAGCCGGTGGCAATAATCCTGCCACCGCCAGCGCCGCCTTCCGGCCCCAGATCAACCAGCCAGTCGGCCGTCTTGATGACGTCCAGATTGTGCTCGATGATCACGACGGTATTGCCGTGGTCGCGCAGGGTGCGTAGCACCCGCATCAGCATCTCGATGTCGTGAAAGTGCAGGCCTGTTGTCGGTTCGTCGAGAATGTACAGGGTGCGGCCGGTATCGCGTTTGGAGAGCTCAAGTGCCAGCTTGACACGCTGGGCTTCGCCGCCGGAGAGTGTGATGGCGCTCTGGCCCAGGCGGATATACCCCAGGCCGACTTCCACCAGCGTATCCAGTTTGCGCGCGACAGAAGGCACTGCGTCGAAGACGCGGCGTGCCTCTTCCACCGTCATTTCCAGCACATCTGCGATGGAGTACCCCTTGTAGCGTACTTCCAGCGTTTCGCGGTTATAGCGCTTGCCGTGGCAGACGTCGCAGGGCACGAACACATCTGGCAGGAAATGCATTTCCACGCGCAGCACACCGTCACCCTGGCACGCCTCACAGCGCCCTCCCTTGACGTTGAAAGAGAAGCGGCCCGGCCCGTAGCCGCGTGCACGTGCTTCGGGAACGCCGGAGAAGAGTTCGCGGATCGGTGTCAGCAGCCCTGTGTAGGTTGCCGGGTTGGAGCGTGGTGTGCGGCCGATGGGTGCCTGATCCACGCTGATGATCTTGTCGAAATGCTCCATCCCCTCAATCGACTCGTAAGGCGCTGGCTCCATGGAGCTGCCATACAGGTCGCGCGCTGCAATGGCATACAGCGTGTCGTTGATGAGGGTGGATTTACCGGAGCCGGATACGCCGGTGACGCAGGTCATCAGCCCGACGGGCAATTCCAGGGTAGTGTTCTTGAGGTTGTTGCCGCTGGCACCGATCAGACGCAACATGCGTTGCGGGTCTGGGCGCAGCCGCTGCTGTGGTACTTCGATCTGGCGCCGTCCGGAAAGAAAGGCGCCGGTGATTGAGGCTTCGTTTGCCGTGACTGCTTCAGGCGTGCCGGCGGCAATCACTTCGCCACCATGTTCGCCTGCGCCAGGGCCCATATCCACCACATGGTCTGCCATGCGGATGGCGTCTTCATCGTGCTCGACGACGATCACCGTGTTGCCCAGATCGCGCAGGCGCCTCAGTGTGCCAAGCAGGCGGTCGTTATCGCGCTGATGCAGCCCGATGGAGGGCTCATCGAGTACATACATCACACCCGTCAGGCCCGAGCCGATCTGCGAAGCCAGTCGGATGCGCTGCGCCTCTCCACCCGAGAGCGTATCCGCCGAGCGGTTCAGCGAAAGATAATCCAGGCCCACGTCTACGAGGAACTGCAGCCTTGCGGCCACCTCGCTCATGATCTTTTCCGCCACCTTGGCCTTGTTGCCTTCCAGGGTGGTGTGTGCGAAATAGGCTTGGCATTCCCCGATGGGCAGGGCACTGATTTCCGGCAGAGATTTGTCGCCGATCCGTACATAGCGCGCTTCACGGCGCAGGCGGCTGCCCGAGCAATCCGGGCAGGCCCGATTGGCCCGGTACTTGGCCAGTTCTTCGCGCACCGCGACCGAATCGGTTTCGCGGTAGCGGCGCTCCAGGTTCGGGATGATGCCCTCGAAGGTGTGCTCCTTGCTCACCGTGCGACCCGATTCCGACATGTACTTGAAGGGCAGCTTGCGCGTGCCCGAGCCATACAGCACAACATCGCGGATGTCCGCTGGCAACTCGCTGAAGGGTGTGTCGGTATCGAATTCGTAAAAAGCCGCCAGACATTGCAGCATCTGGAAATAAAACTGGTTGCGTCTATCCCAGCCACGGATCGCGCCTGAGGCCAGGGACAGATCCGGGTGCATGACCACGCGGGCCGGATCGAAAAACTCCTGAACGCCCAGGCCATCGCAACTGGGGCAGGCGCCCACCGGATTGTTGAATGAGAACAGGCGTGGTTCCAGCTCCTGCACTGCGAACCCGCAAACCGGGCAGGCATAGCGTGCCGAGAAAGGATGCTCGGTGCCGTTCTCCATTTCCAGTGCCAGGGCGCGGCCATCCGCGTGCGAGAGTGCGGTCTCGAAACTCTCTGCCAATCGCTGGCGTGAATCCGGACGAACCTTCAAGCGGTCCACCACCACATCAATACTGTGCTTGCCCGTCTTGCTCAGCGTCGGCAGATTTTCGAACTCGCAGACTTGGCCGTCCACGCGCAGGCGTACGAAGCCCTGCGCACGCAGCTCCATGATCAGCTCTTCGTGTCCGCCCTTGCGGTCGGTCACGACCGGCGCGAGGATCATCACTGCCGTGCCTTCCGGCAGAGCCAGCACCGCATCAACCATCTGCGAGACGGTCTGGGCCACCAGTGGCCGATGATGGTCGGGGCAGAACGGAGTTCCCGCACGCGCAAAGAGCAGACGCAGGTAATCATGGATCTCTGTTACCGTGCCCACCGTTGAGCGCGGATTGTGGCTGGTCGCCTTCTGCTCGATAGCGATGGCAGGCGAAAGCCCCTCAATGAGGTCCACGTCGGGTTTTTCCATCAACTGCAGGAACTGCCGGGCGTAAGCGGAGAGACTCTCCACATAGCGGCGCTGCCCCTCGGCGTAGAGCGTGTCAAAGGCCAGCGAACTCTTGCCGGAGCCGGACAAACCGGTGATCACGGTCAGGCGGTTGCGCGGGATGTCCAGATTGATGTTCTTGAGGTTGTGGGTGCGAGCCCCACGGATGCGAATCCAGTCCATGACCAGCGAAACCACGCAGCGGGAAACCTGCCAATATACGGCTCTGGGCCGGGCAGGCCAAGCGGTATTTGTGTTATTTGAATGCAGAATTAGTTGGCAGGCACGTAGGTCTGGGGGCGGATAAATCAGTTATGCGGCCAACGTGGGCGGGCCAAAATGATGTAGCATCTGCGTCTGTCCGAAAAGCTGGATGCTTCGGGCAGATGTACCTCTTACCTGAATCGGCGCCGCCTATTCGCAGTCACGGCGCCGCAACCCTGAAAGAAGGAGCCAAAACATGGCATCGGTCAATAAAGTCATTCTCGTCGGCAATCTTGGCAAGGATCCGGAAACCCGATACGCGCCCAGCGGTGACGCCTTTTGCACGATCACTGTCGCGACCACGGATACCTGGAAAGACAAAAACTCTGGCGAGCGCAAGGAAGCCACGGAATGGCATCGCGTGGTGTTCAATGGGCGTCTTGCAGAAATTGCCGGCCAGTATCTGAAGAAGGGGCGCCCTGTGTATATCGAAGGCAGCCTGCGCACCCGCAAGTGGACCGACAACAGTGGTGTTGAACGCTACACCACGGAAATTCGCGCCGACCAGATGCAGATGCTCGGTTCCCGCGAAGGTGCCGGTGAAGGTGGTGGTCGTGGTGGTGATGACTATAACCAGTCTGCGCCGCAGTCGGCTCCCGCCCCGCGCAGCCGCCCTGCTGCAGCGCAATCTCAGCCCCCGTCTCAACCACAGTCTGCACCGCAAGGTGGCGGGTTTGGGGATTTTGACGACGACATTCCGTTCTAGATTTATTCCGATACATAAGAAAGGCCCTATGAGGGCCTTTTTTATTTTCGGCGATTGGGGTTGCCTGTTACCGAAGTGTCCCCGTTTTATGACAGAGGCGCTTTGTGGTGATTTTGAATGTCGTCGCTCTTGGTGGTTTGTCGGTGATATTGATACATGTCGTGTGGAAATGGCTTGGGCATTACCGGATTGATGCGGTCTCCGTCATTGGCGTAGTACATTTCACGTGGCCTGCCCTGAACGCAGTCAGCGGTGAATTATCCCTCTGAAAAGCATGCAGGCTGCCGGGCTTTGATCTGGCAGTGTGGGTGCCGGCAATAAACAAGCCTCCCGCAGGAGGCTTGAGGATGACGGTTACTGCGCGATCAGGGTGCCGGTGAAACGTTTGTAAACGTGTTGGCGGAGGAGTTCGAGATCACCCAGGGCGTGGTTCCTCCAGTCACATTGGTGATTGTGACGTTCTTGAAGCTGCTGTTCTTGAGCCGGCTGATGCTGCTGGGTTTGGCGCCAGTGATCTGCACTGTGTCGAATGTGATGGCTTCCTGGAAGGTTTCCGCGTAGCCCAGAGTGGTGTCGGTTCCCGCATAGCCATCTACCGACAGGAATGCCTTGGTGCTGCTGGAGCCCTGATTGTCGACTGTGACATTCTTCACCGTGATGTCATGGAACTGGGCGCAGTTGACCGCGTTGGTGAAGATGTTGCTGCCTGCCGAATAGCTCAGTGTGAAGATAAAGGCGTTGGTGGTGATGTCCTTCAAGGCGTTGTCGCGGAAGATCACCCGTCTTGAGCCACCGCCGGTGGCCGGGGTGCTCTTCATGCGCAGGCCGTTGTCGGTGTGGTACATCACATTGTCTTCTGCGAGGATGTCCTGAATCCAGGCTGCCGTGTGGCTGCCTGCCACAACCCCGCCGTGCCCTTCGCGCATGTAGTTGTTGAAGATCCAGGCGTTCTGGGATGGATTTCCTGACTCGTAGTTTGCTCCCTGGCCCGCGGCAAAGTTGACATCGTCGTCGCCGGTATCGAAGAAATTGTTGAATACCGTAATGCTGTCGCTATTGCCGAATTCCACGCCATCGCCATTGTTGATGTCGTAGCTCTGGCTGATGGTATTGGCAAACACCACATTCTGGCTTTCCACGAACATGACGCCATGGTACGCAGGATTGCGCAGTGTGAGTCCCCCCACGTAAATGCCGTTGACGCCGCGGAAGGTTGTCAGGCTGGAGCGCCGGTTGCTGTAGAGATCGGCAAGTACGGTAGAACTGGGGCTGGTGTATTCAGCCAGGCCGGCAGTCATTTGGCTCTTGGCCAGGATGCCAAGCGTGGAATAGGTGCCGCTGCTTCCTGCGGCATATTGTGGCAAGGCGTTACCAGCCTCATCAGTGATGTCGGAAAGGCGGTTCCAGCCGTTGCCGTCGAGAATCCCCTTCCCGGTAATGCGGATATTGGAGAAGGCACCCCGGGTGTCGTCGTAGCCGGTGCGCTTGCCTGTTGTGGAACTGTTGCGGAAGCCTGTACTCAGGGCGTTAAGTAGCGAAGGCGGGCGGCGGTCATCGGTGGTGTTGGTGGTGTAGCTGTAGAGCTGATAGCCACTGCTTAAGGGAAAGTCTGTACTGGCGGAGGAGGCCTTCAGTGTGGCGCCTTCAGCAATTTCCAGCGTCATGTTGCTTTTGAGGAAGAGTGCTCCGGTGACAAAGACTGCTCCGGACGAAGCATTTGCTGGCACCAGCACCTTGCAGCCGTAGGCCGAGGTTGAGCTGGCTGCGCAGGTGTCAATGGCGTTCTGGATGATCGTGGTGTTGACCGTGCTGCCATCGCCCGCAGCGCCAAGTGTGGCGATGTTGACGATGTTGCTGAAACTCGCAGCGGTTTTCTGGGTGATTGCAGTGCTGTCGGCGGATTCGTTGCCGCTGGCGTCTACAGAGCGAACCGTGAAGGTATAGCTGGTATTCGGGGCGAGGCCGGTGGCAGTGAAATTATGAAAGCGCACCTTGGTGTGGAAGCTCACCGTGTCGGCAGTATAAAAGGCGTCTATATACTCCTTGGCAGGAGAGTTCGTTGCGTTGTTGGCAGAGGCACTTCCCAGTTTCGTGCCGTTCATATAGACGTTGTAATCGACTACGGCACTGTAGTCCGCAGGCTTTTGCCAGACCAGTGTGATGCTTGTGTCGTCATACGCCAGGGTCGGAACGGCAAGCCCGGTGGGGCTGCCGAGAGTGCTTGCTGTTGAGCTGGTACTGCTGGAGGTGGCAGAAGAAGCCGATGAAGAGGCATTTGCCGCCGTACTTGTGGATGTCCCGGAATCTGTACCGCCCCCGCTGCATGCCTGCAGCAGGCAGACCAGAAGTGTTCCGGTGACAAAACCTGGAGAACGGCTGCCTGAGCGATCGAACTGGAATTGCATAATGTCTCCTCTTGTTGTGAAGCTTTTATTCAAGTGAGTATGCTCCTGGGATGTGTAATAAGTCCAAATCAAAAATTAACAAAATTTCCTGTCGCGCGTTATGTTTTTTCTCGATGGAGTGTCGTGTCCCGCCGGATGATCGGCCGCTGGTGACCGTTTGGCTGTTGAATCGCTGCAGATTTGGTGATGCGCTACAATGCCTCACGGAATACAACGGGCCGTCCACCCTTCTGGATTCAAAGCAGGCAATGGCTCTTTGCTGACTTGGGCGGTTCACATCACGATGGGGTTATTGCATGTCTGATGCAGTTCAGGCCGGAACGAAACCGGAACGTGAATTCTGCAGCACCAGTGAAGCGGCGCAGATGCTGGGGGTCTCCCTCGGCACGGTGCAACAGATGGTTGAGAACGGTCTGCTGGATGCCTGGAAGACAACCGGTGGGCACCGACGTATCCGTGTCACCTCCGTGGAATCCTTCCTGCGTAAGCGCCAGACCGGTAACCCGCCACAATCGGCGGAACCTTCGGTTTTGCGCATTCTGATTGCCGAAGATGATCGCCTGATGCAGGCGCTCTATGAGAAGACCGTGGCAACCTGGGATATGCCGATCGAAGTGAAGATTGTGCCTTCCGGCTTCGAAGGCCTGCTGGAGATCGGGCGCAACACCCCGGATCTGCTCGTGGCAGACCTGGTGATGCCGGATCTGGATGGGTTCGCGATGATTCGCCGGCTGCGCGCTGATCCCAGTTTGGCGCACATGGACATCATCGTGGTGACCGGCTTGACTCCCTCAGACATCGAAGAGCAGGGCGGGCTCCCCGAAGACGTACTGATCTACGGCAAGCCGATTCCGTTCCGCGAACTCAAGGGCTATATCCAGGCCAAACTGGTGCAGATCCAGCGCCGTACTCGCGTTTGAGCGGTGGGTGGTTCCAAAAAAAGCAGCCAGCAGGCTGCTTTTTTTGCTTTCAGACGGCCTGCTCAGTACGCACAGCATGGCTGATTCGCTGCAATGCTTCATCAAGAAGTGCCCGGCTGCAGCCAAAATTGAGGCGAACGAAGCCTTCCATGCCGAAAGCCCGCCCATCGGATAGCCCCACGCCGTGCGCTTCGAAGAATTCGCAGGGATTGTTCTTGCCCAGTTCGCGGCAATCAATCCAGGCCAGATAGGTGCTCTCCACAGGTGTGCAGGAGAGCCCTGGCAGAGCGTTGATGCTGCGGTGGATGTGCTGGGCGTTGGCGTGAAGGTAAGGGAGCAAGGCTTCCCGCCAGGGGCTACCATGCCGATAGGCCGCTTCCGCAGCGGCCAGCCCGAGGACATTCACCTCGGGAATCAGCCCACGACCTGCTGCCAGATACTGGCGGCGCAGGCTGGCGTTGGGGATGATGGCAAAGGCACAGCCAAGCCCGGGGATGTTCCAGGTTTTTGACGGCGCCATCAGGGTGATGGTGCGTTGGGCAATGGCCTCATCCAGTGCAGCGATGGGGATGTAGCGATGGGCGGGGTCGATGACCAGCCCGCAGTGAATATCATCCGAGCAGATCAGCCAGTCGTGGTGTTCGGCATGCCAGGCCAGCCGTGTCAGTTCTTCACGCGACCACACACGGCCCACCGGATTGTGCGGATTGCACAGCAGCAGGAGGCGGATATCGGTAGCCGGCAGCAGGGCGTCCAGCCCGGCCCAGTCATATTCCCAGCGCCCGCCGGCGCGAATCAGGTGGCTGCGGATAAGGCGCCGCCGATGATTCTCGGGGGCATGCAGCATCGGCGGATAGATGGGCGGGAAGCTCAGTACCCCATCGCCGGTTTCCCCTGCCAGTCGGCAGGCAAGATTGAAGCCCTGCACGACACCGGGGAGCCAGAC
The DNA here is from genome assembly GCA_002307175.1 of Rhodocyclaceae bacterium UBA1310. Lineage (GTDB taxonomy): Bacteria > Pseudomonadota > Gammaproteobacteria > Burkholderiales > Rhodocyclaceae > Uliginosibacterium. Next base: position 13,425 of record DBTS01000145.1, read on the forward strand.
TATCCAGTCCGGCTCGATGCGCCAGTCGTGATCACGGGCAATGCCTTCCACCACTGCTTCACGCAGGCTGGAAGAGTGTTGCGGATAGCCCAGAACACCATGGGCGATGCGCTGCTGCAGTGCTTCAAGAATCACGGGTGAAGCGGCAAAGTCCATGTCTGCCACCCACATCGGGAGGATGTCATGGCCTGCATAACGCTGCCATTTCAGGCTGTCTGACTGGCGGCGGTCAGGTGGGTTGTTAAAATCGTATGGCATGATATTGAATGCAATGAAAATGGCAGCAGGCTGCCTATGGCGCACACGATATCAGATCGCCGGGCAGGCCGAAAATGCCTGTTTGCCCTGATTGGGAGCAGACAGGCAAGTGGCGCCAGGCCTTGGTTTGCACCTGGCGCAAGGAGGTTTCTGATTCAGTTTGCCAGATGTTCGAAGAGCGGCGTGGAGAGGTAGCGCTCACCGAAACTCGGGATGATCACGACGGATGTCTTGCCGGCATTTTCGGGCCGGGCGGCAACCTGCAGGGCAGCCCAGACTGCCGCACCGCTGGAGATGCCGACCAGAATGCCTTCATCAGTTGCCATGCTGCGGGCGGTATCAAACGCAGCCTGATTTGGCACGCGGATGATTTCGTCATAGATGCTGGTATTCAGGATGGCCGGAACGAAGCCTGCGCCGATCCCCTGAATGGGATGCGGGCCACGCGGGCCGCCAGAGAGTACCGGGCTGGCATCGGGTTCGATGGCAAACACCTTGATGCCGGGTTTTTTGGCCTTGAGTGCTTCGCCCACACCAGTCAGCGTGCCGCCCGTGCCAACCCCTGCGAAGAACAGATCGACCGTTCCATCAGTATCCCGCCAGATTTCCTCGGCGGTGGT
>DBTS01000145.1:14552-19781 GCA_002307175.1 Rhodocyclaceae bacterium UBA1310
CCTCGGCGGTGGTGCGGCGATGCATTGCCGGGTTGGCAGGGTTTTCAAACTGCTGCGGAATGAAATAGCGTGAATCGCTGGCGGCCAGTTCCGTAGCGCGCTTGATGGCCCCCGGCATGCCTTCTGAGCCCGGCGTGAGGATCAGCTCGGCACCGTAGGCACGCAACAGCATCTTGCGTTCCTTGCTCATGGTCTCCGGCATGACAAAAGCACATTTGTAACCCTTGGCGGCACAGACCATGGCCAGCCCGATGCCGGTATTGCCCGAAGTAGGTTCCAGTACGATGGTGTCCGGGCCAATCTTGCCGGCCTTCTCGGCGGCTTCGATCATGGCGAAGGCGATGCGATCCTTGACGCTATGTGCCGGGTTGTAAAACTCCAGCTTGACCAGGATGTTGCCCTGGATGCCCGCGCTCAGGCGATTCAGTTTGACCAGCGGGGTGTTTCCGATCAGTTCGGTGACGCTGTTGGCGACATGCATGCTTGGCTCCTGTGGGGTTTGTATATAAGAATGGATTCTATCCATCAATTTTGGAATAAGAAAACAAGATTTAGGCATGAAAAAGGGGCCTCGCGGCCCCTTGTGCGGATTTCCTTCGGAATTATTGGGCTGCACCGGCACCGCTGTTGTGGTATTCGAACAGGCGATTGACCGGGAATTCCGTTTCGGCATTGGCAAACTTGATGGTGACCGGCTTGTCGGAGCTGAACGGGCGGTTGGTGGAGGCCGCCTTGTTCCACGGGGCACTGACGTTGATGTGGTCACCGATGACGGAGTCGCGGATGATGACCTGGCCATTGGGCAGGTACTTCTTGCCATCCTTGGCCGTATATGCGCCGCTGCTGTCATCCCAGGCGCGGCCAAGGCTGAAGCTGCCAGCCGGTGATTTGCCATCCGTGGTGAACTTGCTGTTGATCACAAGGAAGCCGACCGGGTAGTTCTGCGCATGGCTGGGGGCGAAGACGAAGCCACCTTCGGCACCGGAGCGTGTCAGCGACTTGAATTCGGTTTTCTCGAAGACTGCTGCGGCACGACCGAACACGAAGTCGACATCGCCTTCGATGTAACTGTCGTTCACGTAGACACGCGAGACTGTGCCCACGTTCGGAGACTTCACCTGCAGCGTGTCCTGATTGCCCAGGAAGCGTACGTTCTCGAAGATCACCTTGTCACCTGTTGTCGTGACGGCAACCGCCTGCAGGCCATTCTTCTGCGTGGACTCGTCAAAATCGTTCGAGAAGGTGATGTTCTTGGCCTGGAAACCGTCCGAATAGGCCAGGAAGGTGGTGCTGCCGCTGGTGCCGTAGCTGGGCTTGTCTGCCTGGCCTTCGCAGGCATTCAGAACCAGCTTGGGATCTTTCGGTGTGCCATTGGCCTTGTTGTTGACGATCAGCACCTTGCTGGCGTCCTTATCCAGACCATACAGGGTGATTGGGGGGGCACCCTTGGTGCACACCTGCTCACGATAGGTGCCGGGCTTGACGAGAATCCACACGCGCGTGTTGCCGCCGGCGCGAATGGCAGAATCAATGGCTCCCTGCACGGTGGTGTTGGTGCCGCTGCCGTCTGCCGCCACCACGAAGATCGGCGTTGCCTTGCTGACATCCCCAATGCCGTCCTTGACCGGGTCCCACGGATCACTCGCCAGATCTTCGATCTGACCTGCGCGGGCAAAGTGTGTGGGGATGGTGGCCAGCGTGGCAGCCTGTTCCCTGCTCAACTGCGGACGTGTTGGCGTGCTCTTGGCCTCGGGCGCGGTGCCAAAGCTGGCGCAGGCGCTAAGCAGGGCCAGAGTCAGCGTAGCGGTGCCCAGGGTGAGAATACTGTTTTTCACGCTATTTCCTCCTTGAATATCCATTAATGGTCCGGATTGGACGGCATTGGGACCGGAAACAGCAATCTACCCTGCTGTCGTGACAACTGCAAAGGGCTTACTCAAATGTGTTGGTTTGTGCCAACGCCATTAACCCGCAGGTTCAGCGTTTGCCGTTGAAGAAAAACCCGAACAGGCTACCGCAGGCCCCACCGAGCAGGTGCGCGAACTGTGAGATCTGGTTGTGATGCATGCTGTTCATGACTTCGCGTGAAAGGTACAGCACCGCAACCAGAATGAAAGTGACCGGAATTTCTCCGCTACGGGCATTCGTGAAGCTGGCCAGCAGGATGCACATGAAGACGATCCCGCTGGCACCGTGCAATGCCGTTGGCAAGAGCAACACATTGAGTGCGCCAATGATCAGGGCGGTGATGAGAATCATGAATGCCAGCGGGCCACTGCCATATTTTTCTTCAAGAATCGGGCCGAGAAGAAGAATGAAGGACAGGTTGCCGATCAGGTGATCCCAACTGGCATGGCCGGCCACATGTGAGACGAGGCGTACCCAGTCCAGCGGATCTCTGGCCGAAAAGCCCCCTGCGCCTGGAGCGATGAACAGGCTATGGATGCCAGGGATGAAGAGGCCCGTCACAAAAACGATCAGGCACAGCAGCGAAAACCACAGACTGGTCGGAGCATTGAAGCGGAGCGACATGGCGGAGACTGGATCAGTGAATGCCTGCGCATGATCCACGATGGCCTGCAGGGCGTCAATGCGCCCTGCACTTTGCTGGAGAAGCCGTGCTCAGGCCGCACCGGAGGACTGATCCAGCAGGGCGATGATCTGGGCCGTGTCGGCGGTTTCCCCCAGGCGCGGGAAAATCCGTGTGAGACTATTCTGGTGGGCCTCCAGCTGCATGTCGGTCATGGCGTCTACCGCCAGCGTGACATTGAGCCCGAGTTCCTGGGCCTGGCGGGCGGTGGACTCCACCCCGATGCTGGTGGAAATGCCCGCAATGACCACCTGGGTGACCCCGTTTTGCTGCAGATAGGCATGCAGGTCCGTTCCGGTGAAAGCACCCCAGGTGTGCTTGGTGACGGTATGGTCAGTAGGCTGGCGGTCGAGATCTGCGATCAGATCGCTCCATCCTGCAGGCAGGGCGCCGCTACGGCGGGGCGCGTCGGTACGTCCGGGAGCTACCCCGGCGACATTGACAAGTACGACGGGCCGCCCGTGCTGCCGGAAAGCCCGCAGCAGGCGGCTGGCATTGGCGACGACAGTATCGGCGGGATGGGCAAGCGGAAGGGCAACGATGCCCTGTTGCAGATCAATGATGATCAGCGCGGTATGGGGATCAAGGCAGCTGAGGGGCATTGTTTTCTCTATTGGTGAAGCAGGGGAGGATTTATTCTAGTCTCGCCGGGCAGCATCATGGCTGTCGTCACGAATTATTGCCTTCCTTCAAACCCGTTGTCAGGCCGTTGCTACGGGAGGGAAGGCGCTTGGTGAATCGGCAGTGCAAGGAGAACTGGCTAGAATCAGAAGGGTGATGAAACAGGGTCAGGCTATGCGTCTTTTTCTCAAGCTCTTCATGCTCACCAGTGTCGTTCTGCTGCTGGTGTCCGTTTGGCGCAGCCATGTGTTGCCGGAGCGCTCCCGGTTGCAGTCTTCACTGCAGGAAGAGCCGGTGCAGCGGGAGATTCGTGCGCAAGCCTTTCAGGTCAGTGCCGACGGAGTGGTGTACACCGTGCAGCCGCGTTATGAATACGATCTGTATGGGCTGGTCGTGAGCAAGCACAATGCCGACACCTGGTGGGATTTTGTGCATAGGGAAGCCGGTGATGCGCTAAACATCACTGACCTGTGCGTGGTGTGGGGCAACAACATCCGCAGTGATGTGTATCGCCAGCTTCAGTATTGGAGTGGCCAGTTTACGTGCTTTGTGCAGGCCGACACCGCAGAGAATGCTGCAGCGTTTGACATGACGGCACTCTCAAATAACCATCTGCTGACCGAGCGCGACGGGCTGGCGAAACTGCTGCGCCGTGTCGAGGTGGGAGACCAGATCCATTTTCATGGCTATCTTGCGGAGTACTCCCACAACCACGGCTTTGCGTTTCACCGTGGAACAAGCATTACGCGCACCGATACCGGCAACGGAGCCTGTGAAACGGTATATGTGGATGATTTTTCGATTCTGCGTCAGGGCGGCAGCCCCTGGCGTATTTTGCGCTGGGTTGCCGGCCTGATGCTGGTGGCCGGGGTATTGGGCTGGTTTCTCCAGCCGCTGCGGTTTGACGACTGAAGAACAGCTTCTCAGGCCTTGGCGTGTTCTGGATGTTGCGCGTGCTCATCCCTGAGCGTGCGTCGCCAGTTGTGCATCCGTGTTTCCTGCCAGCCCAGGTGACGATAGAAATCCTGGGCTTTGGCGTTGCCCTGGTCTGCCAGCAGCTGCAGGCGGGTGCACCCGCGCCGGCGTGCCCAGGCTTCGGCACCTTCAAGCAGACGGCGCCCGATGCCGGCACCACGCCAGCCATCGGCTACCACCACATCCTCGACGAGGCCCACCGGGCCACCCTCTGCGGTGGAGATCAGTGTCTGCACCGAGCAGAAGCCGACAACCTGAGAATCTCCATCGAGTACTTCTTCGGCAACCCAGAGAAGAATGTCCTCGCGCAGCAGCATCAGCTTGAGTGCTGCGACTTGTCGCGTCGTGTCTGCAACAAAGTCTGCTTCAATCGCAAACAGGCTGGCGATCAGCCCGGCAACGGCGGGGATGTCGGAAATCTGGGCAGGGCGAAACTTGATGCTCATGGAAGTGGAAGACATTTAACTGCAAGGCCTTTAGGTTATCGCAAGCGTTGCCTGTTGGGGGCAACAGACTGTGTCAGAAAAACGCAAAGCCCGATGAGACGGGCTTTGCGGCGATGCTGCCCGGACGGGCAAGAGGAGGGAAGAAACCGCAGGGTGCGGCAATTTTGCAACACCCCAAGACAGCCAAAGCCATCAGCAGTCTGCCTGCTGGGCATGACGTCAGCGTGTTGTCATTCGTCGTTGTCGAGCTCGAAACCCGGACGCCGTGGCACGCTGAGCGGGTCGCAGGTGATCGTCCGATAGATCTCGACGCGATCCCCTGCACGCAGGGGGGTATCGAGTTTTGCAGCCTTGCCGAAGATGCCGACACGCTGGTTGTCCAGATCAATCCGGTGGCGCGCCAGAATACCGCTGGTGTCGATGGCGTCCTTGACGCTGGCGCCATCCGGCACCTCGATATTCAGCCAGGATTGGCGACTGTTCTCGGCGTAGGCGACAGATACTTTCATGGTTTTTCTCCTTGGAAGCTATTCATGATCTTACTGCGAAGGCGTGATCGGGCTTCCTCATTTGACCCATAGGCTGCTCGAAATCCTC
>DBTS01000145.1:20050-61349 GCA_002307175.1 Rhodocyclaceae bacterium UBA1310
AATACACTCCGGTTTCTGCGCTGCTCTTCGGCCCGCTGACGCCTTCTCGCTACAGATCCTGAACAGCTTCTTGCATTCTAATCAGGCGCCGCAGTGACTAGGCTGCGCATTGGCAGTGACAGCACCGTGCACCTTGCGACGCATCTCGATGCGCTTGCGCACCGCGAGCAACAGCCCCAGCGTGAGGAACCCCCCTGGAGGCAGGATCATCATCAGGGTGCCCCCGTAGTTGGGAATGACGCGTGTTTCGAGGAACGCGAAATGTGGCCCGAGCAGCAGGCTGGCTTGCGAGAACAGGGTGCCGCTGCCGATGATTTCACGCACGATGCCGATTGAAGTCAGCGCGCAGGTAAAGCCCAGCCCCATGAACAGGCCATCAATCCCGGAATCCACAACGGTGTTCTTGCAGGCAAAGGCCTCTGCACGGCCGAGGATCGCGCAGTTGGCGACGATCAACGGGATGTACAGCCCGAGCACCTTGTGCAGATCATGCATCCAGGCATTCAGCGACATATCCACGAGGGTTACGATTGCTGCAATGATGATGATGAAGACCGGAATGCGGACCTGCTCGGTCACCACCTTGCGCACCGAGGATACTGCCATGTTGCTGACCAGGAGCACGGCGGTTGTCGCCAGGCCCATGCCCAGACCGTTGGTGGCCGAGGATGTCAGTGCCATGGTCGGACACATGCCCAGGATCTGGGCGAAGACCACGTTCTGATCCCACATGCCGTTGCGAATGATGTCATTGGTTTTCATGCCGTCTCTTCCTTACTTGCTGTAGATCGCGTCATGGTGGGCCTGGTGAAACTCCAGCGCCTCCTTGACGGCCTTGACCACGGCACGCGGCGTGATCGTGGCGCCCGCAAACTGGTCGAAATCCCCGCCATCCTTTTTCACGAGCCAGCGGGTATTCGTCAGCGCCTTGCCTTCGAAAGAATGAATCCAGCTGGTTTTGGCTTCTTCAATCTTGTCGCCCAGGCCCGGTGTCTCTGCATGCTTGAGCACGCGTACGCCCTGAACCACGCCATCGCTTGAAATGCCCACCAGAATCTTGATCGGGCCGGCGTAGCCGCTCGAGGCGGTTTCAAAGGTTGCACCTTTGACGACCCCGTTTTTGGCTGCGCGATGGACTTCGACATCACCCAGCTTGTCATCTTTGATGACAACTACATCCTTGAGCAGATCGTTGTCGGAGAAGCCTGCCGGCAAGACCTGGGTGAGCGATAGTTTCAGGTCATTTTCCTCTGCTGCACTGGAGGCCGAGGCCGTCACTGCATTCCCGAACACCAGTGAGGCTGCCGTCAGCATGGAGAAAGCGGCAAGCAGCACACCCTGGTAGCTGATGCCTTCACGCAGGGTTGCCATGTTCATTTCGTTTCCCCTTTCAACGAGATCGGTTTGCCACCCATCGTGCGGCCATATACACGTGGCTTGATCAGGCGATCAATGGCTGGTGTCAGGGCATTCATCAGCAGTACCGCAAAGGCCACGCCTTCCGGATAGCCTCCGTAGGTGCGGATGACCCAGGTCAGAAGCCCACAGCCAAGACCAAAAATGATCTGGCCGGCACGCGAGCTGGGCGAGGTGACATAGTCAGTCGCGATAAAGAATGCACCAAGCATGGCGCCACCAGAAAGAAGGTGGGTGCTCATGTCCATGAAACGTGCCGGATCAGCAGCGTGGCCGAGAGCCGCAGGCACAGCCAGACCGATGAGCATGGTGACCGGGATGTGCCAGGAGATGACGCGCATGTAGAGCAACGCGACGCCACCGAGGGCAATCAGCCACACAGAGGTTTCTCCGAGGCTGCCGACGCGGGCACCATTCCAGTCGAAGACGTGGCCAGGCAGATGCGTGTGCAGCAGGTCGATGCCGCGGGCCATGTCGGTCTTTGCCCAGCCCAGCAGCGAGGCACTCGTCATGGCATCGGGAACCGGCATCTGGCCGAGGGTGATGCGCAGCCCGTCAAACAGGCTGGGTGCGCCTGCCGGCACCACCCAGTGCGTCATCTGCACGGGGAAGGAGACGAGCAGCATGATGCGCGCGATCATTGCCGGGTTGAAGAGATTGTTGCCGATGCCGCCAAACGCCTGTTTCCCCAGTGTGGTGGCAAACAGTCCGCCTACCACACCAATCCACCACGGGGCCCAGGGGGGCAGGGAGACAGCCAGCAGCCAGCCGGTGAGAATGGCGGAACCATCGTAGAGCACCGCTTTCACGGGCTTGCCGGCAAGCCGCAGGCAGGCGGCTTCGCCAGCCATTGATGCGGCAATGGTGATGGCCCACAGCCAGAAGGCCGGCGAGCCGAACAGGTAGAAGGCGTAGGCGGTGGCAGGCACAAGTGCCGCCATCACCTTGAGCATGACCACGCTGACCGAGTTGGCTGCGCGGGCATGCGGCGAAGCCATGGTTTGAAGACTGATTGCCTGGGTGTTCATGCCCCTGCTCCCTCGCTTGGAGTGTTGTTGTCTGCAGCTGCCGCTGCGGCCTGCTGGGCGGCACGTTGTGCTTTGCGCCGGGCGGCGGCTTCCACCCGTTCGCGGGCTTCGCGTTCGAGTCGCTCCTGGCGGGCCTGGGCCAGCTGTTTGGTGAATTCACTACGCTTCTTTTGCTGCGCACGGCGCCAGATCTCGCCCTTGGCATGCGAGAAGGTTTGCACCAGAGGCATCTGCGAGGGGCAGACGTAGGCACAGCAACCGCAGGCGAGGCAGTCGTCAAGTCCCATGGCATCAGCTGTGTCATAGTCGCCGGCGTGAATCTGGGCACTCAGTTCAAGCGGCACCAGACCCATCGGACAAGCCTTCACGCACGATCCGCAGCGGATGCAGGGAGAGGGGGGCACCACGGTGATTTCTTCTGCGGTCAGGGCGAGGATGCCGCCACAACCTTTGACCGTGGGAACCTGTGCGTGCGGCAGGGCTACGCCCATCATTGGCCCGCCCATGACAAGCCGTGCGGGCTCACTCTTGAGACCGGCAAAGGCGAGCAGATCCTCCACCAGCACACCGATAGGGGCGAGCACATTGCCGGGCTGGGCCACCGCGCCACCGTTAACCGTGACAATGCGTCGATACAGAGGTTCGCCATGACGCACGGCATGATGGATTGCCGCACAGGTTGAGACGTTGTTGACCAGCAGGCCAATCGTGGCTGTACGTGCCCCGGAGGGCACTTCCTTGCCGGTGAGTACCTGCACGAGCTGGCGGTCGGAGCCCATCGGGTAGCGCGCCGGTACCGGGCAGATCTCGATCTGGGCAAAATCCTGGGCAGCCTTGCGCATGGCAGCGATGGCTTCGGGTTTGTTGTCCTCGATGCCGACCTTGGCCTTGCTGGCGCCAACAGCGTGCATCAGGATGCGTACACCATCAATGACATCATCCGCACGCTCGCGCATGATGCTGTCGTCACTGGAGAGATAGGGTTCGCACTCGCCACCGTTGATGATGAGGGTGTGCACCGAGTGTTTGCGCCCCAGCTGCGCTTTGGGCGCGGAGGGAAAGGTTGCCCCTCCCAGACCGACGATGCCGGCCTCTGCGATGCGCTGCGAGATTTCATCTGGAGTCAGGCTGAAAGGGTCTTCAACTGTCTTGAAACTGACGCTCTCGTCCAGGCCATCGGTTTCGATGGTGATTGCCGCAAACGGCAGGCCGGAAGGATGTGGCGCAGTGACTTCCCCGATGGCCGCGACACGTCCCGAAGTCGGTGCATGTACTGGTGCCGAGACATTCCCCTGGGCAGCGGCAATGAGCTGGCCACGCAAGACGCGGTCGCCAACCGCAACCAGCGGCTTGGCTGGTGCGCCAACGTGCTGCAGCAGCGGGATACAGAGTTTCGCCGGAGTCGGCATGACGCGCAGTGGCACATCGGCAGCCGGGCGCTTGTGGTCGTCGTGGGGATGTACCCCCCAACCCACGCCTGTAAGCAGTTCGCGGATTCCCATTGTATTTGCTCCTTACGCGGCCAAAGCCGGTTTTTCCCAGTTCCAGTCCCGCAAGGTCACGGGGATGGGTTCCAGGCTGATGGCCCCGGTGGGGCACTCGTTGGTGCAGCTGCCGCAGCCGGTACAGGCATCCTTGAGGACGGCATGGATCTGCTTGGACGCGCCGATGACGGCGTCAGTCGGGCAGGCTTTGAAACATTTCGCGCAACCGATGCAGATTGATTCGGATACCACCGCGATCTTGGGGCCGGAATCTTCGCTTGCAGCTTCCAGGCTGACCCCCAGGCGTGCCGCGATCGCTTCGGCCAGCATGCGGCCTCCGCCAGGGCAGCAATCGACTGCGGCCTCACCCTTGACGATGGCCGAAGCGGCGCCGGAACAGCCCGGAAAGCTGCACTGCCCGCAGTTTGTGCCGGGCATCATTTCGATGATTTCCGCAACCAGGGCATCGCCCTGTACTGCGAATACCTTGGCGGCATAACCCAGAATCAGGCCGAAGATCAGGCCCAGAACCATCACGCTGATGATTGGCGTAAGCATCGTGAAATCTCCTGTACTCAGCTGAATTTGAAACCGGCAAAACCCATGAACGCGAGCGCCAGCAGCGAAGCCAGCACAAAGCTGATGGGGGCCCCCGCAAAGGTCTGCGGTACCTTGGCAAGCGCAAGGCGCTCACGCAGGCCGGCGAACATCGTCAGTACCAGCGTGAAACCCACTGAAGAACCGAAGCCGTACATCACGCTCATGACAAAACCGTGATGTTCCTGTACGTTGAGCAGTGGCAGGCCAAGCACGGCACAGTTGGTGGTGATCAGGGGCAGGTAGATGCCCAGGGTGCGATACAGGTCTGGCGTCATCTTGCGCACCACCATCTCGATGAACTGCACGGCGGCAGCGATCACCAGGATGAAGGTCAGAATGCGCAGGTAACCCAGCCCAAGGGGGGCGAGCAGGTAGTTTTCCAAGGCCCAGCAGGCACCGGAAGCCAGGGTGATCACGAAGGTAGTGGCTAGCCCCATGCCGAATGAGCTGTCCAGTTTCTTCGAAACTCCCATGAAGGGGCAGAGCCCCAGAAACTTCACGAGCACCACGTTGTTAACCAGTGCCGTGCTGATGAGAATGATCAGGTATTGGGTCATGTCGGGTACAACCTCCTGCAGCCCTAGACGCTAAAACCGTGCCAAGTGGGAGCATAAGCACCGTTGCGGTGCGTGAAATGCCGCACAGATAGGGCTTGGCCGGATATTCGGGGGCCGGATGCCGGAAAAGAGGAATTCCTTTCCGCTGTAAGGGATGCGACAAGACTACAAGTGGATACGACAATCGTGAACAGTTTGCGCCAGCACAAAGCTTGTCGTTTTGTTCACAATGGGGTTTTTCCTAGGGCACGGAACCTGCATGGGTCCGTCTGACAAAGGAGAGCGAATCGAACATGGCCAGCAAACCCAAACCCGCGAAACCTGTGATGCGGCCCAGCAAGATCCCTGCTAACCTGTTCCGGGCAGTGGTCGAGCAGGCGGACATTGCCATTTCGATCACGGACCCGCACGCCAGTATCCAATATATCAACCCGGCATTTACGCGAAGTACCGGCTATGCTCCGGAAGATGCTCAGGGGCGCAACCAGTCCATCCTCTCCAATCACACGACACCGCCCGACGTCTATCGGGGCATGTGGGAGAAGATCACCGCCAAAGAGCCGTGGAGTGGCCGTCTCGTCAATAGCCGCAAGGATGGCAGTCGTTATCTGGCGGATCTGACGATTACGCCCGTGCTTGATGCTGAAGGCAATATCAGCCACTTTCTTGGCCTGCACCGCGATATTACGGACTTGCACAGTCTGGAATGTGCAGTCCGCAACCAGAAGGCTGTCATCGAGTCGGTGGTGGACGGTGCGCCAATGGTGCTGGCACTGCTCAGCATGGAAGACAAGGTCATGCTCGATAACCATGCCTACAAGGCCTTGATGGCTGACTTGGGCATGCAGGAGCCGGCAGCCGTTCTGCTTGAGGCGGTGCGCAGCAACATGGGGAGCGGCTTCGGCCCCTTCCGGCCCGGGGCCAGGGCGTTTCTTGATCAGCAGGTGCGCCTTGACCGGCCGCACTGGCGGAACCCGCGCTGGTACTCATGTTCCGGGGTATGGGTGGCGGCGGACAATGATGATGCTGATGCGTTCTACGATGGGCATTCCGATGCCTACCTGCTGCTGGTGGCGACCGACGTCAGCCGTCAGGTGACGGAGCACGAGAAGGCACGGGTGGCCGCCCTGCAGGTGATGTTGGCCGAGGAAACGCGGCAGCAGGCCCTGCGTGAAAGTCTCTCTGCGGCGGTATTTCAGATGGAAGGGCCGCTGAATGTTCTTAATTCCGTGGTGAACCTGATGGGCCGGCGCGGGTGTGATCCGGCGCAGGCTGCACTGGCGGAAGCGCTGAAGGCAGGCCAGAGCGTGCTGGAAACCCTCCGTGCGACGATTCCTTTCGCTCAGACCGAGGCGACGAGTCTGGTTAATCTCAACGAGGTAGTGCGGGATGTGCTTGATCTTTCCGCGCAAAAGTTTCTTGCCGCCGGCGTGTCGGTGGCGTGGCAGCCGCAACTGGTATTGCCAGGCATCCAGGGGCATGCCAACCGCTTGCGCTCCATGGTCAAGGCGCTGGTCGACAACGCTGTCGAGGCGATGAATGTGAAAGGCTGGAATCAGCGTGAGCTGACGCTGGAGACGAGCCTCGAAGGCGGAGCCGTGAATGTGAACGTGATTGACACCGGACCGGGCCTGCCCGCCGAGCAACGCCTGAAGGCATTCGAACCGTTCTGGACGACCAAGAAAATGCACGGTAACCATCTGGGGACTGGGCTTTCATCGGCCCAGCAGGTTGCTGTTGATCACGGGGGCAATATCCAGCTCACGGAGTCGGCACGCGGCGGTTGCCTGGCACAGGTGATCCTGCCGGTGAAACATGCGGGTGAAGAGTAGTTCCGCCAGTGCAGGTTAGATGGTTCTCTGACATATCAATGCGGCAACAAGGACAAGCAGAAAATGGTCATGGACGCTGAAGGTGCATTGCATCGCATACAGATGGAAACGCTGTATCAGGTCAGCGTGATCCTCTCGCGTTCGCTTGACGTCAAGCATGCGCCTCAGGAAGTGCTGCGGGTACTCGAAGAGTCTGCCGGGCTGACACGGGGAATGATCAGCGTGCTGGACGCCGCAAGTGGCGATCTGGTGGTCAATGCCGTGCAGGGGATAGAACCCCAGGCGTTTGAACTGATTCGCTATCAGTCGGGCGAGGGGGTGTTGGGCCTGATTCTGGAGGAAGGGAAAACCGTGGCACTGCCTGCGGTGGCGAGCAATCCGCGCTTCCTGAACCGGCTCGGCATCTACGAGCGCCGCCTGCCCTTCATTGCGGCCCCTATCCATATCGGTGGTACTTTGCAGGGGGTGCTGGCAGTGCAGCCAAACAAGCTCGAAGACGGCTTGCTCCCGGTTCGTGCCAGGTTTGTTGAAATGGTGGCCAATCTGCTGGGGCAGAGCGTGAAGCTCTCGCTCGATGTGGCCGAGGAAAAGAAGAGTATTGCGGAAGAACGCGACACTTTGCGCCGCACGGTGCGCTCGCAGCATGGGTTTGACAACATCGTCGGGCACTCCGCACTGATGCGCCGGATTTTCGAGCAGATCCGCATGGTTTCCAAATGGAATACCACCGTCCTGATCCGTGGCGAAACGGGTACCGGCAAGGAGCTGATTGCCAATGCAATCCACTACAACTCGCCGCGTGCGCGTGGCCCGTATGTGCGCCTGAACTGTGCCTCGCTGCCGGAAAACCTCCTCGAATCCGAACTCTTCGGGCATGAAAAGGGTGCATTCACGGGGGCGGTGGCCTCACGCAAGGGGCGTTTCGAAATGGCCGACGGGGGCACGATCTTCCTTGATGAAATCGGTGAAATCTCCCCGGCGTTTCAGGCCAAACTGTTGCGGGTGCTGCAGGAAGGCGAGATGGAGCGCGTCGGTGGCGGGCGCACCCTGAAAGTGGATGTCCGCGTGATAGCGGCAACCCATCGTGATCTGGAAGATGCCGTGGATATCGGCAAGTTCCGCGAAGATTTGTATTTTCGCCTGAATGTGATGCCCATCACGCTGCCGCCGCTGCGGGAGCGCCTGGAGGATGTGCCGGAAATAGCCCGTCATCTGATGGGGCGGATCAGCCACATGCAGGGGCGCCCGCTGACACTCTCGGAAGCCGCCATGACGCGTCTGACCCAGTATCCCTGGCCGGGCAATGTACGCGAACTGGAAAACTGTCTGGAGCGTGCCGCCGTGATGTCGGAGACCGGCGATATCGATGTTGACCTTATCCGCATTGATCGCCAGCGCGACATGGCGCCCGTGATGGCGGCGCCCTCGGCAGCTTCGCGGATTGACCTTGATGACCCCAATGTTGATGAGCGCACGCGGGTGATTGCCGCGCTCGAACAGGCTGGGTGGGTGCAGGCCAAGGCAGCACGGCTGCTCAACATGACACCACGTCAGATTGCCTATCGGATACTGACGCTGGGTATCGAGGTCAAGCAGTTCTGAGGTTCTGATTGTTCGCTTGTCGCTGCAAGGGATTGGGGAAACCCGGCCCTTGCGGAGGCGGGCTGGCGCCCGTTTCGGGGCTGGAAAAACGGGTGATTTTCTGCCCCGGTGGATGCGGGCCAGTCTGGCATGTCGACCGCCCCTGAATCACAGCCAACGCCCGGTGGTGGTTCGGGGTGGGGCAGGGAATCAGGCGATGCGTTCCATCAGGCCGCGTACCCAGGCGCGTTGCCTGTTTTCACGGCGGGTCTTGAGCATCTGTTCGCGGATACGGTTGCGTACAGTGGTGAGAGGCACCACGCCGGCAGGCTGGATATTTTCGCAGCGCAGGATGTGAAAGCCCATCGGTGATTCGAGAATCTCCGAGATGCTGCCGGGGCGCATGGCAAATGCAGCGGCATCAAGTTCGGGGAAGAGCTGGCCGCGTGGAACCTGGCCCAGCAGGCCGCCCTGCATGGCTGTGGGGCATTCGGAATTGCGCAGTGCCTGCTCGGCAAAGCGGTCCGGAAACTTGATGAGCAGATCACGGATCACCTCGACGCGGGTGAGCGCCTCGGCGCGGCTGCTACCTTTCATTTCCTCGTTGATGGTGATCAGGATGTGGCGCAAGGTGCGTTTCTCCTGCTGCTGGAAACGCTCGTAATGCAGATAGTAGAAAAGCTCGGTCTCCAGATTGCTCACCGGCGATACATGTGCCGAGACAGCTTCGAGTACGGCCTCCACACGCAGATCGCGTTCGACGTCCTCGCGCAGGTTTTGCAGGCTCAGGCCGTTGCGGGCCATGTCGCAAATGAATTCCGCCTCGGTCGCAAAGCGCGAGGCAATTTCCTGAATGCACTGATCAATGGCATCGCTGCGAACAAGGACATTGGCAGCCTGCCGGCTGGACAGGATGCTGCGTTCGATTTCGCGCTGACGGGCCACCACCACGCTGACTTTCTGGCGCTGCTCGGGGGTGAGCTGCTCAGGGGAAGTCGCAAACAGTGCCTGAGCGTGCTTGATGGTCAGGTAGGGTGAGACGGTGGCCGCGATTGCGGCTGAAGAGCTGGAGAGTTCAGACATGGGATGTTTCTTCCTGCTTGGTGCCGGCAGGTTCCAGTGCAAGTTCCCGGACAGCCAGCGGGTGGCCCGCATAACAGTCGAAGTGCACATGGTACGCCACACTACCGGCGGCTTCATCACGCAATACCTTGAGAATTTCTCCGATGCTGCCGGCGGGGACCTTCACTTCTCCGCGGATGGCCAGATCGCGCAGATTGCGCACGCGCTCGCGTGATTCAAACCGCGATTCGATCCAGACTTCATCGGGATCAATCAGCTCTTCCTCACGGCACCCGACGATGCGATTCTGCTCCAGAAAATGGACGGAATAGATGATCTGATCCATCAGGAAAGTGCCAACATCCACCACCGTACCGGTGCTTCCACGGCGCACCAGCAGATCACCGCGATTGGCACCCGGAAAGGTGCCGTCATCGCGCACATTGCGAATCAGGCGCACGCTGTCGCCACAGTCCCAGCGCGGCTTCATGAGCGTGCCTTGCCAATGGCGGTGATGGGCACCTTGGCGATACCCTGTACCCGCTTGAATACGCCGAAAACGGCTTCGGTGCGGGCATCCGAGTTCACAAAATCCTCATAGGCGCGGGTCAGCAGGGCTTTCCACTCGGTATAGTCAGGCGTGTTGCCGCTGGCCGAGCCATTCAGATAGTCATGGAAGCGCTGCAGGATGTGCAGGCGGTTAACCTGCACAACACGCTTGTCATAGTCGATGCCGAAGTAGCCGAGAAAATCCTCCGCACTTTTCAGATCATCAAGATCTTCCTCGAAAGTCGTCTCGCTCATGGGTGTCCTCGATTCTTCAGCAGTGTTGATATTCGTGCTGCAGGCTGTCGGCCAGCAGCATCAGTTCAGCTTCGTTGGGGGAACGTTTCTGGTGATCCACGAAGCGCCGGACCAGCGTGAGAATCAGGCCGGCCTCGTCGTCGGCCACCTGGCGACCCAGGGCCAAAAAAACCGATTTGACTGCGCGCGTGCCGGAATGCTTGCCGAGCACAATGCGATGCTTGCGTCCGACCAGTGCCGGATCGAAACCCTGGTAGTTGTCCGGGTCCTTGAGCAGACCGTCGACGTGGATGCCGGATTCATGGGTGAACACATTGGCACCCGTTACGCTCTTCTGTACCGGAATCGGACGCCCCGAGGCATTGGCGACCATTTCCGCGATAGCCGGAAAATTCTTCAGATCTATCCCGGTATCGGCGCCATAGCATTGGCGCACGCCCAATACCACTTCTTCGAGTGCTGCATTGCCGGCGCGCTCGCCGAGTCCGTTGATCGTGGTATTGACGTGGGTGGCGCCCCCCCGGATGGCTGCCAGCGTATTTGCCGTGGCCATACCGAGATCATTGTGGGCGTGCATCTCGATTTCCAGGTCGGTGCCGCGACGCAGCAGGCGGATGGCGCGCAGCACCCCGAAAGGTTCCATGATGCCGAGCGTATCGGCAAAACGCAGGCGGCGTGCACCAGCGCGCTGGGCCACTTCCGCGATCTGATACAGAAAGGCTGGATCGGCGCGTGATGCGTCTTCCATACCGATAGAGACATCCATCCCCAGATCCCGCGCACGCTTGACCAGACGCAGGATTTCGGTGAGCAGCCAGGAGCGGCTGCGTTGCAGCTTGCTGGTCAGGTGCTGATCCGAGGCTGAGACCGAGATATCGATCAGGTGGGCACCAAGGTTGGCGCTGGCGACGATATCGCCTTCATTCAGGCGGGCCCACACCATCAGGCGGGCCTTGAGCCTCAGTGCGGCAATGGCACGGATGCTGTCGCGCTCGCCCTCTCCCATGGCCGGGATGCCGATTTCCATTTCGGGGACGCCCATCGCATCAAGTTTGCGGGCGATGGCAATTTTTTCGTCAATGCTGAAAGCCACGCCGGCGGTTTGTTCGCCGTCGCGCAAAGTGGTGTCATTGATGATGGGGGGGCGGATCATGGCGCGACTCCTGACTTGTCCACCAAAGGATTAGCAAGCAGGATGCCAGCAGCCTGTAAGGCGCCAGATTGCAGGATATCGGGTTCCCACGAGGCGCCAGAAAGAACGTTTTTGCACGGTCTCCGACATCGTTTTGACGGGTTTGTGCCAAGCCGTTCAAAAGTTGCCGGAGTGGCGATGCCTCTGGGATGCAGGATTACTTCAGGGCGCGCTCAAGATGCTGGCAGATGGTCTTGAGAATCTTCACGCGTGCGAAATTCTTGTCGTTGGCCTCCACTGCGATCCACGGTGCGTGTCCCGTGCTGGTGCGGTCAATCATATCCACGGCGGCCTGCTGGTAAATATCCCATTTCTTGCGGTTACGCCAGTCTTCTTCGGTGATCTTGAAGCGTTTGTGCTCGATGGATTCGCGCTCCTTGAAGCGCCGCAGTTGTTCGTCCTTGTCGATCTGCAGCCAGAATTTGAGAACAACGCTGCCGTCCTGCACGAGTTCGTGCTCGAAATCGTTGATTTCCGCATAGGCCCTGAGCCAGTCGGCTTCCGCACAGAATCCCTCGATGCGTTCCACGAGAACCCGGCCATACCACGAGCGGTCGAAGATCGTGGCCCGCCCCAGGCGTGGTACATGCCGCCAGAACCGCCATAGGTAGGCCTGGGCGCGCTCTTCATCGCTGGGGGCGGCAATCGGCACAATCTGGAATCGGCGTGGATCGAGCGCTGCCGTGACGCGTCGGATAGCCCCCCCTTTGCCGGCGGCATCCATGCCTTCGAAGGCAAGCACCAGGGAGTGTTTGCGGAAATTCTTGTGGCGCACCAGCTCCGCCAGTTGTCCCTGCCACTTGGCAAGTTCCAGTTCGTACTTGCGGTCGGTCAGGGTCTGACCCATGTCGAGTGCCGTGATCACGTTGCGCTGGTCAAGGCTGGTGACAAGTGGAGGCGCCACGGAAGTTGCCGGCCGGGGGGTATCGTCCAGGTAATGGTGCAAGGCGTCGAGCAGAATGCGGCCAACGTGCAGGCTGCGGTAATTGTCATCAGTACCGTCAACGATTGTCCAGGGGGCTGCCGCCGTATTGGTGACCCGCAGTACATGGCCTGCGACATCCAGCAGTTCGTCGTAGGTGCGGGTACGTGCCCAGGATTCACGGGTGACCCGCCAGGCGGTGCGGGGATCCTTTTCGAGTTTCTTCAGGCGGGTCTTCTGGCCCTCGCGGGTCAGATGGAACCAGAATTTGAGAACCAATGCGCCCTCATTGACGAGCATCTCCTCAAACCGGTTGATCTGTTCGAGCTGTGTTTCGAGGGCATTACGCGAGAGCTTGCGCGCGATGCGCCTGGCAATGGGGATGGAATACCAGGAGCCGGAGAAAATGCCGATCCGCCCCTTGGGCGGCAGCGCCCGCCAGAAGCGCCACATGAAGGGCCGCTCGCGTTCTTCATCGTTTGGGGTGGAATACGCCTGGGTGCTCAGGAAGCGCGGATCCATCCATTCGTAGAGCGTGGCGATGGTCTCGCTCTTGCCTGCACCATCAACCCCGGAGACTACGAGAATGACCGGCCCGCCCGCCTTTTCGCGCAGGGCGGTTTGTGCCAGCAACAGCTCGGCCCGCAGACTCTCTTCTTCGCGACGGAAGGTTTTTTGTCTATAGCGTGGCCGACTTCGGCGGACTCGAACATGCTTGTCTCCAGAGGTGGGTATCCCGGCAAAAGCATCCGGAAAGCCCATCATAGCCTCTCTGTAGCTGCGATGCTGATGTTCTTTCAGACGCAGCTTTGTCCACTCATATCGTGTCCCTGCGACCCGCGCAGCCAGCGCCGGACAAGTTCCGCGCAATCTGCCGGGAAGCCTATTCCGACTTGGTTTCGTCAGTGTTTGCGCGGTCGCCGAAGCGGCGTTTGCAGGCTGACTCGAACCAGCTGGTGATGGGCGTGGCGGGGACCGGCTTGCCGACATAGGCGGCGAAATTCTGATCCAGTGTGCACAGCGGCATGTCTTGCGAACCCAGGCAGCGGTATACGAGCTGAATATCAATGCTCCGGGTTTCGCAGTTGTATTTGATGCCAGCCTTGAGGGAGCGGGCCGAATCGGAGGCGCTGAAACGCAGCCAGGTAAAGACATTGCCTTCGTCCAGGATGGCGTGCCGATCAACCTCGAAACGGGAACTGTCTGAGCCGTCGCTCCCGTCACGCGTCAGGAGTTGCCAGGACTGCTGGAATTCCTGGTCTCCGATGATCTTCTGCAGAATCTGTTCGCGACAGCCTGCCTCATCGGCCTTGCCCTGACAGCTCTGCAACATGGCCTCAACCATCGGAATGTTTTTCAGCGCATCGGGGCTGAGGTCGTTTTCATCTTCTGTTGTGGATGGGGATGTGTTGAGGGTGCTGCGGGTCTGTTCGAGCAGTTCGCGGATTTCCTGGCCGGTGACGGCGATGTGCGGCGTGAAATACATGCGCCCATCGGTCTGCTGATCGTCGACGAAATTGCCCTCCCAATAATCGCCATCTGCCCAGATGTAGCGCCCGAAGCCTGATTTCTGGCCCATTTTCCAGGGGCCGTCGTAGTGGTCGCCATTTTTCCAGGTGTAGACCCCGTGCCCATCCGGCAGACCATTCTCGAAAGTGCCTTCATACTGGTCGCCGGATTCGGCAAAGCTGAGGCTTCCGCGCCCATCAGGGTGGCCGTTGCGTACGCCGCCGACGTAGCGGTTGCCGTTGGCCTGGGTCAGCGTACCCTGACCGGTGGCCTGATCTTCCGCCCAGTCACCGCTGTATATCTGGCCATTGTTCCAGGTGTAGGTGCCATAGCCATCCTTGTGGCCGGCCTTCCAGCCACCTTCGTAGTGGTCGCCGTTTGTCTCCGTAAAGCTGCCGACGCCATCAGGCAGACCGGCGCTCAGGTCACCCACATATTCGTCGCCATTGGCGTAATGCAGGCGCCCCCGGCCCTGCAGTTGATCATCCTCCCAATTGCCCTCGGAGAGCTGGCCATCTGCCCCCCTGAAGCGTCCGGGGCCGATTCGCCTGCCGTGCAGGAGGTGGCCTTCGAAGCGGTCGCCATTCTTCCATTCGATGTCTACCGAGCCCGTGATCTGGCCGTTCTCCTCGACCTTGAAGCGCCCTTTGTAAATGGCTGTATCGGTTTTCAGGTCCTTTTCCGGGAATCCGGAATCGTCTGGCACGCTGGGCTGGGGCGTCAGATCAATGATTCCCGGTGGCTGGTTGCCCAGGGCCTCGTCGGCAAAGGCCGGGGCGAAGATTGGCAGCGCAAGCAGCAGGCTCAGACAGGTGGCGGTACGAAGGCAGCAGTTCATGGTGGTGGAGGTGAATACAGGACCTGACTGGAGGGATTCCCGCAAGATAGGCACGGGGCAGGATGGCGTCAAGACCACTCGGCGATGGGGGAGGCTAGCGTATCGGATACAATGGTGGTCTGGCCGCAAGATCATACGGAAAAATCAACATGAATGTCGCATCTACCCAATTGCACATTGACGACGTACGTATTCGCGAGATCAAGGAGCTGGTGCCCCCGGCCCATCTGCTGCGTGAATTTCCGGCAACGGATACCTCCGCACAAACGGCCTTTCAGGCCCGTGCCGGCGTCCACCGGATTCTGCGTGGCTCGGATGATCGCCTGCTGGTGATCATCGGGCCGTGCTCGATCCATGACCCGGCAGCCGCGCTGGACTATGCCCGGCATCTCTACGAGCAGGCCGAACGGCTCAAGGAAGACCTGCTGGTGGTGATGCGCGTGTATTTTGAAAAGCCGCGTACCACGGTGGGCTGGAAGGGGCTTATCAATGATCCGGGGATGGACAAGAGTTTCCGCATCAATGACGGCATCCGCATTGCACGCAAGCTTCTGTGGGAAATCAACGAAATAGGGTTGCCGGCGGCGACCGAATTCCTGGATATGATCACGCCGCAGTACATTGCGGATTTGATCGCCTGGGGCGCAATTGGCGCACGCACCACGGAGAGTCAGGTGCATCGCGAGCTGGCTTCGGGTTTGTCCTGTCCGGTCGGATTCAAGAATGGTACGGACGGCAACGTGCGTATCGCCATTGATGCGATCAAGGCTGCGCAGTCGGCACATCACTTCCTGTCGGTGACCAAGTCCGGCCATTCCGCCATCGTGTCGACCACCGGCAACGAGGATTGCCATGCCATTCTGCGTGGGGGCAAGGAACCCAACTATGATGCCGCCAGTGTTGATCACGCCTGCAAGGATCTGGCTGCTGCCGGGGTTCCGGCGCGGGTGATGATCGATTTTTCGCATGCCAACAGCCGCAAGCAGTATCAGCTGCAGATGGAAGTGGCACGCGATGTGGCGGGTCAGATGGCTGCTGGTGACGAGCGGATTTTCGGGGTGATGTGTGAATCCCACCTGGTGGCCGGGCGACAGGATCTGGTTGCCGGCAAGGCACTGGAGTACGGCAAGAGCGTCACGGATGCCTGCCTGGGCTGGGAAGATTCCGTAGCCCTGCTGGATGTGCTGGCCGAAGGCGTACGCCAGCGGCGTCTGCGCAAGTCTGAAGAAGAGTAAGAGTAATAGGTCCGCGGTACTGGAGCCGGCCTGCGCCGGTTTCAGGAGTCTGTTCGCGATTTGTTGGGAGAATTGTCAGACGCCCAGTCAGACGATTATTTGCTCCTAAAATACGCTCACAACCTTGCCAATGAGGTTGCGTACTGGAACAAAGCCCCAGAAGCGGCTGTCTGCGCTCTGATCGCGGTTGTCGCCCATGACGTAATAGTTGCCCGGCGGGACGACACAGGTAACGCCGCTCTGCCCGTAGACGCAAGCGTCGCGGTGAGCAAAATCCGCAGCCAGCTCGACGGGGAAGAAGTCTTCTTTCGCCGTAAAACCGATACGATAGGTCTGCCCGTCCAGGGTTTCATCAAACAGGGCCATCCGGCCCGCCTGTGTGTCGCTTGTGCCTGCCGGTTTGCGCACTGCGGGTAGCCCGTTGATGCGCAGAATCCGATGCTGATAGCTGACAGTGTCGCCCGGCAGACCGACTACCCGTTTGATGTACTGTTGCGAAGGATCTCCCGGGTAATCGAAGACCAGCACATCACCGCGCCGTACCTTCGCCGTCAGCGCTCCCTCGAAGAGGCGGACGCCGAATGCGCTGTAATGTCCATAGCCCCATTTTTTCACGATGACGTGGAACCCCAGCGGGATCGATGGCGCCATCGAGGTGCTGGGAATCCGGAAAGGCTCGTAGGCAAAAACCCGCGTGCCGATCACCAGGGAAATGCCGCCACCGACGAGCACGCAGACAGCCAGCGCGACCAGCAGACCGACGCGGTTTTTGCGGATCTGGCGGGGCTGACCGTCATCGTTGGGCGGGCGGGACATCAGCGGGTCTTGGTTTTTTGCCGTGCAACGTAGGCCAGGAGCATTTCGGTTGAGCCGTCATACGCCGGGGTTTCTGCACCTTCGAGCCGTTTTTCCAGCCCCACGGCCAATTGCTTGCCCAGTTCAACGCCCCACTGATCGAAGGAGTTGATTCCCCAGATGGAGCCTTGCACGAAGACCTTGTGTTCATACAGGGCGATCAGGGCGCCCAGGCTGCGGGGCGAGAGATCCTTGAGTAGCAGGGTGTTGCTCGGGCGGTTGCCGTCGAACACGCGGTGTGGCAGCAGCGTTTCGATCTGTGCCGCTGCCACGCCACGCGCCTGCATTTCGGCACGCACTTCGGCCGCCGTCCTGCCCGACATCAGGGCAGAAGACTGAGCCAGACAACTGGCGATCAGGGTGCGCCGATGCGGGTCGGTCTGGCCTGGCTGGGAGAGGGCCAGAATGAAATCGACCGGGATGATGCGGCTGCCCTGATGGAGCAGCTGGAAGTAGGCATGCTGGCCGTTGATGCCCGGCTCACCCCAGATCACCGGGCCTGTGCCGTAGCTGACAGTTTCCCCCTCGACACGCACGTGCTTGCCGTTCGATTCCATATCGAGCTGCTGCAGGTAGGCAGGCAGGCGGTACAGCGTCTGGTTGTAGGGGGCGATCACCTGCGAGGTGAAGCCGAGGAAATTGATGTTCCAGATGCCCAGCAGCGCCAGAATGACAGGCAGGTTTTCCTTGAGCGGAGCAGTGCGGAAATGCAGATCCATGGCGGCTGCGCCGGCGAGCAGTTCATCGAAACGCTCTGGCCCGATGGCAATTTCGATGGGCAGGCCGATGGCGCTCCAGAGTGAGTAACGGCCGCCCACCCAGTCCCAGAAGCCGAACATGTTGTCCGCGTCAATGCCAAACTCGGTGACCTTCTCGCGATTCGTCGAGATCGCCACGAAGTGCTTCGCCACGGCTGCCTCGCTGCCCAGCGCTTCGACCAGCCAGTGGCGCGCACTCCGGGCGTTGGTCAGAGTTTCAACAGTGGTGAATGTTTTGGAGGCGACGATGAACAGGGTGCTTGCGGGGTCCAGCCCCTTGAGCGTCTGCAGCAGATGCAGATTGTCGACGTTCGACACGAAATGTACACGCGGGCCATCCGCATAGGGGCGCAGCGCCTCGCAGACCATCAGCGGGCCGAGGTCGGAGCCACCGATGCCGATGTTGACCACGTCGCGAATGACCTGCCCGGTATGCCCCAGCCAGCGGCCTTCGCGTACTGCCTTGGCGAATGTGTGGGTACGCGCACGCACGGCGCGGATATCCGGGATCACATCGTGACCGCCCACCTGGACATGGGCTTCTCCCTGGGCGCGCAGTGCAGTATGCAGTACCGCACGATTTTCCGTGGTGTTGATGGCTTCGCCTTCAAACATCGCCAGGATATGTGTGCGCAGATCGCAGGCATCTGCCAGATCAAAGAGGTGGCGCAGGGAGTCGTCGTTGATGCGGTTCTTCGAATAGTCGAGCAGGATGCCGCACGCCTCGGCGCAGAAATGCTGGGCGCGTTTCGAATCAATCGCAAAGAGATGACGCAGATGCGTGTGGGTGAGGCTGTTGGCATGCTCGGCCAAGCGTGACCAAGCGTTGGTAAGAGTTGGGTTCATGATGAATTCTTGTGCATTCTTTAAGTATTCAGGGCGATCATAACCGGTCAAAATGTCGGGATCGAGTCAGAATTTCCTCATTTGCTCCGAATAGTCTGTGCCAGTGCGGAGGCTGCTCCCTTGAGGGCAGGATGGGCTGCGGTAATCACAAAGCTTGGAATCTGGGCCAGATAGCCCGCGAAACGACCTTTGGCTTCAAAGCGTGCGCGAAAATCCGAGCGTTCCAGAAAGTCCAGCATGCCCGGCAGAATGCCGCCCCCCAGGAAGATTCCGCCGCGCGCTCCGAGTGTCAGGGCAAGGTTGCCGGCAGTGCTGCCAAGCAGCGCACAGAAGGTCGCCAGAGTATCCGCGCAGAGCGGATCGCTGTTGCTGCGAGCCGCGCTGGCAATGGCGGGTGCTGCCAGTTCCTGCGCCGGTAGGCCGCGCACCTTGGCGAGGGCGTGATACAGGGTGACCAGACCAGGCCCGGAGAGCACCCGTTCGGCAGAGACATGCCCGAATTGACGCACGAGCAGTGCCGTGATGGCGAACTCTTCATCCGTATGGGGTGAAAGGCTGACATGCCCGCCTTCGCCATCAACGGCAACATAGCCGCCGGGCGAGGCAACCAGCCCGGCCACGCCGAGCCCCGTGCCGGGCCCGATGACGCCGATGGCTGCTCCCGCGACAGGGGCACCTGATCCGATCTGCTGGCGGTCGGCTTCTCCCAGATGGGGAAGTGAAAGTGCCAGTGCTGCAAAATCGTTGATGAACAGCAGATGCCCGAGCCCGAGTGCCTGCCGCAGGTGTTCGATCGAGAAGTTCCAGGCACTGTTGGTCAGCTGCAGTTGATCCCCGTTGATCGGGTTCGCTACGCCGATGGCCGCATGGCGTGGTGCTGCCACGCCGGTCTGGGCCAGATAGGCCCGGATGGCTTCGAGCGGCCCCGCAAAACTGGCGCATTGCAGCGTCACAATGTGGTCGATGGGGGATTCCGGCGCCAGTTGAACGGCAAACCGGGCATTTGTGCCACCGATATCCCCGAGCAGGCGGGGGTAACTGTCAGGGTGCCCAGAAAACATGGTTTTCGATTCCTTCCGCATGCAGGAAATGACTGACTGGCAATTCCGCGCTGCGGCATTCCAGTGCCTTGCCAAGGATCTGCCACTTGGCGTGGCCGGTGATATGCAGAAAAACCGCCCGGCTGGCGAGAATCCGTGGCGCAGTCAGCGTGACGCGCTGTGCAACGGGCGCCTTGCCGGTCACCCGCAGGGCCGGGTTGCCACTGGCGTCGTGGAGCGCCGCCTCGCGTTGCGGGCTATCAGGGAAGATTGAGGCCGTATGGCCATCTTCTCCCATCCCCAGCACCACGGCGTCGAAAAGCGCCG
Source organism: Rhodocyclaceae bacterium UBA1310 (assembly GCA_002307175.1). Taxonomy (GTDB): domain Bacteria; phylum Pseudomonadota; class Gammaproteobacteria; order Burkholderiales; family Rhodocyclaceae; genus Uliginosibacterium. The sequence goes on from DBTS01000145.1 coordinate 39,937, forward strand.
GCAGATGCCGCAGACGCTCAAGGGTGACGGAGAAATCCTCCCCTGCTACATACAGCGGCAAAAATTTGGCCCGTGCAGCCTTTCCCGTCAGCAGGTGCTGGCGCACACTGGCAGTGTTGCTGAATGGGCTGTCTTCCCCCACGCAGCGTTCGTCCACCAGGGTGACGCTTATGTTTGCCCAGTCCAGGTCTGCCTGGCTGAGGGCGCAGAAAAATCCGGCCGGTGTGCGCCCCCCGGATACGGCCAGCGTTGCCACCCCGTTATTCTCCAGGCCCCGCCTGAGCCTGTCGGCCAGCGCTGCAGCCAGAGCGGGATCGAGATCCGCGGGCTCATGAAAACTATGTAGTGTTGTGTGTGGCATGAGCAGGTCTGTTCCGAAAAGATGCCTTGCAGGTTAAGTCTCATCACCTCTCGGGCAGCAGAACGTTTTTGTTGAAACCTGGTCAAGATCTTACTGCGAAGGCGTGATACGCGGGCGCTGCTCGAAATCCCTATTTCAATTTGCTGCGGTTTCTGTGTTGCGCTTTGTCTCGCGGATCTTTTTCGTGACAGATCGTGATCAGGTTTTTAGAATTAATTGTCTGACAAAAAATCATGTAACACGCAGATTCTGGCAGAAATGTTCGGGTGATGTGCAAGTGAATTGTTCAAAATCTGCTATAGATGTTGCAGGAGACTCTTCAAGCAAGTCTGCATACCCCTACCGGCAGCAGCGGTGCTGGCGATGGTACGGGGGAAACCCCCTGTTGTCCGAAGACCGGGGCACGGATATCGTGGTGCCGGTGAATGATCCCGCATGTGGCGGGAAGGAGAAAGCATGTCCTTGAATGCCATTGTGGATGCGGTGACACGCCGCATCGAAAAGCGTAGTGAACAGCGTCGCGTACGCTATCTGGACCGGCTTGATGCCGCGGTGGCCGGGTCGCCGTACCGTGGGAGGCTGGGATGTACCAATCTTGCCCATGGTTTTGCGGCGAGCCCTGACTCCGACAAGCTGACGATCAAAGCCTTGCGTGCTCCGAATATTGGCATCGTGTCGGCCTACAACGATATGCTTTCGGCGCATCAGCCGTTTGGTTTGTATCCTGACGTCATCAAATCGGCGGCGCGTGAGGTTGGTGCCACGGCACAGGTGGCTGGCGGCGTTCCGGCAATGTGCGATGGGATCACACAAGGCCAGGATGGAATGGATTTGTCATTGTTCTCGCGGGATGTCATTGCGATGAGCACAGCCATTGCCCTGTCGCACAACATGTTTGACGCAGGCCTGTGCCTTGGTGTGTGTGACAAGATTGTGCCGGGTCTGTTGATGGGGGCCTTGCGTTTTGGTCATCTGCCTTTCATCTTTGTGCCTGCCGGTCCGATGCCGACAGGGATATCGAATGAGGAAAAAGGGCGGGTGCGGCAGTTGCATGCGGCCGGCAAGCTGGGGCGCGACGCCCTGCTGGAAAGCGAGTCGCAGTCCTATCACGCGGCGGGAACCTGTACCTTCTATGGCACGGCTAACAGCAACCAGATGCTCATGGAGATGATGGGCCTGCATATGCCGGGTGCGGCCTTTGTGCCGCCGGGCACCGCGCTGCGCGAGGCGCTGACGCGGGCTGCTGCCCAGCAGGTGCTCAGGATTACCTCGCAACACGCTGATTTCACGCCGCTGGGGCGCATGCTTGATGCACGCAGCTTCGTGAATGGCATCGTCGGCCTGCTCGCCACGGGAGGTTCAACCAACCATACCCTGCACCTCGTTGCTGCTGCACGCATGGCCGGCATTCTGCTGGACTGGACCGATTTTGAATCACTCTCTCAGGTGGTCCCCCTGATTGCCAAGGTGTATCCGAATGGTCCCGCAGACGTCAATCAGTTCCATGCGGCAGGCGGCATGGCCTGGGTGATCCGCGAACTGCTGGCTGCCGGGTTGGCGCATGATGATGTGGCAACCGTGGTGGGGCGTGGTCTGGGTCATTATGCGCAGACGCCTTCGCTGGATGCGGATGGTCGCCTTGTCTGGCAGGATGCTCCGGCACACAGCGGCGACCCGAAGGTGCTGACGACGGTGGACCAGCCCTTCAGTTCCGATGGTGGGCTGCGGGTACTGTCCGGTAATCTCGGGCGTGCGGTGATCAAGGTTTCGGCAGTCAAGCCGGGAAATCTGCGGGTGCATGCGCCTGCCGTGGTATTCGACAGCCAGGATGCACTGATTGCTGCGGCCCGTGCTGGCGAGCTGGAGCGAGACTTTGTGGCCGTGCTGCAATTTCAGGGGCCGCGAGCCATCGGCATGCCGGAACTGCATCAGCTGACACCGACCCTGGCGAATCTGCTCGACAAGGGGTTCAAGGTGGCCCTGCTTACCGATGGGCGCATGTCGGGCGCCTCCGGCAAGGTGCCGGCGGCGATTCATGTGAGTCCGGAAGCCCTTGCTGGTGGCATGATTGCGAGAATTCAGACGGGCGATATGATTCTGCTGGATGCTGAGAACGGGATACTGCGCGTTGATGTGGACGAAGCTACCCTGGCGGCGCGTACGCCTGCCGAGTTTGGTGGCGGCGGGCAGCGTGGACTGGGGCGCGAGCTCTTCGGGGTGATGCGGCGGAACGTGAGTACCGCTGAGGAAGGCGCGACTGTCTTCGATTTTGAGGACTGAGCCACCCTCGGTCAGCCGTGGTGGTGACGCCAGGTGACGATCCAGGCGTAGATTGCGGTGACCATGAAAATATCCAGGGCCGGGCCAAACACCAGAAACAGTGTTGGTTCGGCCAGCCCCGTGCCTGCCTGGATGAGCAGGGCATGCACAACGAGCTTGAGGGGCAGGGTGAGAACCAGATAGCCTGCTATCAGCGCGGTGCCGACCACGCGGCGTTCCAGATTGTATTCGATGATGTAATGCGTGAACGCCATCACTGCAGGCAGGGCTAGCAGCAAGGCTTCGGTAAACAGGGTCAGGCAGCGTGTGTGATCTTCGATGCTGTAGCGTGCCCCTCCGGGCAGGGAAACACAGGCGAGGGCCAGCATCACGTGCAGTGTGGCAAGCAGGCGCAGGCTGCTGCGGAAAGGCGGGCGCAGCCAGCCGGTAACCAGCACAAGGCACAGTGCCCCCAGCACATGGATGCCCAGAATATTCATGCCGGGTACGGGGATTGGCGCCGCCACGGCAAGGGCACCCAGGTGCATCCAGGCGGGGGAAACCACGCTCTGCGATACGCTCAAGCCTTCCATGGCAAGCATGCCGAGCAAGGATGTCAGCAGCGTCTGCCAAAACTGTTCAATCGCGGGCAGACACCACCAGAGCAGGGCACTCAGTGTGCAGGCCATGAGAATCGCGGTCAGGGTCTGAGCCGTGCGGCCCTGCAGCATCTGCCTCGTCCACACGCCCCGCTGCGGGCCGGCCGTGGCAGCGATGACCTGTACTGTGGGGTCCGCCTGCTTCAGCGTTGGGCGTTCGGTTTCACTGTGCTGCACGTTCATCCGTGATGACCTCTCCATGGCGTAGGGCCCGCACGCTGCCGTAGGCGACGCAACCTTCACTGATCAAAAGCGTGCCCGCCATCAGGGTAGAAGGGGCCGCTTGTGTCCCGATCTCGCAGTGGAAGCCCAGATGAACCTCGTCTGACGAGCGTACCGGGCCGGCGATGGCACACCCGGAACCGATGCTGATGGGGCCATCGGCAAAGACGGAACCTTCGATAATAACGTTCGAGCCAATGACGATTGATTTGTCGGCACGCAGGTCGCCGATGATGTGACAGTTGTCGCCGATCACCAGTCGCCCCGAGACGAGCAGATCGCTTTTGACCGCATGCCCTGGCGGGATTTTCAGATTCCGCCCATTGCCCGGCTGCTGATGATTGCGGGCTGGTGGATCGAAGCGCCCGACAGAGTCGGCCTGATGCTGTGGATGTGTCTCAGGCTGCCGGCCAAACAGAATGCGTGGGGCACGCAGATGTTCAAAGCGGCAGCGGCGGGCCAGTGTAATTTCCTGCACGGCACTGGCCCAGCCCCGGATCTGCCCGGCCTCTGCCACATCAATGCGCCGGTCACTGCGCACCCAGCGGGTGACCCGCGCGTAGCGCCCGACCGCAATGTCGCGGCGCGACAGGGCTCCGCGCACCAGTGCATCGTGGGCAATGTTGATGCGGCCTTCGGCGAAAAGCTCCCGGTCACAGATGAGTTCCCCGGGGATGTCGAGATGGCCGGCCGCCAATACCAGGCTGCGCAGATGGCGTGAGCCCGGTGGAAGCTGTTCGGCCAGGTGGTTGGCAATGCCAAGAACGATGAAAGGGCTGCCATTTTCATTGGCACCGCGGATCGGCCCGCTTTCGCGGGCCAGATGCAGCAGATGCCCGAACTGCTCGCTTACCATGCGCTGAAATGTCGCCGCCTGGGTTGCCAGATCAGGGGTGTCTTCTGCCAATGGTGGTGTCGGCGCACCTCGTGCAAGGGTGCGCACCAGAGGCAGAAGGGGAAAGAGCAGGGCCAGGGTGCCCAGCCCGGCAAGGAGTGCCAGGGCTTCGCTGTGGCTCATGATTGTGGGCCTCCTGCGGTGCCCGCCGGCATGACGGGTTGGGCGGCCCTGGAGGGCAGCAGGGCGGGAGGCTCCAGATGGGCATGCAGCAGGGTCAGCAGGCCGGCGAGGAGACGATCAATGAAGCTGAAACATGTCAGGGGCAGCAACTGGATTTCACTCCGCAATCCTGCCATCCGTGCTGCTGCCGCAATGCCGAAGGCCGGGCCGGGTTGGCCGTGCGGGTCAAAGCTGGTGGCGGCACAGAGTGCGATGCCCGCAGCAGCCAGGAGCGGGCTGCCAGCGAAGTACAGTGCCGCGCAGCTCATCAGACTGAGCAGCCAGAGCAGCGGCAAGGCGGCGGAAAAGAATGCGGCTCTTACCTGTTTGCGGCATCCGGAAGTTACACGCGGATTCAGCAGGATGGATGCCATCCGGATGCTTCTCCAGGCTACTGAGAAACGCATGCGTGGCGAGAGGATCAGATCGGGCAGGGCATGTTCTCCGCAGACCAGTACTTCGCCGAGCAGATGGGATTGCCAGCCCATGTGGGTGAGCGCCTGCACAATGCTGGCGCCATCCGGCGCCTGGGCGAGGTCCGGAGTTTGCAGGCTTTTCACCGCCTGCCGGCGCAGCGCCCGGATACGGGCTTTGCCGCAGAGCAGCAGGCTCAATGCGTCGGCCTGGGTGGCGATAAGGGTATCGGCGTGGTCGGCAAGGAGATTCAGGCGGGCTTGCACAAATCCCTCTGGCTGACGCGGCACGACGCGGGTCAGCACGGCACCGATGGCCGGATCGAGCAGTGGCGTGACGGATTGCCGCAGCCAGTCCTGCGGTGGGAGGCCTTCCTGCTCGTATACCACCAGGGCGGTGCCGATCGAGCAGGCATTGGCAGCATGCAGCGCTGCTGCCAGGGTGGTATTGCGTCCGCTCATCATGGGTAGTGCCTGAACGCGATCAGGGCATGCCTGGGCTAGACGTGCTACCGCCTGTGTGACGCGGCGATTGGCCGGATCGAACAGCGGGATGAAATGGATGCGTTCGGCCGGATAATCAAAATTGTGCGTTGGCAAAGCTTCGACCAGCAATGCTGAGGCTGTGCTGTTGCTGCCGTTGAGGGGCAGGAGGATTGCCACGGTGGGCCATTGTGCGTGTTCCAGGGCGATGCTCCGGTCAGGCCGGCGCACCCGGACGCGCATCACCCGGGCCCATTCACGCAGCAGATGCAGGCAGAGCAATGCCGCCGTAAGCAGCCAGCAGACTGTCAGGGCGGAGCGCAGCAGCCGGGTCTTCGAGAAGAAGAAAGCCGGAATCTGCCCTGCGGCTGGAGTGGCTGCAACGGGGTGGTCTGGCGCAGTCTGTACGGGGCTGGCACTGGGTGCCGGGGGCATGCTGCGGAGATGGCGGCTCGGGGTCAGATTCAGCCCGGCATCGGCAGGAGTGCTTTCCGCCGCCGAAGCGGGGGCTGACATTGCCGTGGGCGCGGCGCGCAGCTCTTCATCAACGGTCAGATCCGTGGTGGCTTGTGATGCATGTGGCAGGCATAATGCAAAAAGCATCATGCAGACAAGGCGGAAATGACGGATCGGCTGTGTGGACATCATCGTGCGGGTGTGCCCTAGGTGCTGTCGCCGCAAGTGTCTCCCCTTGCGGCGACTTTCTGCTGCCGATTCTAGCGTGGATTCGGAAGCGGGTCTTCAGTCGATTTCGATATTGTCGATCAAACGGGTCCTACCCAGACGGGCAGCTGCCAGCACGACCAGCTTCTCCCCGGCACTTGCAGGCTGCAGATCTGCCTGACTGCGCACGGTGACATAGTCGGGTTGCCAGCCATTGGCCGCCAGTACGGTACAGGCTTCGGATTCCAGGGTGGTGTAATCCTGGCGCCCGGCGTGGATCTCGGTGACCAGCTGTTGCAGGGTCTGCTGCAGGCGCGGGGCTTCGGCCCGCTCTGTGGCCGACAGGTAGCCGTTGCGGGAAGACAGGGCCAGTCCGTCGTCGGCGCGTACGATTTCGCAGCCGATGATGGTGATCGGGAAATTCATCTCGCGCACCATGTTGCGAATGACCATGAGCTGCTGATAATCCTTCTTGCCGAAAGCCGCCACGTCGGGCTGCACGATATTGAAGAGCTTGCTGACCACGGTGGCGACGCCACGGAAGTGGCCGGGGCGCAGCGCGCCTTCGAGCAGCCTGTCATGTGCGGGGGCTGGTTCCACGAAGTACTGCTGGGGTGTGGGATACAGTTCGGCTTCGTTCGGCGCGAACAGGTGATTCACGCCAGCCGCCTCCAGCGCGGCACAATCCGCCTCGAAAGTGCGTGGATAGGCATCGAAATCTTCATTCGGGCCAAACTGCGTACGGTTGACAAAGACACTTGCCACAACCGTTTTGGCCTGGCTGCGCAGGGTGCGCATCAGGCTGACGTGGCCGGCGTGCAGATTGCCCATGGTGGGGGCAAAGCCGACGTGGGAGGCGCCGCCGAGTGCCGCGCGCAAGGACTGGATACTGCGGTGAACCTGCATGATCGTATCTGGAACTGCAAAAAAGGGAGGGTGCTGAGGATGCACCAAGGCAGCACAGGTGGCAAGTTCAGTGCTGCCGGGTCAGGGCTGTCCGGCGTCTTCAAACCATTCCGGATTTCTTCCCACAATCGGCGTCATCGAGATGAAAATGCCCTGCAGGTGAGAGCGCATGGCGTCTTCGGCTGCCTGCGGATTGCCATTCCTGATGCTCTCGACAATCCGGGCGTGCTGCTGGATCAGTGAATCCGCAGGGGATTCTTCCTGCAGGCTGAGGTAGCGCACCCTGTCCATGCTTGCCTTGATGTTTTCAATTGCATCCCAGGCGGCTGCACAACCGATAGACATTGCCAGGATACGGTGGAAGGCTTCGTCGAGATCGAGAAAGCGCGGCATGTCGCCAGTATTGGCCGTGGCGGCCTGTTCTGCCAGATTCCTGTCTAGCGCCCGCAGGTTTTCCGCATCAATTGTCAGGGCCACCCGGCGTGCGATGGCTGTTTCCACTGCTTCACGGATGAACTGCCCGTTCTCTACTTCCAGCGGCGAGATCTTCATCACGAAGGTGCCACGCTGCGGCAGGATCTTTAGCAGGCGTGCCTCTGCCAGCCTGGCACAGGCATCTCTCACCGGCTGTTTGGAAACGCCGAAGATCTCTGCGATTTCCTTGTCAACGAGGCGCTCACCTGGGGTGAAGGTGTTGTTGATGATCAGTTTGCGCAGCTTGTGGTACAGCTGCACGCTGACTGCCTCTGTGCTGTTCAGGAAGAGTAGTTCCCGGGGGATCAGATCAATGGGCATGGCGGGGTATCAGGCGGTGATTTTCTCCCGGGCCACATGGCTTGCGGGTGAGGCCAGTATATAACGCCGACCTGTTTCGCCTTTGCCGCTTGGGTGGGTAGGGACTGCATTGTTCAGATGTGGCGAAATAAATCTACACGTTTACCCTAGTTCGGGTTGTGTCTAAATACAACAATACTAAAATGTTAGTATTCTGTATCCAAAGATCCATTACGGAGGCTTGTGAAGCATATGAAGATCGTCGAAGCAAAAGTCATTGTCTGTTGTCCCGGACGCAATTTCGTTACGCTCAAGATCACCACGGACGAAGGAGTGATTGGCTGGGGAGACGCTACCCTGAATGGGCGTGAGCTGGCTGTGGCGAGCTATCTGCGCGATCACGTCTGCCCGCTGCTGGTAGGGCGCGACCCGCAGAAAATTGAGGATACCTGGCAATACCTTTATCGTGGTGCCTACTGGCGGCGTGGCCCGGTGACGATGTCTGCAATCGGTGCGGTGGACATGGCGCTGTGGGACATCAAGGGCAAGCTTGCCAACATGCCTGTCTACCAGCTGCTTGGTGGCGCATCCCGTGAGGGTGTGACGGTCTATACCCACGCCAACGGCAAGGATATCGCTGAGACTCTGGACTCTTTCGCGAAGTATCAGGAGAAGGGTTATAAGGCCATCCGCGTGCAGTGTGGCGTGCCGGGAATGCATCACGTCTATGGCGTCTCCAAAGGCGGCGCCTATGAACCGGCGACCAAGGATTGGCCCGAAGAACAGGTCTGGTCAACAGAAAAGTATCTGGATTTCGTACCCAAACTGTTTGACGCCGTGCGTACCAAGTTTGGTTTCGAGACGCATCTGCTGCATGACGTGCATCACCGCCTCTCGCCGATTGAGGCTGCGCGCCTGGGCAAGTCCATTGAGGATTATCGCCTGTTCTGGATGGAAGACCCGACGCCGGCCGAGAATCAGGAAGCCTTCCGCCTGATTCGCCAGCATACCGTTACGCCGATCGCCGTTGGCGAAGTCTTCAACTCCATCTGGGATTGCAAGGATCTGATCGAAGAGCAGCTCATTGATTATATCCGTATGACGATAACGCATTCTGGTGGCATTACCCATATGCGTCGTATTGCTGATCTGGCAGCACTGTATCAGGTGCGCACCGGTAGCCACGGCCCCTCTGATCTGTCCCCTGTGTGCATGGGGGCGGCCCTGAACTTCGATCTGGCGATTCCCAACTTTGGAATGCAGGAATACATGGGGTATCACGCACAGACCATGGAAGTCTTCGATTGCGGCTGGTCCTTTGAAGATGGCCTTATGCATCCGGGCAATCGTCCGGGGCTGGGCGTCGAGTTCAATGAAAAGCTCGCCGAAAAGTATCCGTACGAGCCCGCCTACCTCCCGGTGGCGAGGCTTGAGGACGGAACCCTGTGGAACTGGTGAGCATGACCAGAGCCCGATGAATTTATAACAATGGAGGAGCAAAACATGAGTGCTACGGGTGGCAAACGGACTCACTACAGGTGGGTGATTTGCGCATTGCTGTTCTTCGCCACGACGATCAATTACATGGATCGCCAGGTGATGGGCCTGCTAAAGCCGACACTGATGACTGACTTGCATTGGACGGAGTCGGATTTTGGTGACATCGTGGCGGCCTTTTCGCTGTTCTATGCCTTTGGCTACGTGGGCATCGGCCGGATCATGGACAAAGTCGGGGTGCGCAAGGGGCTTCCCGTTGCAGTCGCCGGCTGGAGTCTGTTTGGTATGCTGCACGCATTTATGGGCAGCGTGATGGGGTTCAAGGTGGCGCGCGCTGGTCTCGGGATCACCGAGGGCGGGAATTTTCCGGCTTCCATCAAGACCGTGTCGGAATGGTTCCCCGCCAAGGAACGCGCATTGGCCACCGGTATCTTCAATGCCGGCAGCAATGTGGGTGCAGTGGTGGCACCGATCCTGGTACCAATCATCGTGGCTTTCTGGGGATGGCGTCCGGCCTTCTTCATCACTGGTCTGATCGGGTTCATCTGGGTGGTGTTCTGGTGGGCGTTGTACCGCAAGCCTGAAGAACATCCGCGCGTCAATGCCGAAGAACTGGCCTACATCCGCAGCGATCCCATTATTGAGGAAAATGTACGTGTTCCCTGGATCAAGCTGCTGGGGTACCGGGGCACCTGGGCCAATATTGTGGGTACCTGCTTCAGCGCACCGGTGTGGTGGTTCTATCTGAACTGGGTGCCGGGCTTCCTGTCCAAGCAGTATGGCCTGAACCTGATGTCTGCGATCCTTCCGCTGGTGATCATTTATTGCATGGCTGATGTAGGGAGTATTGCCGGGGGCTGGCTTTCCTCAACGCTCATCAAGCGAGGTGTGAAGACGCTACGTGCTCGCAAGATCACCTTCCTGGTCTGCGGTCTGTGTGTGGTGCCGGTGTTCATGGCTTCGCAGGTATCCAGCATGTGGCTCGCAGTCTTCCTCATCGGGATTGCTGCTTCAGCGCACCAAGGCTACTCGGCCAATGTGTATACGATCGTCTCCGATACAATGCCAAAAGCATCTATTGGGTCCGTGGTGGGAATCGGCGGCTTCTGCGCCTACATCGTTGGCATGTTCGTGTCGATGGGTGTGGGGCGCCTTCTTGACGCCACCAACGGCAACTATCACGTGCTGTTTGCCATTGCCTCCTCGCTGTATCTGATCGGCCTCGTGGTGATGCACTTTATCCTGCCCAAGACGGGTTCCGGCAAAACGCCGGCCGGCATCGAAGTGTGATTTCGCATGGCGATGGTGGAGAAATCCGCCGTCGCCTTTTTTGCCTCTCTGCTTCGATTCCCGGATTTCTCCCCCATGTTTTTTTAACCGGATTATCTTCATGCGCTTATCCTGCCGAACACTGGATAAACTGCCCGCGAACGTGGGCCGTCCTGCCTACGACCCCAGCAAGGTCAAGGCTTCCATCTTGCACCTGGGGCTTGGGGCATTTCATCGTGCCCATCAGGCGATGTATACCGATGCCGTGCTTGCTTCCGGAGATCTGCGCTGGGGAATTTGCGGCGCAGGCGTGATTTCTGCCGACATGAAAAATGCTCTGACGCCACAGGGTGGTCTCTACACGCTTTGTGCGCGGGGGGCCGGGACGCGCGATTTGCGCGTAATCGGCTCAATCACCGAAATCCTCGGTGGAGCCGAGGATGCTCCGCTGGTACTCGAACGCATGGCCGATCCGGGGATCTGTATCGTCAGCATCACGGTGACGGAGAAGGGGTATTACCTTGACCCCGCAAGTGGCGAGATCAATTTGGCGGCGACACCAATCCAGAGTGATCTGGCTCACCCTGAGCAGCCGACCACGATTCTGGGGCTTATCGTGCGTGGGCTGGAATTGCGGCGGCAACGCGGCATTCCGCCGTTTACCGTGATGAGTTGTGACAACCTGCCGGCCAATGGCAAGCTGGCGCGGCGTGCCGTGATCGGCTTTGCGGGGGCGCTGGACAAGGATCTGGCGCAGTGGATTGCCGACAAGGTTGCCTTCCCCTGCACGATGGTGGATCGCATCACCCCGGCTACAACAGAGCAAGACCGCGTTGAGATTGCCGGCATCATTGGAATGGAGGATGCCTGGCCGGTAGTGACCGAAGCGTTCTCGCAGTGGGTGATTGAAGATCATTTCACCATGGGGCGGCCAGATTGGAATATCGGCGGAGCGATCTTTTCGCACGAGATCGAGCGCTGGGAGAACATGAAGCTGCGCTGTCTGAATGGCGCGCACTCGACGCTGGCTTATCTGGGGCAGCTCTTCGAGCGTGACACGGTGGCGTCTGCCATGCAGTTCGAGTTGATCAGCGATGTGGTCGATGAACTATGGGTGGAAATCCGTGAGGTGCTGGATGCGCCTCAGGGTGTCGATACTGGCGAATATGTTGAGAGCCTCAAAGAGCGCTTTCTTAATCCGAATTTGCGCCATCTGACGGCCCAGATCGCTTCAGACGGTTCCCAGAAACTGCCGCAGCGCCTGCTCGCACCGCTGCGAGACCGCCTCGCCAGGCAAGTCCCCTCGCCAGCTATTGCACTTGCGCTGGCTGCGTGGATGCATTTCGTGGTGAAAACAGCCTATACCCGACAGAAACTGAATGATCCGCTGGCCGAAGTGCTGTTGCGAACAGCCAGCTGTTCAGCAAAAGCGCAGGAGATCGTGACAAGCCTCCTGGGGCTGGATCAGATATTCGGGAGAGATCTGTGTCAGAACCCTGAGCTTGCAGCGGCTATTGAGGAGAAATTCCTCTGGCTGCATCGAGAAAAGGGGATTAATCCCTTTATTGAAGCATAGGAACTCACCGGCGGAGCCATCAGTCTGGTTCCGCAACCTCTTGCAGAGGAATACTGGCCGGGGAGCACGCTATGCGCGTGGCCCGGCCGGGTGCTTACTTTCTGGCGAGGAACCTGCTGTCCGGATAGCTTGCGCGCAGGACACGTTCCGTGTCGTCACGCAGGGTATCCATGTGCATCGTATCGTAGCCCTGCACCATCAGTGCCAGGGCTTCTTCCGTACCCTGTGAGGTGCTGTACTTGCGGATCACGTTTTGCGCACGATTGACGGCCGCCAGCGGGGCACGACGCTTCAGGTAATAACGTGCAGCATTGAGTTCGTGTGTGGCAAGCGCTTCAAGCAGTTTTTCCAGGTGTTCGCGGGAATCCGGCGTGTATTTGCTTTGCGGATAGCGCGTCACGATGGTCTTGAACGTCTCGAAAGCGTTGCTGACAGCCTGCGCATCCCGTTCTGACAGTGGCTGTTGGGGCAGGAATTCGAACCAGTCGTCTGCTTTTGCGTTCTCGTAGGCCAAAGCCTTGAGATAATAGGCATAGTCAACGTTTGGATGATTCGGATGCAGGCGGATAAAGCGGTCGCAATCAGCCACCGTCGATTCCGTATCGCGCAGGCGATAATGCGCATAGGCCGTATCGAGCTGACCCTGCTGTGCCTGTCGCCCATATGGGAAACGTGCCTCCAGTTGCTCATAGGCTGTAATAGCTGACTCGTATGAGCCATTATCCAGCAGAGCCTTGGCCTCATCATAGGCACTTTGGGGGTCCTTGGCAGTCGACCCGGGTTTTACGGGGTCACTGCACGAACACAGGGCGCACAAAGCCAAAAGTACCGGTACACTACGTAGCGTGAACTTGACCATTACTACACCATCCGAAGATAACGACGACGATTATAGCGGAAGCAGAGCGGAGAACCGACGGATTCTCGTCGTACCGCTCGAAGCTGCAGGCCAACGCCTGGATGCCGCTCTCGCCGCGTTGTTGCCCGAGTACTCGCGTAGCCGCCTGCAAACGTGGATTCGTGCGGGACAGGTCTGCCTGGACGGCAAGATCTGCACCGACGTAAAATTCCGTCTAGCAGGTTCGGAACAGCTGCAGATCGAGGTTGAACCCGATCCTGAAAAGCTGCCCGACGAACCCGAGGACATCCCTCTCAACATCGTTTTCGAGGATGAGCACATCCTCGTGATCAACAAACCGGCAGGCCTTGTGGTGCATCCGGGCAGCGGTAACCATGCCGGTACGCTGCTCAATGCGCTGCTCTGGCATGATCCGGAAGCCGCCGGCTTGCCCCGTGCCGGGATCGTGCATCGCCTGGACAAGGATACTTCCGGGCTCATGGTCGTGGCGCGCACACTCACGGCGCAGACGGATCTGGTGCGCCAGTTGCAGGCGCGCACCGTGAAACGCCATTATGCGGCGGTGGTCATTAACTGCCCGCCGGAGCACGGTACCGTGGATCAGGCTATCGACAGGCATCCGACGCAGCGAACCAAAATGACGGTGATGCCGGGCGGGCGCGAGGCGCGTACGCATTTCAAGCTCATTGAGCGCCTGCAGGGAGCCGCCTGGATCGAGTGCGTCCTGGATACCGGGCGTACCCACCAGATCCGCGTGCATATGGCGCATCTGGGGTTCCCGCTGATTGGAGACCCGGTATACGGGGCCAAGCGCCGTCAGCCGGTGGAAGCCGCATATTTTCCGCGACAGGCGCTGCATGCGTTCGAGCTGGGGCTGGTGCACCCGGCCACCGGCAGGGCGATGAACTGGCGTGTTGAGCTGCCGGATGATCTTGTCGAGCTGATCGAGCGTTTGCGCCGGCCTGCCTGATTCTTCTCAAAAGTTGCCATTGGCATTAAAGCTCCGCCGTACAGCAGTACGCCGGAGCTTTTTTGCATGTGCGGCATGTGTCGGAAAAATTCGGTATGGGCTTCTCCGAATACGACCATGTACATAGGGGCATGCGCTTGACGCAGTCTTTTGTGCAAGGCAACAATGGCCGTGTGACCCAGACTGCTCGTGTCACTCCCATGACAATTGAACTGGCGGCAAGCCTTCCCTGGGGATGGAGCTGGCCGGTTTGACCAACCCCAGGAGAAACGCTGCATGATGACACCGGAACAATCGCGGGAAGCGATGGAGGGCTGGATCAGAGCCAGTCAGAATTTCATGCAGGGATTTTTTGCACAGATGGCTTCCCAGCAGAATCTCGCGCAGTCAGGGGGCGCGCCGCAGTTTCTGAATGCAGATGGAGAGCGCATGACGCAGCTGCAGCGCGAGCATGCCGAACTGCATGCGCGGCTATGGGTCTCCATGCTGGCACGCAAAGCCGGTGAAGATGCCGAACCGATTGTGCCGCCGCCTGCTGGCGACCGCCGCTTCAAGGGGCCGGAATGGGCTGTCAGCCCAGTGCATGACTACATGCGTCAGGCATATCTTATAAATGCCAGATTTCTCACCGAAGTGGCGGATAGCCTGCCGATTCCCGATCATCTCCTGCGTGAGCGCGTGCGTTTTATGACAAGGCAGTATGTCGATGCGCTGGCGCCATCTAATTTTGCCGCGAGCAATCCGGAGGTCGTGCAGCGTGCTGTTGAAACGAATGGCGAGAGCCTGACCAAGGGCTTGCTGAATCTGATCGGAGATGTCGAAAAAGGCAGCATCTCCATGACGGATGAATCTGCATTTGAAGTTGGGCGGAATCTTGCCATCTCTCCCGGAAGCGTGATCTTCGAGAATGAGATCATGCAGCTCATCCAGTATGCGCCGGCCACCGACAAGGTCTACAAGCGCCCGCTGCTGATGGTCCCGCCGTGCATCAACAAGTACTACATCCTTGATCTGCAGCCCGAAAATTCGTATGTCCGCTATATCGTGGAGCAGGGCTTTACGGTATTCATGGTCTCCTGGCGCAACGCCAAGGCTGCGCAGGCCCAGTTGGGCTGGGAAGATTACATTGAGGATGGGATCTTCAAGGCTCTCGATGTGGTGCGTGCTGTCACGCGTGTGGAAAAGCCCAATGTTCTCGGGTTCTGCATCGGAGGCACCATGCTGGCCTCTGCCCTGGCGATCTTGCGGGCCCGTGGCGAAGACCCCGTGGAGTCTGTGACCCTTCTGACCACGCTGCTTGATTTTTCCGAAACCGGCGACATTGCCTGCTTCGTTGATGAAGCCATGGTTGCCGCACGCGAAGCCACCATTGGCAAAGGAGGCCTGATGGGAGGGCGTGAGCTGTCCCAGGTCTTTTCCTGCCTGCGGCCCAACGATCTGGTGTGGAACTATGTTGTCGACAACTATCTGAAGGGCAATAAACCCCCGGCCTTTGATCTTTTGTACTGGAATGCAGACAGCACCAATCTGCCGGGGCCGTTTGCGGCCTTCTATCTGCGCAACATGTACCTGGAAAACAATCTGCGGGTGCCCGGCAAGTTGCGCCTTCTCGGCGAGTCCATTGATCTGGGGCGCATTGAATGCCCGGCGTTCTTTGTCGCTTCACGCGAAGACCATATCGTGCCCTGGCGGACTTCCTTCCTGGGCCGGCGCCTGCTGGGGGGCGAGACGAGATTTGTGCTGGGTGCCAGCGGGCATATCGCAGGGGTGGTGAATCATCCAGGCAAGAATAAGCGCAGCTATTGGAGCAACGATGTGTCGCCAGCGACTTCTGATGAGTGGCTGGATGGCGCCACCGAGCACAAGGGAAGCTGGTGGCCCAGCTGGATCGAATGGTTGGGCGCGCGCAGTGGTGATCTGCTTGCGGCGCGCGAGAAGCTTGGTTCGCGTGAATACAAGCCGGGCGAAGATGCGCCAGGCCACTATGTGAAGGAAGGAATCTGATGGCTTAGGGGCTTGGCTTCAAGTCAGCGGGAAGCGCATCCAGGAGCGGAGTGTCTTCCCTTGGCCCCCTCGTTCCCCGCCGGGGGAGGCACAGTGAAATACCTGCAATGAGAGGAGTGGTGAAAATGGCAAAGAACGTGGCACTGGTAACGGGTGGCATGGGTGGTCTTGGCACTGCGATCTGCAAGGCACTGGCCAATGATGGCTGGAAGGTGGTGGCCAACTGTCTGCCTGACTTCCCGCCGGCCGCCGAATGGCTGGAAAAGACCAAGGCCGATGGCTACAGCTTCCAGATTGCGGAAGCGGATGTGACCAACTATGAGCAGTGCGCGGCAATGATCCAGAAGATCGAAGCCGAAATCGGCCAGATTGATGTGTTGATCAATAATGCGGGTATCACGCGGGATGCCATGTTCCGCAAGATGGGCAAGGATCAGTGGGATGCCGTGCTGTCGACCAATCTCGATTCCGTGTTCAATGTCACGCATCCCTTGCTGCCCCTGATGGCTGAACGCGGGTTCGGGCGCGTGATCAACATTTCCTCGGTTAATGGTGTCAAAGGCCAGTTTGGCCAGGCCAACTATTCTGCGGCCAAGGCTGGGATTTTGGGGCTGACCAAGGCGCTTGCGCAGGAAGTGGCGAAGAAGGGAGTGACTGTCAATGCCATCGCACCAGGATATGTTGGCACTGAAATGGTCATGGCGATCAAGGAAGAAGTCCGTGAGCAGATCATTGCCACGGTGCCCGTCGGCCGTCTCGGCAAGCCTGAGGAAATTGGCGATCTGTGCGCCTATCTGGCGTCTGACAAGGCTGGTTATATCACCGGTGCGACAATCAACATCAATGGTGGTTTGCACATGTGCTGATCATGGCAGACTGTCATGAGTCCGTGGTTTTGTGACATGCCACGCAACAACCCCGCGCACCAAAGCGGGGTTGTGTTTTATGCACTGCTATAATCGCGCCGGCTGTCAATGACACTTTCGCTACGCAATCCATTCAGGGGCTACGCAACATGGCTGAGCAAACCAGGCTGATCAAAAAATATCCCAACCGTCGTCTCTACGACACTGCCTCAAGCTGTTATATCACCCTTGCCGATGTGCGTGATCTGGTGTTATCGCAGGAAGTTTTTCAGGTGGTGGATGCCAAGAGCGGAGAAGATATTACCCGCAGCATCCTGCTGCAGATCATTCTGGAAGAGGAAAGCGGCGGTGCGCCCATGTTTACCAGTGATCTGCTGGCACAGATGATCCGCTTCTATGGCAATGCCATGCAGGGGTTCATGGGCCGGTATCTGGAGAACAACATCAAGTCTTTCTCCGAGATGCAGAACAAGCTGCAGGAGCAGACCAAGACCCTGTACGGCGAAAACAGCCCGATGAGCAAGGATATGTGGACGCAGTTCCTGAATTTCCAGGGCCCCGCCATGCAGAACATGATGGGCACCTATATGGAGCAGAGCAAGCGTATGTTTGCCCAGATGCAGGATCAGATCAACAGCCAGGCCCGCAACATGTTCACCGGTTTCCCTTTTGCCGTGACACCGGATGAAGCCGACAAGCCAGAAGAAAAAGACAAATAATTCAGTATCGTAGGGTAGACGGGGGAAAGGCGCCTCGGAGCGCCTTTTTAAATCACGCCAGTACAGAATCTTCGCTCTGGGCGCTTGGGAGCTGAGCAGCAAGGCAGCCAAAGACGGTGGTATCAGAATTGCCAGAAACCCTACTCATAAATTGTTTTGTTTGGCAACTAAATTCCGCTGAAACATTTGAATGAGAGTGCCGTAATGTGTGGCAGGTGCTTCTGCACAGAAGGCGTGAGAATGAAAATGGCTCTGCTAAAATGGGAGCTGTTCTGTGGGCGTGGTCCGGTGACTACGCCCCTTTTATTAGATGGAAGACTGCCTGACGATGAATCGCCAATCCGTGCCCCGCGTGGGTTTTGTCAGCCTGGGATGCCCCAAGGCTGCCTCCGATGCCGAAAACATCCTGACCCGCCTGCGTGCCGAAGGTTATGAGGTTGCCTCGCAATACGACGGGGCAGACCTTGTAATCGTCAACACCTGTGGCTTCATTGATGCTGCGGTGGAAGAATCGCTTGATGCGATTGGCGAAGCGCTGGCCGAAAACGGCCGCGTCATCGTCACGGGTTGCCTGGGGGCCAAGAAGGATGCGGCAGGGCAGGGCGTGGTGGAGTCCGTCCACCCCAAGGTTCTGGCTGTTACCGGCCCGCACGCCACTGAAGAAGTGATGACTGCGGTGCACGAACATCTGCCCAAGCCGCACGACCCCTTTACCGATCTGGTGCCACCGCAGGGCGTGCGTTTGACGCCGGATCACTATGCCTACCTGAAAATCTCCGAAGGCTGTAACCATCGCTGCAGCTTCTGCATCATCCCGTCACTGCGTGGTGACCTTGTGTCGCGCCCCATCCATGAGGTGATTCGCGAAGCAGAGACCCTGGTAGATGCAGGGGTTAATGAACTTCTGGTGATTTCACAGGACACCAGCGCCTATGGCGTGGATGTGAAATACCGTACCGGTTTTGTGAATGGCCGCCCCGTCAAGACCAAGCTCTACGATCTGTGCCGCGAGCTGGCGCAGCTCGACGTGTGGGTACGCCTGCACTATGTGTATCCGTATCCGAATGTGGACGACATCATCCCGCTGATGGCTGAAGGCCTGATCCTGCCGTATCTGGATGTGCCCTTCCAGCATGCCAATTCGCGCATCCTGAAGGCCATGAAGCGCCCGGCCAATGCCGAAAACAATCTTGAGCGTATCCGCCGCTGGCGTGAGATCTGCCCGGATCTGACGATCCGCTCCACCTTTATTACCGGTTTCCCTGGCGAAACGGATGCCGAGTTTGAAGAGTTGCTCGATTTCCTTGGCGAAGCCCGCCTGGATCGCGTGGGTGCTTTTGCCTACTCGCCCGTTGAAGGGGCAACTGCCAATGAGTTGCCCGATGCGGTTCCCGCAGAGCTGCGCGAGGAGCGCAAGCGCCGCCTGATGGAATATCAGGAAGATATTTCCACCCAGCGCCTTGAAGAGAAGATTGGCCGCGAGATGGTGGTGATCGTCGACGAGATCGATCCGGAAGCGGGCGCCCTCTGCCGTTCCGAAGGCGATGCTCCGGAAATCGACGGTCTGGTGATCGTGCCGGACGGGATGGAAATGGAAGTCGGCAAGTTCTATCAGGTGCGCGTCACCGACTGTGATGTGCATGATATGTACGCGGAACCCATCTACGCCGACGAGCCATAACGATGCCTGATCTTCTGGTCGATGCACTGGCTGCCATTGTTGGTGTGGCAAATGTCTTTACGTCGGAAGCTGATTGCGCGCCTTACGAGGAAGACTGGCGCGGACGATATCGCGGGCGTGCCCGTTGTGTGGTGCGTCCGGCATCGACCAAAGAAGTGGCAGCTGTGGTGCGTTGCTGTGCTGCTGCAGGTGTGCCGATGGTGCCGCAGAGTGGTAACACGGGCCTGGTCGGGGGCTCTGTGCCGCACGCCACGGCAAATGAAGTGCTGATCTCCATGGCGCGCCTGAATCACGTGCGCGCCATTGATGCTGCCAATTACACCATCACTGTTGAGGCCGGCTGCACGCTGGAAGCAGTACAGCTTGCGGCAGCCGCGCAAGGCCGCCTGTTCCCCCTGTCACTCGCCTCGGAGGGGACCTGCCAGATTGGCGGAACCCTGGGCAGCAATGCAGGCGGGGTGCAGGTGCTGCGCTACGGCAATATGCGTGACCTGACCCTGGGGCTCGAAGTCGTGCTGCCCGACGGGCAGATCTGGAATGGTCTGCGCGGGCTGCGCAAAGACAATACCGGCTACGACCTCAAGCATCTGTTTATCGGCTCGGAAGGCACGCTGGGCATCATCACGGCGGCCGTTCTCAAACTGTTTCCAGTGCAGGCTGTACGTGCTGTCGCCTGGGTGGCGGTGCCCGACCCGGCGGCTGCGATTACCTTGCTGGCGCATGCGCGGACCCTGGCGGGCGAACGCCTGTCAGCATTCGAAATCGTCTGCTCGGCGGCACATGAACTTGTATTGCAGAAATTTCCGGTCTGCACGCGGCCTCTGGCTGCACCTTCTCCGTGGTATGCGCTGCTTGAGCTGACCGATAGTGATGCCCAGGCAGACCTCCAGTCACTGCTGGAAAACATGCTGGGTGCAGCTTTTGATCAGGGGCTGGTGACGGATGCTGCGCTGGCCGCCAGCGAAACGCAGGCACTGGCCCTCTGGGCTTTGCGCGAAAACATCTCGGATGCGCAAAAGCTCGATGGCATCAGCATCAAGCATGATATCTCGCTACCGGTGAGCGCGATCCCGGAATTCCTTGATCGTTGCGGAGACGCTTTGAGTGCAGCCTATCCGGGCGTGCGGATCGTGGCGTTCGGGCATGCAGGGGATGGCAATCTGCATTACAACCCCTCAATGCCGCAAGGGGGCGACGAGAATGCCGGATTCATTGCGCAGACATCTGCAGTCAATCGCATTGTTTATGACCTTGTTGCCTCGCTGGGCGGCTCCATTTCTGCCGAGCACGGGCTGGGTCAGCTCAAGCGCGAAGAAATCCGTCGCTACAAGAGTCCGCTGGAACTCGACATGATGCACCGGATCCGGCAGGCGCTGGATCCGGCTGGGTTGATGAACCCGGGGAAACTGGTCGACTAAATTCGCTTGCCCAGACTACCGAACAGCTTACGCGTGATATGGCACGCTCATGTGTTGTGAGCCTGGAATCAGCTCAAACGGAGTGACGGGTTCGTGCTGAATGCCGCGTGCATCCAGAGCACGGGGAATGGCATCCTGAAGCATTGAAGTCATGGCGCCAATGGTCGGGGCATCCAGCATCAGGCCCGGAACATTGGAACTCGCCACATGCCAGACTTCGGCCTCTTCATCCCATTCGCAGCAAATTGTGTATGCACTGTCCATTGATGCCCCCTGATTCTGTAGATTAGCGGGTCCGCCTGCAGGCGGTGAAGCTTGTCTGCATCTCGCGGAAATTCTCGACGCATGCCGTCGCATAAACCGGCAATACATGGGGGTGATGTCTTCCGCAGACACTCAGTCAATTTAGCGCAAAAAGCGACTCACTGCAGCCGGACGGACGAAAGGGTTGTCGTCACCCGGATGAAACACCCTCGGTAGAGGGCAAAATCCCATTTGCTGGCCTTGAGGGAAAGATACGCACCATTCTGCCCGAGATGGGCGAGGGTGCTTGCGCTGAGCCAGGCCGACTTTTTTACGAAAAGGAGAAAAACGGCTTGACGGAGGGTGTCTGCGTACCTATAATCTCACTTCTTCGCCGGACGGGGGTATAGCTCAGCTGGGAGAGCGCTTGCATGGCATGCAAGAGGTCAGCGGTTCGATCCCGCTTACCTCCACCATCCAACGAAGAATAAGTTGTCTAGGGTCCCCATCGTCT
>DBTS01000134.1 GCA_002307175.1 Rhodocyclaceae bacterium UBA1310
ACCCACACAAAAGTCTGAAGGACCAGAATCCTGAGGCGACGCTGCGAGCGGGCCTTATGCTGTTTTCCAGCACTTGGCACTCGCCTTGCGACAGATCGTGATCCGGCTTTCAGACGCAAATGAACTCGGTGGGGTTGATCCGCCAGATGCTCGGGTCTTCATGTGCCACAATCCTGTCCGCACCGCCTGAGCCCATTGGCCGGGAGAGGTCCAGTTCGTAAGGCTCCACACGCGAATTGCTCTTGGTGCTGAACACCACCTTCAGGCGCGGCATCAGCAGGCTGGCGTCGTTCTGTTCCATGACCACCCCCAGGCGGCCAGATTCCAGGCGCACGAGTGAGCCTACCGGATAGATTCCCACGCAGCGGATGAATGCCTGGACGAGCTTCGGGTCGAAATGGAAGCTGCTCCATTCATGCAGTTTGCGTAAAGCGTCGGTGGCTGTAATTCCCCGGTGATAGCAGCGGTCGGCAGTGATCGCATCGTAGACATCTACAATCGAAGACATGCGCACAAGCTGCTGAATCTGCTCTGGCTTGAACTTGTCGGGATAGCCATTGCCATCCAGACGCTCATGGTGGTGCAGTGTGATATCCAGCGGGATCGGGCCGATTTCGGGTGACTTCAGCAGAATTTCGTAGCCGTCGCGCGGATGGCGCTTAATCAGCTCGAATTCCTCTTCCGTGAGTTTGCCGGGCTTGTTCAGCACGGCATCGGGAACCAGCGCCTTGCCGGTATCGTGCAGAAGCCCCCCCATGCCAGCCTGGCGGGTGGTTTCTGCATCAATCTCCATGGTGCGGCAGAAGGCTACCATCAGGGCGCAGACGCTGACGCAATGCAGGAAGGTGTAATCGTCCTTGTTCTTGATGGTCAGCAGACCGAGCAGGGCACCACTGTTGCGCAGGATAGATTCGGTGATGTTCTCGACAACGTGATCGACCTGTTCCACTTCCACTGCACGCCCCAGGCGCGCATCCGCCATTACGGTGCGCACGAGCTGCTGTGCCCGCCCCTTGATGGCGTGAGCACGATGCAGTTCGTCTTCGCGGGTAGTGCGCTGATGAGTGCTTGGCTCGGCTGTGGCGAGCGCAATCATCTCTTCTTGGAGGTTGTGGCGAACTTCTTCCTCGGTTGGTGCATCAGGAACGTCCAGGCCCTTGTCGGTATCGATATAGACGTTGTGAATCCCCGTGGCGACGATCTTCTCGATCTGCGCATCGCTATTGACTTTGAACTGATTGGTCAGAAAAGGGTGTGTTAGCCAGTCACAGTCCAGTTCATTGATATACATTCCGACACGCAGGTCGGAAGAACTGATTTTTTTGATCATTAAAGGTCGCTCCCACGGGCATCTTCGAAATTGTTTACGGCGTGGAACGGCCAAAGTTGAAAAACAAAGGTTACAGTCGGATGTCAGAGCCGGCTTACCGTATAATGGTAGCGGGAAGTCTGCCAGGCAGTCGCTGCGTACCTTGTGTGCGTGGAGGAAAGTCCGGGCCCCAAAGGGCAGGATGCCGGCTAACGGCCGGGCGCTATAAGTCGAAAGACCCAAGGCGACGGAAAGTGCAACAGAAAAAATACCGCCGATGGCGCCGCAAGGTGATCAGGTAAGGTTGAAATGGCGCCGGAGCAATCCGGGGCAGTGCGCAAGCATTGCCGGGTAAGAGCCCACCGCAGGACTGGCGACAGGACTGGCAAGGTAAACCCCATCCGGGGCAAGGCCAAATAGGGGGGCGTTGATGTGGCCCGCAGAGCCCCCGGGTAGGCTGCTGGAGCGTCACGGTAACGTGCCGCCAAGAGGAATGACTGCCCCGTCGGCGCAAGCCGGCGCGACAGAACCCGGCTTATCGGCGGGCTTCCCAAATTCCTCGGTTCATTGTTCCGGTTTTATTGTCCCGATTCCATTGTCCTTATCTCATTGCCCATTAAAAAGGCCACCGCAACGGGTGGCCTTTCTGCTATTGGGGATCAGGCGATCACCAGTCTTCTTTTTCCTTCGGTTTGGCTGTGGGCTCTGCAGCACCCCCGGTGCTGGCGTGGCCGGTGCGGCCATTGCTCTTGCGTGGTGCCGGGCTGCCGATGGCCGCTGCAGCATCATCCGCAGCACGCGCCACGCTGGCAGCCAGCGCTTCACGCAACTGCAGGTTGCCTGCCGGCACATTGTCGAGAGGTACCTGAACGTTTTCCAGGGTGGCATAGGAGAGATTCGGGGTGACCCGGTCAATCACCACTTCACAGCAGGGCTCTTCTGTTTTGCCAAGAGATTGCCCTGTCTGCGGATCCTTGAGTTCCTTGCCGAGCATGTAGACGCGGTAGCGTGTCTTGGGCTTGAGAACAGAACCGCCCTGGCTGAGAATGACCTGGTTGCCGGTGCGCTCGACGATGGAGATCGGGAAAGTGCGTAGCAGGATGGCTTCGGTTGCCTTCTTGGCAATGTCGGCTTCCATGTTTACCAGCGTCTGGTTGGCATCGATGCCGCGGCTCATCGTCGTGGCGGCCAGCGAAGGTGCTGCGCCCTGCAGTGAGGAAGACTGCTGGATCTGCCGGGTCGCCAGGTTGATCATGCGCTGAGACATGCTCCAGCCACCGGCGTAACTCACCAGCTCACGATCGCTGGTGCGCAGTTGGCGGGCGCTACGGGTGTAGGCCAGTGAATTGATTTCACCGACCCAGACCAGATCAGCAGACAGTGCCTGGCCGAGCTTGGCCACATCGGTGTTGACTGTCTGGCCGGAATTGATCATGTCCAGTTCGTTTTCGATGTCCGCCGTGTATTCGCGATCAAGCACCGTGAAACGGCCGGTCTGGGCGAGCGCATCCACGATCTGCCGGTGCAGGGTGTCGAGAACCTCGCTGGCCGGAACGGCACGTCCGCCAATGTCGAAACTCTTTGCCCTGGTGCGGATCGGTGCGATGACGATCTTGATTTTGCCGGCATCGGCGGGGGCAGCATACTTGGCTACCTTGGCTTCAATATCCACGGCATAATTTCCGCCATCCTTGGCAGGCGCCACGATGTTTGTGATGCGGAATGACGAAATCATGCCGTGTGATTCAGTGACGATGGCGTCGGCGTAGGCTTGTCCCTGCAGGGTTTCGGTCGCCTTGGCGGAATCATGCCCCCGGTTGGAGTAGACGTCGACCGTGGAGGTGGCATGTGCCACGACATTCAGGTTGGCACTGGCCGCATCGACTGTAACACCATTGACCTGCATGACAGCATTCTTGAGGGCTTCGTTGACCGCTGCGCCGGGGGTCATGCCAACGCCTTTGGCGTTGACTGCAATATGTTCGATCTTGCCGACATCAGGCATGCCGGAAGGGCCCGCAGGTGTGGAGGCCTTGGAGGCACTGATTGTCTGTGGTTGAGCCGTTGTCGTCGCGGCGGACTGTGCGGCGTCGGACTTGGCAAACGGGTTGGAAATCTTCTTGTCGCAGCCGCTCAGCGTTGCGAGCAGCAGGGCGAACAACAGCAGATTCTTCATGGTGGGGTGAATTCCGTGTCTGAAGGAGGAAGGGTGCGGCAAGATTGCCGCACCGCATGTCTGACGCTTGCCAGATTAGATGGCTGACGTGGCGTCAGCCGCTTCCTTCGGGACCGGGATGTTGTTGGTCTTGGCGAAGTCGATGGAGCTCTTCAGCGTGCTGCCGAGGGACTTGATCGAATCCGGCAGGCTCTTGACGATGTACGCGGCCGACAGGGCGGAGGCGCCGACAGAAGTCGGAGCAGGCTTGAAACCGGAGGCTTCCTTGCTCATGCCAACATAAGCGAGCAGACCATGGGCCAGATCCACCATGCCGTCAGCAAACTGCTTCTTGCTCTTTTCGTCCATTTCCACCTTGCCGCTGGCAAATTTTTCCTGCAGGGCCTTGCTGCTGTCGGTCTGCACCTTGGTGGCATCTTCCAGGGAACCCTGTGTGGCGCCTTCCGTCAGGTTCTTGGCCTGCAATTCGGCACGGTCAGCTTCTTCCTTGAGGCCGACAGCGCGTAGCATCTTCACATCTGCTTTGTTAACGCTCTGGGCGCCACCCACATACTTTGTGACGATAGCTTCTGGCGAAACGTTCGACGAGGAGCCGCCCGTGACGCCGGAGAGTTTGCCTCCCAGGCCACCAAATTGGGCACAGGCTACGCCGGAGGCGCCCAGCAGCGCCATGCCAAGAATAACAGCCACGAATTTCGTCTTCATGAGAACTTCCTTTTTGCAATATGGAAAAACCGGTCTTGGTCCGATGACGGGGCGCCGGCGCTCCCCGTCGTCAAAAAGCTAAAATTGTAGCCTGATACTCAATGCTGCTTAGTGAATTCCAGCTGCATTGATGCGTGCCACCACTTCACGAGCGGCGGCAGTCGCTGCATCCTTCAGGGCCTTGCCCGATGCACTGGCGTTGTCCGGGCCAACTCCGAAGTACTGCACGGCCGGCACCGAAGCCACTTCACGCGGGAAGTTGCCTGTCACGTCGAGAATGCGGCCGGTCACTGTCACAGCGACACGCTGCATGCCCGTTGCTTCGTCCTGGGAGGGAATGCCAACGTCCAGGGTGGCCAGAACGAGCAGCGGCACCTGGTTCTTGCGCAGCGAGGCCACTACCGCACGGATGGTGTTGGGTTGCAGGTCGTTGCCGGTCGAAAAGTCAGCATTCACCGCCTTCATGTCGCCGTCCTGCAGCACGAATTCCGGTTCAACCACCTGGAATCCACCCTGCGAGAACACGCTGGTGATGGAGGTCTTGGTGTTGGTCATCGGCAGCAGGCGATAGGTGGCCTCGTCGGCTTTCTTGGTGGTGGAGCCGCCGGTTTCCAGT
Organism: Rhodocyclaceae bacterium UBA1310; assembly: GCA_002307175.1. Lineage (GTDB taxonomy): Bacteria > Pseudomonadota > Gammaproteobacteria > Burkholderiales > Rhodocyclaceae > Uliginosibacterium. The sequence goes on from DBTS01000134.1 coordinate 4,807, forward strand.
GTGGCGGAATCCTTGCGCTTGGCATTGGCGCTGACGTCACGGCGGGCTGCTGTGGCCACGGTGTTGCCGCGAATCTTTTCGCCTTCGGCACCCTTGTCCGACATCGAAGCGTCGAGCGAGGATTCGCGTGTCAGTTCGGCGCGCTTGACGACCCGGTCGTCATAGGAGCGCACGCTGGAAGCTTCGCGACCCATAAAGACGTAGACCAGTTGTGACTTGTCGCCGGCACCGGCTTTTGCCGTGGCGCTGCTGCCGCGGATGGAGGTGCGCAGTTTGGCCACGTTGAGTTCGACACGCACGGCCACGGAGTACTTTTTGACGCTCTCCTGGTTCTGCTCGTTGATGATGGTGGTCGACAGGATGAACTTGTCGAGATTGGCTTCCACCTTGGGCTGGATGGCTTCAAAGTTTTCCGATTCGGCTTCGCCGTTTTCAGCGAAATAGCGTTCTACGGCTGCTACTTGGGCAGCTTTGTAAGCCTTGTCCTTGTCAGATGTCGACAGGCTCCAGCCGTATGACACAGTGCCTGTCCCCTTGGTGGTGACGACCTGTGCCAGGCATTGGGTGGAAAGGATCAGGCCGGCAAGGGCCAACAGGATTTTTCTCATTTGCACTTCCTTAAAATATCACGAGCGGAGTTGATCTGCGATTTGATGTCCTTCGCCGAGGCAGCCGCCGACAGCCATTTCTGATCTGTCTGGGCGCCTTCGGCAAAGAAGTTGGAGAACTTCAGGTACAGGCCGTTGATGGCATCCTTATAGCCTGGGAAGTCATCGCTGGAGACCTGACTGGCGGGCACTACGGAAGATTCGCCATTCTTCAGATCCGAATTGATAAAGTCAGTGCTCAGGGCTGGTTCGTAGAAATGCAGATTCGAATAGACGCCGTAGACATACGCCACGCCGACATTGGTTTCATCGGTCTTCTTCTTGATGAAGCCATTGATCTTGATGTCGAAGAGGTAATCACCTTCGGCGACCTTGAGCTTGTAGTCATCGCCATTTTCCAGGCGCATCATCATCACGCCGCCCACTGCGCCGATGCTGTTGGGCAGCAGCGGAACGCCGACACGGGCAGAGAGGATGGAGGCGAAGGCGTCAGCCACCATAGTGGAGGCGGCCTTCGGATCCTTGCGCAGCTGTTCGGGAAACTGGGCGAGCGCTTCAGGAGAAACCTCCACCTTCTTCACCTGCAGGCTCTTGGTGCCTTCTTTTGGCAGTTCGGCGGTTGCCAGACGCTTTGAGAAAAGGGAAATCAGCCCCTGATCGTTCTGCGTGGTCAGGAGATTTTCAACAAAGGACTGGATACGGGAATCCGACGGTGCATCCGGTGTGGCATCAAAGATCACGGTGCTCAACGGATAGGTGCGGATGACCGCCTGGGCTTTGTAATCAAAGATCAGCAGGTTGCCGCGGAGATTCACAAAGGTCTTGTAGTAAGCCCCGTAGTTTTCTGTGGAGACTACTTCATCTGTGAGGACAAGCACGATCATCAGAGCCTGATCGCTGTTTTTCAGATTGACCAGCGACCCGGCCGGCAGCAGTTCGATGTTCGGGTTGGCAATAGCTGCTGTGCGCTGGGTTACCAGGGCAGAGAGCGAGGTGTGGTTAGTCTTGAATTTTTCGAAGGTCTTGAAACTGTAAGGGAAACGCGCCGGGGCAGTCTTGTAGTCACCCGCAAAGGCAAACCCCGCCAAGGTGGCTTCGCTCGCCTGGGCAATCTGGGTAATAAGGATCAGTATCGCGCAAAGCAATACCTGGATAAAACGGGAGGGTGTCTTCATGGGATGAATGCGTGCCTTGGGGACGTGCCCCGGCTGTCCATGACAGCAGGGGCTGGTTGAGTCAAGACGGATGGGTGGAATCAATCACAGGGAGTTGGGGGGTATGCAAAATGCACCGCCCGCATCATACGGGCACCAGAGGCTAAATTGAGCGTGCATAGGTATGCCCATTAGGGTAGGTGCGCATGAATGGCATAACCATTATGTCATTAAATTGAGGCGAGAAGGCTCGTGCCTTATGCCGCTCCAAGTTACGGTGGTTTTTCCCTGCCGGTTGTCAGCTGATCTGCGGGCGGATTTCAGGCGAACAGGCAGCGGCTTTGCGCGGGCAGGTGATGTTTGAGGAAATCCATCTGATCGGCGAGGATATTGCGGTTGGAGAGGATCAGGTATTCCGCCTTGTTTGGCACGTAGGGCGCAAACAGGAGCATCATGCGGGCTTGTTCGGGCGTTTGGCCACCTTTGCGCTGGTTGCAGTTGCGGCAGGCTGTTACGACGTTCATCCAGGTATCCAGGCCGCCGCGCGAGACAGGGATCACATGGTCACGCGTGAGACGGGTGGTGGCGAGCTCTGCGCCGCAGTAGGCGCAGGTTTGCCGATCCCGGTGGAAGAGTTCTCGGTTTGTCAGCGGGGGGGTCTGCAGTAGGCTGCGGGATGATTGTGCACGGCCCTTGATGGCGATGATCGAATTGGCTGTGATAATTGAGCGGCGACCGGTTCTGCCGGAGATGCCGCCATGAAAAGTGAAGCATAATTCGCCAGCATCCCAGGCGACGAGGTTTTTGCTGTAATAGAAGATTGCATGCTGCCAGGTGACCCATCTGTGTGGCTGCCCCTGGGTATCCAGGGTCAGGATCAGTGGGCGCCTGTCGCGTGGCCCGAGGCGGGCCTCGGTGACCAGTTCTGCGCGATGTTCGGGTGGACGCATGGTATATGCCTCAAATCAGACCACTTAACGGTGACAGCAGAGTTGCATATATGGCGACTCATAAACTAATCGCCTTACGCCGATTATGCAATCGCTGTGTGATATTGGCGCTACGCCTTCCGGGCGAACGGCTGAAAGTCTGGATGTGGGCCATTCTGCTGGCCGTTGCACTGCATTGGGTTGCATTGGATCTGTGGTTCGGGCAGGAAGCTGCGCCCGACAGGCCGTCCATGCCACTGGTGGCGCGTCTGCGGATGGAGGCAGGGGAAGAAAGTCATGCAGCAAAGCCAGACCTTCCTAGTGAGGGGAGTGCGGTGTTGCCAGTTCCGGACGAACGGTCTCAGCCCACCAGGGCAAGTCCCTTTCCACCGGCGATATCGCACCCACCGGTAGCTGTTCAGGCCGAGCCTGTTTCTGTGGCGAGTGTGCCTGCAGGGGCTCCGGCTTGGCGCCCGCTGACGCGGGTGGAGGCGCTGGCTTTCTGGCGCCTGGAAGTGTTGGCGCATATCCGGCCGCAGGTTTTACCGGCGGGCGACGGGCTGGTATTGAAGGTGAGCCTGCCGCTGGATGGGGCCAGCATCCCCGTGGTGGTGAAATCATCCGGGCGCGAGGAGGCGGATCGTGCCTGGAGTATGGCGATGGCGGAAGCACTCAGGGGTACGCCACCGCCCCCTGTTCTGGAAGTGCAGGCGGAGGCGGTTGAGTTTGAGTGGGGGCCCTGACAGAGATGGCTGGCGCTTGTCTGGCTATCTGCTGGAATTCTGCTAAACATCAAGCTTGTGAATGCAGGGTTTCTTCGTGATAGGCGAATTTTCCGGCTTGGCGATCAGCGAAATAGTGTCGCAAAGTCAGCGTGTTGGTGCGGAAGGCAAGATCCGACCATGGAATCTCGGCTTCCGTAAACAGGCGGGTTTCGAGAGATTCTTCCCCCGGAGCAAAGTCGAGATCCATCAGCCGGGCGCGGTAGATGAGGTGTACCTGGCTGATTTGGGGAACATTCATCAGTGTGTACAAATCTTCGATTTCAATTCGTGCGCAGGCTTCTTCGAGTGTTTCCCGAATGGCCGCTTCTAGTGTAGATTCGCCTATTTCCATGAAGCCGGAAGGCAAGGTCCAGAACCCGAGGCGGGGTTCTATGGCCCGCCGACACAGCAAGACACGATCTTCATAAACCGGCAGGGATCCGACCACCAGTTTGGGGTTCTGATAATGAATGCAGCCACAGGCTGTGCACACATGGCGGGCGCGCTGATCTCCCTCCGGGATGAGCAGAGTGACCTCTGCACCGCAGACACTGCAGAATTTCATCAGGTATTGTCCGTACGTCACAGTTTGTTGCATTCTAGCGCAAGGGTCGTGGGTATTCTCTCAGACTTTTCGGGTTGGATTGTCTCTATTGTGAATCCGACTGGTCTGGTATATCGCAGCGATTTGCAGCAAAGTACTGCAAGATATATGTTCAAGACACAGTGTTCGCGTTGAACGACGGCAAAATGATTAACCGCTTGGAAATTCACGATACCTGGAATGCGCTGGTTCCAACCTGGAAACTGGTCTGGCAGGATAGCCAGAACCTGGATCGCTGGGTTGCTTTCATGCTGCACTGTGACCGGCTTCTGGCTTTGTCTCGCGAGCAGGGGGCACGCGAGCTGGAGGCTGCGCTTGAGCCACTCATGGAACTCCTCTCCGATGTGGATTCATTGGGCGAAGAAAAAAAAGCCGTAGTCGATGTCCTGCTGCCCGGCATTTTTGCCGCAGTTCGCGATATCTGTACCCAGCCTGCGGTGCGCGGCAATTCTGCCGAGATGCACGACGATGACACACCGCCCCTGGTGGTGATGCTCACTCCCGATGTTGCGGTGGTGGATGAGCTGTTGGTGCAGATGGAACACTATGGCTACGCCTTCAAGGTTTTTTCCGATTACCGGATGGGGCTGCAGATAGCCCTGAATCTGCGCGCTGTCGCGTTGGTGGTGGAAATCGGCAATGGGCAGGATGAGCAGATCAATCGCATTGTCCAGCAGGCCGAGCAGGGCGGACTGAAGTGGTTTGCAATGTCCCGGCGTGGGGATTTTTCGTTGCGCCTGCAGGCTGTCAGACAGGGGGCCTTGGGCTTTTTCCTGGAGCCTCTGACCATCAATTCGCTGGTGGATGCACTGGATCCGCTGGTGTACCTCGTCAAGGAAGATCCTTACCGGATCATGATCCTGGATGATTCGCCAACCGTGCTGGCGTCCATCGGCAAAACCCTTGAGCAGTTGCCCAATCTTACCCTGCGGGCCATTCAGCAACCGGATCTGGTGTTGGAGACATTGCTGGATTTTTCTCCAGACGTGCTGTTGCTGGATTTCCACATGGATGGCTGCAACGGTCTGGAAGTCGCCAAGATCATCCGCCAGAACAGGGCGTTCGAGTCGGTTCCCATCGTCTATCTGACCAGCGAAACGAGTCAGGCCGTGCAGCTTGAGGCGATGCGCCATGGCGGCGATGATTTCCTGACCAAGCCGATCAGCCAGGCGCAGCTGGTCAACACCGTCATCAGCAAGGCCGAGCGGTATCGTGGCCTGCGCAAGCTGATGGTCGAAGACAGTCTCACCGGTCTCTACAATCACGTGAAGACCAAGGCGCTGCTGCAGCAGGCCCTGCTCCAGGGAGAGCGGCAGCATCTGGAAGTCTGTTACGCCATTCTCGACATCGATTTCTTCAAGCGCGTGAATGACACCTATGGGCACACCATCGGGGATCACGTCCTGAAAACCCTGGCGCGTTATCTCAAGCAGCGTCTGCGGCGGGGGGATGTGGTCGGGCGTTACGGTGGTGAGGAATTTGTTGCGGTGTTCTTTGACGCGTCCCTGGAGCAGGCGATGGAGCGGCTCAACAGCATCCGCGAAGGGTTTGCGCAGATCTACCATGCCTACGACGAGGGAATCTTTTCCGTCACCTTCAGTGCCGGGATCGCACATTTTCCGGCCTACAGCAACATGATGGAGCTCATGGTGGCTGCCGACAACGCGCTCTATATCGCCAAGCGCGGAGGGCGTAACCGGGTGGAAGCGGCGGTCCCTGCCGCCATCAAGGCCGCAGAACCTCTGGCACGCCCCTGACAGGCACAATCTCGCCCCGACATTCCTTCAGTTGTCACCCTGTTTGCCGTAAATAGTGACGAGTGGCTGTTTCTGCGGGGCGAGGGGTCGTGCAGCAGGCATGCCAAGTTACTGGTAGCAATACGGGATCGCCCGGGGTTCCCATCATGGTTCCACCTATTGAAATTTCAAAATTCGAACAATTAAAGGCTTCCGGGGATCTGCCCTCACCCAAGGGGGTGGCGCTGGCCATCATGCGGCTGACGCTGCAGGACGAGGTTTCAGTGCAGGAGCTGTGCCAGGTGATCCGCACTGATCCTGCGTTCACAGGGCGGCTGATCAAGGCGGCAAACGGAATTATTGGCTACGGGCGGCGTCCGATTGTTGCCGTGCAGGATGCTTTGACCATCCTTGGTCTGCCAGCCGTGCGCAACATGGCCCTGGGATTCTCGCTGTTGACGCATTACCGCAACGGCATCTGTGAGGGCTTCGATTACCCGCATTTCTGGTCACAGTCGCTCCTGCGTGCACTGGGGACCCAGATGATTGCGCAGCGTACGCGCGTTACCGCGCCGGATGAGGCATATAGCCTGGGCTTGCTGGCCAATGTCGGTGAATTGGCGTTGGCGACACTGTATCCCCATGATTACGGCAAGTTGAAACAGGAAGCGGGCGCCAACCGGGTTCTGCTGCGCGAGCTTGAGCACCGTGCCTACGCGATGAGCAACGCCGAGCTGGGAGCTGCGATGCTCGCAGACTGGGGTATTCCCCGCTTGTTTACCGATGCTGCGTACTGTGTGGCGGCAGGGCAGGAAAACAACCGGGTTGGCGAAGGTTCGCGGGAGGCCTCACTGGCGCTGACGCTAGGCCTGGCAGACCTTGTCGGCGAGCTCTGCCTGTGCGGTGATGATGCTCGGGCAGACTATCTGTACCAGGTACAAAGGGTTGGCTCCCGCCTGTCTTTCGACGAGGAGGCGCTGGCCTTGCTGGCTGATAGCGTGGCGGCTGAATGGCAGGAGTGGTCGCATTTGCTTGATCTACACGCACATGCGGTGCCGGCCTACGCGAGCATCCGGCAGCAGGTTGAAGATGCTGTCAACGCAATGGCTTTGGCGCAAGAGCGTGGTGAGCAGATTCCGGCGGCCCAGGTGGAGGAGCGTAAGGCTGCGGCCTCCGGGCAGGGAGACAAGGCTGTTGCCGAGGAGCCGCTACGGGTTCTGATCGTTAGTGGCGATGCGGCTGAACGTCGCCATCTCAGCGATATTCTTGGCGACGATGGGCTCACCCTGGCAGACGCTGAGGATGGTAATGGCGCCATCTCCAGCGTGCTTGAATTCTCGCCGCGGCTGGTGCTGATGGAGTTCAGGTTTCAGGACATGTCGGGGATCGACCTGCTGCGCGCATTGCGCAAAATGAAGATCGGGCGGTCAATCTACATCATTGTGATGCTGCGGGATGTTTCTGAGAGTGTCGTTATATCCTTGCTGGAAGCGGGTGCTGATGATCTGCTGGCCAAGCCGGTCAGTGCGCGCCTGCTGCTGGCGAAGGCACGTGCAAGCCGGCGCCTGACGGTGCTGCATCATGAAATCGAGAGGGATCGGGAGGAGTTGCTGCACGTGGCTGCCGAGCTTGCGGTCAGCAATCGGCGGCTGTATGAAGCGGCCCTAACCGACCCCGTGACGGAAGGTCCCAACCGGCGCAGCCTGGCGGATCGCCTTGCGCAGGAGTGGAGCCAGGCCTGGCGTGATGACCAGCCTCTGTCGTGCATGATTGTTGATATTGATCACTTCAAGCGAGTCAATGATTCGTATGGTCATGATGCTGGCGACATGTTGTTGCGCGGCGTCGCATTGGCGATGCGCAATGAACTGAGGGCGCATGATCTGGTGGCGCGTATGGGAGGCGATGAATTCGTGGTGCTCTGCCCTGAGACCGGCATCGAAGCGGCCCTGGCATGCGCCGAGCGCCTGCGCCAGGCAGTGGCAGGCGTGCGTCTGCCAGACCGTCTGGCGCATGTCAGAGCGTCCGCCAGCATTGGTGTTGCCTGTCGTGATAGAACGACGACAGATCCGGAGACCTTGCTCAAGCGTGCCGACAAAGGTTTGTATCTTGCCAAACAGGCTGGTCGCGACAAGGTGATGATGGTCTCCGCAGAAGATGGACAAATGACTGCGTGATACGTCTGGTGGGTAATTTGTGACAATCTGTTTCTTGGGTGCCAATCTGGCAGAGACCCACGCCGGATAAGGGTTTCCCTGAGTGCTGAAGTCTGCCTGTTCGGGTTGTGATGGTGGCGTTCCTGCAAGGCGTGACTATGGTGAAATCGTCGGTTTGCATGGCGGCACAAAGGTATGGGACTCGGCAGATGGAATGTGACGGGTCACGAGAACAGATTGAGATAGGCCCGGTGTGTGCGGAAAATTCCATGACGGAGATAGAAGTTTCGCAAACAGAAAACTTTGAGTTTTCCCTAAAGTTTGTCGCGAAACGTCCGTTAGGGTAGTTATGGAAGTCTGATTCCCTGCGGAAAACCCTTATCCAACCTGCCTTACGGCCATGCATGTAAGAGTCATTCTTACGTGCACCCCGTCCTTTGCTGTTACATCATTTTCCGACACTGCCTGATTGGCTGTCGCCCCCTTGTGGAGGAGAATTCCATTCCATAGGGTCCGGCAACAGGACTGTGCGGAAAGTGGAGGATCATCGTGAAGATGGACATCAGCAACGAAATCCGGGAACTTAATCTGTCTTATCTCATGCTCGCGCAGCAGATGCTGCAAGCTGACAGGCCCTCCGCCATGTTCAAGCTTGGGGTTGGCGAAGATATTGCAGATGTCATAACCAATCTGTCGCCGGCTCAGATCCTTCGTATGGCTTCGAACGACATGTTGCTGTGCGCATTCCGCTTTGATGATGCACTGCTGCTCAATCTGCTCGGTAATCACGGGCAGGAGAATGTGGCAGCCAGAATCCACGCCACAATCCTCGCGGCTGGAAAACCCGTTGAACGGTTGGGCTGACGGGCTAGGGAGACAATCATGAGAATGAAAAGCCTTGTGCAGGATGCCCAGGAGACGCGGCTGGCGATTGATATGATCAATCTTGGAGCACGCATGCAGATGCTCGAATCCGAGACGAGTCTGTCGCGTGAGCGTTTGCTCAAACTCTATAAGGAAATCCGCGGTGAGTCCCCTCCAAAGGGTATGTTGCCGTTTTCGACGGACTGGTTCATCCCCTGGCAGCAGAATGTTCACGCGTCGCTGTTCATGTCGCTGCGTGGCTTTGTGACGCGGAACACGAGCATGGTTGGCCTGGATTCCACTTTGCAGGCCTTTCGCATGTATTGCGAACAGGTCGAGTTGTTGCAGGTTGATACGGTCCTCAGTCTGACTCGGGCGTGGACGCTCGTTCGCTTCTTTGATGCACGCATGTTGCAGCAGGTGAAATGCACCTGTTGCGGTGGAGAGTTTGTGGCGCATGCGTATGACCCGTCACAGAACTATGTCTGTGGTTTGTGCCATGTTCCTGCGCGGGCAGGCAAGGGCAAACGGCCCATGCGTGACGATACGGCCGCTGTGGCCTGAGCGCTGAGGACTGAGTCTTCACGATTCAGAATTTTGCAGTTCCCCCAAACGTTGAGAAGTATTGAATCGCCGGCTTTCCGGCGATTTTTTTTTCACACTTTGGCAAGGTCAAGTTTTCTATCGTGGAGCCGATACCTGCTAAGGGTCTTGTGAGGTTTCGGCGCAAATGATGGCGGAACAAAACATGCAGAGCATCTCGGGAGCGTCTGTTTTCGGGGGAGGGAACAGTGCTTGCATGGCGGGCGGTGAGGCGCCACAAGCAACCTTTGAGCAGATCGCGAACAGGTTGAAATCATGCTTCTGATCGTTGGATACATTGTTATTCTGGGTGCGGCACTGGGGACTTATTCGGTTCACGGCAGTCTGGCCGCGCTATGGGTTCCCACTGAGTACATTGCATTGCTCGGCCTTGGTCTGGGTTGCTTTGCAGCCAGCAATTCCGTCAAGGCAATGAAGGCCACCATTGCTGGAGCGCTGGGGGTGCTAAAGGGGGCTCCCTACAACAAAGGTTTCTACGTTGAAGTGTTGGCGATGTTGTTTGAAATCCTTTCTAAAGTTCGCAAGGAAGGGCTCATGTCTATTGAAAACGACATTGAAAACCCTGAAGCCAGCCCGATTTTTTCCAAATACCCGGCTTTTTTGCACGATCACCACGCCCTGGAGTTTCTCACTGACTATCTGCGCATGATGGTGGGTGGCAATCTGAATGCCTTCGAGCTTGAGAATCTGATGGACGTGGAAATCGAAACCCATCATGTGGAAGCGCACGGACCCGCCCATATGGTGGCCAAAATTGGTGATGCGATGCCGGCTTTCGGTATCGTGGTGGCGGTGATGGGGGTGGTGAACGTGATGGGCTCGGTGGGTGAGCCACCCGCCGTGCTCGGCAAAATGATTGGCGGTGCTCTGGTAGGTACCTTTCTGGGGATCTTGCTCTCGTACGGATTTATTGCACCGGTGGCCAGCCAGATGGAGCAGAAGTGCGAAGAAGGCGCGAAAATTTTCCAGTGCATCAAGGCGGTTCTATTGGCCAGCATGAGCGGCTACGCACCACAGGTGGCGGTCGAATTCGGGCGCAAGGTGTTGTTCTCCTCCGACCGCCCCGGCTTTGCCGAGCTTGAGGCGGAAATCAAGAGCCGCAAGAAGTGATGCGTGGCCTTTGTGCGTAACGGAATGAATCCCGAACATGGCCGATAACCAGCAACCAATCGTCGTCAAGCGTATCAAGAAGGGCGGGGAGGGTGCGCACGGCGGCGCTTGGAAGCTCGCCTATGCCGATTTTGTGACGGCGATGATGGCGTTTTTCCTCCTGATGTGGCTATTGGGTTCCACCACGCAGGGAGATCTGAAGGGGATTGCCGATCATTTTCAGTCTCCCTTGAAGCTTTCCATGCAGGGTGGGCCTGGGACTGGGTCATCCAACTCTGTGCTCAATGGTGGTGGCTCGGATCTGACCAAATCTGTCGGGGATGCCGCACGTGGCAGCTACAAGGAGCCGCGTAAGATCTCCGAAGTCAAAGTGATTCCGGCTGAGTCTACAAAGGAACCTGGCCAGTCCCCGAGACCAGGCTCTCCGGAGGAGGCAGATGCCAGCCGTCTGGCCAAGAATGACGAACTGACAAAGGCCCAGGAAAAGGCTGAGCGCCAGAAGTTGCAGGATCTCAAGGCCAAGGTTGAGGCTGTTATCGAGGCCAGCCCGGATCTGCGCCAGTTCAAACGCCAGCTTTTGCTGGATATCACGTCGGAAGGCTTGCGGATACAGATTGTCGATGAGCAAAACCGCCCGATGTTCGATACCGCAAGTGCTGACATGAAGCCCTATACGAAGACCATCGTGCGCTCAATCGGGCAGGTGCTCAATCAGGTGGAGAACAAAGTCAGTATCTCGGGGCATACCGACGCAGCCCAGTATGCCGGCGGCGCACGTGGATTCTCCAACTGGGAGTTGTCGGCCAATCGGGCAAATGCCTCACGCCGCGAACTCATTCTTGGGGGAATGGACGAACGCAAGATCATGCGCGTGGTGGGCTTGGCTTCCACCATTCCATTGGATAGAAATGATTCGTTCGCAGCGATCAATCGGCGTATCACCTTGATTGTGATGAACAAGCGAACAGAGGAGTCTATCCTGCAAGAAGGCAAAGATCTGGATGTATCTGCGAATGCTCCGGTTGAACCCCAGCCGATTATCGACGGGGCCCAAAAGGAGCTGCTTGAACCCTTACGGTCGAGCGTCTCGCCGCGAAAACGCTGAAGGTGAAAGCTTATGGTTGATTTGAGCAAATTTCTTCCTGCCTATTTTGAGGAGAGCGAGGAGAGGCTTGTGCTGCTTGAATCCGGCTTGTGCCAGCTTGCTGTAGTAAAGGATGCCGGCGTTCTGGAGCAGACGATCAGGGCTGTGCATTCGATAAAAGGGTCGAGCGGCACTTTCGGATTTGACGAAGTCTGTGAGCTGGCCTGGGCGATTGAAGATGTACTGCGGCATGCCGGCAATGGCCAGCTGGCTCTGGAAGCGGAAAAAATCGAGCTGTGCGTGGAAGCAACGAATCTGTTACGAGAGGCGATCGGCAAGCATCGTGATAAAGAGGAGTTACCCATTGAATTCATGCAGTGTCTGGCTGGCAGATTGAAGGCAGCTGTGACCGTGTAGCACACGGTTTTGTTAATGCAAAACAGATAATTTGTACGGAGCGCGCAGATAATGGATCCGAAAAACAAACCCGGCCCGACAAAGCCCCCTGTCTTCCCGACACCCAGGGCGACTCTGCCGGTATCGCCACGACCCGCGTCGACTCTTGCTTCCACGGCTGTGAAGACGCCCCTGAGAACGCCTTTAGGCAGCAAGCCTCTGGTGGCACCGGCAAGTATCCCGAAGCCCAGGCCGACAAGTGCCACACTGAGCGTTTCGGCAACCCGGCAGGGTATTCTGGATACCTTGTCGCATATCGATACGGGAAAGCGCGAATTTGAATTCACGGCTAAGGATTTTGATCGGGTTCGCGCCCTGATCTATAAGCATGCAGGCATCTCCCTGTCGGAAGCCAAGCAGGATATGGTCTATAGTCGACTGGCCAGGCGCCTGCGCAGCAAGGGTCTTCAGCGTTTTGTGGAATATCTGGACATGCTTGAAAAATCGGGCGATCCAGCAGAGTGGGAAGCGTTCGTCAATGCGCTTACCACCAACCTGACTTCCTTCTTTCGCGAAGCCCATCACTTCGAAATCCTGGCCAACCAGATGCGCAAGGCAGCAGACCGCCGCCCCTTCAAGATCTGGTGTTGCGCGGCCTCAACTGGCGAAGAGCCTTATTCCCTGGCGATCACGGCATGCGAGGTTTTTGGGGCCAACCCGCCTGTGCAGATTGTGGCTTCCGATCTCGATACTAACGTGCTGGAGCACGGTCGTAAGGGTATCTACACGCAGGATCGGGTCGAACGCATGGATCCGGAGCGTGTCAAACGGTTCTTTCTGCGTGGCACCGCCGAGCAGGAGGGGTATGTGCGTGTGCGGCCCGAGCTGCAAAAGCTCATCACATTTCGGCAGATCAATCTGCTGGACGCGCGCTGGCCTCTCAATGAGGTTTTTGATGCGGTATTCTGCCGCAATGTCATGATCTATTTTGATAAGGATACGCAGTACAAGATCCTCGAAAAATTCACCAGTCTGATGCATCCGCAAGGTCTTCTCTATGCGGGGCATTCGGAGAATTTCATCCATGCGGTGAACCTGTTCAAGTCGCAGGGACGCACCGTTTATGCAAGAGTGTTGGGAACTGCACGCACGGCATGAAAACATGGCACTGAAAACGCGTGTTCTTGTGGTGGATGATTCGGCATTGATGCGGGCCGTGCTGTCCGAAGTGATCAATTCAGCTTCGGATCTCACAGTGGTTGGGGTTGCCTGTAATGCCCTCGAAGCCCGTGAATCAATCAAGACACTGAAACCGGACGTCATGACGCTTGATGTGGACATGCCACATGTGGGCGGGCTGGCTTTCCTTGAAGAGATCATGCGTACCAAACCAATGCCGGTCGTCATGGTTTCCGGACTAACGGAAAAAGATTCCGAAATCACGCTTAAAGCGCTTGAACTGGGGGCTATCGACTTTGTATCCAAACCTAAGGTCGATCCTGTTGGAAATATTCATAAATACACAGAGGAAATCTGTGAAAAGATCCGGGGTGCTGCGATGTCGCGTGCGCGTCTGATCAAGCTGGCCGGGCATACGGCTCCGGTTTCACCGGGCGGGCCATCTGCTGCAGGAGGGGCGGATGCTTCCGGCGGTTTGGCGCTGCAAGAAAGAGTGCTGCAGGAAAAGCTTGTGCTGATTGGCGCTTCCACTGGCGGTACCGAGGCGATCCGGGAAGTGCTGTGCCGCTTGCCCTCCAGGATGCCCGGTGTGCTGATCGTGCAGCATATGCCGGAAATGTTTACCGCTTCGTTTGCACGGCGGCTCGATGGTCTGTGTAGTCTCCACGTCAAGGAGGCTGAACGTGGAGAACGGGTCAAGCCGGGAACTGTCTATCTCGCGCCAGGGCATTCGCATCTGTCGGTACGGCGGGTCGTAGGAGGTTATCAGTGTGAGTTGTCACAGGATGGTCCTGTCAATCGGCATCGCCCGTCTGTTGAGGTTCTCTTCAATTCGGGTGCCAGCCAGGTTGGCAAGAACGGTGTTGGCGTCATGCTGACCGGAATGGGCAAGGATGGCGCCCAGGCCATGCTCTCGATGCGTCAGGCGGGGTGCTACAACATTTGCCAGGATCAGGGAAGCTCGGTTGTCTGGGGGATGCCGCGCGAGGCCACGATCAATGGGGCTGCCCATGAAGTCGCTCCACTGACTGAAATTGCCGGCAGGATTGTCCAGCGCCTGCGCTCCATGTAAGGTATCGCCCTCTTGGTGCTCTTTGTTGCCATCTTCTGGTGACTTATGCCAGAAAGAATAGTGGGAATGACCTTGCCGGCATGTTCTGGTAACAGGATGTAGCCGGGTGCCGGGATCAACTGCCCCTGCCCAAAAGTACAGGCTGCTGATGAATGCGCCAAAGGATATGTGGTAACTAATTGTTTTATAAAGAGCCGGGGTGTCCAATTGGCGTAATGTCGATTGCTACATATACATACTTGTGGCCAATTTAAGGATAATGACGCCTCAAACCGATTCTGGAGATGTCGTAAGTCGTATCGTGGTGTGCAGCGGCCCGTACGTAGACATTTTTGTCCGACCGAGATGTGCAACTGGAGGTGATGATTAATGGATGCTCAAGTCACGATGAACGACACGCACGCAATCTTGCGTTTGGCAGGTCGTTTTGATTTCAAGGCGCATCGCGAATTTCGCGACGCAGTGGATTCTTTGCTCGTTCAGGCTGGAGTGCGTCCTTTGCAGGTTGATCTGGCGGAAGTGTCCTATCTGGACAGTTCTGCATTGGGGATGTTGCTCATGCTGCGGGACAAGGCCAAGGCTGCCAACAAGGATGTGGCGCTCGTTGGGGTCAAGGGCAGTGTGCGACAGGTTCTGGATATCGCCAACTTCGCAAAATTGTTTGCAATCAGTTAGCACCGATTTGGTGCGGTTTCTGTGAATCAAGGGACGCAGCCGGCAGGCTGCGTTTTTTTTAATTTAATTTTCTTCTCCTGATCGTGTGGAATTGTGTTTCCAGGGCACGCCCACCAACGCTGCCCGGAACCCGCAAAGGTACTGCCTGCCCTTGAGTACTCTGGCTTGGCGCATTGTCGCAGCCATATCGTTGAGTGCGGAGCAGGTATTTGGTTTCTCTCAAGTTAGCACTGAGGAAACCCGTTATCCGTGTTTGGCTTCCATTAGCGGCGGCAGCCAGTCTGGTCGTAACGAACTGTAGCGGGCTGCAAGGCAGAGGAATTTTGCAAAGGCACGAGCAATCTGGCTTTGCAAGAAGCTCAAGTTTGTCTGGCGGGTGTCGTAAATCCACCAGAAACCATGTGGCACAGATCAATTGAACCCTGGCTGATGGATTCAACCAAGCGGAGAAGAACATGTCGGAATTGCTGAAGAACATTGATGCGCGGACTCGTCTGGCGGGAACCAACAAGCTTGAGATCCTTCTGTTCTCGCTGGGTTCAGATGTGCGTACGGGGCGTAAGGAAAGTTTTGGTATCAATGTCTTCAAGGTACGAGAGGTCATGCGTACGCCGCCGATCACCGCTGCGCCGGACATGCAGCCAGGTGTGGAAGGCATGGTCTCCCTGCGTGGGCAATTGGTGCCTATCGTTGATTTGGCCAAGTACTGCGAAATTGATCCGCTGGGCAAGCGCGAGATCATGATCGTGACTGAGTACAACGGACATACCCAGGGGTTTCTGGTTGAAGGCGTGGATACGATCCTGCGACTCGATTGGGCGCAGATGCGTGTGCCGCCAGAAATGATGACGACCCGTCTGGGAGGCTTGGTGACTGCTGTGACCGAGCTTGATGATGGTCGTCTGATCATGATGCTGGATGTCGAAAAGGTCCTCGCCGAAACCTCGCGCTATGACGACGACTACATGTTCAAGGATATCCAGCCGATGGAGAAGGAATTCGCGGTGCTCTACGCCGACGACTCCTCGGTGGCGCGCAAACAGATCGAGAAGACACTGAATGTGCTGGGCGTTCGCGGGATTGCCGCTGTCAATGGGCGGGCGGCCTGGGAAGAGCTCGACAGCATCGCCAAGCATGCGGAACTGACGGGGCGTAAAGTTTGGGAAATTCTCCATCTCGTGCTGACCGACGTGGAAATGCCGGAAATGGATGGCTACATCCTCACCAAGAAGATCAAGAGCGATCCGCGTTTCGACGGGGTGCCCGTGTTGATGCATTCGTCGCTGTCGAGCATGTCGAACCAGACCTTGGGCAAATCCGTCGGCGTGGATGGTTATGTGCCGAAATTCGAGCCACACCGCCTGGCTGATGCCGTGCGGAACATGCTGTTGCCGGATGAGAGCACCGAGTTGCTGTCGAATTGAATCACTGGTGTTGAGCTGATAAGGGGCAAATATGGAAAACGCAAACACCAACCTGCTTGAAGCTGTTGATGCACGTACCAAGCTGGCAGGTTCGAACCGGATGGAAATCCTCCTCTTCTCTCTGGGGACGAGTGAGACATTCGGTATCAACGTCTTCAAAGTGCGTGAAGTTTCCCGCACACCATTCATCACGCGTGCGCCTAACATGCCGAATGGTGTTGAAGGCCTGATCTCCCTGCGTGGCAACGTGATTCCGGTTTTGTCACTGGCACGCATTCTCAGCATCGCCAAGCCGGGCCAGGGGCTCGGCAGCTCGATGATGGTCACCGAATACAGCAAGCGTACCCTGGGGTTTCTGGTGCACGACGTGGATCGCATCATCCGGGTGGAATGGGACAAGGTGCGTCAGCCCGAGAACATGGCTGGGCCCACGCAGAATTACATTACTGCTATCACCGAACTGTCCGATGGCAAGCTGGTTTCCATTCTCGATGTGGAAACCATCCTCTCACAGACTTTTGGTGAAGCGCCTGTTGGGCAGATTTCAGCCATCGGCGGAACAGAAGCCAATGTGTTCTTTGTTGACGATTCAGCGATTGCCCGCAAGAAGATCGCCGAAGTGCTCGACAAGCTTGGCGTTCGCCACAAGCATGCGCTGAATGGCCTGGAAGCCTGGACGCGGCTTGACGGCATGGCGACGCATGCGCAGCAGCAAAAGCGCCGGCTCAGCGACGAAATCAACCTGATTCTGGTTGACGCTGAAATGCCGGAAATGGATGGCTATGTGCTGACCCGCAACATCAAGAACGATCAGCGCTTCGACGGGATTCCCGTTGTCATGCACTCGTCCTTGTCGTCGGAAGCCAACCGATCAATGGGCAAGGCAGTCGGGGTGGATGCCTACGTAGCGAAATTTGATGCAGAGATATTGGCCGAGACTCTGCGACCCTATCTCATGAAGGCCCACAAGGATTAATCCGGAGAAAATCAATCATGTCGGATCCAAAAATGAAATTCCTGGTGGTGGACGACTTTTCGACGATGCGTCGCATCGTCAGAAACCTGCTGAAAGAATTGGGTTACACCAATGTTGATGAAGCAGAAGATGGCGTCGTCGCCATGCAGAAACTCTCCGCGGGGGGGATAGATTTTGTTGTAACAGACTGGAATATGCCCAACATGACGGGCATTGAACTGTTACGGGCCATTCGCGCCAATGCGCAACTGGCACATCTGCCGGTGCTGATGATTACCGCAGAGGCGAAGAAGGAGAACATCATCGAGGCGGCGCAGGCCGGTGCGAGCGGGTACATCGTCAAACCCTTCACTGCAGTGACCTTGTCGGAAAAGATGACCAAGATTTTCGAGAAGATGAACAAGGGCTGATGCTCACGGGATGTTGTACGTGATTGCTCGGGAGGGCGTGAGCCCGTCGATGTAGAAGTGCAAAAGACTTAGGAGCCGATACCATGGCCAAACGCCTGAATGCGGACGAATCTGGCGACAATGAAGATTTGCAGGCGCTGTTTGATTCAATTGCTGAAACAGCCAACGCTGCGCATCAACCCTTACCGGAAGTGAGTCCGGCGGTGGTTGGAGCGGTGGCGTCTATTGTTAAAAACACGGGGGACTCTGACGAACTGCAGGCGCTTTTTGATAGCGTCGCCGGTGATCCGGGTGAAGCTCCTCAGGGAGCGACCCCAGCAGAGGCGGTCAATATCAAGGAAGCCGTTGCAGCCTCGTCACAGATGTCGGTTCAGGAGCGTCAGCATCAGGCATTTGAACGCATCGGGCAGCTGACGCGCCTGCTTCATGACACGATCCGCCAGCTCGGCTATGACCGAATGCTGGAGGAAACCGCCGAAAAGCTACCGGATGCCCGCCAACGTCTGTCCTACATTTCGCAGATGACCGAGCAGGCGGCCAGTCGCGTGCTCAATGCGACTGATATTGCCAAGCCGATTCTGGACAAAAGTGAGGAACAGGCAGCCCGTCTTTCCGAACGCTGGGATCTTCTCTATAACAAGAAGCTGTCGGTGGAAGAGTTCAAGGCGCTTGCCGGAGAAACCCGCGCATTCGTGTCGCAGGCTGCCAGCGATAGCAAGATTGTCAATGAGCAGTTGCTGGAAATCATGATGGCGCAGGATTTCCAGGATCTGACCGGTCAGGTCATCAAGAAGATCGCGGACATGGCATCCAAGATGGAAAATGGATTGCTCAAGGTTCTGATCGACATCATGCCGGAAAGCAAGCGCGTGACTGCAGAAGAGGGCCTGCTCAATGGCCCGGTGGTTGCTGCAGAAGGGCGTGAGGATGTGGTGACCAGTCAGGAACAGGTCGATGATCTGCTCGATAGTCTGGGGTTCTGAGAGGTGTCGGGGATACCCGGCGAAGTGAAGTGGTGAAGCATCAACGGTACCGGAGTCCGCTATGAGCGATTTCGCGGGAATGGAAGACCTGCTCCAGGATTTTCTGATTGAAGCAGGAGATCTGCTGTCAGGTGTCGACAACAAGCTCGTCGATTTGGAGCGTACGCCGCACGATCTGCCTTTGCTGAACGAAATCTTCAGAGGCTTTCACACCATCAAGGGTGGTGCGGGGTTTCTGAATGCGTCGGAAATGGTGACCTTGTGCCATCTGACCGAAAATCTGTTCGACAAATTGCGGACGAATGAACTGCAGATTACACCCGATATGCTGGATGTGATTCTGGGTGCAACCTCGGCAGTTCGTGCAATGTTTGGCGACCTTGAACGCGGCATACAGCCTGGGCCAGCGGACACCGCATTGCTTGAGCAACTGCACCAGGCTTTGCTGGGCAAACTCGGCAAGGCTGCAGTGGCACCGAAGGCAGAAGCACCGGCTGCTCCGCGACCGGCTGCCGGAGCCGTGGTGGCGGCTGCGACCAATTCCAGCGAGCCAGACTGGAATGCCTACTATGTCGCAGTGACAGGCAGTGAACCGGCCAAAGCTTCGCCCAAAGCCTCTCTGCCTGCTGTGGATGTAGTGGCAGATGATGAGCAGCCACATATTACCGAAGACGCTGCCCAGGAGATCATCAAGGCCGCTGTTGGTCGGCGCACAACGGACAAGCCCGGCTATCAGGGCGCGCCTGGAGGTCGCCGCGAAGGCGAGCGTCAGCGCGACAATTCAATCCGCGTGGATACTTCACGTCTGGATCAGGTGCTCAATCTCTCGGGCGAAATCGGCCTGACGAAGAACCGCCTCACAGCCCTGCGCAGTGACATCCTCAACGGCAAAAACGACACGGATACCCTGCACGCGCTGGATCTGGCTGTCAGTCAGCTTGATCTGCTGGTTTCTGATCTGCAGAACGCGGTCATGAAGACGCGCATGCAGCCGATCGGTCGCCTCTTCCAGAAGTATCCGCGTATTGCCCGTGATCTGGCACGCTCTCTGGGCAAGGATGTCGAAATGGTTCTCGAAGGTGAGGACACGGAAATCGACAAGACGATGATCGAGGATCTCTCTGACCCGATCATCCACCTGATCCGTAATGCGGTCGACCACGGTGTCGAGCTGTCACAGGAACGCATGGTACTGGGCAAGAGCGAGAAGTCTTTCGTCAAGCTCGAAGCCCGCCAGGAAGGTGATCACATCGTCATCATCGTTGCCGATGATGGTCGGGGCATGAATCCGGAGCGCCTGCGTGCCAAGGCTCTCGAAAAAGGCCTCATCTCCGATGAAGAAGCCAACACGATGGATGAGCGTCAGAGCTTCAACCTCATCTTCCTGCCTGGGTTCTCCACCGCAACCACGGTCTCCGACGTTTCCGGGCGAGGCGTGGGTATGGATGTGGTGCGCACCAATATCCAGAAGCTCAATGGCTCCATCGACATTCGCTCAGTGCAGGGCAAGGGAACCGAGTTCGTCATCTCCCTGCCGCTGACACTGGCGATCCTGCCAGTGCTGCTCGTCTGCCTGGAAGATCAGCCGTTCGCAGTACCGCTCTCGATGGTGCGTGAAATCCTGCCCATTGATCCCAAGGAAGTTCAGGAGCTGGGCGGGCGTGCCACCATGGTCACCGGCGGAGA
>DBTS01000139.1:0-21061 GCA_002307175.1 Rhodocyclaceae bacterium UBA1310
GCAATTGCCACGCGCTGCTGCTGGCCGCCGGAGAGCTGCCCCGGGAACTTCTCTGCATGTGCGCTCAGGCCGACGCGATCGAGCAGCTTGAGGCCGCGTTCGCGGGCTTCGTCCTGACTGCGGCCAAGCACCTTGGTCTGGCCGATGCACAGGTTTTCGGTGATGCTCATGTGCGGGAACAGCTCGAAGTGCTGGAACACCATGCCGACGTGCGAGCGCAGTTGCGGCAGGTTGGTCTTCGGGTCATTGACCTCGATGTCGTTGACGACAATCTTGCCCTTCTGGATCGGCTCCAGGCCGTTGACGCACTTGATGAGCGTTGACTTGCCAGAACCCGATGGGCCGCACACCACCACCACTTCACCCTTGTTGATGCTGGTGCTGCAGTCGGTCA
This sequence comes from Rhodocyclaceae bacterium UBA1310, assembly GCA_002307175.1. GTDB lineage: Bacteria > Pseudomonadota > Gammaproteobacteria > Burkholderiales > Rhodocyclaceae > Uliginosibacterium. Next base: position 395 of record DBTS01000139.1, read on the forward strand.
GAACCTGAAACTGACCGTACCATTTGGAAACGTTTTCGATCTTGATCATGTGGTGAGCCTAACGAATGATGGCGATACGCTTGTTCATGTACTTGACGAGCATGGACAGCGAGAAGCAGATGACAAAGTAGATCAGCGAAACGAAGATGTACATTTCAACTGTCCGACCATTGTTGATGCCGACTGTCTTGGCGGCCCACAACAGATCGCGTGCGCCGACTGCATATACCAGCGAAGTGTCCTGGAACAGCACGAAGGTTTGGGTCAGCAGCACAGGCAGCATGTTGCGGAATGCCTGGGGCAGGATAACATTGGCCATGGTCTGCGAATAGGTCATTCCCAGGGCGAAGCCGGCGTTGATCTGGCCCTTTGCAATACTCTGGATGCCTGCACGCATGATCTCACTGTAGAAAGCTGCCTGGAACAGTGTAAAGGTGATCAGTGCGGAGTTTTCCGGGCCCATGCGTACACCGGTCATCAGTGGCACGAGCAGGAAGAACCAGAGGATCATCATCAGCAGCGGGATCGAGCGCATCAGGTCGACGTAGACCTTTGCGGCAAAGCCCAGATAGGCATTGCTGGAGAGACGGCACAGCGCCAGCAGGGTGCCGAGGATGACACCGCCGACCATGGCCACTACGGTCAGCTCAAGGCTGTACAGCAAACCCTGCAGAATGGCCGGTATGGCCTGCAGGACAATCGAAAAATCGAGACTAGCAAACATAGTTTTCTCCCATCCCTTACTTGGCCACGATCAGGCCAGGCACACGGGAGCGTTTCTCGATGAAGTACATGACCCGGTTGGCTGTGTAGGAACAGATGATGTAAAGAATGGTCGGCACGATCAGGCTTTCGATGACCTGGCCACCAGTCTCCTCAACCATCTGATTGGAAACGAACACCAGCTCCCAGACGCCGACTGAATAGGCCACGCCCGAGTTTTTGAAAGCGTTCATGAATTCCGAAGTCAGCGGCGGGATGATGATGCGGAATGCCATTGGCAGCAGCACATAGCGATAGGTCTGGAAGGTAGTGAAACCAATTGCCAGACCAGCAGCACGCTGACCACGGGACAGACTCTGGATGCCGGCGCGTACCTGTTCGGCGACACGGGCAGACGTAAACAAACCCAGAGCAATCACCGAGAAGATGAAGCCCGAGATCTGTGGATCCATCTGTTTGACCCACACAGACAGATCGTGCGGCAGCATTTCCGGTACCACGAAATACCAGATGAACAGCTGCATCAAAATAGGGACGTTGCGGAAGAATTCGACCCAGGCGTGGCCGAGCAGGGCCAGTCCGCGATGCGGTACTGTGCGCAGGGTACCGAACAGACTTCCCAGGGCGAGTGCGATGACCCAGGCAAGCAGGGAAATCGCAATGGTCCAGCCCAGCGCCTGGATGATCCAGGTAAGGTAGGTGACATCTCCATTCTGAATGGTCTGGAAGAAGATGCCCCAATTCCAATGATAGTTATTCAACTTGCGAATCCTCGCCTGCGTGAGCGCTGGCGCTCACGCAGGTTTAATTAGATTACTTCTTGTAGCTTTCGGCCGGCTTGTCGTTCGGGTTGGCGAAGGCGTCTTTCAGCGCAGCGCTCAGCGGCAGATTCAGCTTCAGGTTCTTCGGCGGAATCGGCGATTCGAACCACTTGTTGTAGAGCTTGGTCAGTGTGCCGTTCTTGGCCATGCTGTTGATGGTGGCAGTAACGAGGCCTTTGAACTGGGGGTCATCCTTGCGCAGCATGATGGCGATAGGTTCGGTCGACAGCGGTTCGCCAACCAGTTCGTAATCCTGTGGCGCCTTGGAGTTGGCGATTTCACCCATCAGCAGGTTGTCGTCCAGTACGAAAGCGGCGGCGCGATCCTGTTCGAGCATCAGGAAGGAGTCGGCGTGGTCCTTGCCGTACACTTCCTTGAAGTCCAGATTCTTGCCTTTTTCATTGGCGCGGATCAGCTGCACACTTGTGGTGCCTGTCGAGGTGACGATGGGCTTGCCATGAAGCTGTTCGAGTGTCTTGATGCCAGAGGCCTTCTTGACAGCGATGCGTACCTGGGTGATGTAAGTGGTGGGAGCGAAAGCCACCTGCTTCTGGCGATCCAGGTTGTTGGTTGTCGAGCCGCATTCGAGATCGACCGTGCCATTCACAACCAGCGGGATACGGTTCTGGGAGGTTACCGCCTGGGTTTTGACTTCCAGCTTGGGCAGGGCGAGCTTGGCTTTGACGGCATCGACAATGGCGTTGCAGATATCGATGTGGTAGCCGATCGGCTTCTGGCTGGCGTCAAGATAAGACAGGGGGAAAGAAGATTCGCGAATCCCGAGAGTGATGCTGTTGCTGTCCTTGATTTTCTTGAGCGTGCCGTCCAGTGCCTGGGCATTGGCAGTTTGAACGACAAGGCCCGCGACAAGGGCCAGCAGCAGATGATGTTTTTTCATGGTTTCTCCTAGATCGGAACAGATGGTGCTGCATGGGTGATGCAGAATCCGAACGAACAAGCGTCAGAGTGTACGCGAAAAGCGTACCAGCCTGCCTGTTGGGGCTGGTTGGCAGGGCAGACGCCATTTCGGGGGCGTCAGAAAGCCTGCCTTGCAAGTATAACGAGTTCGTTATGCACCATTGTGGGGAATTGTGCCAAGAGGGATGCCCGATTTGTTACCGTGAAACGGGCTTGGGGCATACAGGCACCCGCTCAGGTATCCACTTTGGTGCGTAGCCCCGCCAGGTAGGCATCGATGGCGTTCAGTGCGGTAGGGCTCAAAGGGAAGCGTTCCGGGTCGGTCAGCCAATGGAAAACGATGCCGTCAATAAAGCAGAACAGACTGATGACAGCCTGCTCGATATTCACGCTGGCGGGGAGTTGCCCTACTTCCACCGCGCGCTTGAATACTTCGCTGACCCGGGCGTAGGCGTATTCGCGCTCGTGCGCGAAATACTCGGTGGCGGTGCGGGTTTCTTCGGAAAATTCGCAGCGCAGCATGAGGATGGTCATGACGGCGCGCACACGCGGATCGTGCTCGATATGGCGGGCCTTGAAACTCGCGAGCATACGGAGCCTGCCCAGAGGATCGTCGGCAGATTCAACGCAGTCCTGGTCAAACAAGGCACGTAATGGTGCCGCGGCTCTTTCCCAGAGGGCAGTGAGCAGGTCGCCTTTGTTGTCGAAATGCCAATAGATGGCACCACGAGTCAGTCCGGCGATTTCGGCGATTTCGTGCAAAGAGGTCCTGGCCACGCCTTGAGTGCTGAATAGCTTCTCGGCTGCGTCGAGTAGCTGATTGCGCGTCGCCAGGGCTTCTTCCTTGGTTTTGCGGGCCATGGAGCTAAAGCTTTATAGTTGAATTGCGTAACTGATGGTACTTGATCATTTACATACATGCAAGGATGTATGTATGATGGGGCAATAGGAATCTGTTTCGGGTTCCCTTGCGTTTCATTACGTTCCATTACCATCCCCTGGCAGGTAAAACCTGCTTTCCAAGCAGTGGAGAAAAATATGCGTCGAACGGGTCAGAACTTGTACTGGGTTGTCGTGGCTGCCCTTGCAGCGATGACGTTGGCCGGTTGTAACAAGGGACAGCAGCCGGGTGCTGCACCGGGAGGCGGGCAGCCGCCGGCAGAGGTGGGTGTGGTGCGCGTAAGCCCGCAGACCGTGACCCTGTCCAATGAGCTGCCGGGCCGTACGACGCCTTATGCAATTGCCGAGATTCGTCCGCAGGTTGGTGGCATCGTCCTGCAACGCGCCTTCACCGAAGGTAGTGATGTGAAGGCCGGGCAGATGCTCTATCAGATCGATCCGGCAACCTTCCAGAATACTTACGAAAGCGCCAAGGCTGCGCTGGCCAGTGCCGAAGCCAATCTTGAAACCGTGCGCCTGAAGGCGGAGCGCTACAAGGATCTGGTGGCGATCAAGGCAGTCAGTCCGCAGGATTATGACGATGCCGTTGCCTCGCTGAAACAGGCGGAAGCCACGGTGGCGGGCGACAAGGCCTCCATGGAAACTGCACGTATCAATCTGGCTTATACCCACGTGGCTTCTCCGATTTCCGGACGTATCGGCAAATCGACAGTGACCCAGGGCGCCCTGGTGACAGCGAGCCAGACAACTGCGCTGACCACTGTGCAGCAGCTTGATCCGATTTATGTGGACGTGACGCAGTCTTCCGCAGATCTGCTGCAGCTGCGGCGCGATCTGGAAAGTGGCGCGCTCAAGCGTGCCGGCGAAGCCGCTGTGGTCGGGTTGAAGTTCGAGGATGGCACACCCTATGCACAGGAAGGCAAGCTGACCTTCACCGATGTGACGGTGGACGCCACGACTGGCAGCGTGACATTGCGCGCCGTATTCCCGAACCCCAAGCACGAACTCCTGCCGGGCATGTTTGTGCGTGCCCAGCTGGTGCGTGGTGAGCGTGACCAGAGCATTGTGGTGCCGCAGCAGGCTGTATCGCGCGATACCAAGGGGCAGGCGGTGGTCATGCTGGCGCATGACGATGGCTCCTTTGAGCAGCGTGTGATCAAGACGGGCGCCGCCATCGGCGACAAGTGGCTGGTAACGTCCGGCCTGCAGGCAGGAGAGCAGGTGATCGTTGAAGGCCTGCAGCGTCTGCGCCCGGGCGTGAAGATCAAGCCCGTGCCGGCCGGTGCCGCATCTGCACCGGCTGCGGCAGGCCGCCCGGCCGCTGGCCGCTGAGGAGGAGAGATTCATGGCACGTTTCTTTATTGATCGCCCTATCTTTGCATGGGTGATCGCGCTGGTCATCATGCTGGCAGGGGCACTGGCCATCACGACCCTGCCGGTGTCGCAGTACCCGACCATTGCGCCGCCCAACGTCGTGATCTCCACGACCTACCCTGGTGCTTCTGCCAAGACTCTGGAAGATTCGGTGACGCAGGTTATCGAGCAGAAGATGAAGGGGCTGGACGGGATGATGTACATGGCCTCGACGAGCGATTCTTCGGGGCGGGTGTCGATCACCCTGACTTTCCGCGCCGGGACCAATCCGGATATCGCCCAGGTGCAGGTGCAGAACAAGCTGCAGACAGCGCTCTCGCTGTTGCCGCAGGCCGTGCAGTCGCAGGGCGTGCAGGTCACCAAGAGTGCACGTTCCTTCCTGATGGTGGTGGGCTTTGTGTCGGAAGACAACAGCCTTAACCAGTATGACCTGAACGACTATGTGTCGGCCAACATCATCGATCCTGTCAGCCGTCTTGAAGGCGTTGGCGAGGTTCAGCAGTTCGGTGCGCAGTATGCAATGCGCATTTGGCTGGATCCAGTCAAGCTCAACAAGTACAAGCTCACGCCAGCCGACGTGAAGTCGGCGATCACGGCACAGAACGTTCAGGTTTCTGCCGGGCAGCTCGGTGGCGGACCTGCTCTGGCAGGTCAGCAGCTCAATGCCACAATCAATGTGCAGAGCCGCCTGCAGACGCCGGAACAGTTCGGCAAGATCCTCCTGCGTACCAATTCGGATGGTTCCTCGGTGCATCTGCGGGATGTGGCACGCGCCGAGCTGGGCGCCGAGGATTATGGCTTCATCGTCAGCTACATGGGCAAGGCCGCAGGCGGCATGGCCATCAAGCTGGCCGCTGGCGCCAATGCCCTGGAGACGGCGGACCTGGTCAAGGCCAAGCTCAACGAGATGCAGAAATTCTTCCCGAAGGGTGTGAAGTATGTGGTGCCTTACGACACCACGCCGTTCGTGAAGGTCTCCATCCATGAAGTGATCAAGACCCTGCTCGAAGCTGTCGTGCTGGTATTCCTCGTGATGTGGCTGTTCCTGCAGAACATCCGTGCCACGCTGATTCCGACGATTGCCGTGCCGGTTGTGCTGCTTGGGACTTTCGGGGTGCTCTCGGCATTCGGATTCTCGATCAACACGCTGACCATGTTCGGGCTGGTGCTGGCGATCGGGTTGCTCGTCGATGATGCCATTGTGGTGGTCGAGAATGTCGAGCGCACGATGAGTGAGGAGGGTTTGTCGCCCTACGAAGCCACCAAGAAGTCGATGGACCAGATTACCGGGGCGCTGGTGGGGATTGCGCTGGTGCTGTCTGCGGTGTTCGTGCCGATGGCCTTCTTTGGGGGCTCCACCGGGGTGATCTACCGGCAGTTCTCGATCACCATCGTGTCGGCCATGGTGCTTTCCGTTATCGTCGCGCTGGTGCTGACACCGGCACTGTGTTCGACGATTCTGAAGCCTATCCATCAGGGCGAACACTTTAGCGAGAACCCGTTCTTCCGCTGGTTCAACCGCTTCTTTGATGCTTCCGTGCTGCGCTATACGCGCAGCGTTGGCAACTTGCTGGGCAAGCGTACGCGCTACATGGTGATCTATGGCCTGATTGTAGTGGTGCTCGGTGTGCTCTTTGTGCGTCTGCCCACGGCTTTCCTGCCTGACGAAGACCAGGGCGTGATGATGGTGCAGATCCAGTTGCCGGCAGGGGCCACACTGGAGCGCACGCTGAAGACGGTGCGCGTGGTGGAAGCTTATTTCCGTGACAACGAAAAGGAAGCAGTTGATTCCACCTTCGCCGTGGCCGGGTTCAGCTTCGCCGGTACCGGTCAGAACATGGGCCTGGCCTTCGTCAAGCTCAAGGACTGGGATCAGCGCCACAACCCGGGTCTGCGCGTCAAGGCAATTGTGGGGCGTGCCATGGGTGCGTTCTCGCAGATTCGTGACGCCATGGTGTTCGCCTTTGCGCCGCCGGCAGTGATGGAGCTGGGCAATGCGTCGGGTTTCGACGTGCAGTTGCAGGACCGCTCCGGCGTAGGGCATGCCACCCTGATGGCGGCACGCAACCAGTTCCTGGGCATGGCCATGCAGAGCAAGAAGCTGACCGCAGTGCGCCCGAACGGTCAGGACGATATGCCGGAATACAAGGTCGATATCGACTCGGAGCGTGCCACCTCGATGGGACTGAGCCTCACGGATGTCAATGACACTCTGTCGACGGCCTGGGGTAGCACCTATGTCAATGACTTCGTTGACAAGGGGCGTGTGAAGAAGGTCTATCTGCAGGGCGACGCACCTGCGCGCATGCTGCCGAGCGATCTGGACAAGTGGTATGTGCGCAACACCGCAGGCGGGATGGTGCCGTTCTCGGCTTTCGCCTCCTCGCAGTGGGCGTTCGGCTCGCCGCGTCTGGAGCGCTATAACGGCAACTCCTCGACGGAAATCATTGGTTCGCCGGCGCCGGGGCTGAGCACGGGCGCGGCGATGGAAGAAGTGGAGCGCATCGCGGCTACTTTGCCCGAAGGTATTGGCTACGAGTGGACCGGGATCTCGTACGAAGAGCGCCTGGCCGGTTCGCAGGCGCCAGCCCTGTATGCCATCTCGCTGCTGGTGGTGTTCCTGTGTCTGGCTGCGTTGTATGAAAGCTGGTCGGTGCCGTTCTCGGTGATTCTGGTGGTGCCGCTGGGCGTGATCGGGGCGGTGATTGCTGCGTATTCCCGTGGCATGTCAAATGACGTGTTCTTCCAGGTGGGGCTGCTGACCACCGTCGGGCTGGCGGCCAAGAACGCCATTCTGATCGTGGAATTTGCACGGCAGTTGCAGGATGAAGGGATGGATCTGGTCGAAGCTACGATGCTTGCTGTCAAACAGCGTCTGCGCCCGATCTTGATGACCTCGCTGGCTTTTGGTCTGGGTGTGCTGCCGCTGGCGGTGTCTGTCGGTGCCGGGTCAGGTGGCCAGAACGCCATCGGTACCGGGGTGCTTGGCGGGATGCTGACGGCAACAGCCCTGGGTATTTTCTGGGTGCCGGTGTTCTTTGTGGTGGTCCGCAAGTTCTTTGGCAGCAAGGTGCCGCGTTATGTGCAGGCCCGCCTGGATGCAGAGAAAAAGGCTCAGACGCAGGAGAATCAATCATGATGGTTAAGACAGGCATGAGCCTGGCATTGGCACTGGTCTTCCTCGGTGGTTGTTCCATGGCGCCTACCTATGAGCGCCCGGCGGCACCGGTGCCGGCTGCTTGGCAGGGAGCTGCGGCTGACGGCAAGACGGCGGTGGACACCCGCTGGCACGACTTTTTCACGGATGATCGCCTGCGTCGGGTGGTGCAGCTGGCGCTCGACAATAACCGCGATCTGCGCGTGACGGTTGCGAATATTGAAAAGGCCCGCGCCCAGTATCGGATCGAACGTGCCTCGCAGTTCCCGGCGGTCAATGCCACGGCAGGTGAAACAGCGAGCCGCACGCCTCGTGAGCTGTCGTCCTCAGGCAGGGAGTATGTGGGTCATTCCTATTCGGCCAGCGTGGGTTTCACCAGCTATGAGCTGGATCTTTTCGGGCGTATCCAGAGCCTCAAGGAGCAGGCGCTGGCGCAGTATCTGGCGACTGAAGAAGCGCAGCGCAGCACCCAGATCAGTCTTGTCGCAGATGTGGTGACCGGCTGGCTGACGCTGGCGGCTGATCGTGAGCGTCTGAAGGTGGCACAGGATACTTTCAGCACACAGCAGGAATCGTTGAAGCTGATCCAGCTGCGCTATGACGTTGGTACGGCTACCGGGGTGGATCTGGCGCAGGCCAAGACCAGCGTGCAATCTGCTCGCTATGATGTGGCACGTTATACGAGTCAGGTGTCGCTGGATATCAACGCCCTGAATCTGCTGCTGGGAACAGGGTTGCCGGGTGATCTGCAGCCTCAGGAACTGCCGGAGCAGATCAGTGTGCAGGAAGAACTGACGCCAGGCCTGCCCTCGGATACGCTGTTGCGTCGGCCTGATGTACGCCAGGCCGAGCAGACGCTGATCGCTGCCAATGCCAACATTGGTGCGGCTCGCGCGGCATTTTTCCCGCGCATCAGTCTGACGGCTTCGACCGGGTTTGGCAGTACCCAGCTCTCCGATTTGTTCCAGGGCGAATCCCGCATGTGGTCATTTGCGCCGCAGATCAGCATTCCGATCTTCAATGCCGGAAGTAACCGTGCCAATCTGGATGCGGCCAAGGCTGAACGCGATGCAGCCCTTGCCCAGTATGAGAAGGCCGTGCAGACGGCGTTCCGGGAGGTTGCGGATGCGCTGGCACAGCGTTCCACTATTGATGAACAGGTGGCAGCCCAGCGTGAGCTGAATACTGCGGCGGATGATGCGCTGCGCCTGTCACGTGCCCGCTATGACAAGGGCGTTGATGCCTACTCGACGGTTCTCGATTCGCAGCGTAGTCAATATACGGCGCAGCAAACCCTGATCACCGCACGCCTGGCACGCCAGTCCAACTTCGTGGCGCTCTACAAGGTGCTGGGGGGCGGCGACAAGGAGTGAGTGTTCCGCAGGTTTGATTTACGCAGTAAAACAAAAAGGCTGTCGCATGTGATGGCCTTTTCGTTTGTAAGTCGATGGTACAAACGATGGCACAAAAAAAGGCCGTCACCCGGGGGAGTGACGGCCATAACGGAGGGCAGATTTGGAGACAGACCTCGTAGCGGTCTCTGCGAAAACCGATACGACTGTAATGCACTCGCGCGAGGCGCGAGTGCGCTACTTCTTTACCCCGAACCTGTAGACGATCTTGCCGGTGTAGAACTCTCCGGGTTTGAGCGTCGTGCTCGGGAACTGAGCTTTGTTTGGAGCATCCGGGAAGTGAGAAGGTTCCATACAGAATGCGCCACGGAAAGCAAACAGGCGCCCGCCCTTGCCTGCATCAAGCGGGGCTTTGGCAGCGAGGTTGTTGCCGGAGAATAATTGCACACCGGGTTCGGTGGTCCAGACCTCAAGAGAGCGCCCGGATTTTGGATCGTAGGCACTTGAGGCCAGGCTCAGGGCACCCGTGGTGGGTTTGTTCAGCACATAGTGATGGTCGTAACCACCCGCGAGTTTGAGCTGCTCGAAGTCCGCGCCGATGTCTTTGCTGAATGCCTTGGGTTTGCGGAAATCCATCGGCGTGCCGGCCACAGGCACCGCTTCGCCCGTTGGGGTGAGGTTTGCATCAATGGGCAGATAACGATCTGCGTTGACGGTGATGAGATAATCCGAATTCAGCGTTGTCGGGTCGCCCGCGAGATTGAAGAAGGTATGCCCGGTGAAGTTGGCGACTGTGGTTTTGTCTTGTGCCGAGGCAACCCATTCGATGGTGAATTCGTTCTTGTCACTGAGCGAATAGATGACGGTAACCGGCAATGTCCCCGGGTAGTTTTCCTCTCCATCCTTGAATACATAGCTCAGTTCAAGGGCCGAAGGCGAGAGCTGGCGGGCATTGAACACCACGAAACGGGAGCCTTTGGCTCCGCCGTGGAGGCTGTTGATGCCATTGTTGGCTGCCAGCTGATATTCCTTGCCTTCAAGGGTGAATTTGGCGTTACCGATTCGATTGGCATAGCGGCCGATGAATGATCCCATTGAGGGTTGGCCAGCCATCACCGCGTCGATACTGTCGAAACCGAGTGCAATGTCGGCGAAGACCCCCTTGCGATCGGGCACCAGAATCTGTTCCACCTTGGCGCCATAGTTGGTCACCTTGATCGTGACGCCGTTTTTGTTGGTGAGGGTATAAAGATCGACGGGCTTGCCATCGACGACTTTCTGGAAATTCTCCCGTTTCAGTTCCACAACAGTAGAGGCATACTTGACTGGCGCAGCCTGGGTCAGCACAGGCATGGCAATTACGACAGCAGCCGCCAGTTTGGCGACGGATGATGCTTGCATGAATCTCCTCCTGTTGTTGTGGTTAATCGAGTTTGTCCATTTTACGAATTTTTTACGGCGTGTATCTGGGGTGTTTCCCTAGGGCTACGACGTAGCCCGACGAAAGGCGGTATTTATGGAACTTTCCACAGAATTTGCGTTTTTGGGCGGTGGTTGCTTCTGGTGCCTGGACGCGGTGTTTCGGGAGATTCGCGGTGTTCACGCCGTGACATGTGGCTATATGGGCGGCTTGCTGGAAAATCCGGACTACCGGTCGGTGTGTTCCGGGCAAACCGGACACGCGGAAGTTGTGCGTGTGGAATTTGATCCGGCACTTGTGAATTTTGGTGAATTGCTTGAGGTGTTTTTCGTGATTCACGATCCCACCCAGCTTAATCGCCAGGGCAACGACATCGGGTCACAATACCGTTCGGTGATATTCTGGGCCAGCGAATCCCAGCGGGACTCTGCCTTGCGCGTGTTTGACATGCTGCGAAGCGCCGGGGTGGAGCCTCTGGTGACGGCACTCGAACCGCTGGTGCCCTTCTACCCGGCCGAGGCCGAGCATCAGGATTATTTTCGGCACCATCCGCAGCAGGGCTATTGCGCTGCGGTGGTGGCACCCAAGCTCTACAAGTTTCGCGAGAAGTTTGCGAAGTTACTCAAAAAATGAAAGACATCGAATTTATCGGCTCAGATATCTGGGCCATTGACAGTGGCTATCTGCGCCCGCGCATGGATGCCCTGCATCTGATCACCCATGGCGGCAGGGCTGCCCTGGTGGAAAGCGGCACGGCCCGTAGCGTGCCGCAGGTGCTTGCCGCCCTGGCTGAAGCCGGCGTGGCGCCGGAGCAACTTGACTGGTTGCTGCTGACCCATGTGCATCTGGATCACGCCGGTGGCGCCGGGGCACTGATGCAGGTCTTGCGGAATGCCAGGCTCGTGGTGCACCCGCGTGGTGTGCGTCATATGATCGACCCTCGCAAGCTGTGGGAAGGCACCGTGGCGGTCTACGGTGAGGCGTTTGTACGTGGAGCATATGGGGAATTGATCGCGGTCGATGCCGCGCGGATAACGGAGGGCACCGACGGCATGCGGATTGATCTGGCCGGGCGCTCCATCGAAGTGCTGGATGCTCCGGGGCATGCGAAGCACCACTTGTGTTTCTTCGATGAGCAGTCTCGCAGCTGGTTTACGGGGGACGCCTTTGGTTTGTCCTACCGTGAGACGCACCTGGGTGACAAGGCCTTTGTTTTCCCGGCGACGACGCCGGTGCAGTTCGATCCGGTGGCCATGCATGCAACGATTGAGCGGATGCTCGAACGCCGGCCTGAAGCCATGGTCCTCACGCACTATAGTCGTGTCACGCAGATTCAGCGCCTGGCGGCAGACCTGCACCGGCTGATCGATGCCAGCATGGAGATCGCCGAAGCGGCGGCGAATGTCGAAGGGGAATCCCGCCAGAAGCTGATCCGCGCCGCGCTGGAAACCCTGTTGTGGCGAGAAGCTGCCGGGCAGGGCTGGGCGGTGCAGGGGAATGCGGCGGTGGCGCTGTATGCCACGGATCTGGATTTGAACGCGCAGGGTCTTCAGTCCTGGCTGGAGGGGCGGCAATGAGTGCAGATCTGGCACGGCGGTTTGGCGGCGTGGGCCGCCTGTATGGCGAGGAGGCAGCGCGACGTTTTGCCAATGCGCGCGTATGCGTGGTGGGCATCGGCGGGGTGGGTTCCTGGGCGGTGGAAGCTTTGGCCCGCAGTTCGGTTGGCGCACTGACGCTGATTGATCTGGATATGGTGGCGGAATCGAATGCCAACCGGCAGATTCACGCGCTTGATGATGTGTGGGGCAAGGCCAAGGTGGATGCGATGCGCGAGCGGGTGCTGGCGATCAATCCGGAGTGCCGTGTCGATGTGGTGGAAGATTTTGTGACGCAGGAGAATATGGCCGATCTTCTGCAGGGGCATGATGTGGTGATTGATGCTATTGATCAGGCTCGCGTCAAGGTGGCGATGGCGGTTTGGTGCGTGGAGCAGAAGATGCCGCTGGTCATGGCGGGCGGTGCTGGCGGCAAGCAGGATCCGACCAGGATCTGCGAGGATGATCTGTCGCGTACCACCCAGGACCCATTGCTGTCCAAGGTGCGGGCGCAATTGCGCAAACTGCACGGGTTCTCCAAGGACCCCCGGCGCAAGTTTGGCATTTCGGCGATCTATTCGACGGAACCTCTGCAGCGTCCTGTGACCTGTGAGGGCGACGCGGGGCCGCAGGGCCTGTCCTGTGCAGGGTATGGTTCTGCTGTGTGTGTGACGGCGCCTTTCGGATTTTACGCTGCCGCTGTCGCGCTGCGTCATCTGGCGGAGGAACGCTGAGTGGATGCTATCGTTTTGTTTGGTCATGGGGCTCGCGATCCGGAATGGGCAAGACCGCTGGAGCGGCTACGTGAGCTGGTGCTGGCGCGACACCCGGGTCTGGATGTACGCCTGGCATTTCTTGAATTCATGCAGCCCGGATTGGCCGATGCGCTGGAGGCCGCCGCAGCGCAGGGCGCCAGCAGTGTGCGGGTGGTGCCGGTGTTTCTGGCGCAGGGCGGGCACGTGAAGCGGGATGTCCCGGAGATTCTGGCCGCAGTCAGGCAGAAACACCCTAGCCTGAAGATCGAATTGACGACGGCGCTGGGAGAAACGGCGGCTGTGCTGGCCGCCATGGCTGAGGAGGTTTTGCGGCCTGATTGAGGTCATGCCTCCCTTGGGGACACTTATGTTTTTGGTCATAGAAACGTATAAGTGATCGCCTCCCTCATTTCCTCTTATACGGCATGCCCAGCCACAACCCGGTGACTAGACAGCTTGTGCGGACCTCACGGATGTCGTGCTGGTCGGTTCTGATCGGCCTGGGCGCGGGGGGCGTGCTGCTGTCGGGGCTGGTGCTGACCGCGACGTACGGAGTGGTGGGAGTCGCCCAGTTGCTTGCAGGAAGTCTGCTTGTGCTGGCCTGGAGCAATCTGGAGAGGCGCCGTAGCGGCGACTCCGAGCTTGGCCTGCAGCAGCAGGCGCGCCTGGATCGCGTACTGGAAGCCACCCAGGACGGAGTGTGGGAATTCGACACGCACACCCGGCGGTTTTTCTGCTCCGAGCGTGGCTATCAGCTCACCGGAATACCGTCGGATGACTCTGGAGAACTGGCTGTCCGGACGATTCTCCACAAGCTTAACCGTGAGCAGCGGCATCGGCTGTTGCGAGCCCTGCGCGAAGCCCTCAATGAATCCGGCCGCTTTGACGAACTGGTGTCAGTGCAGTCTGCTGCGGGTGAAAGTGGTTCCAAGCGCTGGTTGCGTGTGCGTGCCCGGGTGACGCCAGGCCGGCGCTTCATCACCGGGGTGTATTCCGATGTCAGTGAAGAGGTGGAACTGACCCGGGAACGTGGGCTGAATCAGAACTTCATCGAAGGGGTGCTGGATTCGCTTCCCCTGCCGGTGTCGGTGAAGACGGCCGAAGGTACCGTGGTGCTGGCGAACCGTGCCTATTGCGACGGCTTGAGCGTGCAGGCCTGGGAGGTGATGGGCAAGACCACGCACCAGATCATCCCCAGCGAGATCGCGGATCGGCTGACGGCGCTGGATCGCCTGACCCTCGAAACCGGGGGACCACACACGATTGAGGATTGGTTTTCCATTCCCAGAGTCAGACGCCGGTCGTTCATGCGCATCACCAAATGCCGCTGTGTGGATCGTACCGGGCTGCCCGTGGTGATCACCATCTTCGAGGATCAGACCGACGTCAGGGAATACGCTGACAAGATGGCACAGCTCTCCATGAATGTGGAAGCCTTTGTGCAGCGAATATTCCGGGCCATTCCCTATCCGCTCTACGTCAAGAATGCGGAAAGCCGCTATCTGATGGCGAATGCTGCCTTGGCGGAACAGTGGGGCGTGCGCCTGGAGGATATGATCGGTGCTTCCTCGAGTGAGCTTTTTGGCGAGGAACAGGGCCAGCAGATCGAAGCCGAGGATAGGCGGATTTTTGCCGGAGAAGTGGTGCGCAAGGAGGATTACATTCCCGACCGGCAGACCGGCAGACCACGCTACTGGATGGTGAGCAAGGCAGCGTGCACCGATGTGGATGGCAACAGCATTATCGTTGGGGCCAATTTCGAGATTACCGAATTACGCCGCGCCGAAATCGAGTTGCGTGAAGCCCTGCAGCAGCAAACGCATCTGCGCCTGTTCATGCAGCAGCTCTTTGACGCACTGCCCCATCCTATCTTCGTGAAGGATGCGCAGCACCGCTTCATCATGACCAATCGTGCGCATGCGGATTTTCATGGGCTTCGACCACAGCAGATTATCGGTTCGACGACGGCGGACTATCTTGAACAGAATGCGAGTCAGGGAATCAGTGATGACGAAAATGCTTTGTTTGCGAGCACCAAAAAGTCGGCGATAAAGGAGTCTGAAGCCGAAGTGCGTGACGCACGAGGTGAAGTTCATCAATTCCTGATTCGTCGTATTGTCTGTGATGGTGTTGAAGGGGAGCGTGTAATTCTGGGAGTTGCCTTTGATGTCTCAGAGATGCGCAGGCTGGAAGGGGAGTTACGTGATGCCTTGGCACGGCAGAGTCGCAGCCAGGCGTTTTTGCGCGATATCTTTGATGCCATTCCCACGCCGGTGACAGTCAAGGATCGGAACCATCGCTATGTCATGGTGAATCGGGCTTTGGCCAGCCTCTATGGCAGACAGCCCGAAGATCTGATCGGCAAGACAACCGCAGACATCAACATTCCCGAGGTTGGACGGCAGACGATGGAAGCCGATGACCGTCTGTTTGCGATTGGCCCTGGTGTGGTCAGCGAACGAAATGTACCTTTGCTGTATGCCGACAGGATTCATCAGGTTCGCCTGCAGAAGGTGGTTTGTCTTGACCCCGACGGGATTCCCCTTCTCATCACATCGAATAGTGATGTGACCGAACTGGTGGACAAGGAAAATGCACTTGTATTGAGCCTGCAGCGGCAGACCAAAGCGGGAGAGTTTCTGCAGACGGTTTTCGACATGCTGCCGTTTGCCACTTACGTCAAGGATGAGTCTTCGCGTTGGGTGCTCGTGAATACTGCGCTCAGCGATTTCTTTGGGCAGCCACGTCATGCGTTTGCGGGCCGGTCGATCGATGAATTTGTGCTTTCCACCGAGGTAGAGCGTATCAGTGCGTTGGACCGCGAATTGCTCGAGCGTGATGATGGTGAAGTGCGCACACTGGAACTGATTATCAATGATCGCCTGGGGGCGCCACGCACGCTGGTGATTTACGAAAAGCTCGTGCGTGATGCGGATGGCAAGCGGGTGATCATTGGCATCAATCACGATGTTACGGAGTTGCGCGAGATTGAGCACATCCAGCAGCTTACGCTCGAGCGCCTGGATACCCTGATCAATAATGCTCCATTGGGGATCGGGTTGCTTGATGCGGCAGGGCATTTTTTGCGTGTCAATCCTGCCCTGCAGAAGATGCTCGGGCGGACGGAGGATTCGCTGCGCGGCGTTTCCTACATGGGGATCATGTCTCCGCGCCAAGCCCTGATGGAAGAGCGGATCCGGTCTATGCATGAAACCGGGGTGTGGCAGCCGGATATTTCTTCCGTGATTGATGCGCAGGGGCAGGAAATTCCGGTGCTGGCCAGTGGTGTGGTGGTTCAGCAGCGTGGCAAGGAGCCGGTGTATTGGGCCCTGCTGCAGGATATTTCTACCCAGAAACAGGCTGAAGATGAACTCTTGCGGCATCGTGATCAGTTGCGCCAGCTGGTGCTCGAGCAGACCCAGGATCTGCTCAAGGCCAAGGAAGCTGCTGAGCGTAACAGTGCTGCAAAGTCGGAACTGATTGCACAGCTTTCACATGAGCTGCGCACGCCTTTGCATGCGATTCTGAGTTTTGCCCGTCTGGGGCTGGAGCGCAGTGGCAGATTGGCACCGGAAAAGATTCATGAGTATTTTGCGCGTGTGGCTGAAAGTGGAGAGCGTTTGATCGGCTTGCTCGATGCCCTGCTGGATCTGGCCAAGCTTGAGTCCGGGCGGATCAATCTTGCGGTACTGCCTGCGGATCTGGCACGCCTGCTTGATGAGGTGGAGGCAGAGTTTGAGGCGCTGCTGATAGCCAATCATCTGGCCTTGAGCCGCATCGATGCTGCGCAACTGCCGCTGATCTCCATGGATGCCCCGCGGATTGCGCAGGTGATGCGCAATCTGATGTCGAACGCGATAAAGTTTGCCCCTCAGGGATCGCGGATTACCCTGCAGACCCGGTTGGTGAGTGGCCAGTACGGCCGTCGCGCACATGATCAGCCCGAGGATACGATGGTGGAGGTCACCGTGATCGATGAAGGCCCTGGAATTCCGGAAGATGAGCTGGAGCAGATCTTCGACAGGTTTACGCAGAGTAGCCTGACGCGCGATGTGGCTGGCGGAACCGGGCTGGGTCTGGCAATCTGTCGCGAAATCGTGTTGGCCCACCGTGGTGAGATCTATGCCCGCAATGGTACCCAGGGTGGCGCCGAATTCATTGTGCGTCTGCCTGTGGGCAGTGTGGACGGCAAACATACTGGGGACAGTGCATGAGTGCGTCACTGCTGGTTCTGGATGACGAACCGCTGAATCTCGAAATCATTGGCGAGTATCTGTCGGATACCGGTTATCAGTTGAGTTTTTTTGAAGATCCGGAGCTGGCGTGGCGGGCTCTGGATGAGCGGCCCTATGATTTCGATGTGGTTGTGATGGATCGCATGATGCCCAAGCTCGATGGGCTGTCGCTACTCAAGCGCATCAAGCTCGATTTGCGCATGCGCCATCTGCCTGTGATCATGCAGACCGCAGCGGCCAACCCCGAGCAGGTCAGTGAGGGGCTGGCCGCTGGTGCGCATTATTACCTGACCAAACCTTTCCGGTCGGAAGCGCTGCTGGCAATTGTGCGTGCCGCCCTGCATGACCGTGCGCGTTGGGCGGATGTGTCACAGCGCATGGCGAATCATTCGCGCGCCGTGCAACTGCTGACGCAGGGCCGATTTGTGCTGACCACACTGGATGAAGCAGAGGCCGTGGCCGGTTTGCTGGCCCTGTCCGCACTGGATGGAGAAACCGTGGCGATGGGCTTGGCCGAACTGCTCGTCAATGGCATAGAACATGGTAATCTCGGCATCGATTTTAAAACCAAGGCGCGCCTAAAGAGTGAGGAACGTTGGCTTGAAGAGGTTATGCGGCGGCAGCAACTACCTGAAAATCAGGGTAAGCAGGTGATTGTCGTGGCTGAAGCCAGTGACAGCCTGATGAAGGTGAGCATCGCCGATGAGGGGCCTGGGTTTGCCTGGCAGGAATATCTGACCATCTCACCGGATCGGGCTTTCGCGCCGAATGGCCGGGGGATCGCTGTCTCGCGGCAGATGGCATTTGTGGATATGCAGTATCTTGGCTCTGGTAACAAGGTGGAAGTCAGCTTCAGGCAGCGTACAGAATAGGGCATGCAGGTGTTACCGGCGGATTGCCGGCAGGGGCAAGCAAGGTGAGTTTCCACAAATTCCGCGTATTGGTCGTTGATGATACCCAGGCTAACCGGGCGCTGTTGCGTGCCTATCTGAACCGGCTGGATTTCCAGATCCTGATGGCCGAGGATGGTGAGGAAGCCCTGGAGCTTTACCGCAGGGAGCGTCCGGATATTGTCCTGATGGATCTGATGATGCCGAAGATGGATGGTTTCGATGCCATCCGGCACATCCGGGCGCTGGACGGAGATCGCTGGGTGCCGATCGTCATCGTTTCTGCAATGGATGCTGAATATGACGTTGTGCGTGGCCTGGAAGCCGGCGCAGATGATTATCTGAACAAACCTTTGTCATACCAGGTGTTTGCCGCCAAGATGCGCAATCTGGCGCGTGCGCTTGAATTCCAGGTTAGCCGTGAAGAGGCAAGGCAGCGCGAAGCTGCAGTTTCCGATGCGGTTGTGGATGGCATTCTGACCTTTGATGCCGAGTTTCGGGTGGTGGACGGCAATCGCTCGGCCTCGGGGATCTTCGCCTGCGCTGCCGATGAATTGCACGATGTGGATATCCGCAGTCTGCTGCTTGATCAACCCGGAGAAGGGCACTGGCAGGATCAGTTTCTGGCCTATGTCGAGGATTCGCGCACGGCTTTCGTCGGCAACCTGAATGAAGTGGTGGGACGGCGGATGAATGGGGATCGTTTCCCCTGCGAAGTCTGTGTGAGCGAATTGCCCGTGGTGGATCAGCGTCTGTTCATCGCGGTGGTACGTGACATCAGTGAGCGCAAGCATATGGACCGGCAGCTTGCAGACAATGCGGAGCGTCTGCAGCATTACCACGACGAGGCCGAGGCGGAAGCCGAACTGGCCAAGGACATCATGGAGCGCCATATTCGTGGAGAGGCGCTTGAGCAGCAGGGGATTCGCCATTTTGTGATGCCGACGCACCGTTTTTCCGGTGATATCGTGCTTGCTGCGCGTTCGCGCACCGGCAAACTGTACGCCATGCTGGCGGATGCGACAGGGCATGGGCTGGCCGCCGCCATGAGCGGGCTGGCAATCGTCAATGATTTTTACCGTGCGGTTGAGGAAGAGATGTCGGTGCGCCGTATGGTGCTGATGCTCAACAGTGCGCTCACCGAGCTGCTGCCGCAGGGGCGTTTCGTGTCTGCCGGCCTGGTTGTTCTGGATCGCCCCCATCAGCAGGGTTCATTATGGCTTGGCGGGGTGCCGGATGTATTGCAGATCGGTGCGGATGGTTCGGTGCAGCAGCGTTTTCACGCAGACCAGCTGCCCCTGGGAATCGAGGAGTGGCAGGCCGAAGAGGTTAATGTGCAGACTCTGGACTGGAATCCCCGGTCACAGCTGTTGCTGTGCTCGGATGGTCTGATCGAGGCAGAAGGCCCGGACGGCAAGGTCTTTGGATTTGATGGCGTGGAGCAGGCACTACAGGGAACGGGCAGCGTCGAGCGACTGGACGCATTGTGCCACGTGCTCAAGACCCATTTGGGGGATCAACCCGGGCACGACGATATCTCAATGCTGCTGCTGGATCTGGGTGCCAGCGCCTGAAGCTGAAGCCGGCAAGGCACAGGCCCTGCCGGTGAGGATGCGTGAATCAGTGCAGAACAGGCTCTTCAGGAAGTGGTTCGCCTTCAAGCCAGCGTTTAGCCTCATCTTCCGAATCGAAGATGCGGATGTCGGCGTTGGTGAAGAACTGCGTGAACCACGCCACCCAGGTGAGAAGCTGATCATCCGTGAGCAGGGCAAGCTTGCGGAAATCCGCACGATGGGTGCGCAGATAGTGCCATTCCTTGAGGGCAACATCCAGCGAATAGCCTGTCATGCTGCGTAGATCGACAAGCAGATCAATTGGCCGGTTGAATAGCACCCGGTAATCGGAAGCATCTTCAAACAGCTTGCAGTCGGCCAGCGTGACTGTGCCATAAGCCCGCATCTCGACGCGTTCGGGCATGACGTCGGTAGTGATCATGATGGTTCTCCTCGGGCAGGTTACACCGTTGGTGCACCACGGCCTATATGTGGTGCCGCACTCTGACTATAGATGTGCTCTGCCAGAGGCGCCATGCTGGGAAACCGCAGGCAGGTGCAACCCGTACTTTCGTCTGCAGAGATGCTTATCGAGTCCCCCATGCAGCCGGAGGATGCAGAAAATAAAATGGCGCCGGTTCTGGGGCCGGCGCCGTGATTCCGAAAATGTGCTGCAGCTAATTAATGTGTATGTGCTGGCTGCTTGTCGAAGAACTGGTCATTTTCCGTCGAGCCTTTGAGGGCGGTGGTGGAGGATTGCCCACCTTCCACACACTGGGTGACGGCGTCGAAATACCCGGTTCCCACTTCCCGCTGATGCTTGACGGCGGTGAAGCCCTGTTCTGCCGCGGCAAACTCCGCCTGTTGCAGCTCGACGAAGGCACTCATGTTGTGGCGGGCGTAACCGTGGGCGAGGTGGAACATCGAGTAGTTCAGGCTGTGGAAGCCTGCCAGGGTGATGAACTGGAACTTGT
>DBTS01000139.1:21307-36260 GCA_002307175.1 Rhodocyclaceae bacterium UBA1310
TGATGAACTGGAACTTGTAGCCCATGGCGCCGAGTTCATGCTGGAAGCGTTCAATGGTCTTGTCGTCCAGGTTCTTCTTCCAGTTGAAGGAGGGCGAGCAGTTGTAGGCCAGCATCTTTCCCGGGAACTGTTTGTGGATGGCTTCGGCGAATGCTTTGGCATAGGCGAGATCGGGCTTGCCGGTTTCGCACCAGACCAGATCCGCCCAGGGAGCATAGGCCAGGCCGCGCGAAATGGCCTGCTCGATGCCCGGTTTGGTGCGATAGAACCCTTCCAGCGTGCGTTCGCCGGTGCAGAAGGCTTTGTCATTGGGGTCGACATCGGAGGTCAGCAGGTCAGCGGCTTCTGCATCGGTGCGTGCCACGAGGATCGTCGGCACGCCCAGAACGTCGGCTGCCAGCCGTGCTGCAGTGAGCTTGGCAACGGCTTCACGGGTAGGCACGAGTACCTTGCCACCCATGTGGCCGCATTTCTTTACCGAGGCGAGCTGGTCTTCAAAGTGAACGCCAGCAGCGCCTGCCTCAATCATGGCCTTCATGAGTTCGAATGCATTGAGCACACCGCCAAAACCGGCTTCCGCATCGGCGACGATGGGGGCAAAGAAGTCCACCCAGCCTGAGTCACCGGGGTTTTTGCCTTCTGACCATTGGATCTGGTCAGCCCGGGTGAAAGTGTTGTTGATGCGACGCACGACGGCAGGCACCGAATCCGCGGGGTAGAGCGACTGATCGGGATACATCTGTCCGGCCAGATTGGCATCCCCGGCAACCTGCCAACCGGAGAGGTAGATTGCCTTAAGCCCGGCCTTGACCTGCTGCATGGCCTGATTGCCGGTCAGTGCGCCGAGCGCATTGATAAAGGGGTCGCCAGTCAGCGATTGCCAGAGTTTTTCGGCACCCCGGCGGGCGAGTGAGTACTCGACGGGGAGGGAACCGCGCAGATTGACGACGTCAGTGGCGCTGTATCCCCTGCGGATACCTTTCCAGCGCGGGTTGGTTTGCCAGTCCTGCTCAATTTGTTTTGCCTGTTCGCTGCGGGTCATGCCGATTCTCCTGTGGGTGGATAAAAACCGGCCAGATTTTGGGGTTGAGTTATGGGCCGGAGATCCAGTATAGGAATCAAAATGCTGCGTAGCAGCAATTCTGCCCTAAGGGTTTTCAGCAGGGATTCGAAAGGAAAAAGACTCAGCGGCGAGAAAACCATGCCGCATCGCGGCTGAAGAACAGCAGATAGCAGGCGAGGAGTTCAACGCTCATGCTGGCGGCGTTCCAAAGGGCGGCCATGGGGGTGTCGGCTTGCAGGCGGGGGAAATCCTTGACGAGCAGAACCCAGCCAAACATCAGAAACACCAGAAGCGCCCAGCGTGCCCAGTTGCGCCGTGTATAAGTCAGATAAATCAGCAGGGCGTAAAGTGCCAGTTCTACCGAGGTGAAGCTCAGGCTGAACGCCAGGGCAATGGATTCAGGCACGCTGCTGTCCGGGCTGGTCCACCAGCGGCCACTGATGGAGGGGGCCAGGGTGACTATGCCAAGCCCCATCGAGAGCAGCAAAAGTCTGCAGGCCCGGGCGATGGCGGGCGGAGTTTGTGTGCCAGGGCCGGGGATCATGCCTGGGCGTGGTGAGGGTCAGTTGTTGAGCACATCGTGCTTGAAAGAACGCAGTACCTTGCGCCAGTAGTCGAAGGTGTCTTCCAGATTCTTGCGGCTCACACCGTAATCGAGATTCACGTCCAGTTCCAGCATGGGGTCGTTGGCGCTATCCAGGTAGGCCTTGCCGAAACGCTTGTCGCGATTCCATCGGTTGACCTCTTGCAGGGTCGCCTTGGTATCGGTCCATCCGGCCTGGAACTCAATGTTGTCGCAATGCACATGATTGGTGCAGCCGAAGAACAGGATCTGATAGGCCGAGCCTTCAAGGTTGCCGGTAATCTTGGGGTCACCATCACGATCCTTGTCGAGTTTGGCATCCCCCAAACCCTGTGCGATCTGCAGAATGGCCTGTGGGTTGCTGGCAAATACCAGCGTCTGGCTGTGGGCGTTGAAAGCAAAGGAAAGCAGGCCAAGCGTAATCAGCAATTTTTTCATTATTGTCCTCGCGAGCGCGAAATGAAACGGGCTACTAGCCGGCATCGGCGGAGTAGCCCGTCTATCTTCAGGCAACCGGGGTCGATCAAAGCATGCCCCGGGTTGCCGAGTCAATATGCGCTTGCTGCAATTGCTTAGACGTGTGCTTCTTCCTCTTCGAATTGCAACACCACCTTGCCTTCGGCATCCACATCGATCGTGACCTTGCCACCATGCGCCAGACGGCCAAAGAGCAGTTCGTCGGCAAGGGCCGAACGGATCGTGTCCTGAATCAGGCGGGCCATCGGACGGGCGCCCATGAGCGGATCGAAGCCCTTGTTTCCCAGCCAAGCCTTGAGCCCCTCGGTGAATGTGGCTTCGACTTTCTTCTCCTGCAGCTGTCCTTCGAGCTGCATGAGGAACTTGTCGACCACACGCATGATGACTTCGCGATCCAGCGGCTTGAAGGAGATGATCGCATCCAGGCGATTGCGGAATTCCGGTGTAAACAGTCGCTTGATCTCAACCATTTCATCCCCGGCTTCACGCGAGGCGGTAAAGCCCATCGTGCTTTTCTGGATGGTTTCCTGGCCGGCGTTGGTGGTCATGATCAGGATCACGTTACGCAGATCCGCTTCGCGCCCGTTGTTGTCGGTCAGCTTGCCGTGGTCCATCACCTGCAACAGGATGTTGTAGATGTCCGGATGGGCTTTTTCGATTTCATCAAGGAGCAGCACGCAATGTGGCTTTTTGTTGACCGCCTCGGTCAGCAACCCACCCTGGTCGAAGCCGACATATCCTGGCGGGGCACCAATCAGGCGGCTCACGGCATGGCGTTCCATGTACTCGCTCATGTCGAAGCGCACCAGCTCGATACCCAGCGTGTAGGCCAGCTGGCGAGCCACTTCTGTCTTGCCGACGCCGGTGGGGCCGGAGAAGAGGAAGCCACCGATAGGCTTGGACGGATTGCCCAGACCGGAGCGGCTCATCTTGATGGCACGCGCCAGCGCTTCAATGGCCGGGTCCTGACCGAAGACCATGTTCTTCAGGTCACGGTCGAGATTGGCGAGCGCGGCACGATCATCATTGGAAACCGTGCGCGGGGGAATGCGTGCGATACGTGCCACGATTTCCTCGATCTCGGTTTTGCCGATGGTTTTCTTCTGCCGGCTCTTGGGCAAAATGCGCTGGGCAGCACCGGCTTCATCAATCACGTCGATGGCCTTGTCTGGCAGATGCCGGTCATTGATGTAGCGGGCCGACAGCTCCGCTGCGCTGGTGATGGCGGCAGACGAATATTTGATGCCGTGATGTTCCTCGAAGCGGCTCTTGAGCCCCTTGAGGATCTCAATGGTTTCCGGCACGGAAGGCTCGGAGACATCCACCTTCTGGAAACGCCGTGCGAGGGCGTGATCCTTTTCGAAAATCGTACGGAATTCGGTGTAGGTGGTCGCACCAATGCACTTCAGCTGGCCCGAAGAGAGTGCTGGCTTGAGCAGGTTGGAGGCGTCCAGGGTTCCGCCAGAGGCCGCACCCGCACCAATCAGGGTGTGGATCTCATCGATGAACAGGATCGCATTCTGGTTTTCCACCAGTTGCTTGAGTACGGCCTTGAGGCGCTGTTCAAAGTCGCCGCGGTATTTCGTACCGGCCAGCAGTGCCCCCATGTCGAGCGAGTACACCTGCGCCTCGGCAAGAATTTCCGGCACCCGGCCTTCCACGATGTAGCGGGCCAAGCCTTCAGCGATAGCCGTCTTGCCCACGCCGGCTTCACCAACCAGCAGCGGGTTGTTCTTGCGGCGGCGGCACAGGGTCTGGATGACGCGTTCGATTTCCTTGCTGCGGCCGATCAGGGGATCGATCTTGCCGACCAGAGCCTGCTGGTTGAGGTTCTGCGTGTAGCTCTCCAGCGCACCACCAGGGCCGGCGGATTCACCTTCGCCACCTTCGCCTTCGCTGTTGTTCTCAGCGGGCTTCTTTTCCGGGGCCCCCGGAGTGGCTGGGCCGCCTGCTTTGGTGACGCCATGCGAAATGAAGTTCACCACGTCAAGGCGGGAAATGCCCTGACGCTGCAGGAAGAACACGGCGTGCGAATCCTTCTCGCCAAAGATCGCGACGAGAACGTTGGCGCCATTGACTTCCTTTTTGCCGGAGGATTGCACATGCAGGATGGCACGCTGGATCACGCGTTGAAAACCCAGGGTGGGCTGGGTATCGATTTCTTCCTCACCGGAGATGATGGGAGTGTGCTCGGCGATGAAATTGGTCAGTTCGCGACGCAATTCTTCAACATTCGCAGCGCACGCACGCAAAACCTCGGCAGCAGAAGGGTTGTCCAGCAGGGCCAGCAGCAGGTGCTCCACGGTGATGAATTCGTGACGCTTCTGGCGAGCTTCAACGAAAGCCATGTGCAAGCTTACTTCGAGTTCCTGGGCGATCATTTATGCTTCCTCCATCACGCACGCCAGCGGGTGCTGGTGTTGTCGCGCAAAACCTGAAACCTGTTCCACCTTGGTGGCAGCCACATCACGCGGGTAAATCCCGCACAGGCCTTTGCCATCGTGGTGTACAGCCAGCATTACCCGCGTCGCCCTTTCGCGATCCATCCCGAAAAAGCGCTGCAGTACGCTGACGACGAAATCCATAGGAGTGTAATCGTCGTTCAGCAGTAAAACTTTGAACATTGGTGGCGGCTGCACCTGGGTGCGTTCTGCGGCCAATATTCCTTCCTGTTGTTTTCGGCTTGCCATGGTCCCCATTCTAATGACTCCCGACCATACATCAAGCACCGGTCTACCTGGATAGTTCGGGCCAGTTCCGGCGATTGCAAGGCCCGCCCCGATAGAAATGTCAAAACGGGCAGTCGGTTTAGCGGACTTTCAACCCCCTTACTTTACCTCTAGCAATCCACATGCCCACTGCCCAGTTGACACACTCTTTTGCGGAAGGTTCGGCGGAACGCCGGGATTTCCATGCTCTGCAGAAAGAACTGACAGGCAGGTGGCAGTCGGAACTGACAATACGGGCTGCCTGCTTTGTCGCATTCTTGTCAATCAGGGACTTTCAGTCACTTGACGTTCCGATTGTCATGGCGTAAAAGCCCACTGTGCTCCGTTGTGGTGCGCCAAGCAACATGACATTGGCAGCATTGCCGCCAAAAGAAGCACACCCGCACATGCGGGATCGATACTGACAAACCAGAGGAAGAAGGAAGAGGTAGATGGTATGGCAACAGGTACAGTGAAGTGGTTCAATGACGCCAAGGGGTTTGGTTTCATTACACCCGACGATGGTAGTGAGGATTTGTTTGCGCATTTCTCCGCTATCAACATGAACGGTTTCAAGTCGCTCAAGGAAGGCGAAAAGGTCTCGTTTGAAGTGCTGCAGGGCCCCAAGGGCAAGCAGGCTTCCAACATCCAACGCGCTTGATCAGGTGCAGCCTGCGGATAGCAGGCTTGCCACGCGAAGGCCCGTCGAAGACGGGCCTTTTTTTGTGGCTATCGGCCGGGAAAACCTCCTGCCAGGTAAGAACCTGTTCATAATCCTGCGGCGGTGCCGTGATAGGGGCTCAGTGATCCGGGCTTCGTGGCCTGGGTTCATATGTGGCTCTGATCTACGCTTGCTTTGCCCGGCAAACCGGCTCGTCCGGGCATGGAGCGGTGTTCCATGAAATCCCGGCCTTGTCCGCTGACGGCCTCTTGCTACAGATTATGAACAGGTTCTGAAAAATCATGAAAATTGCACCGGCGCCCGGGCGTCGTCTTGTCTTGCTCAATAAACCGTTCGGGGTGCTCAGCCAGTTCACCGGAGAGCCGGGGCAGCGCACGCTTGCCGATTATGTGAAGGAGAAGGCAGTCTATGCTGCCGGGCGCCTGGATGCGGATAGCGAGGGTTTGCTGCTGCTGACTGATGATGGTGCATTCCAGCATCAGCTTGCGGACCCTCGCCACAAAATGCCCAAAATCTATCTTGCCCAGGTGGAAGGGGAGCCGACGCCGGAGGCCGTGCAGCGCCTGTGTGCCGGCCTCGATCTGGGGGATTTCGTGACGCATCCGTGCCGCGCCGAAGTGGTGCAGGAGCCGGAGTGGTTGTGGCCGCGCGATCCTCCCATCCGGGTGCGTCTGAGTATTCCGACGAGCTGGCTGCGCATCGAATTGCGCGAGGGCAAGAACCGGCAGGTGCGGCGCATGACCGCCAAGGTGGGTTTCCCCACCCTGCGCCTGATCCGGGCTTCGATCGGCCCGTGGCAGCTGGGAGACCTGCAGCCAGGGCAGGTACGTATTTTGCATGCACCGGCGGAAGCTTCTGTTGTGCCCGTGGAGCGATCCACGCAGGGCAGGCGGCGTGTTAAGGACGGTGCCTGATGTTGCGACTCCGTGAGCAGGGTCATGTGCGGCTTTAAATCCTCATGCTTGCTAAATCATTCTGGTTTTTCTACTGCGCTTCATGCTGCTGACGGAGCGTGCTCTCGCCCGTTAGAATTCGGGCGGGAATTAAACAAGGCGTTCCACTTATCATGAATATCCGTTCTCTTGCTGTGGTTTTTCTGTTGGCGGGGCTGTCTTTCGGTGTTTCGGCTCAGACATTGCGCACTGTGACGCTGGGTGCCGGTATGTACAAGATTCAGGCGGAAGTGGCGGATACCGAGCAGAGCCGCGAAACCGGCCTGATGTTTCGCAAGAGCCTGGCGCCGTATGGGGGCATGCTGTTTGTTTTCGACAATGCCCAGCCCTACTGTTTCTGGATGAAGAACACTCTGGTGCCGCTGTCCGTGGCCTTCATCAGCGAAACGGGTGAAATCGTGAACATTGAAGACATGAAGCCGCAGAGCGAGGCTAGTCACTGTGCAGCCAAACCGGTGATTTACGCGCTGGAAATGAATCAGGGCTGGTTCAGGAGCAAGGGCATTCGCGCAGGTCAGAAGCTTGAGGGGCTGGGCGCCAGCCACAAGTGAGCGGGCAAACAAAAAGCAGGCCATGGCCTGCTTTTTTGTGCTTTGAAACCGGGGGCAGCTTACCTGTCGCGTCCTGAGCCACCCAACAGGAAGGCCACTGTCTTGCGTGCGGGCAGGGCATTTGCCTCGGCTGCAATGGCGGAAGCAGAGGGCTGGCCGGCAGATGAACCCGTGGGGACGTAAGGCTGGTCGAAATCAAACCCGTCTTCGGTCACATTACGCGGTTTGCTCCTGCTTCTGCTGGCGCTGCTACTCGTGCCGGTACTGGTACTGGCGGCAGGCGCCTGATGCTCACGGCTGTGACGCACCGGGCGCCGTGCGCGCAAATCATCCTCAGTGGTGTCTGCACCGAAGCCGGGTACAGATTCCTGCGGGATCTTGAACTTGATCAGGCGTTCGATTGCCGCCAGACGCGGGGTTTCTTCCGGTGCTACCAGCGAGGCGGCGGTACCGCTCTTGCCGGCGCGGCCGGTGCGGCCAATGCGGTGCACATAGTCTTCAGGCGTGCCCGGCAGTTCGTAATTCACCACATAGGGCAGGTCATCAACGTCCAGGCCGCGTGCGGCGACGTCGGTGGCAACCAGCACACGGGTGACGCCCGATTTGAAGTTGTCGAGCGCTTCGGTGCGTTGCTGCTGATTCTTGTCGCCGTGGATGGCGTCTGCCGAGATGCCTTCCTTCTGCAGATGCCGCGCAAGGCGCGAGCAGCCGAACTTGGTGCTGACGAATACCAGAGTCTGGGCCGGGCCGGCATCTCCATGCGTGAGCAGGTGGGCCAGCAGATCGCGTTTGGCGGCGCTGGAAACCGGATAGACGAGGTGGCGGATGGTTTCCGAGACAGTGTTGCGGCGAGCCACTTCGATCAGCTGCGGATTGCGCAGCATGGTGTCGGCGAGCTTGCGGATTTCTTCCGAGAAGGTGGCCGAGAACAACAGGCTTTGCCGGGTTGCCGGCAGCAGGCTGATGATGCGGCGGATATCGGGGATGAAGCCCATGTCGAGCATACGGTCGGCTTCATCGAGAATCAGGAATTCAACCTGGCTCAGAATGATGGTCTTCTGCTGCACGTGGTCGAGCAGGCGGCCCGGGGTGGCCACCACAATCTCAATACCGCGGCGCAGCTCGGCAATCTGCGCATCCATATCCACGCCGCCATAAATGCAGGTGGAGCGCAAAGGCAGGTATTTGCTGTAGATTTGTACCGATTCATGCACCTGCATCGCCAGTTCGCGCGTTGGCGCCACGATCAGGGCGCGCACAGGGTGGCGTGCCGGGGAGGTGCTGGAGCTGGCCATCGGAGCCAGGCGCTGCAGCAGAGGCAGGGTGAACCCGGCAGTTTTGCCGGTGCCGGTCTGCGCGCCGCCCATAACGTCCTGCCCCGCCAGGACGACAGGGATGGCCTGTGCCTGAATGGGGGTGGGTTCGGTATAGCCCGCTTCTTCAACAGCGCGCAACAGTTCGGGAATCAGTCCGAGATCGGTGAAACTCATGGCTTCGGGGGTACTTCGCCATCTCTTGGATGACGAGCCTTTTTCTAGAGAAAACAAGGCAGTATACCCCTGTCCGCTTCTCCGCCCTAGCGTCTCTTGGGTTTTTCCTGCTCAGCGGGGGATGCGAGCGTCTTGGCCAGGTAGGCGGTAACCTCTTCACGGTCATGATACAGGTGGCGTATGCGGAGGACGTAGCTGTCGCCATGCAGCTTGAAACGGGCGTCAATCTGCTGGCAACAGCGGCGAAGTTCTTCAAAACGCTTCTTCATGGGCAGTTTCAGGTTGAAGATGCTGCGCCGTGCCCGACCTGTGGCAACCCAGTCTGCCACGAGCTGGGCGATGCGCGAAGGCTGTTCCACCATATCGCAGACCAGCCACTCCACCTGCTTGCGGGGCGCCCGCCAGTTAAAGCCGTCGGCACGGATGTGTTCAACCATGCCGTTTGCCATCAGGGATGGTGCAATCGGGCCGTTATCGACCGCAAAAACGTGCAGGCCGCGTTGGGCAAACTGATAGCTCCAGCCGCCGGGCGCAGCCCCCAGATCGACGGCGTACAGGCCGGCACGCAGGGCCGCAACGCGCTCTTCCTCGGTCATCAATGCCTGGAAGGCTTCGGCAAGCTTCAGCGTGGAGCGGCTTGGGGCTTCATGCGGCATGCGCAGACGGGCGATGCCCATGGGCCAGGGAGAGGCGTCGTCAGCCAGCGAGACGCCGATGTCGACACGGCTCGAATCCTTGAAAAACAGATGCAGCGTGGGCAGCTCCGGCATGTTGTCACGCAGCAGCTTCTGCGCATGCAGGGCACGTTCGATGTGCGGCACGAAACGCTTGAGAAAGCCAGAGAGTGTCTTGGCTTCGTTGGTGTCGGCGGTTTCCACGTCGAGGCGTGCGAATTTCAGGCCCAGCTTACGGATGGTCTCAATGATCGGGGTGGCGCGATCCTGCTGGGGCAGTTCGTCCACGCGTTCAACCCAGATGCTGCGCTGGCGGGCGAACACAAATGCGGTAAATGGCAGGGCTTGTGCAGCCTGTTGCCAGTCGAAGAGTTCGTCGAAGATGAAGTGTACGATCCCCTCGCCCGATTTGGGGCGGGCCGAGCCGAAAAGGCCGGCCTGGCGCGTGAGGGAATCGGCTTCCGCCGCGCACTCGGTTTCGAAACCGGGGCGACACAGCAGGATCAGGCCTTTTGCAGTGGGTGCGGGCATGTTACGGGCAGGCAGGCATTGAATGGACGTGCATTCTAACAGCCCCTCTCTGAACCTGTTCATGCGCAGCTCTTCGTACTGCTCTGACAGACTCTCAGGTGCCCGAGTCAGCCTTGCTGCGGCGGCGTGAGCTGGATTTGGCCGGCTTTGAGGACTCGGCCTCAGTGCTGGTATCCGCATCGCTGTCGCCCGAAGCAGTGGAGGATTTGGCGCTCTGTTGCGGAATTTCCGGCTTGATGACTTCGAGCTTGTTTTCCGTCATGTAATCGTTCATCTCTTTCCAGCCTGCGAAAATGGCGGCTTTCTGGGCTGTCTGATTGAGATTGAAGCAATCTTCCAGGGCACGGCCTGCCTGTCGGCAGGCGCTGCCAATGGCACGCCCCTCGGCTTCCTTGGCCGCGGCATCCTTGGCGGGGTCGGGTAGTCCAAGGCGGTCACAGGCGCTTAGCGCGCAGAGGATGAACGACAGCAGGCAGAGGACAAAGACTTTCATTGCAAGCCGTAAATTCAAGTTCGAATGTATGCTTAACGTCAGTTCAGCATCTGTCTTGAACCGTTTATCACTTCATTGCCGCAGTTTGTTTGATGGCATCCGCCACGCCTGTCTTGGCGCCTATAATTCGCACCCTGACCGTGTCGTCATCCAGGAGTGTTCATGTCCCCGCATTCGATTTTCCGCAGCAAGCCGGTACTTGCTGCTGTTCTTTTGGCACTGGCAATCGCGCCGGTAGCCGTTCAGGCCAAGAGTGCCAAACCCGCCGCCAAGGCTGCCCCGGAATCTGCCGTGGCCTCCGCCAACGTCGTGCTGGCCCATCAGCTGGGCGCCGACAAGAGTGAGCAGCTTGCGCGCCTCATCGAGCGTTTCAATGCCCAGAGCAAGGTGGGTCAGATCACCCTGGCGGATGCGCCCTGGCAGCCTGGCACCAAGGCTCAACTGGCCATTCTGAACGAAGGCGAAGAAGCCGGTCTGGTTGCCTCCCGCCGCTATACGCCGCTGTGGGAAGTCATGAAGGAAGCCCGCGAGCCCCTGAAGACGCTGCCGGTGCCGCGCTTCATGGTGCCCTCTGCACTGGACGCTGCCGGGCATCCGATTGCGCTGCCGGTGGGTCTGGCGACGCCGCTGGTGTTTGTGAACAAGGATGTGCTGAGCAAGACCGGGGTTGATGCCAACAGTCTGCCGCGCACCTGGGGCGCGTGGCAGGATGTGCTGAGCAAGCTCGTGCAAAGTGGTCAGGCCTGCCCGATGACGGCATCCTATCCGGTGTCCACGCTGCTGGAAAACGCCAGTGCCTGGAACAATCAGGCATTTGCCACGGGTGGCAAGAATGAGCAGATCGCCGTTAATGGGCTGATCCAGGTCAAGCATCTGGCCAAGATGAGCACCTGGTATCGTTCCGGCCTGCTCAAGATGTACGGCCGCGGTGGCGAAGGTGAAGAGCGTTTTGCCAAGGGTGAATGTGCTGTGCTGGTGGCTCCCTCCAGCGCCTTCCCGACGCTCAAGCGCGCTGCCAGCTTCCCGGTTGGGGTGGCTGCCTATCCGTATCATGATGATGCCTACGGCGCACCGCAGAATACCTGGGCCGATGGCCCGGCAATGTGGGTGGGGAGTGCTCTGAACAAGGCTGAAACCCGCGTGGTGGCCTCTTTCGTGGCCTTCTGGCTGGAACCGCAGAATCAGGCTGACTGGCAGGTGAATGCCGGCTATCTGCCGCTGAGTCAGGCAGGTTATGTGCTGACCCAGTCTTCGCGTCTCATGAAGGATGATCTGGAAGCCCAGCGTATCGCGATTGCCGAACTGACCAACAAGCCGGTTACGAACGCTTCTGCCGCAAGTGCCCTGGCCCATCGCCCCGGTGTGAGCAATGTGCTCGCCGATGAAATGGAACAGGTTCTCAATGGCAAGAAGCCGCCGAAGCAGGGACTTGATGACGCAGTGGAACGCATCCGCACCGGGCGCGTGAATTGAGCGGCTGGGTTTATCCCTCAGTCATGGCGCACCGCTGCGGCGGTGCGCTGGCTCCCGAGAACACCTTGCCCGGTCTGGGCATCACGGTGGCTCTCGGGGGGCATGGTGTCGAGTTCGACGTCATGCTGTCAGCAGAGGGTACGCCATGGGTGATCCACGACGAAACCCTGGATCGCACCACTGATGCACAAGGGCCGGTATGCGAGAAAAGCGATGCCGCTCTGGCGCTGGTGGATGCAGGCTGCCGCCATCACAAGGCATTCCGTGCCACCCGGCTGCCCACTTTTGCGGTGCTCATGGCTGGCTGCCGCACCCTGGGCCTGCTGCCCAATGTCGAAATCAAGCCGGCCACCGGGTTTGAACGGGTGACCGGAACTGTGGTGGCGCGCACCATTGTGCAACGCCACTGGGATGCACCGGGTGCTCTGGTACTCTCCTCATTTTCCGAAGAAGCGCTGGAAGCTGCCGGGCTTGAGGCCCCGCATCTGCCTCGGGCCCTGCTCATCGACCGGGTGCCGGAAGACTGGGCGTCACGCTGTTCCCGTCTTGGTGTGATGGCGATCCATACCAACTGCGCCTATCTGACGCGGCAACAGACCGAAGCCATTCGCGGTGCCGGCCTGCAGCTTGCCGTATATACCGAGAATGATCCTGCCCATGCACGCGAACTGCATGCCTGGGGGGTTGCCTGCATCATTACGGACCGCCCCGATATCGTCACCGAGGCAGTCCTTGCTTCTGCCTAATTTCTGCCTAATCCGGCTGACTAACGAAGGCAATCTTGGTCAGCCCTGCCTTGGCGGCACTCGCCATGGTCTTGGCAACGGCTTCATACGGCGTGGTCTTGTCTGCACGCAGATGGATTTCCGGCATGCTGGCTGCATCCGTGGCACCTTTGGCTGCGGCCTGCATGCGCTGCTCAAGCTGATCCTCCGCCACCTTCTCGCCATCCCAGTAGATTGTTGAATCCGGCGTGATGGAAATATCAACGCGCTTGGCCTCAATCCTGTTTTCCTGACTCGACGCGTGCGGCAGGTCGACTTTAACGGCATGCGTGAGCAGTGGTGCGGTCAGGATGAAGATGACCAGCAGCACCAGCATCACATCGATCATCGGCACCATGTTGATCTCCGCCATGGGGGCCGAGTTGCCGGATTTGTTGAATCCACCGAAAGCCATCATGCCGCTCCGTGCAGGGCGTGAACCTTGCTGTTGCCGTCATGCGCCACCTGGATGCCGGTGGTCAGATAGGAGAACAGATCGTGGGCAAAGGCATCCAGGCCGGCCAGCGTGAGGCGGTTGTATCGTGTGAAACTGTTGTAAGCCACCACCGCAGGGAGCGCTACCGCCAGCCCCAGACCGGTCATGACGAGGGCTTCGCCAACCGGGCCAGCCACCTTGTCTAGCGTGCCGGCACCACTCATGCCGATGGATACCAATGCGCCATAGACGCCCCATACCGTGCCGAGCAGGCCCACGAAAGGGGCCGTGGAGCCCACTGTGGCAAGCAGGGTGAGGCCGTTTTCGAGATGGGCGGTTTCCTCGTCGATCACCTTGCGCATGCTGCGCGTGAGAAAGTCCCCCAGTGAGCCAGCTTCACCCAGTTTGGCGCCGCCAACGCGCTGATGGTTGTCGCGGGCGAAGAGGGCGTGGCTGGTCAGATGCGAGAAGGGCTCGCTGGCGCCATGCGTGTTGATTTCGTTGCGGACTTCATCGAGCGTGCTGGCATTCCAGAACAGATCGACGAATTTGCCCGAGGCACGGCGCATGCGCAGCAGGGTGATGCTCTTGGTGACGATGAAGTACCAGGTGGTCAGCGACATCAGGATGAGCACGACGAACAGCGTCTTGCCCAGTGTGTCTGCGTTATTGAGAAAGTGGGCAACGCCCAGCGGCGGATTCGACATGGAGATCTCCGGGAATTCCAAAAAGGGGGGTTTAACTGTTCAATTCAAAGGTGATGGGAACAAGAACCCAGTCCGCGATTGCCTGCGATCCCTGGCGTGCCGGCGTGAAGCGCCACTGCTGCACGCCATCCAGAGCGGCTTGGTCGAGGCGCGGAAAGCCCGAGCTTTTGTTGAGGAGTACCTGCAGGGCGCGGCCATCCTCGGAAACCAGCACACGCAGCAGCACCTTGCCCTGCTCGTGAAGCGTCCTAGAGGCGCGTGGGTAAGGGAGTTGTGGGTTGTGCAGATAGTCAGCATCGAAGCGTGCGGGCTGAACTGCCGGTGCATCTGCCTTGCCGGTAGTCGGTTTGGCAGGTTCTGCCGCTACGGGTGGAGGCGTTTCGGTCTGGGCTGCGGCCTGTTTCGGGGCGGGTGGGGCTTCACTGACCGAAGGCGCGGTGGCAGGCGCTGCCAGTGTTGGTTCGGGCCGGGCGACCGGCTGTGGGCGTGGAGGCTGGCGCACTGGCTGCGGGCGTTCGACTTCACGTGGGGCAACGGGCAGCGGCTGCGGTTTGCTGGGTTCCTGGGCTGGCGCTTCTTCGACTGATGGAAGCAGCTCGATACGCACGGAATCTATCAAGGCCGGGGGTGTGGCAGGCTTGATCGCGACGAACAGGGCGTAACCGGCGGCAAGATGCAATGCGGTGATGGCGATCAGCCCCAGGCTGCGATCCATCATGGTTTCCCTGGGCATGATGGCAGCGTTCATCGCGTGCCTCCGTGCATGGGGAATCCGCCCGGATCGGAAGGAAGGTTTCGTGGCTTGCTGCGCATGGGGTTCCCCTACAATAAAAACGGCTTCTCTTTTGAATGAGAATTATTCTCGTTATGAGAATAAAGTCAAGGGAGTTGACACTGAGAAGCATTCTCGATTGGCGTGGCCGGTGCTTCGTAGCAGGTGCTGCTGACCCTGAAAAGCTGACGTTTGTCTGACCAACCACCTGCCGGAATGGGTGTTTTCGTGACAAGCGGGTCAGAGGGACTTAGGTTTGCGGACGATCCGGGTTAAAATCCATCCCTACACTTTTAACCCCTCTTTTTCCGGCATACCCATGAAAGCCGCTGAAATCCGCTCTGCCTATCTCAAATTCTTTGAATCCAAGGGCCATCAGATCGTGGCATCGAGTCCGGTTGTTCCCGGTGATGACCCGACCTTGTTGTTTACCAACGCAGGGATGAACCAGTTCAAGGATGTGTTCCTTGGCTTCGACAAGCGTCCCTACACGCGTGCGACCACGGCGCAGAAGTGCATTCGCGCAGGCGGCAAGCACAACGACCTGGAAAACGTGGGGTATACGGCCAGACACCACACCTTCTTCGAAATGCTGG
>DBTS01000139.1:36504-63396 GCA_002307175.1 Rhodocyclaceae bacterium UBA1310
ACCTTCTTCGAAATGCTGGGCAACTTCAGCTTCGGGGATTATTTCAAGCACGACGCGATCCACTATGCCTGGGAATTGCTGACCGAAGTGTTCAAGCTGCCCAAGGACAAGCTTTGGGCCACCGTGTATGCCGAGGATGACGAGGCATACAACATCTGGACCAAGGAAATCGGCCTGCCGGCCGAGCGTGTTGTGCGCATTGGCGACAACAAGGGCGCGCGCTACGCCTCCGACAACTTCTGGATGATGGGCGATACCGGCCCCTGCGGCCCGTGCTCGGAAATCTTCTTTGACCACGGCGAAGACATCGCCGGTGGCCCTCCGGGAAGTCCGGACGAAGATGGTGACCGTTACATCGAAATCTGGAACAACGTGTTCATGCAGTTCAATCGTCGTGTTGACGAGAACGGCAACTATGTCATGGACTCGCTGCCCAAGCCCTCCGTGGATACCGGCATGGGCCTGGAACGTATTGCGGCTGTGCTGCAGCATGTGCACTCGAACTACGAGGTCGACCTCTTCGTGAATCTGCTGGCTGCAGCCAAGCGGATTGTCGATGAAGCCGCCAACGGCGGTGACTGCGACAAGGATTCGCCTTCGCTGAAGGTGATCGCCGACCACATCCGTGCCTGTACCTTCACGGTGGTTGATGGCGTGATCCCGACCAATGAAGGCCGTGGCTACGTGTTGCGCCGTATCGCGCGCCGCGCCATTCGCCACGGTTACAAGCTGGGTGCCCGCCAACCGTTCTTCTACAAGCTCGTGGCAGCGCTGGTCACCGAGATGGGCGATGCCTATCCGGAACTCAAGACTCAGCAGGCCCGTGTGACCGACGTGCTCAAGCACGAAGAGGAACGCTTCTTCCTGACCATTGCCAACGGCATGGAAATTCTCGAAGCCTCGCTGGCTGTCATGGCGCAGAGCGGGCAGACCGTGCTGGATGGCGAACTGGCCTTCAAGCTGCACGATACCTATGGTTTCCCGCTTGATCTGACGGCTGACGTGCTGCGCGAACGTGCGCTGACCGTTGATGAGGCCGGTTTCAACGCTGCGATGAACCGGCAGCGTGAGCAGGCGCGTGCCGCCGGCAAGTTCAAGATGGCTCAGGGCCTCGAATACAGCGGTACGCCGACGACGTTCCATGGCTACGAAAAGCTCATGGTTGAAGACGCCAGGGTGACCGGGCTGTATGTGGATGGCAATCCGGTGGATCAGGTTAATGCCGGTGATGATGCAGTCATCGTGCTGGAAAACACGCCTTTCTACGCCGAATCAGGCGGTCAGGTCGGCGATGCCGGCGCGATGCAGAACGGCAAGGCACGTTTTGTGGTTGATGATGTGCAGAAAATCCAGGCTGACGTGTTTGGTCATCATGGCCGCGTCGTCGAAGGTAGCATCCGTGTGGGCGACACCATTGACGCCCGTGTCGATGGTGCCCGCCGTGCTGCAACGATGCGCAACCACTCGGTGACCCACCTGATGCACAAGGCCCTGCGCGAAGTGCTGGGCAGCCATGTGCAGCAGAAGGGCTCGCTGGTCGATTCCGAGAAGACGCGTTTCGACTTTGCGCACAATGCGCCGGTTACGGAAGCGGAAGTCCGCAAGGTTGAGCAGCTCGTCAATCGCGAGATCCTCGCCAACGTAGCCTCCAGCATCCGCGTGATGGATATCGAGGAAGCCCAGAAGACGGGCGCCACGATGCTCTTCGGCGAGAAGTACGGTGAGAAGGTGCGTGTCGTGGATATCGGCGCCTCGCGTGAATTCTGCGGCGGCACCCACGTGGCGCGTGCTGGTGATATCGGTTTCTTCAAGGTCATCGCCGAAGCCGGTGTGGCGGCAGGCGTGCGCCGTATCGAAGCGGTGACCGGCGAAAACGCCCTGGCCTATGTGCAGGAACGCGATGCGCTGGTTTCGCAGCTCGGCGATGTGCTCAAGGCGCCGGTGGCTGAAGTCTCCAACAAGGTCGGACAGTTGCTTGATCATCAGCGTGCGCTGGAAAAGGAACTGGCCGCGCTGAAATCCAAGCTGGCGAGCAGCCAGGGCGACAGCCTTCTGGCGCAGGCAGTGGAAGTCGGTGGCATCAAGGTGCTGGCCGCTGCGCTGGATGGTGCGGATGTGCCGGCCCTGCGCGAAGCGGTCGACAAGCTGCGTGACAAGCTCGGTTCTGCTGCCGTGGTACTGGCTGCCGTGAATGATGGCAAGGTCTCGCTGATCGCTGGTGTGACTGCCGATCAGACCTCGCGCATCAAGGCTGGTGAACTGGTCAACTTCGTGGCCCAGCAGGTCGGTGGCAAGGGTGGTGGTCGCCCCGACATGGCGCAGGCCGGTGGTACCAATCCTGTGGCACTGCCGGGCGCACTGGCGGGTGTGAAGGATTGGGTCGCCAAGAAGCTCGCGTGATGAAACACCTCGTTGCCTTGATGGCGATTGTGATGAGTGCGTCGGCGTTTGCTGCCGATGCACCATCGCGTGAGCCGGTGGAGGCGACGACGGCAGGCGGTGACAAGGTGTTGCTGTATCCGAACGGCCGCTGGGAATTCGTCGAGGTGAAAAAGGCCGAAGCAGCCCGCAAAGTTGCCGAAGCGTATCCCGAGAACCAGTCGGCTCCCGCTGCGGCAACGCAGGGCGGGCTGTTCGGCATCGGCGGCACCCTCAAACCCGGTGACAAGGATTACAACCGGGGCAGCCTGAATCCCAAGCTGCACTGATTGTTTCTGATGCTGAAGAAGGCCCGCAACGATGCGGGCCTTTTTTCTGGGTTCAAACTTCTGGGTTCAAACTTTGAGCCCTTCGGCAATCGGCTTGCGCAGGCTCAGCAGCGCCGGCAGGATAGCGATGAAGACACCACTGAGTGCCAGTGCCGCAGCCAGGCGCAGTTCCTCGATGCCCAGCGAGACCGGCATGGCAAACCCCATACGCGGGGCAATCCACTGCATCAGCAGCCAGGAAGCGCCATAGCCCAGGGCGAGGCCGATGGCCGCACCGCTGGCGACGAGCAGACTGACTTCCAGCCAGATCACCACGAACACATAGCGCTGGCTGGCACCGATGGCGCGCAGCACGGCAAACTGGCGGGCACGGGCGAGGAAGCCGACAAGGAGGGCCATGAGCACCGCCACCACGACAAGCACCTGCGTGGCAACGGCCAGCAGCGACATCAGGTCGCGCACATCTCCCAGCGTGCTGTAGAGATCGTTGAGTACTTCGGCGGGGAACAGCGCCATGCTCTCGGCAGTGCGCAACTGGCCGCGCAGACCGTAGGCGGCACTCACGGATTCAGGCTTTACGGCAATTGCGGGGGCACCCGGCAACTGGCCGGCATCCCAGGGTGGGCCAATCTGTGTGCTGCCCGGGGTATGGCCGCTGGGAAGTTCATGAATGGCCCAGACATCCTCCACCGGCACGAGGATGGCGCTATCCCAGATGTTGTGACGCGGTGGCAGCTTGCCGACGACGGTATACGTGAGGTTGTGCTCGTGAGCGTGTTCGTCGCCGTCCTCTTCATCATGGTCGTGGTGCATGCCATGCTCGGGATGCAGCGTGGCACCGATGGCCAGTGGCACGGCTGCGCCGACGATGGCTTCGCCACGGCTGGCGAAAACACGCCCGCTGGCGGGCTGCAGCATGCCACCCCGCGTGGCGAAATCCGCAATCGTGCCGACGATGGGATAGCCCTGGTAGTTGTCGCCAAAGGCAATCGGTGCGGCATAGCGTACGCCACGCGCTGTGCTGGCACGCGCCAGCACTTCCCCGCTGACCAGCGGGATGGCCTGCAGTTTGAGATAGACGCTGGTGAGTACGAGCTGGGTCGGGCTGCCGGGTGCGCCAACAAGAATGTCGAAATCATCGGCAGCGCGTGCACTGCCCTGGCGCAGGGCACGTTCCTGGGCGATCACGGCCACGCCGATGGCCACGGCGAGCGCCACCAGGACCAGTGTGATACCTACCAGGAGGCGGTTGCGGCGGTAGTCTGCGATGACAACCGGGAAAGGGTTAAACATGGGCGACCTCCACAGGATGCAGGTTGCCGGCGAGCAGCGTCTGGCATGCGTCGAGGCGCGCCAGCAGGCTCTCTTCATGGGATACGATGATCAGCGTGGCGGCGTGTTCCTGGGCCAGCTCCAGCAGCAAGTCCCCGATCAGTTCCCGGTTCTCGGGGTCGAGGCTCGCCGTGGGTTCATCCGCAAGAATCACTTTCGGGGCAAACAGCAGCGCGCGCGCCACCGCAACACGCTGCCGTTCGCCGCGTGAGAGCAGTTCAGCATGGCGCAGCGGGGTGTGGATGCCGACGCGGGTGAGCAGTTCTGCGGCGCGCACGCGTTGGGCCGGGCTGGCACGCCAGGCGGAGAAACTGGCGGGAAGTAGCACATTGTCGAGGGCGGAGAGCCCCTCGACGAGATGAAAATCCTGGAAGACCAGCCCCAGGTGTTGCTGGCGCCATTGCGTGAGTGCGCGGGCATCCATCTGGCAGAGATCGTGCTCGCCCCAGCAGATGCTGCCACGGGCAGGTTCGATGCCAGCCAGGCAGTGCAGCAAGGTGGTCTTGCCGGCACCGGAAGGGCCTCGGATGCCGAGTGAGCTGCCTGGGGCCAGCGTCAGGCCCGGAATGTGGAACAGATCCGCAGTCTGGCCGGGGAAGCCGAAGCGCAGGTCTTTGATGTGCAGGGCGCCGTGTGTCATGGGATCAGTTGATCTTGTGGAACACCGAGTCGCGCAGGCGCAACTGGCTGACGAATCCGGTTGTGGGGTCAATGAAGGAGCCGACCTCAAGGGTGCCCTCGACTTCGATGCGTACCGAGAAATTGGTCGGGATCACTGCCTTGTCTGCGTACACCACCACGATGTCGACAGGCCATTCCGCGTCGGAGGAGCAGAACGGGCAGATCGCCACGGGTTCATGCGTGAGCACGAAGAAATTGCTCTCCGGCTTGAGTGGAGGGGCCATGTAGCCGCGCAGGCGTACGGTCTGCCCTTTGAGGGCCAGGGTACGGTCGGCGA
Source organism: Rhodocyclaceae bacterium UBA1310 (assembly GCA_002307175.1). GTDB lineage: Bacteria > Pseudomonadota > Gammaproteobacteria > Burkholderiales > Rhodocyclaceae > Uliginosibacterium. The sequence goes on from DBTS01000139.1 coordinate 41,503, forward strand.
ACTTGAGGCCGAGTACCGTGTTGGACTTGTACAGACCATCGAAGGTGAGCAGTTCGGCAGCCTGGGCTCCGAACGGGAGCAGGCAGCCCAGCAGCAGGAAAAAAGACCAGCGACGCAGGGCGCCGCTGGCAGAACGTGATGAAAGTTTCAATTTACTTGGCTGCCTTGCCTTGCGGAGAAAGGGCGAGGGCTTCGGCCATGATGCGGAAGAGGTCGGAGTTCTCGAGCTGCCCGTGCACCTTGTCGGCGCCCGGCCCCATGGCGGTGAGGATCACATCGTCACCCGAATGCACGCCCTGGTTGGCTGCCCGTGCGCCCTTGTTGGGCAGGTTGCCGACACGGAATACCGCGCCCGGTACATCCTTGTACTTTTCGTTGGCCACCATCACGCCATCGGCGTTCTTGATCGCCGGCACGTTCTCGCCATCCATGTAGGGGCGGAAGGTTTCGTAGTAGTCGGGATAGGTGCCGAAGACCATGCGCACGCGGCGCGAGACATCCACCTTGTCCGGATAGCCATCGGCGTCCGGTGCCGGGTAGTTCGGGAAGCCGGCATCTTCATAGGTGCCGACCTTGTTGCGCATGTCTTCACCGGGGGCGTCGTCGTTGACCGTACCGATGATGCTGACCGGGTGGGTGTGGTCAGCCGTGACGAGGATCATGGTGTTGTTGCCATTGGCCTTGGCCCAGTCCTTGGCGGCCTTGACGGCATCATCAAGCATGATCGCATCGTAGATCGAGCGTTCCGGGTCCAGCGAGTGGGCGTATTTGTCGATGCGGGCGGATTCCACCATCAGCACGAAGCCCTTCTTGTTGCGCGAGAGCACCTTGATGGCGGCCTTCATTTCCTCGACGACATCGGGCTGGTCCGGGAACTTGCTGACCGTGCCCTTCTTGAGGAACTTCAAATCCAGCGCGCCATCGACGTTGCCGGTGTTGTAGAGGCCGAGCAGACGCGTGGTTTTGGCGTCGCTGGCCGCGGCATTCATTTCCGTCTTGGTGGTCACAAAGTTGTAGCCGGCACTCTTGAACTGCTCGATGTAGTCGACATCATCTGTACGCTTCGAGCCCGGTGTGCTCTTGGGCAGGAAGTTCGGCGAGCCGCCCCCCATCATGACGTCGATCTTGCTGTCGTAGAACATCTTGACGATGTCGTTGTAGTCAGAGCGGCGGCGGGTATGCGAAACCATTGAGGCCGGGGTGGCGTCTTCAATCTCCGAGTTGGTGACGGCACCGACGGCAAGGCCCTGGCGTTTGGCGAGTTCGGCGATGGTTTCGACTTTGGGGTGATCCAGCGAGTTGGCGGCACGCGAACAGTACACGCCGAGCGCGTTGACGCAGCTCTTGTGGCCCGTGGTGTAGGCATGCGCAGCATTGGCCGAATCGGTAACGATGGAGTCCGTGCCCTGGGTGGTGAGGAGTGCCATGTACGGCATTTCGTCCATCGCCAATTTGCCCTTGAGCTTGCCATCCTCATAGCCCTTGGAGAGCATGCGTGCAGCCGTGCGCTGGGCGATGGAGAAACCGTCGCCGATGAACAGGATGACGTTCTTTGCGGCAGGCTTGGTCTTGGTGCCGTAAACATTCCAGACCACGGTCTTGCTGTGGCTGCCATCGCTGGCGGTGACTGTGTACTGGCCCGGCTTGCTGAGGCTGGCACCGCGCAGGATCAGGCTGGAGACATCCTTGCCGTCTTCGCGCTCGATCAGTTCAGGCTTGCGCCCCAGCACGCTGGCGGCATCCTTGCCATTAATGGTGAGTCTGGCGGCGCCGGCATCCACGACAGCCGGAAATTCCACCTTCAGATCGAAACGGGAGCCGGCCAGGATTTCGGCATGACCGAGCGGAAAGATGGTCTGCGCGGAGGCGGGCAGAGCCAGCGTGGCGGCGCAAACGGCGGCTACGATAGGCAAACAGGTGAAGCGCATGGACGTGATCCCCTTTTTAATTGGTGAAGACAACGTCCTATAGATTAATTATGACAGGTTAAACATTTTTGACAGCTTCCCGCAATCTTTCTGTCATCGAAGCATAACCTTCTGTGTGTTTGCCGGAAGTTGCCTGGCGGGTGGCCCTGAGAGGCACATTCGCGGATATGGGTGGAGATTCGGGCGGAATTTGGAGTGTTGCGTTAACCACAAATAGGAAGTGGTTTAGTAGATGAATATCAAAAAACCTTGTTGATATTGTTGTCTTGTTGATTAAAATCAATTCGTTGCTAGGTGCAACTTCAATTGTTCAATAGAGAGGAGACTTAAGATGAAAAAAAATACATTGGTTTGCTGTCTCGGTTTGGCCACCCTGTTGACGGTGCCGGTCGCGCAGGCGGATGACAGTGCATGGCAGGTGCGGGCACGTGCGGTCTATCTGGATTTCGACAATTCCCAGTCGGATGGCCTGCCGCTGGGAGGGACAACGAAGGTGGAAGCAGAGAGCCGCTGGATTCCGGAAGTAGATGTCAGCTATTTCTTCACCAAGAATATTGCTGCCGAACTGGTGCTGACCTATCCGCAGACCATCGATATCAAGGTTGGTGGCAGCAAACAGGGCGAAATCAAGGCTCTGCCGCCGTCGCTGCTGGTGCAGTACCACTACACCGAACTGGGGGCTTTCCAGCCGTATGCCGGAGTGGGGCTGAACTATACGATCTTCTCGGATCGCAAGAACATCCTGGATGGTGCAGCAGAAGTCGATAGTTCCAGTGTCGGGCTGGTCGGGCAATTGGGCTTTGACTACATGATCAACAAGAACTGGGGTGTGAATCTGGATGTGAAGTACATCCAGATGGATACCGATGTGAAGGTTGGCGGTAGCAAGGTGGGCAGTGTCGGCCTGAACCCCTGGACTTTCGGGGTCGGTGCCACCTACCGGTTCTGATCCGGCCACCGCAAAAGAAAAGGCGCCGCAGGGCGCCTTTTTTTCATCGTGGACGACTCTCTGATCAGAACGGCACATCAAGCCCCGGCCAGGCGGCCAGCAGGGCCTTGCGGAATTCCGCCTGGATGCGTGCGATGGCCGCTTCGGTATCGGCTTCAAAGCGCAGCACCAGCACCGGGGTGGTGTTAGAGGAGCGCACCAGTCCGAAGCCGTCGGCGAATTCCACACGCAAACCGTCGATGGTGATGCGTTCGGCTTCGCCCGCGAAGGCCGGCAGCGCCTTGAGCTTGTCCACCAGCTTGACCGGCTCGCCTTCCTGCATCTTAATGTTGAGTTCCGGTGTGCACACGGCGTTCGGCAATGCTTTCAGCACTGAGCTGGCGTCCGGGCTGCGGGAGAGGATTTCGAGCAGGCGGGTGCCGGCATAGAGGCCGTCATCAAACCCATACCAGCGTTCCTTGAAGAAGGTGTGGCCGCTCATCTCGCCCGCCAGCGGGGCATTGGTTTCCTTCAGCTTGGCCTTGATCAGGGCGTGGCCGGTATTCCACATCACGGGTTTGCCGCCGTGATCGCGCACCCACTTGGCGAGGTTGCGCGTGCACTTCACGTCGTAGACCACTTCGCCACCCGGCACGCGCGACAGCACGTCGGCGGCAAACAGCATGAGCTGGCGATCCGGATAGATGATCTCGCCGTCCTTGGTGACGACGCCGAGGCGGTCACCATCGCCGTCAAAGGCGATACCGATTTCGGCATCGGTGGTCTTCAGGGCATGGATCACGTCCTGCAGGTTTTCAGGCTTGGAGGGGTCCGGATGGTGGTTCGGGAAGTTACCGTCGACTTCGGTAAACAGTTCCACCAGTTCGCAGCCGAGCTTGCGGTAGAGCTCCGGAGCGGTGTTGCCCCCCACGCCGTTGCCGCAATCGAGCACGATTTTCATCGGGCGGGCAAGTTTCACATCCGAGAGGATGCGCTCGATATAGGCCTGTCGCACATCCACCTGAGAAACCTTGCCGGCGCCCTTGACCAGATCACCTTCGACGATGCGCCGGCGCAGATCCTGGATCATCGCGCCGTACAGGGTTTCACCCCCGAGTACCATCTTCAGGCCGTTGTAATCAGGCGGGTTGTGGCTGCCGGTGATGGAGACGCAGGAATGGGTATTCAGGTGCCAGGCAGCAAAATAGGTGATCGGGGTGGCAACCATGCCGATATCGATCACGTCGATGCCGGTACTGGTGATGCCGGCTGCCAGGGCCTTGGCGAAATCCGGCCCGGAGAGGCGCCCGTCGCGGCCGATCACGATGGTCTTCTGGCCACGCTTGAGAGCCTCACTGCCGAGTGCCTGACCGATCTGTTCCACGGTCTCTGTCGTCAGTGATTTATCAACGATGCCGCGGATGTCGTATGCCTTGAAGATCTCTGGTGCCGGAATATGCATGGTAAGTGTCTCGTAACCGGGGAAACCACGCATTATACGGCTAGGCACTGACAGGTACAGGCGCTTGGGCCGGGGAAAAGCAAGGTTCGTGCGCTAAATCACGATTTTGGCAGGAGATGCGAGCTGGATTTCGTCACAATTGGCGCCGGAACCCTGGCGGTCGAGCACGAGAAAGTCACTGATGCTATCCAGTGCCAGCAGCGGGTGATGCCAGACGCCAGTGGCGTAGTTGACACCTTGCGTGCCGAGCGCGAGGAAGCACTGCAGTTTGTCAGCGGTGGGGGCCTCACCTGCGGCTGCGACGACGACCAGATAGCGCTGTGCATTGAGCGGAACAAAAGCCTGCGAGCCGAGCGGATGGCGCTCCATCATCTCGACCACAAAGGGCAGCTGGCGCGGCTGCCCGCGGAAGATGCTCGCAATGACGCGCCCCTCTGGCCCGGCTGCGAGATTGGCAAGGTCGTGATAGCGCTCTGTATTGCCGCCATTGATGGTGAAGTGGCGCGCGGCATCACTGGCTTCGATGACATCCCCGAAAGGCGCGAAGCGCTCGCGGGTGAGGGGCTGCACCGGCAGGATCAGCGCTTCGCTCATGCTTTGGCGATCCGGCCAAACAGACGCAGACGGCTGACGCCGCCATCCGGGAAAATGTTGAACCGCACATGGGTGATGGGCTTGCCAGCGGGCAGTGTGAAAGTATGCACGTTGTCGGCAGCGAGTTTCTGGGGCGCCATCAGTTCTGCCCAGAACATGCTCTGGGTGATCAGGGTCTGTGTGGTGGCTTCAGGCATGAAGGCCGCCTGCAGTGAGCAGCTGTCGGGGAAGTTGCCCTTGAAGAAGGCGGTGTCGACTTCCACACGCTCGATGATGCCCGGCGCGGCGAGTGCCACAATGCACCAGTCGTTGCCCGGCTCGCGGCGGCGGCGGGTTTCCCAGCCATCGCCCATGTCCACGCCACGCCCTGGCTGGAGCAGGGCCGAAGCGCGCCCGAAGTGTTCATTATTGGTGGCAACAATGTAGCCACCGTTGAGTGCTGCGGCCAGATCCAGTTCGGTATCCGTCTGGCTCACGCCATCAGGGCGCCCATGAATGCGCAGGCGGGCGATGCCGCCATCCGGGTAGATCGAGAGGCGCACGTGGGACCAGCTTGCGGTGTTCTCGATGGCGTGGTAGTGATGCGCATTGCCACCTAGTTCCACTACGGGCAGCACGGTGGTCCATTGCGTCTCGGCGCCCGGCTCACCGCTGGCGCAGTAGCAGGCTTCGAGCGAGGCTCCCGGCGGATAATTGCCGGTGAAATTGCGCGTATCGAGATCCACGCCGTAGATGCGGCCCGGGCGGGCCAGGCGCACGATGCACCAGTCGTGACCGGGGCCACGGCGGCGGCGGGTTTCCCAGCCATCCATCCATTTGCCGTGCTCATCGTACTTGCCAGGGATGAACACAGGCTCGGTCGGGGCCAGCATGCGTTCCTTCACGGCAAAGAATTCGTCACTTGCGTACAAGGCTTCTGCACCGAGGCGGATGTCCGCCAGATTCGGATAGCGGCGGGTGAATTCGGGGGCGTTGGGGTCGGAGATGAGGTTTGCCATGGGCTGGAAATCCTGTGGTTCGCTTGTATATGGCTTGTTATGGTAAATCTTGCGAATTGCTTGTGGGCGTCGGCGCTTATTGCGGTGCTGGAAAGTGCTCACGCCAGTGGCGGGCAATATCCACGCGTTTGCACACCCAGACCCTATCATGTCGCTCAATGTGGTCAAGGAAATCGATGAGTGCGCGCATACGCCCCGGGCGACCGAGCAGGCGGCAGTGCATGCCGATGCTCATCATTTTCGGGCAATCTTCGCCTTCGGCATAGAGCACATCGAAGGTATCGCGCAGATAGGTGAAAAAATCCGTGCCCTGCGAGAAGCCCTGCGGCAGGCCAAAGCGCATGTCGTTGGTGTCCATCGTGTAGGGCACGATGAGCTGCTGGGTCTGGCTGCCATCGGTTTTGGTGACGGGCATCCAGAACGGCAGATCATCACCATAGTAATCGCTGTCGTAGAGGAAGCCGCCGTAGTCGGCCACCAGCCGGTGCGTATTGGGGCTGTCGCGGCCCGTATACCAGCCCAGCGGCCGATTGCCGGTGAGTTGGCGGATGAGTTCCATGCCACGCTGCAGGTGTTCGCGCTCGGTGGCTTCGTCAACATTCTGGTAATTCAGCCAGCGCCAGCCGTGGCAGGCGATTTCATGGCCCAGTTCGAGGAAGGCGGCCGTGGCTTCCGGGTTGCGTTCGAGTGCCATGGAAACACCGAAGACGGTCAGCGGCAGGCCGCGTTTTTCGAACTCGCGCAGGATGCGCCACACGCCGGCACGCGAGCCATATTCGTAGATCGATTCCATGCTCATGTGGCGCGCCGGGAAGGCCGGCGGGTTGGCCATCTCGGAGAGGAACTGTTCGCTGCCAGCGTCGCCGTTGAGCACGCTGTTCTCTGAACCTTCCTCATAGTTGAGCACGAACTGTACCGCCACGCGGGCCTTGCCGGGCCATTGTGCGTGCGGGATGTCGCGGCCGTAGCCGATCAGATTCCGGGGGTAATTGACGTCCATATCGACCTCACTTTGCGCCAGCTTGGTACCAGGCGGCAACTTTGGCGCGCTCTTCGTCTGTCATCTTGGTCATATTGGCCAGCGGCATGTTCTTGAGCTGTGCGGAGCGTTCGTAAATTCGCTGGGCGTACTGCTTGACGCGTTCCGGCGTATCCAGCTTCACACCGGCCTGGGCCACGGGCAGGATGGTCGGCTTGTCGGCATGGCAGCCGGTGCAGCGGGCCTGGGTGATGGCAGTGATTTCAGCAAGTGTCGGGGCGTTGCTGGCCGAGTTGGTTGCTACGGGCTTGGGCGCAATCCAGACGAGAACGCCGAGGATGATGGCCATCCCCACGATGGGGAATTCCCAGCGATTCACGCCTTTGTGGCGCAGGTTGAAGAAGTGGCGCACCAACACCGAGCCGAGCATGATGAGGATCAGCACCAGCCAGGCATGCGGGTGATTGTAGGTGGCCGCATAGTGGTTGCTGATCATCGCGAACAGCACCGGCATGGTCAGATAGTTGTTGTGGTAGCTGCGCTGCTTGGCACGCTTGCCGAGCAGCGGATTGACCTCTTCGCCACGCTTCATGGCGGCAACCTGCTTGCGCTGGGCCGGAATGATCCAGAAGAAGACGTTGGCCGTCATCGTCGTGGCGATCATCGCACCAACGTGGATGTAGGCGGCGCGGCCGGAGAGCACATGCGTGAGGCCGAAGGCCACGGCAGTGACGAAGGCCGAGTAGATGACCGCGAACAGTAGCTGGCTGCGCTCGATGAGCAGGCGCGCGAGCTGGTCATACACAATCCAGCCGACCACCAGGGTAGCGATACCGATACCTACAGACTGGGCCGGCGTGATGGCGGCGATCGAAGGGTCGACCATATAGGTCGCAGCCTGGAAGTAATACAGCGTGGAGATCAGCAGGAAGCCGGTGAGCCAGGTGGTATAGGACGGCCAGAAGAAGAAGTGCAGGTCTTCGGGCAACTGCTTCGGGGCCACCGCGTATTTCTGCGGGTTATAGAAACCACCGCCATGCATGGCCCAGAGCTCGCCACCCACGCCGGCATCCTTGAGTGCCTGATCCTTGGGGGGGCGGATGCTGTTGTCCAGCCACACGAAATAGAATGAAGAACCGATCCAGGCAATGCCCACGATCAGGTGCAGCCAGCGCAGCAACATGCTGGTGGCATCAATCAGGTAAGAAACGTCCATGGTGACGGTGTCCATTTGCAATCCGGATTCCTTTTGGCGCGGAATCCACACGACCCGGCTCAATCCGATTTTGTCGTGCACGCCCGGAAGAAAGGCTTCCGGTCCAGGCACCTGTCCGGGTTGCGGACAGGTGCCATAAAACTCTCAACTGCCTACTTTTAGCTGCCGCGATAGGTGCTGTAGCTCCAGGGCGAGGCAAGCAGCGGAACGTGATAGTGCCCGTCGGGCTCACTGATACCGAAAGCGAGTGTCACCACATCCAGAAACGGGGGTTCGGGCAGGCTCACCCCACGGGCGCGGAAATATCCGGCTACGCCAAACTTCAGTTCGTAGGTGCCGGGCGTCAGCGTGCCTTCCAGCAGCGGGCCGTCACAGCGCCCATCAGCGTTGAGCGTGCCACTGCGCAAGGGGGCCGGGTCGCCCGCACGATGCAGGGCATAGTGCATGCCTGCGGCAGGGCAGCCATTCGCGGTATCCAGTACGTGTGTGCTCAGTCGTCCCATTTCATTTGTGCCTTTCACTTGCATCCGATTATAGGGATTGAACATCCCGTGGTGCCGCATAAGGGGTATCACTGTACACACATGTCAGGCGTGCAAGGGGTTCCGCAGATAGGCCGCTGTATTGGGTGGAATCGCTGACGAGCACGCGCATGGGATTAGCTCCGTGCAAACAGGAATTCGAGGTCTGTCTGTTGTTCTTCGCGCGCCTTGAATGAAATCTGATCAAGCAGGTGTTGCAGGTGTCTTTTCATCAGGCGACTGGCTTCACGGGCGTTGCGGGCGAGGATGGCTTCAAACAGTGCCTCGTGTTCATCACAGCCGCAGGTGTGTGATTCTCTGCGAGCCTTCCCCGGGGTGTCGTACGCCATGATGATCAGCGAAGTGCGTGAGACCAGTTCGCGCAGTATCTTTTCCAGCGTGGCATTGTGTGCGCCCTCGGCAATCTGCAGGTGAAAGTCGCCCGAGAGGCGGACTGCAGCTCGCCAGTCACCATCATGCAAGGCTTGTTCTTCCTGGTGCAAGGTGTGTTGCAGGGCGTGCAGGCGTGGTGTGTCGGCTGCGCTGACGAAGGCTTTGATCAGGGGAGGCTCGATCAGCAGGCGGGCTGAGAAGACCTCGTGGGCTTCCTGAGGTGTCGGACTGGCGATACAGGCTCCGCGATTGTGGGTGATCACCACGATCTGCTCGGCGGCAAGACGCACAAGCACCTGTCGGATGCGGGTGCGCGAAACGCCGAAGGCACGCCCGAGTTTCTCTTCGCCCAGTTTGGTGCCGGGGGCGAGGCGGTGATCCAGAATCGCTGCGACGATGCTGTCGTAAATCTCGCTGTCGGTGAGGATTGGCATGGCGGTGGCAGCCTCACTCATGGAGCACTCCGACTGACGGATTTGCGCCGACCCAGGGCGTCATGGAGGGGCTGATCAGGCAACAGTAGCTGCCCGAGGAGATGTGCAGGTCTAAGGCGTCGACAGCGGTGACGCTGCCATAACGCTTGCTCAGTTTGACCAGTTCCAGTTCGGATGTCTTGTGTGCCATGGCTGCCCTCTTTTAAGGGGGTTAAAGCAGATGGCATGCCAGAAACTTGAAATTTATATTTCTCTTGTTATCAATAAGTTATTGGGGTGCATTGCACTGGATTGCATACAATCGAGTGCATCAAATGCACGCAATCGGTGCCCTTCAGGCTGCATTGCCGGTGATGTTCATATGGATTGGGGCAGTTCCGGTATACCTGTTTTGAGGCTTGTTCGCCTACCGCTGCATTCAATAAGCTGGCGCCACAAAAACCAGTATCTCAATGCCTATGCATGCCCCAACCGATCTCGATCTGAATGTGTCGCGAAAATATGCCAGCGCAGTCTCCGAGCTTTCCCAAGCGGAATTTGTGCAGGCACTCGACGGAATTTTCGAACACTCGCCATGGATTGCCGAACGTACCTGGCAGAGGCGCCCGTTTGCGGATGCCGCGATACTCAGCGAGGCACTGGCACAAACGCTGATGACGGCTTCGCAGGCAGAACAGCTGGCGCTGATCAAGGCTCACCCGGAACTGGCCGGCAAGGCTGCGATTGCGGGAGAGCTGACTGTGGAGTCTGCCGGTGAGCAGGCCGGTGCGCGTCTGGACGCCTGCACACCGGAGGAGTTTGCGCGGCTCCATGCCTTGAATGCCGCCTACCGAGAACGCTTTGGGTTCCCTTTCATTCTGGCTGTGCGCGGGCTGGACCGTAGAACCATCATCGAGCGTTTTGCGCAGCGTGTGGCTTGCGAACCCGCGGAGGAGTTTGCCGAGGCATTGCGCCAGATCGTGCGTATTGCCTCGCTGCGGCTGGTGGCGCGAATCGAGGCGGAGAGTTCAGCCCCTCATCCTGCGCACCCGTCAGCCCACCAGTGAAGCTAGCTTGAGGTCGGTCGGCAGGGCCGGCAGGGGGCGGGCGTGGGGCGTGGCTTCACTGCGTGCCACGGCCACGATCTGCTCGCGGAACCAGCGGCAATCTTCGGCCACGTGGGCGCGGTCGTGCCAGAGCAGATAGAAGGCCATCAGCGGATATTCGATCGGTGAGCGCGCCAGCACGATGGGCAGAAGCCGTGCGAAGTGCTCGGCAAATGAGCGTGGGCAGGTGAACAGCATGTCGGACTCCAGCAGCATGTAAGGCGCCAGATTGAAATAGGGTACACGCGCCACAATGCGCCGCTTCAACCGTTCGCGGGCCAGATGGGTGTCAATGACGCCGCGCTGGCCTACCGCATAGGGCGTGGGGGCGAGGTGATCGGCGTCCATGTAGGCTTTCATGGTCAGAGGTCGGTCTGCCAGCGGATGGTGGGCGCGCATCATGCAGACCACCTCGTCTTCGAAGAGTGGCGATAAACGCAGCTGTTCCGGCGGATTCGGCCAGTTGCCGATGACGACATCCAGCGTGCCACTGGCAAGCGCACCCGCAAAATCCTGCTCTGGGCTGAACGAGTGAAAAACCACTTCAGCGTGCGGGGCGAGTTTCTGGAAGCGCGCGAGGATGCGCCCGAGCAGTGAGGGGGTCAGGTAATCCGGGGTGCCGATGTTGAACACGCGGCGTGAGCTGGCCGGGTCGAAACGGGCCTGCCCGATCACGATGGTCTCGATATTCGCGAGTGCCTGACGTACCGGTTCGAGAAGGGCTGCACCCCGTTCCGTGGGTGTCATGCCGTTCTTGCTGCGTACCAGCAGGGCGTCTCCCGTCAGCTCGCGCAGGCGTCGCAGGGCGGTGCTGACGGCGGGCTGGGACTGGTTCAGGCGCTGGGCTGCCCGCGATACGCTGCATTCGGTGAGTAACATGCAGAGTACGCGCAGGAGGTGTACATCGATGGAATCGCATTTTCCGGGCAGGTTCGCCATGACGGGTCTCTCTCTATGTCACGCTGGGGGTGCAAGGCTTAACGCAACCTCCATGCCAGCCATCCGCAGACAGCGCTCCGCAAGAGGCCGGATTCGTGCCGCAGGCTATATAAGCGATGGGATATAGAGCTTATGTTCGATAAACCCATATTCCTGTTTGCTCGCCCCGGATTGGAACGCTGAACGCGCGTATTCGACTGGATTTGCCCTCTGTAAGTGCGGGGATGCACGCTTACGGTGCGCATTTCCATGCTGAAGATAGGGATGGGGGCTGTTTAGGCGTGGCACAGCGATTGCGTCATGACTGAGGTAGCGATTACCCAAATCATCCGGAGAGTTCTCATGAAACTGCGCTTTTCCCGTCTGGCACGCCATGCTTTGCTGGCGTTTGGATTGTTGGGCCTGGCTGGCTCAACCCTGGCTGCAGAGCCGACCAAGATCAAGTTTTCGCTCGACTGGCGTTTTGAAGGCCCGTCAGCGCCTTTCCTGCTTGCCAAGGCCAAAGGGTATTTCGCGGCTGAAGGTCTCGACGTGACAATCGATTCCGGCCCCGGCTCGGCCGCCCCCATTACGCGCGTGGCGACCGGTGCCTACGACATGGGTTTCGCCGACTTCAACGCCCTGGTTGAGTACGATGCGAACAACCCTGGCTCGAAGATCCAGGGTGTCTATATGGTCTACAACTTCACCCCGGCGGCAGTGGTCACGCTCAAGAAGAGTGGCATCACCAAGCCTGCTGATCTGGTAGGCAAGACGCTCGCAGCGCCGGTGTTTGATGCCGGGCGCAAGGCTTTCCCGGCGTTTGCCAAGTCCAACAAGTTTGATCCGGCAAGCGTGAAGTGGCAGAGCGTGGACCCGGCCATCCGTGAAACCATGCTGGCGCGTGGCGATGTGGATGGGATCACCGGTTTCTCCTTTACCAGCGTGCTGAATCTGGAAGCCCGTGGCGTCAAGGAATCCGATCTGAATGTGATGCTCTACAACAACTATGGTGTCGAGCTGTATGGCAACACGATCATTGCCTCGCCGAAGCTGATTGCTGAAAAGCCGGAAGTGGTCAGAGGATTCGTGCGCGCTTTCAACAAGGCGCTCAAGGAAACCATTGCCAACCCGGACGCGGCTGCTGCTTATATCAAGGGTGCGGATGGTCTGGCCAATATCGAGCTGGAAACGCGTCGCCTCAAGATGTTGCTGGCGCAGGTTGTGCTGACGCCGGAAGCCAAGGCGAATGGCCTGGGCTCGGTGGTGGAAGATCGCATGCAGCGTTCGATCGCTGAAACGGCGGGCGCTTACAACCTGAAGAGCGTGCCGAACGGCAAGGATCTGTTCAACCCGGCTTTCCTGCCGCCGAAGGAAGAACGCCTCGTCAAGTAATCCCCTTTTGCAAGAACCGGGCGGTGCATTGCGCTGATGCACCGCCCACCCCGGAACAGAGAGCCGGAATATGGAATTTGTAGAATTTGAGAATGTCAGCCTGCGCTACGCCGAAGATGGCCCGAATGCCATCGAGAACGTCAGCCTGTCGGTGAAGGAAGGTGAGTTTGTCTCGGTCGTCGGGCCTTCGGGGTGTGGCAAGTCCACGCTGATGAAGCTGATTTCGGGGCTGAAGCCACCTTCAGATGGCTATGTGTATGTGAATGGCCGGCAGGTTGGCGGGCCACTCGGTATTGTCGGGATGGCTTTTCAGGCGGCAAACCTGCTGCCCTGGCGCACCACGCTGGAAAACGTGATGCTGCCGATGGAGATCGTCGAGCCTTATCGCAGTACGCGCAAGGCAAAACGGGCCGAATATGAACAGATGGCACGCGATCAGCTGGCGCGGGTCGGCCTGGCTGGATGCGAAGACAAGTTTCCGTGGGAACTCTCCGGTGGCATGCAGCAGCGCGCCTCGATCTGCCGGGCGCTGATCCACAAGCCGCGCCTGTTGATGCTCGACGAACCCTTCGGGGCGCTGGATGCTTTCACGCGGGAAGAGTTGTGGTGCATGTTGCGGGATCTGTGGCAGCAGCAGCCCTTTACGGTGATTCTGGTGACGCACGATCTGCGTGAGGCGGTGTTCCTCGCGGATACCGTGTATGTGATGAGCAAGCGCCCGGGGCGCATTCTGGTGCGGCGCGAAATCGATCTGCCGCGTCCGCGCGATCTGGAAGTGACTTACACCGATGCGTTCTCTGCGCATGTTCAGGTGCTGCGCGAGTCAATCGGCCGGGTGAGGGAGTCCTGAGATGCGAATTTCTTCGAAGTGGGCGTATCGCCTCGCACCGTGGTTGCTGACACTGTTGGTGATTGTCGTCTGGGAAGCCGTGTGTCGTGGTTTTGATGTGAAGCCATTTCTGTTTCCGGCACCGAGTGCGGTAGTGAAGACCGGGTGGGAGCTTTTCGGGCCGATCATGGAGCATGCCACGCATACTTTCATGACGACGCTGGTCGGGTTTGCGATTGCTGTGGTGGTGGGGGCAGTGCTGGGAATGGTGGTGGGCGCTTCGCCGATCACCTACAAGGCGTTGTATCCGATGCTGGTGGGCTTCAACAGCGTGCCCAAGGTGGCCTTTGTGCCGGTGCTGGTGGTGTGGTTCGGGATCGGGACGATTCCTGCTGTGATCACGGCTTTCCTGATCTCGTTCTTTCCGGTGGTGGTGAATGTGGCGACCGGGCTGGCGACACTGGAGCCGGAACTGGAGGATGTATTGCGCTCGCTGGGCGCTTCGCGCCTGGATATCCTCTTCAAGGTGGGCTTGCCGCGCTCGCTGCCATTCTTCTTTGCTTCATTGAAGGTGGCGATCACCCTGGCCTTTGTGGGCTCGGTGATATCCGAAACCGTGGCCTCCAATATGGGGATCGGTTACCTCATGATGGGCGCAAGCTCTTCGATGAACATGCCTCTGGTGTTTGCCGGCCTGATCGTGATCGGGGCGATGGGGGTGGTGATGTACGAACTGTTTGCACTGGTGGAGCGGCGCATGACGCGCTGGGCCAACCGGGGGCAGCATTCCGGGCTGTGAGGGAAGTTTGCGAACTAAGTATCGGGGCGAAGTGATTCGCCCCGATCTGTTTTGGGGACTACAGAAACAGGGTGAGCGTGCCGGTCTGCCCGAACAGGTGATCCCCGGCGATTTCTCCGGCGGCAAAGAAACCGGTGAGCGGAATGTCGCCGAAGACTTCCCGGATCATTGTGACCTCGGTTTCGTCATGCTCGAACATCACGCCGCCACGTGAGGCGCAGCTCACGTAGATGGCGCCCTTGGGCGGGTGTGGGCAGGCAGCCTGGAGTTCGCCGAGCATGCGTGCCAGATCATCGTGCGCGGCAGATTCATCGCGCTTGAGAAAAACGATATTCTGGCCCTTGGCCACCGAATCATTGATGGCAAGCCGGCCACTGCGCATATCCAGCGCCACGATGCGCCGGGCGGTATACATGCGGCGGTCTTCCTCATCGTCGGACAGCCCCACCATCAGGGTGCTCACGGCCCGCCGCAGATCGGCGCCCAGTGCGGGGCCGGCAGCTTCCTGAAAGACTTCGACCGCAGGGCGCCCATTGATGCGCTCGATCAGGGTCTCCTGTGCCTGGGTGACGCGCCAGTTGCCGGGCAGGGGCGAGCAGCCCTGACTGACTCCCGTCAGGGTATGGATGCTTTCGTCGAAGACGACGCCGGAAAGCCCCCCTGTGAGGGGTTCGTCGGCAATCTGCCAGGCTTGCTGGCGCGCGCTGGCAAGCCCGCCGGCGAGTTGCCCGCCACGGATCTTCTGCGACATGTCCAGCACCAGCTCACTCATGTCCGGGGTCAGTGGGTCCGCGTGTACCACGGCGGTGTAGGGGGAAAAGTCGCGTGGCACGGGGCGGCGCCCGGAAAATACCCGGAAGCTGTCGAGCGGAAAGGCTCCCAGCATGACGGAAATGCCCGGAGCGTCGAGAGCTGCACCATGGGTGCCGAGAACGCCGACACCCGTGGCGCCGACCCACTCAAGGACACCGGAGTGCTGGCGCAGGCGGGTCAGGATAGGATCAATCGCAAACGAGAAGTGATCGGAGATGTAGACAAAGCCCAGATTGGCTTGCGGCAGACGTGGCAGATCGGCCAGCACGGCGTGCAGGGCGTCTTCCCAGCCAGCGGCGGAGGACCAGGCGGATACGAAACGGGGGGAATTCATGATTTACGACGGTTATTGGGCGACCGGTTCTTGTCCGGTTGCTCGGTTGATTCGGGCGGCGCTTCAGCGGCCGGGCTGGCGGTGTCTCCTGCCGTCTCGGTTTTGCCGAAGGGCCAGGTCCACAAAGCGGCATTGGCAAACGGATTGGTGGCTTCGCCCTCAGACCCGGCCTGCTGCATGGCGTGCATGGCGACCAGGGTGGAGCGTTGTACCTCCAGCCCCTGAATGGTCATCTGCAGCATGCCCAGATTCATTTTCAGCCAGCCTTCGACTGCCTGCAGGTCCTTGATGCGGCGTTCGAGCTCGTCGGTATCCAGGGTTGGTGTAACCATGCCCGGCAACCCGAAGCCCATCTTGCCCCACATCTGGCGAACAAATTCAAAGCCGTCTTCCTGAGTATTTCCGGACATGGCGATCTCCTCGATGTGGATCAGGAACGTGAATCATACGCTGCAGCGCCAGCAAGTGGAGCGCGCTGCGGTGAATGCATTCTTTAGTATGGCCTATGGCTTGCGTCTGCGCTGATCTGGTGACTATTCCGTGTTGTGGGCCATGCCCTGCTGGATCAGATGGGCAAGTGCAGCGCGCAGTTTGCTCGGGCGTACGGGCTTGTGCAGCAGCGGGACGTTCTGTGAGGTGGCCTGACGCAGCGTTTCGGGGCCGGTGTCGCCGGAGAGCAGGAGCGCGGGCAGGTCGTGGCGGAAACGCTCACGCAGCTTGGCAATGATGTCCAGGCCAGTATGTTCGCCCGGCAGGCGGAAATCGCTGACCACGACTTCGGGCTCGACTTCGAGTTCCTCAAGCGACTCAAGCAGGCCTTCCAGGCTGTCACTTGCCACCACGAAACAGCCCCAGGCGCGTAGCAATCCGACCAGACTCTCCTGGGCGAGGGTGTCGTCATCTACGACAGCGACGATGCGTCCGAGGAAGTTGAGTTCGGTGTTGATGAGGGGTTCCGGATTGGATTCGGCAGGAGCACCCGGCGCCATCACTCCGAACACGGAGCCGCGCCCCGGCGCGGAGCGCAGGGTGATCGGGTGATACAGCAGGTCGGCGAGCCGGCGCACGATGGCCAGCCCGAGGCCCAGCCCCTTGCTGCGGTCGCGTGCGGGGTTATCGAGCTGGACGAACTCCAGGAAGATGCTGGCCTGGTTTTCCTGGGCGATGCCCAGGCCGCTGTCGCGGACTTCGACGAGCACATGGTCGCCACGTTTGCGCGCTGACACCATGATGGAGCCGCTCGGGGTGTAGCGCAGGGCATTGCTGACGAGGTTGATCAGGATGCGCTCGAAGAGCAGGGGATCGCTGAGCGCCCAGAGTTTCGTCGGGCGCACCCGCAGGCGCAGCCCGCGTTCCTTGGCGGCATGGTCGTAGTCGTTGCCGATGCGCTCAAAGAGTGGGCCGAGCGCAAAGGGGCGGGGATTTGAGCTGACCACACCGGCATCGAGTTTGGAGATATCGAGGAGGCTGTCGAGCAGGTTTTCCATCGCCTCGGCCGAGGCGGCGATGCGTTCAATGAGCTGGCGCGTGTCTTCAGAGTGTTCCTTGCGCGAGAGATCGGCGATGAACAGCCCGAGGGCATGCATTGGCTGCCGCAAATCGTGGCTTGCCGCCGCCAGGAAGCGGGATTTGGCCAGATTGGCGCGTTCCGCTTCTTCGGTGCGTTCGCGCAGCTGCAGGGTGGCTGCGGCGATGCGCTGTTCCAGATTGCTGCGCGCCACAAGCAGGTGCGCAGCCATTTCATTGACGCCTTCGGCCAGTTGGCGCAGCGAGCCGCGCCCTTCAAGTGGCACCTGGGTGGCGAGGTTGCCGCTGCCGATATCCGACATGGCAGCGGCAATACGCTGGATTGGCGTGGACACGGAACGGCTCATCAGCACGGCCAGTGCAATGCTGCCTGCCAGCACAAGGCCCAGCATCAGGAGTGCTGTGAAAATCTGGTTGAGCTTGCGACTATCCAGCGTTTCGCGCGAGATCAGCACCACCACTTCGCCGAGTGGCTGGTATTGGTCCTTGGCGCTGGCGGTCAGGGTGTAGGGATCATCTTCGAGTGTATGAATGTTGCGTACCGGCTCCACGATGCGCAGCATCTGGCTGCCGATCTTCATCACATCTGCTTTGCTTGGGGCCGAGGCGCTGGCGCTGGCGTGAACCTGCAGACCGGCCATGGCCATCAGGTTGCTGTCTTTGTCATAAATTGCGATGCCGTAGATATCCGGGGATTCGAGCGCGGATGAAGCCAGGCGCTGCAATACTTCGCGATTGCCGGAAAACAGGCCGAATTCTGCGGCGGAGGCAAGCTGGCGTGCGGTTGCCTGTCCGCGTTGGGTGAGCGCCTCTTCAAGGTCGTTGAGGCGCGAGAATGTCAGCATCGTGGTGAGCAACAGGCCCAGTACGATAGTCGGGATCAATGCCACGACAAGTACGCGGGAGCGGATGTCCCAGTCCAGCTTCATTGTTGTCGCTCCTGCCGTGTCATGCGTGCACGGATGACGGTTTCGTCGTCCATGGCCTGATTCATGGATTGTGCAATGTGGCCATTGACACCAATCGTATATTGCATCGGGAAATTCAGGCCGGAGATGGAGCTTCCCGAAAGGACTCTATGACAGATGTCAGCCGATTGCAGGGCCAGCTGTTCCGGCGTGGAGTACAGCGCCACGAGCGCGCCGGCACCAATATAGGCGGGCGAAAAGCCAACCACCGGGATGTTGTGCCGGTAAGCTTCCATCATGATGCGCGGAATTGTCTGGCGATTGAAAATCGTGGCGTCCGGGATGGCCAGCAAAACATCCGACCGGGCAAATATATGCTGCAAGGCAGAATGCAGGGCATTGCCGGAGCTTATGGTTTCGACATGCACACCAAGATGCATTTGGCGTGCGGTACGCAACAGACTATGTGCTGTGGCCCGACCGTCCGGCCCGGTCAGGATGCCGATGCGGCGTGCTGCCGGCAGGGCGGCTCGCACCAGCGAGAGGTAACGGCTGGGGGGTTGGTCGACGTAGAGTCCGCTGGCATGAGCTTGCATGGGGAGCAATAGCTCCAGACTCTCGCGCGGCATCATGGTGATCAGCAAAGGGCTGTGCAACTCGCGCTGCCTGAGCATTTCCGCTGCATCGTTGCCCACGGCAACAAACATTTCCGCGGCCGGCAGGGGCTGATCCTGAAGTTTGTCGGTGCGGGTAACCGAGATCGTGACAGTCTTGTCACGCTGGGCCAGATCGAGACGGAATGCCTGGGCGTAGGCCAGATAGACGGGAGTCTCCTGGCTTAACACCAGGAGGACGGTTTTCGCCGCACAGACCTGTGACGCCACCAAAAGCGTGAGAATCAGGCATACCTGCCAGCACAAGCGAGAAAAGGACTGTATGGATGGGCAGGCCATGCGGATGTCTATCAGTACAGGTTCTGACGGGCGAAGGGGTGAGGCGCAAGCATACTAGAGCCGGAGTGCTTCAGGGGAAAGTGGCTTTGTTGCGACAGTTTTCCTGCCCTGTTGGGTAGTTCTTTCGTGTATATGCTGTGAGGAACGATGGCACGAGGGTAATATGCATTCCACCTTTGTTTGCTGGTTCCTCGGACAAGCACATGGAATCCTGTCGTGTATTGGTCATTGAAGATCACGCTTTGGTGCGCGAGGCGCTGCTTCGGGCACTCGACCAGCTTGGCATTCCCTGCGAGCAGCATCAGGCTGCGTGCGCGGCCGAGGCGATGTCCCTGGTGGAGGCGGGCAAGGAGTTTGATCTCGTGCTGACCGATCTGATGCTGCCGGACATGAGTGGATTTTCCCTGCTCTCGGTGCTGGCGCATCGTTACCCAACGATTCCCGTGGTGGTGGTGTCGGCGCTGGCCGACGAAGCTTCCGTCAAGCGTGCGCTGAAGGCAGGGGCGGCGGGGTTCATCTCGAAGGCCATGTCCTCGGAACAGCTTGTCGGCGCCATCCGCTCGGTGCTTGAGGGTGGGGTGGTGATGCCTGACCATCTGAGTGCCACGCCTTCGCACATGCGCCCAGGGCGCAAGCGCGGAATTGATTCATTGGCCGAGCAGTATGGTTTGACGCAGGCGCAGACCCGCGTCATGGAGCTGATGGTGGAAGGGCGCACGAATCGGGAAATTGCGGATTTGCTGGGTCTCGCCGAAGGCACCATCAAAGTCCATTGCTCGGCAATCCTGCGTGCGCTGGGAGTGCCAAACCGTGCTCAGGCGCTTGTCGTGCTGGCACGCCAGGGTTTGCGCGCCTGACCCTTTCCTGCTGCAGTTAACCTGATATGGCGGATCACCTTGCCGCGCATTCCGGCGCCTGCTGACCGTGAGTCTCAGGCCTGGGTTCGGGCGAGGAGATCCAGCACCTGTCGGGAAAAAGCGCGCGCGGCGTTGTTCAATGGGATCGGCATACTTTCCGGCGGAGTGGCCTGCAGCAGCAGTTTCGATGAGGAGACGGCGTACACAGGCTCCAGCACGCGGCTGCGCAGCGGGGCCGGCATGGTATCCAGAAGACGCGTGGCGGCCTCCTGCTGCCAGCGGTTGGTCGGCCACTGGGAAGGGAGTGCCCAGGCGCGCGGATAGCGTTCCATGTCATGCATCACGACGCGCAAATCTTCAGCCGAGTCGCGAAACGGGAGTAGTACGACATCGGCAACCTCATACAGCGAGAGGTCAATGGATGTGCGGTTGGCGCCGCCATCCAGCACGCCGATCCATTCGCGCAGGTCACGCAGCTTGGCAATGACTTTGCGCCGCGCTTCCGGTGTTCGGGCGTCTGCCATTACGTAATGCCGCCCTTCCGGCCGTAGCGGGGTGCGGTATTCGTCAGTCATGACGCAGGCTCCACGCCTGTCCTGCAGATGCAGGCCGTAGCAGAGCAGGTGGGACAGGGTGGTTTTGCCGCTGCCGCCTTTGGTTCCGATGATGCAGATGATTTCTGCCATATTTTCAAGTTCTCCGGTGCCAATGATGAAGAATAACGGCACGGATCAAGCCGAGATGAATGGCCTGTTTAGCGGCTATTTTTCGGCTTTGTGCCGGGTATCCGATAGATGTACAGGCGGGTGCCACGGCGATCATCGATGGCGATCACTTCATCGGCGCACTGATCGGGAATATCGAAGCTGTTGCTGACCAGCAGGCTGCCGGGACGCATTTCGCGACGTGCCTTGCGCCACAGGTCGGGCATCGGGACAGGCGAGAGAAAGGCATAGACGAGGTCGTAGTTTCCCAGTGGGTGTCGCCAAAAGTCTCCGCGGGTGAAATGCAGATTGGCGAGCTTGCGTGCCAGGAGGCGTGAGAGCGCGTAGGGTGCGGGAGCAGTTTCGATGCCTTCGATCTGCCAATCCGGGCGCAGGCGCGCCAGCGTCAGGGCAAAACTGCCGGTGCCGCTGCCTATATCGAGGATGTGCAGGGGTTTCTCGTCCGGCAGCCAGATAGCCAACCGATGAACTGTCATGCGGTTGGAGAGAAAGAGCGGTACCTGGGTGCGGAAACTGCTCCAGTAAATCAGCGCGAGAATTACAAAGCCTGTTGCATACGCGGAAGAGGGGATCTGCAACTGGATGGCACCGACGATTGCGGGCAGAAAAAACAGGTGAATCGGTACCCACCAACGCGGACTGAGGAGCAGTTGAGAAATAATTGCAGCAAAACTACCTTGCAGCAAGGCAAGCCAGAAAACGCCCAGTGGCGGAAAAATTCCGTTTAAACTCAAGGAGTAAACGAGAACCAGTCCGGCGATTTGTGCTGACAGGGGTTTGATCAGACGGCTGGACATATAAAAAGGGCTTGTAATTTGGTTCCCGAATCTTAACAATACGCGCCTGTTTTCCGCTTGGGGGCATGACGTCCTCCCGGGCAAATAGAAATAGTTAAAGAAAGTGCTTGACGGTCGGGACTTTTATCTCTATAGTTCCGAATTCCTCGCGGAGAGGTGCCCGAGTGGCTAAAGGGGGCAGACTGTAAATCTGTTGGCTTACGCCTACGTTGGTTCGAATCCAACCCTCTCCACCAGAGATTTTTAGCAGTAGCGGTTTTGCCGGTGCTGTGCGGGTTAAGTGATCGGGCGGATTGCCGTAAGGTGGTTCGTCATTGAGCGGGTGTAGCTCAATGGTAGAGCAGAAGCCTTCCAAGCTTATGACGAGGGTTCGATTCCCTTCACCCGCTCCAAACTTTGAATCGTGAATGCCGCAACGATGCGGCCAACAGGGTAGACGACGATGGCCAAAGAGAAATTCAACCGCGACAAGCCGCACTGCAACACTGGCACGAGTGGCCA
>DBTS01000097.1:0-33854 GCA_002307175.1 Rhodocyclaceae bacterium UBA1310
TCCTTGTCCATCGGCTCGCAGTTTCGCTCCACGCTTCCTCCCCACATGCGGTCCCCCTCATGCAGTTGCGCTTCACTTCGTTCGTCGTGATCAACTTACGGCGGGACTTGCACCCGCAAGAGGGCGCCCATGCTGGGCGCACCCAAACAAAAACGCCAGGGCTCGCCCTGGCGTTTTTATGTGCCCTTGCCCGTTCAACTCAGGGCATTGCACGCCCGATCAGTTTCACGTTGTAGACCGCCAGCGCCTTGCCAGCATTGCCTGCGGTGTTCCACGGATAGATGCGCACATACACGGTCTGCCCGGCGCTGACCTGCAGATCCGTCGCAAAGTGTTTGGCGACAATCTCATCCTTGCCAAAACTCAGCGCGCCTTCTGCAGTCAGCCGCACCGGCTGGCTGAAATCGGCATTCAGCGAATATTCCACATCGGCCTGCACGCTGTTGCCACCGCTTGACCCTAGATAAGCCGAAATCCCGGAAACACGCAGACTGCCCACTGCCGGGGTAACGGCATACTGCAGATACTCCCGGGAATTACGCTCGGCAGAGCTCACCGCGTAGCGGGTGATCGTAGCATCCTGCCCATCGACAGCCATCACCACAGGTTCAGTGGCCTTCAGGCCGACCACGCTGACATTTTCCGCACTCACCGGCCCATCCACGCTGGCCTGTGCCGAACCTGTCATCGGCCACAGCACCGCCACATCCACTTCACTACCGGGCTTCACGCCCTGGCCCTTGACGCCGACAACACCCAGCTTCGCCCCCTTGTCGGCTGCAAAAACAATCGTGCCGGCGTAATCACGGGCACCTTCGGGCTGAAAGCGGACTGCAAGCATCTGCGAGAACTTGCCATCAGCGTAGGGAATCTCAAGTTTGTCGGCCCAGGTCTTCTCGTCAAGCGAGAGCGCATAGCCACGCGGCGCCCTCACTGTTACCTGCCCTTTGGCAGGCTGCAGCGAAAAGGCAGTCAACACCACCTGCTTGACGGCTGCATCACCCTTGTAGCGCACACCGAAATTCAGCAGATCGGCGCTGCTCACGAGAGTCTGCGGTTCAACGATCTGGTCAGCCAGCACACCCTGCTGGCGCATGCCTTCTGCAGCGCGCTGCGCGATCAGCGTGGCGAAGAGCACCTGCGGATGGGTGTTGTCCGCTGCGATGTAGAGCGAACGTGTGGCCTCGGCATTGCCATACTGCTCCACGATATCGCGCGTAGCAGAAGTCAAATCCACAAACGGCACATCGTAACGCTCCGCCACCGCGCGCATCGCAGCCACGTAGTCGCCGCGCGGGAACATTTCGCCGGCACCAGCCTTGGTCAGATTATGCTGACCCTTGACACTGATGTGATCACCTTCAAAATATTTGCGTGAAATCGGCGACATGAGGATAGGCTTGCCGCCCTTGAGGCGCGTTTCGATCACGTAGCGCTTGATGAACTGGTAGTAGGAATGCTCAACATCCGGGCAATTCTCGCCATCTGTGCTGCCATCAGAGCAGAACGCGTAGGTGCCGTAACGCTCGTAGTTACCTCCGGTTTTCTGATCGTTGTGGCCAAACTGGATCAGCACATAGTCACCCGTCCGGATCTGCGGGCGGATGGAAGGCCAGCGCGATTCCTCGTAGTAAAAGCTGCGTGAGCTGCGCCCACCGAGTGCCCAATTGATGACTTTCACGTCATCCTTGAGAAAAGCCGGCATCTTTTCGCCCCAACCCATCTGCGGGCGACGCTCTTCCTTATACATCGTCATCGTCGAATCGCCGATCATGTGCAGCGTGATATGGCCAGGGTCACCAGGCACCGGCTGGAAACCGACATGGGCTATCGGCGCGGGAGTGCTCGCGCAGCCGCCAGCAAGCATCGCCACAAGAATCAGCGCGGCTTTGAAGGAACTACTATGCATCTGAAACTCCTGAATCATTTTGGGCACACCCATGCCTGGTCAGCAGGATGGCAGCACGACTGAATAGTGAAAGGGGGGAGGAATGGCTTGTCGCGCCAGCGAGGATTTTACGCTATTCGATAGGGGTAAACCCGGATCAAATTATGCTTTGCCCTCATAAGCAAAGAGGATACTGCACTCACCCGCCATCACATGGCGGTCGCAAGTACACCTCATCATAGGCTGGGATCAGGCCCGTTATGCGTATACAAGCTCCGCCCATCTCCACAATGCCCCGACTTCAGTCTGCCTGTGCCTGCAGATTCCGCACCAGCACATCCGTGGTCTGCTGGATATGCGTGCCAAGCAGTTCGAGCACTCGGGAGATATCTCTGCTCAAAGCCGCCTCCATAAGCATCCGGTGTTCGCCGGCAAGGTCACGATCATCCACCGATATCGCAAGCGACAAGGCCCGGTAGCGTGAGTACTGCTCAAACAGCATAGTATGCAGGCGCAGCGAGCGCGGGCTCGGGCAGGCACTCATGAGTGCCTCGTGAAACGCCGTATGCGCGATATTCCACTCATTGCTGACCAAGCCATCCGGGGCAGCCAGCGCCACATGCGACAGGCAATGAAACGCAGCCAGAACACGCGCCTCCCAGGCCACATCGCCCGCCTCAATGGAACGCCGCAGGCAGTTGCCTTCCACCTCAATGCGCACACTCGTCAGATCCAGCAGATCTGCAACAGAAATCGGGGCTATCCGAAACCCCTTCTGCGGCTCCGCAATCACCAGTTCTTCCGCTGCCAGGCGCGACAGGGCCTCACGCACCGCGCTGACATTCGCTTCTACAGCCTCGGCCAGAACCTTAACATTGATCCGTTCGCCCGGCGGCAGACGGCAGGCCAGCAGATCGCACCGCAAGCGCTCGTAGGTCGTCTGGGTGAGGCTGCGGGAAGGCAGAGCAGTGGGCATGTATGGGAACTCCACAATTGCAAAATCAATTCGTATACGTAAAATAGTTTTTACGCTAGAAAAATAGATTTTATCAGATTAACGATCTAAATCAGATGTCCACTCCCAGCGATCCGGATAGTGCAGCCGCCTTCTCCACCCGAAAGCAGTCTCCGATCTGCCCCGCTATTGCCCTTGCCATTTTTGCATAAGGTCTTGATCATGAAACTCTGCCGTTTTGGCCAACCAGGCCGCGAACGCCCCGGCATTATTGATTCATTGGGGCGGGTACGCGATCTTTCCGGCCACCTCCCAGACCTGCAGCCAGAATTTCTCTCCGATGAAGCGCTGGCACGCATTGCCACCGTCGATGTGAATATCCTGCCTCTGGTTACCGGCCCCGTCCGCTATGCGCCGCCCGTTGCCCGCATTGGCAAATACCTCGCGATCGGCCTGAACTATCGCGACCACGCCCTGGAAGCCAATCTGCCGATTCCAACCGAGCCGGTGATCTTCACAAAGGCCGTGAGCTGCATCAATGGCGCGGACGATGCCATCGTGCAACCGCCACACTCGACGAAACTGGATTGGGAACTGGAACTGGGCGTGATCATCGGCAAGCGCGCCAGCCATGTTGATGAGACCAGCGCACTGGAACACGTCGCCGGCTATTGCGTAGCCAACGATGTCAGCGACCGCGGCTTCCAGTTCCAGAGCTCTCAGTGGGACAAGGGCAAGGGCTGTGACACCTTTGGCCCCATCGGCCCCTGGCTGGTGACGCGCGACGAAGTACCCGACCCGCAGAACCTGGAGATGTGGATGGAGCTCAACGGCGAGCGTCGCCAGCAGGGCAACACGCGCACGATGATCTTCGGCGTGGCGCAGATCGTGACCTATTGCAGCCGCTACATGACACTATTCCCCGGTGACGTGATCTGTACTGGCACGCCTCCCGGTGTGGGCATGGCCGCCAAACCCGAGCCCCGCTTCCTCAAACCCGGCGACGAATTGCATCTATGCATCGCAGGGCTGGGGGAGCAGCACCAGTGCGTCATCCCCTACCCTGCTGGATAACAGAACTTTTAGGCTGTTCACGATCTGGCGCGAGAAGGGCGAGGACGGGGTTTCATGGAGCGCAGCGCCATGCCTGCCAAACCGGTTTGCTGTGCAAAGTGAACCGTGGCAAGAAGCCGCACAGAGATCCGGGTGGATATTTGAGATTCATCCGGTTGTCGTGTGGGCCAAGGCGGAAGACAAAATTTTCCACTGGGCGTTTTGCCTGGGAGTTCTCTCCGTTTGAATAAAGCACTTTTGTGGATACCGCTCGGGCTATCCAGGTAGATTTTCACCAAACAGCCATTCTTCATGCGGCACAATTCCGCTTACGTTCCACTGCCCCCACGAAAAGCATTTGGCATACCAAAATACCCCCTAAAGGTCCAACCCGAACCAACGAAGCAGGTTGTCGCAGGGCGCTGCATCAGCAGGAACAATGGAGTTCTGAGCAATTGCGCCGATTGTGAGGTTTCGCCCATGAGGGCGAAAACCTTTGAGTCCAAAAAGTAAAGAGGGGACAGCTCGAGTTCTCCCATCCAGACACAAGCTGCCCCGGCGGGCACATACGCCTGGCTGCCGAAGCCGCAAACCCTGCTCCCACGGCTTATTCCAGCACTGACTAAGCATGCTTGAAAAACTTCGCTCGAACTGATGCGGAATACTCCTAGAATTTACGCGGATGAACAGGAAAGTTACCGCATCAAAACGGAGGTCAGGATGAACACCACACTGGAACGTGAAATCGGGCGCCAGATTTTCGGACAATACGCAACCATCTACACCGAAGCGCGTCCGGATTACCCGCCGCGGGTGTATGAAATTCTCAATCAGCGATGTCGGGCCGGCACAGCCACCGCAGTATTCGAGATCGGGCCTGGAACCGGCCTCGCCACACAGCATTTACTGGATCTGGGCTGCAATCTCAGCACCATCGAACCCGACGCGCAGCTCGCCCGGGTGCTCCGCCAGCGTCTGCAACGCTACTCCCCGCAACTGCACATCCACGAAGTGCCCTTCGAGGAGGTCAAACTCCCGGCCAACGCCTTTGATCTGGGCATTGCCGCGATGTCACTGCACTGGCTGGATCCGGCTACCGCCCTGAGCAAAGCCTGGAACCTGCTGCGGCCCGGCGGGCATTGGGCCATGTGGTGGACGGTATATGGCGACCCACTGCTGGTTGACGATTTCCTGCGGCGCACCAATCCCCTGTTTCAGACACTGGCACATAGCCCCTCACAGGGAGATCCGCTCGGACAACCATTTTCTCTTGCGCAGGAAGCCCGCAGCCGCGAACTCGAAAATTCAGGATTCATAGATATACGGTACGAGGAAATCCGCTGGCAATCCACGCTCACCAGAGAACAGGTGGTGAACCTGACCGCCACGTTTTCGCCTGTGGCCCACCTTGCCGAACCTGAGCGGGAAAAATTCCTCGCCGAAATTGCCCGGATCGTCGATCAGGATTTCGGTGGCAGCGTTACGCGTAATTTCGTCACCGCAATCTACACCGCCAGAAAACCTTGAGCCGCACAGGCGGTTTGGATTGCTTTTCGCTACCATTCCCATACCAAAAAGGTGGTTTTTTGCACTCTTTTATTGTGTAAGATGAGACGATTCTGATGTAAAACCATTGCCGCAGTACCCATGATCGTCCGCTCCAATCTGTCCTGGTTCCGCCTCCTGTTTGTCTGGCGTGGTGCAGCGCTGCCACGCATCCTGCCCCAACTCTCGATCGTACTCGCCGTCTCGCTGCTCTCGGCAGTGCTGCGCCCCTGGTGGATGCAACACTTTCCGAACTCTTCACTGAGCATTCCCTGCTTCGCGCTGCTGGGTGTCTCGCTCGCCATCTTCCTGGGCTTTCGCAACACGGTGAGCTACGAGCGCTTCTGGGAAGCCCGCAAGCTCTGGGGCAGCCTGCTCATCACCTGCCGCTCGCTCACACGCCAGGCGCTCACCCTCAACCTTGAACCGCCACTCGCCGGGGCGTTCGTCAATGGTTGCTGTGCTTTCGCCTATGCACTCAAGGCGCAGCTGCGTCACGATGTCGAAGTCCCTGCGCTTGCCCGGCTGCTGCCAGTAGAGGTCTATGCGCGAATCGGGCCGGCACGCTTCAAGCCCGCCATGATCCTGCTCTGGCTCGGTGAGCTTGCGCGCCAGATGCGTCAGGGTGGTATCAGCGATATCGAGTGGCAGGCCATCGATCGCAATCTCGGCACGCTCTCGGAAATACTCGGCGGCTGTGAGCGTATTTCCACCACCCCCATCCCCTTCACTTACCGCGTACTCTTCAACCGTACCGTCACGCTCTACTGCATTCTGCTGCCAGCCGGGCTGGTCAGCAGCATCGACTGGCTCACGCCGCCCATCGCCGTATTCATCGCTTACACCTATCTCGCACTGGAACGGATTTCCGAAGAGCTCGAAGAGCCTTTCGGCGTTGAAGGCAACGATCTGCCACTTTCAATGATATGCCATACCATTGAATCGTCTCTGCGCGAAATGCAGGGCCAGCCTTTCGCCGAGCCCGCTCCGCCCCTGCAGGGCGTGTACATGGATTGATGCAATCCCCGAGAACCAGTCAATTCCTGCACTGCAAGCATGGTTTTGTGTCACGCATTTACGCATGCATCATGTTTCCGGACACATTCCGTTCGGCGGCCAACAGAGAGAAAAAGATGGAAAAATTTCCCGGGCCCATTAAAATAGATAGCAAGCTACCAATTTAATTATTACCTATTAATCTACCTGATGACCTGGAGACAAAAATGAATACCTCTCACACAACACCAAGACGCAGCACACTGCGCAAGCGCGAAGCCCTTCTGATGAGTTTCGGCGCCAACCTCTCGGTGCTGGAGCGTGCCTATCGCGCCGCCGCCAACCAGGCCGTGGCGCATGTGGGGCTATCGCAGTCCATGGCCTGGCCGCTGATCATGATCGGCCGCTATGGGGAAGGCCTGCGTCAGGGCATGCTCGCCAATCTGCTGGGCATCGAAGGCCCGTCCCTGGTCCGCTCGCTGGATCAGTTGCAGGAGGGCGGCTTCATCGAGCGGCGCGAAGACGCGCTGGACCGCCGCGCCAAGACCATGCACCTGACTGCAGCCGGCCAGCACGCCTGCTCACTGGCAGAAGCTGCCCTGCGCGAGATGCGGGCCAGCCTCTTCGAAGACTTTGACGAAGAAGAACTGGCTGCGATGGAACGTTTCATGCAGACCTTGCAGGTTCGCCTGGGCTGCGCCCACCTGATGCTTCCTCCGCTCCCCAAGGCAACAGGAGCCCTTGAAACGTGAACTTACCGAAGATCCCGCGCTTCAGTGCCGAGGAACTGATTTTCTCGGCAAAGTGTTTTGCTGCCAGCATGCTTGCCTTCTATCTCGCAAGCTGGGCTGGGCAGCCACGCCCGTTCTGGGCGCTGATGACCACCTATGTGGTGGCTGCGCCGCTGGCCGGTATGGTGCGCTCCAAGGCAGTTTACCGTCTTGCCGGAACACTGCTGGGCAGCATGGCGGCAGTCCTGCTCGTGCCGACGTTCGCGAACTCGCCGGAACTTCTGAGCCTCACCATGTCACTCTGGCTGGCCGGCTGCCTGTACCTCTCGCTGCAGGACCGCACGCCACGCGCCTACATCTTCATGCTTGCGGGATATACCGCGGCATTGATCGGCTTCCCAGCCGTCAGCACGCCCGAGACAATGTTTGATACGGCAGCTGCGCGCGTGGAGGAAATCGGCCTGGGCATCCTCTCTGCCACGATCGTACACAGTCTGGTCATGCCTGCTGATCTCACGCACAGCGTGCTCGGCCTGCTCAACCGCAGCCTTGGCGACATGCGCCGATGGGCTGGCGATATCCTGCAACGGCAACCGTCTCCGCAGACTGCGGAAGCCGACCGCGCCCGCGTGGCGGCAGACATCACCCAGTTGCGCCTGCTGGGCACCCACATTCCGTATGACACCGGGCACCTGAGCTGGACAGCCGACAGTATCGCCGGCATGCAGGATGCCATCGCCGCTCTGACACCTGCGCTCTCGGCTGCGGAAGACCGTCTGCAGGCGCTTGAAGAGGCAGATGGAATGCTGGCGCCAGACATCGAGGCGCTGCTGGTGCGCATCGAAACCTGGCTGGCCCGGCAGGAGGAAGCCCAATGCGGCACCGAATTACCCGCCCTGCGCGACGCCATCCAGGCCATCACGCAGGCCGACGTGCCGCCCTGGAACCAGGTGCTGCGCATCGGGCTGGCCACGCGCCTCGATGAACTTGTCACGCGCTGGCAGGTGTGCCTGCGGCTGCGTGGCGATATCGACCACGGCCTGCTCGGTGCTCCACCCCGCCCTCACCCCGCGCAAACCCAGGGGCAGCTGCTGCATCTGGATCAGGGCATGGCGCTGCTCTCGGCATCTGCCGCATTGGTCGCCACCCTGTTGTGCTGTGCCTTCTGGATTCTCACCGGCTGGTCATCAGGCGCCATGGCAGCCATGATGGCAGCGATCTTTTCGAGCTTCTTCGCCACGATGGATGATCCCGTCCCGGCGATCCATGGGTTTCTCAAGTGGACGCTGTGGTCGATCCCGATTTCCGCAGTATATGTGCTCGTACTGCTGCCACTGGTGCAGGATTTCGCCACACTGGCACTGATCTGTGCTCCCACCCTGCTGTTCCTCGGTGCGTTGGCGGGGCGCCCTGCCAGCTTCACGAAAGCCATGCCGGTGATCATGGGCGTCTGTGGCACACTGGCCATGCACGACACCTCACAGGCCGATCTGGTGAGTTTCCTCAACTCCATGCTCGGGCAGGTGCTTGGCATCGTCGTGGCCGCCCGCACCGCGCGCCTGATGCGCTCCGTAGGCTCGGCCTGGAGCGCACGGCGCATCCAGCGTGCCACCTGGGATGATCTGCGGGAACTGGCGGAACTCCCCAGCCTGCCCGATAACGGCGAGGCCTACCTGCTACGCATGCTCGACCGTATTGCCCTGCTCGCCCCCCGCGTGGCGCTTGCCGGCGGCACGGTTCCGGGAGTTCCGGCCCAGGATGCTTTGCGCGATCTGCGCCTGGGCGCAGACATCGTCACCCTGCAAAAGCACCGCCAGCATCTGCCCAAAGAAGCCCTGCAAACCATGCTGCAGGCGCTGGCAGAGTGGTACCGCCAACGCATCGGAAACCACTCTGCGACGCCGCCACAAGGCCTGCGAACAGCCATCGACGCCCTGCTCGGCCATACCCTGCAGCGGCCCGCTGCGGGCAGCCATCCGGCGATTGCCGCACTGGTTGGACTGCGTCGCAATATTTACCCCAAAGACATACCCGAATTCAATCCCCTAAAGGAAGGAGTCGCCGCATGATTGGCGCCACCGATCTGTTTGGCATGTACCTGCCGTGGCTGATGCCACTCGCCGCACTGACGCTGCTGCTGATGTGGCTTGTGCGGCGCGTTCTCGCCGCCTTTGGCGCCTATCGCTGGATCTGGCATCCAGCCCTGTTTGACATGGCCCTGTACGTGCTGATGCTCTATGGCCTCAGCTGCGCCACGGCCCTATTACCTCACGCCCCAGTGAATGCAATATGAAAACCAATAAAATCATCAACCCCCAACGTCTGATCTCCATCGCCATCACGCTCATCATCGTGGCGGCAGCCATCTGGGCCGGCCTGCGCCTGTGGGATCGTTACGAACTGGCCCCCTGGACGCGGGATGGCCGCGTACGCGCCAACATCGTGCAGATCGCCCCGGACGTTTCCGGGCTGGTCACGGCGGTACCGATTCGCGACAACGAGCCGGTGGCTGCGGGCACCCTGCTCTTCGAGGTGGACCGCGCACGTTATGAACTGGCCCTGCGTCAGGCCCAAACCCAGCTTGCCACCCAGCACATCGCCCTGATCCAGGCCCAGCGTGAAAACGTACGCAACGCAGGATTGGGCAATCTGGTATCGCAGGAAGCCCGCGAACAGACCCAGACCCGCATGGAACAGGCCCAGACGGCAGTCGCCCAGGCCATGGTGAGTGTCGACACGGCCAAGCTGAATCTGGCGCGTGCGCAGGTGCACACGCCGACGGCAGGCGTCATCACCAACCTCGATCTGCGTCTGGGCAGCTATGCCACCGCCGGGCATCCCGTGCTTGCCCTGGTGGATACGCAATCACTTTACGTGGAAGGCTATTTCGAGGAAACCAAGCTCGCCCGCATCCACATCGGTGACCCCGTGCGCATTGCGCCGATGGGCACCGGCAAGACTTTCAGCGGCACGGTGGAAAGCCTCACCGCCGCAATCGCCGACCACGACCGCGTCGCCAGCCCCAACCTGCTGCCCTCGATCAACCCGAACTTCAACTGGGTGCGTCTGCCGCAGCGCGTGCCGGTGCGCGTCAGGCTCAATCCGCTACCCGCCGGTGAAACTCTCGTTGCAGGCCAGACCGTGACCGTGGAGGTTCTCGCCGCCCCGCGCACCGCTGCAGCCCAGCCTGCGCACAAGGGGGTGTGATGAAAACCGTGCTCTCCGCCCTGGCGGCTGCCACCCTCTCTGCCTGCGCCAGCTTCACGCAGGGGCCTGACTATCACCTGCCGCCACAAGCTGTCGCAAACCAGCAAGGGGCGGCCGCGCCATTTGCTGGTGCGGCAGCAGCCCCCTATTCGACGGCGCCACTGCCTGCGCACTGGTGGCAACTGTATCAGGATGCCCGCCTGAATGCCCTCATCAACGAGGCGCTGGTACACAACACCGATCTGCGCGCCGCTGCAGCCAATCTGGAACGCGTGCAGGCCATCGAGGCCGAAGTGGCAGGCGGGCGCAAACCCTCTATCGCTTTCAACGCCAATCCTTACTACGGGCACCCATCCGGCGTTTCGCTGCTGCAGAGCAACTACGTACCACCGGACAAATACCGCTACAGTGCCAGCCTCGGCATTTCGTATGACCTGGACATTTTCGGCAAGCTCAAGCGTGGCATCGAAGCCACGACCGATGACAGTGAAGCCGCCGAGGCAGCGCTGGATCTTGCCCGCGTCAACGTGGCTGCCGGCACCGCGCGCGCTTACGCTGAAGTCTGCTCCACCGGCCTGCGCCTCGACAGCGCCAACAAGTCCGTCAGTCTGCAACAGGAAGCCGTGGAACTCTCTGAACGCCTGCAACAGGCGGGGCGCGTCAGCACTATCGATGCCGCCCGCGCACGCAGCCAGCTCGATGCCCTCAAAGCTGCACTGCCCAGCCTGCTGGCCGAGCGCCAGGGCGCCCTGTACCGGCTGGCAACACTCACGGGGCGCCTGCCCCAGGACTTCCCCCGTGAAGTCGCAGACTGCAATACACCCCCCCAGCTTACCCAGACCATTCCCGTAGGGGATGGTGCGGCACTGCTGCGCCGCCGCCCTGATATCCGCGAAGCAGAGCGAACGCTTGCTGCCGCCACCGCACGTATCGGCTACAACATGGCCGACCGTTATCCGAAAATCAGCCTCGGGCTGAGCGGCAGCTCGGGCAGCACGGCAGTGGATTTCGGCCGATCCGACTCCCTTGGCTGGAATCTCGGCCCGCTGATCTCCTGGACCCTCCCCAACACAGGAGCGGTGGATGCGCGCATCGAGCAGGCCCGCGCCGGTACCCGGACAGCATTGGCGAAATTCGATGGGGCGGTGCTCACCGCACTGCGCGAGACCGAAACAGCTCTCAGCACCTACGCGCAGGAACTTGACCGGCGCACGGCCCTACGTGCCTCGCGCGATGCCGCTGCCGAAGTCTCGCAACAATCGCGCCGCCTCTACCAGAGCGGCAAGGTGGATTACCTGCAGGCGCTTGATGCGGATCGTGCTCTCGCCAGTGCGGAAGCCGCGCTTGCGGCGAGCGAAGCATTATTGGCCGACGATCAGGTACAGCTGTTCCTGGCGCTGGGCGGTGGTTGGGAGCAATCCGGCGAGCCTTCACCCACAGCGCAGGAAACGTCGCCAAAACCCGCCTCATGAAGAACCCCGTCTGGAATCATGACATAAACCAGACGGCCTCATTCACCGCTTCAATTAATACCTTACGCATAAAATCCCTCCCAAAAGAAAAGCGGGAGATTTCTCCCCCGCTTCTTCTCTATTACTGCCTCACTTACAACTTCAAGCCGCCAGCGGCAGCGCATTGGCCGGCGCCTCGGCGTAATGCGCGAACTGCATCGAATACTGCGCACGGCCCGAGCTGAGCGCACGCAGGCTACCGATGTAGCCGAACATGTTCTGCAGTGGCACCAGTGCCTCGATCGCCACCGCATTGCCGCGCGGCTCTTGCGCCCGGATGGTGCCACGGCGCCGGTGAAGGTCGCCGATGCAGTCACCGAGGTAATCCACCGGCGTCACCACTTCTACAGCCATCACTGGCTCCAGCAGCACCGGGCCACCACGTCGCATGGCATCCCGGAAGGCGGTGGCTGCCGCCAGCTCGAACGCCAGCGCCGAGGAATCGCGCTCGTGGAAACTGCCATCCACCAGCGTCACCTTCACGTCAACGCACGGAAAGCCCGCCAGCACGCCGGACTTCGCCGCCTTGCGCACCCCGGATTCAACCCCCGGAATGAACTCACGCGGCACCGCGCCACCCACGATGCGGCTCTCGAACTGCAGGCCGGCACCACGCTCCAGCGGCTCCACCACGAACTCCACCTCGGCATACTGACCGGGGCCACCGCTTTGCTTTTTGTGCAGATGATGCACCTCGACCGCATGCGCGATGGTTTCGCGGTACGCCACCTGCGGCTTGCCCGTGGCCACTTCCACGCTATGCGTGCTGCGCAGCTTCTCCAGCGTGACTTCGAGCTGCAATTCGCCCATACCGGAGAGGATCGTCTGCCCTGAATCCTCATCCTGCCGCACGTGCAGGCTGGGGTCTTCGGCAAGCAGGCTCTGCAGCGCCTTGGCGAGGATCTGCTGGTCCGCAGCCTTGCGCGGCTCAATCGCCACATCGATAACCGGCTCCGGTACTGTGATCTGCTCGAGCACCACGGGGTGCGCGGGATCGGTCAGCGTGTGGCCGGTTGTCGTGTGCTTGAGTCCGGCCACGGCAACAATGTCACCCGCTTCGGCAGCATCCAGTTCCTGACGCTTGTCGGCATGCACGCGGTACACGCGCGCAATCCGCTCACGCTCGCCCGTCGTGGCATTCAGCACCGCCGTGCCGGCAGCAGCGCGGCCGCGATAGATGCGCAGATACGTCAGGCTGCCATGCTCGTCGCGCACCACCTTGAACGCCAGCGCGGCAAACGGCCCGGCAAGATCAGAAGGCAGATCGTTCTTCGCCTCCTGAGGTGCCGGCAGATACGCCACCACCGCATCAAGCAAGGGTTGCACGCCTTTGTTCTTGAACGCCGACCCGAGCAGCACCGGCACGAAGGCACCCGCCAGCGTACCCTTGCGGATACACGCCACGAGAGTTGCCGCATCCGGCAAACGCCCTTCAAGATAGCCGGCAAGCGCGGCATCATCCTGCTCAACCACCGTCTCGATCAGCCGGCTGCGCCACATCTGGACTTCTGCTGCGTATGCCACGGGAATCGGCTCTTCGACAAAGCCATTACCAGAATCGCCTTCGGGCCATTCAATCGCAACTTCGCGCACCAGATCAATCACACCACGGAAGTCCGCCTCGCTACCGATGGGCAACTGCGTCACCAGCGGCTCGATGCCAAGACGTTCCCGCATCATCTCGACGACATGATGGAAGTCCGCACCGGTGCGGTCGAGCTTGTTGACGAAGGCAATCCTTGGCACGCCGTAGCGGTCTGCCAGGCGCCAGTTAGTCTCTGTCTGCGGCTCAACACCGGCCACACCATCGAACACCACGACGGCGCCGTCGAGCACGCGCAGAGAACGGTTGACCTCGATATTGAAGTCAATGTGGCCCGGCGTGTCGATGACATTGATCTGATGGTCGCGCCAGAACACGCTCGTTGCAGCACTGTTGATGGTGATGCCACGACTCTTTTCCTGCGGGTCGAAGTCCATCACGGTGTTGCCGTCGTGCACCTCGCCGACACGGTGACTCATGCCCGTGAAGAAAAGGATGCGTTCAGTCAGCGTGGTTTTACCGGCGTCGACGTGGGCAATGATGCCAATGTTGCGAAGTTTGTTTTGCATGATGCTTTCCTGCTCTGCCTTGCCCTGCAAGGCCATTCAAAAGATCGGTGGCTGACCTTTCGAATGTGCGGAAAGGTCAGCCGGGGGTAGGTTTTGCCTGCGGAAGATGCACCATGCCATTGGCACACCTGACACCATGGGTCGCGCGCAAGCCACTCGCGCCATGGCGAGTACGAATTGAAGCAATCAGCTTGTCGAAAGTGCGCATGATCAGAATTCCAGTACAGTCCGCGTTCGCACGAAAGCGGCGCCGCAAAAACAGAAACCCCCGGAGAGCACTGCCGTCCGGGGGTTTCTTGCGGAAGGCAGCGAGCCTTCCAACCTGTTCAGGGTAGAAGGCTAATCGATAGCGTAAAAATTCGTCCGGTCACCGAACGCACAGGCGCACACACCCGGCATGCGGGCGGAAGATGCAGACTGCAGTGAGAGCGGGTGACGAATCATGGCTAGATTTGGTACATTCAATCGGTTTCTACGAATTCCATTAATCTTAGACTCAGGTGCACAGCAATGCAAGCACGTGCCCCCACCTATTCACACATAATGATCAGGGGATTAGGTGCAAACGCCGACGCGCGCCGCTGCAGCGGAACTCCATAGTGTCTGGATCATGCAGCATCGTCTCGCTCAGCGTATCCCGCTCAATATGCATCATGCACCAACTCCACTCGTCATATCATCGCCACTGCCCGTAAAAACACTATCGTGGCGATAGCGCCACCCCCAGCGCAATGGAGAGCAGCAGCACGCCCGTGACACGCTCCACCCCGCGCACATGCCTCACAAAGCGCCGCACCACCTGCGGCTGCCCGACGGTGGCTGCCACCAGCAGATCCCAGCCGAGCACCGCCAGGAACATCCAGGCGCCGTAGGCGGCCTGCGCCCACAGCGGCGTGCCACGTGGCATCACCAGCGTGAACAGGCTGGCATAAAACAGCGAATTCTTGGGATTGAGGATGCCGGAAAGAAAGCCACTCACGAATTCATGCCACAGACTGGTAACGGGTACCGTAACGCGATCCGCTTCGGGCAAAGCAAGATTGCCGCGATGGCTCAGGAAACGCCAGCCCAGCCATGCCAGATAGGCGCAGCCTGCCCATTTGAGGATGACGAACCAGGGCCCACTCTCGCGCAGCAGCGTCACCCCACTGAGCGCCAGCAGGATAAAGATCCCGTTGGCCAGCGCAATCCCCACGCACACGGCCCAGGCACGCCTGAGCCCGTGTGCGAGGCTGCTGCGCAGAATCAGCACGAAATCCGGGCCGGGACTCAGCAGGGCCAGGAAATGCGCGCCCGCCACCACCACAAACTGCTGCCACAAAGCCATGCCACACCTCCCATTCAAGAATCGGGGAGAGCATGGCGCAGACGAACGACCTCAGTCTTGAATAAAATTGCGCTGGTACTGGCGCGGCGTCGCTGCCACGCGCTGGCGGAACACACGCTGGAAATGGCTCTGATCGGCAAAGCCGAGCTGCAACGCCAGCTCTGCGAGCGGCACACCAGCATCGAGCAGGCGCCGGGCGCGGCGAATGCGCGCATCAAGCTGCCAAGCATGCGGCGTCATGCCGACCTGTGCGCGAAAGGCACGCACAAAATGATACGGACTCAAGCCAGCCACCTGCGCCAGCTCGGCCAAGCGCAAAGTATCGCCGCAGCGCGCTTCAATCAGGGCTCTGGCCCGCTCCACACCACGATTGGCAGCCTCAGGCAGTACCGCGATCTCGGCATACTGCAGCGGCAGCAGCACGTCACCGATGAAACGCGCCAGTTGGGTTTCCTTTTCCAACGCGGCGACATCGCTGAAGAGACAGCGATTCACTGCATCCAGCATGGCATACACCGGGCGGGCAAACATCTGCTGCGGCAGATGCGTAAGCACCCGGCCATCGCCGTGAAATGCCCCGCCCAGCATCTGCGCCACCCAGGCATCGTCGAGATAGAGCATCTGATAGGCCCAGGCCTGCCCCGCCACGGGGTTGCACGCATGCACCACCCCGGCCGGCACCAGTACCACATCCCCGGCGACCAGAGGGATACTCTGAGCTTGGCAGAAAAACAGCGAGTGGCCGCGATCGACCGCGCCAATCGAGAGCCTGTCGTGCGTGTGCGGCACATAGCAGGCGCTGGCGTCGCGTGCACGGCGGCTTTCCACAAACGGCAGCTCGGCTGAGCGCCAGAATCCCTGGGTTTCCATGCCCGCAGGATAGCAGATCGGCGACACCCTATCCGGCACAGGGCGACTGGCCCGTACGCACCACAAACAAGCTTCATGCCACAAATTGGCGCATTGCGAACACGCTGTCATCCCATCTCTGAAGAAGCACGACAGGCACGTGTCCGCTTGGTGCTACAAGGAATTCCGCCGCATTTGACCTACCTGCAGACAGATTGGCACACTTTCTGCATGGGTATTCTCGCTGAGCGATCAGCATGCATTTCTTCGCCGGGTCATTCTGGCGAATGCGGCCACAAGCCACGGCGCCCTCCCCAGCCGTCATGCACAATCAGGAAGCCTGCTTCCTGAAGGGATAGGCGAAAGCCCATCCCTTCGTACAGTGCACTACCACACCGAAGTCATTGGACCTACGCCTATCCTTGCGAGGGTTCCGTTCACGTTTGTCACGCCGGGTGCAGGCTGACCCTGAAATTTATCGTGATTCAAGCTTTGAAAGGAGTCCATCGTGAGCCTCAAACATCATTCACCCGTCATCCGCGTCATGCACTGGTCGATCGCCGGCCTTGTCATTGCCATGCTGGCGATGAGCGCCTTCATCATGTCGAAGATTCCGGATGCCGATCCCGAAAAACTCGCTGCTGCCGGGCGACACATGGCTGCCGGCCTGCTCGTGATCCTGTTTTTCGGCATCCGCCTGCATATGCGCCATCGCGTCAGGCGCCCGCCAGCACTCTCTTCGGGCATGGCCTGGGCCGACAGGCTGGCCGGCATCGTCCACAAGCTGCTGGACTTCCTGGTCGGCGCAATGATCATCAGCGGCGTTGGCATGGCACTGCTTAGCCACCTGCCAATGCGCATCCTCACTGGCGGGCAGTTTCCGGTCGAGATCAAGACTATGTTCTTCCACGGCGTACACGTTGTCGGGGCCTGGAGCATCGCCGCACTGCTGGTGCTGCACATTGGCGGCGCCTTCTTCCATCAGCTCATCCTGCGCGATGGCCTGATCTGGCGCATGTTCATCTCGCCGCGCGAAGTATTCTGCGCCTTTGCCAGATGGCGCGAGCACGGCATGCCTCTGGCACCACGCTCGAACAACAACGAAATCTGAATCGCGGCGATAGCCGGCGATAGCACTGAACAACTTGAATCCTCGCAGAACAGCAGATAGGCTTTGGGGAAAACCATCTGCCCTGCGAGGAAGCCATGAGCAAAGTCGTCGTCATCGGTGCCAGCACCAACCCGGAGCGCTATTCGAACAAGGCCATCAAACTGCTGGCTGAATATGGACACGCCCCCATTCCCGTAGCACCGGGGCTGGCCGAAGTCGAAGGGCATGCAGCCTATGCGCGCACGGAGGACATTCCTCCTGCCAGCGGCATCGATACGGTAACGCTGTACGTCGGCCCCGCACGCCAGCCCGCACTCCTCGACGGGATCATCGCACTCGCCCCGCGCCGTGTGATCTTCAACCCCGGCACGGAAAGCCCGGAATCGGAAGAGCGCCTGGACGCCGCAGGCATTGAGACAATAGAAGCCTGTACGCTGGTGATGCTGCGCACCGGGCAGTTCTGATTTGCGCTCAAAAGGGGGCAGCTACCCCCTTGCGCCCAGACTGATCAGGCGAAGCGATAAGCACTGATCACATGCAACATGTCCTTTGCAAGCTTGTCGAGGCTGATTGCGGCATCCGAAGTTTCAGACGCTGCTGCACTGCTTTCCTCCGACATCTGTGCAATCTTCTCGACCTGAACAGCGATATTGTTGGTCGCCGCGCCCTGCTCCCGAATGGCACTGGTGATTTCTTCCACAGTTTCCACGGCGCTACGGCAGCCTTCGCTGATCTGCTGGATTGAAGTGCTGGTCTCGTGTGCACGTTGAACACCAAGATCTACCTTCTCTACTGCTTCGTGCATGCTCAACACAGCACGCGCCGCGCTACTGTTCATGGCTTCGATGGTGCTGGAGATTTCCTGCGTGGACTTGGCCGAGCGTTCGGCCAGCTTGCGCACTTCGTCAGCCACTACCGCGAACCCTCGCCCCTGTTCGCCAGCACGTGCAGCCTCGATGGCGGCATTGAGCGCGAGCAGATTGGTC
Organism: Rhodocyclaceae bacterium UBA1310; assembly: GCA_002307175.1. GTDB lineage: Bacteria > Pseudomonadota > Gammaproteobacteria > Burkholderiales > Rhodocyclaceae > Uliginosibacterium. Next base: position 18,272 of record DBTS01000097.1, read on the forward strand.
TGATCGGCCACATCCTTGATGATTGCCACCACGCCGGAAATCTTCCGGCTGTTGTCTTCCAGGCCGGTGATCAGGCCAGCAGCCTGACGCACGGTGCTGGCGATATCGTTGATGTCTGATGCCGTCTGCATTATCACCTTGCCGCCACTTGCAGCAAGATGCTCGGACTCGAGGGATAAACGATCTGCCTCCTGCGCACGGTCACCAACGTGGTTAATCGACACGGTCATTTCTTCAACTGTCGCGGCCACATTTGAAGCCGCCTCGCTTTGGTGGCTAGAGGCGGTGGCAACCTGCGACGAACTGGTCGCCAACTGCTCGGAGGCAGCGGCAACAGATTCGGCACTGGCCGCAATCGATTTGAGATTGTCAGAGAGCCGGTTCATCAGTGTATTGACCGCGTTCCCGGTTGTCCCCAGTTCATCCATGCGCACAATGGGAATGCGCGGAATGAAATCCAGCGTTTCGCTAACCGTATTCACAAAATCAGCCAGGCGTTTCATGCGTACATGAATCTCGCGGGTGATCGTGAAGCTCAACCCCCCCACCAGCAACAGCCCGAGCACGATCACCGTCATTGAGAGAATACGTCCAGATGTCGCCGCGTTCAATGCGCTGCTCGCCTCCGTGTCAGCCTGCTGCTGGTTAAATAGCACATGTTCATCGAGCTTGGCCACCGCCGCAGTGCCGATCTTCGATCCTTCACCGGCAACCACTTCAACAGCCGCATCATCCTGCCCCTGGATATACAGCGGCAGCACCTTGCTCTGCACCAGATCAAAATAGGCCTGTGTGGCCTGCCGGTCTGCGTCCAACATGCGCTTGTCGGCATCATCGCTGACCAACTGCTCGTAGTCGGCCAAACCTTTGGCCGTCTGCTCCATATACTTGCGCATCGCCGCCTGTACAGATTCCCTTTCGGCTGCCTTGATGCTCAGCAGCTTGTAGGTAGTCACCCGAAACTGGGTGAAGTTCTGCCGAACCTCCCCCAGCACAACAATACTTTTAACGCTATTGGCATTAATGTAGCGAATATTGTCGGATTCCGATTTTCCTACCCACAGACCAATGCCACCCACCAGAAGCACCACCACCATCGAGATGACCACCATGATAGTGATCCGACTTCCCACACCCAGACGATTCATTCCCGCATTCCTCAAATTGACCAGACGATGCACGCAGAACCGAACCGCATTTGATGCCGGATATTTGGTTCAGGAAATCAATGGATTAAGTCACTCAGGGCCAAATTTCAGCAAACATACGGCTGCGTACGTTCACGCTAACGGCATATTTATCTGAAGCTTTAGCACTTTCGTACTACCTCTTTAGACTCATACGACGACCGTAAAACGTTTACGCAAAAAGGCGTCTAAAAAAGGAGGACATCAGGTTTCATTCCGGAAATGTACTTTTCGAGAGCGAAAAACCTAGTGGATGAACGACGGAGATCCCACAGGGTCAAAAACCACGAAGATCACGGAGAAGGACGCTTCACGCACGGCATGCTGGTTTGATGGGTAACCGCCGTGACGCCGCAGGATCAGAAGCCCCCAGAAGCACAGCAAGAGACAATGGAGAGGTGGCAGCCCTTCAAGCAAGGGCTGCCAAGCAAGGAAGATTCAGTCAGTGGCCCGAACGTAGGGGCGATACACCGGCTGCCAGATTCGGGCTTCGAGCAGACGCTCGATCTCGGCATCGCTGTAGACGGGGGCCAAGCCTTCAGCCGCAGCCTGACGTGCGACGGCAGCAGCAATCACCCGCGAAACTTCACGCATGCGATCCAGGGTGGGCAGCAGGCGCCCTTCACCCGTTTCGCGTGCCGGCGAGAGCGCTGCCAGCGCCTTCGCCGCGGCCAGGAACATGCCATCACTGACACGCTGTGCCCCCACTGCCAGCACGCCCAGCCCGACGCCCGGGAAGATGTAGGAGTTGTTGGTCTGCGCGAAGTGGTGCGTACGCCCCTTGTATTCGCTCGGGGCGAAGGGGCTGCCGGTACCGATGATGGCGCGGCCATCGGTCCACGTCACGACGTCGGCAGGCTGGGCCTCAACGCAGGAGGTGGGATTCGACAGCGGGAACACAATGGGGCGTTCGACGTGCCTGGCCATCTCGCGAATGATGGCTTCGGTGAACACCCCGGCCTGCCCGGAGACCCCCACCAGCACGGTAGGCTTGGCATTGCGCACCACATCGAGCAGGCTGACAGTGCCCGGCACATCCAGCACCCACCCTGCCGTGGCAGCCTTGGGCTGCACAAAGGCCTGCTGGAAGGCTTCAAGATTCGGGGTTTCATCAGTCACCAGACCATGCCGCCCGACGATATAGAAGCGGCTGCGCGCTTCGGCTTCGGACAGGCCCTGCTCCACCATGGCACGTACGATCAGCTCGGAGATACCAATCCCCGCCGAACCACCACCCAGAATTGCAATGCGCTGCTCGGTAAGCGGCACGCCGGTGATCTGCACGGCTGACAGCAAGGTGCCAGTAGCGACGGAGGCAGTGCCCTGGATATCGTCGTTAAAGGTGCACAAACGGTCGCGATAGCGATCGAGCAGCCGGTTGGCATTGTTCTTGTGGAAATCTTCCCACTGCAGCAAGACATTCGGCCAGCGCCTGTGGACGGCAGCAATGAACGCCTCGATGAAATCATCATACTCCTGTCCGCGCACGCGTTCGTGACGCCAGCCGATGTAGAGCGGATCAGCGAGATTGTCGGCATTGTTGGTGCCTACATCGAGCAGTATCGGCAAGGTGGTAGCCGGATCGATGCCACCGCAGCCGGAGTAGATCGCGAGCTTGCCGATGGGAATGCCCATGCCGCCGGCCCCCAGATCGCCCAGGCCGAGAATGCGCTCACCGTCGGTCACCACGATGCACTGAACGTTATCAAAGCGCGGGTTGGCAAGAATCGTATCCAGACGGTCTTTCTTCGGCAGACTCAGAAACAGCCCGCGTGGGCGCCGGAAAATACGGCTGTACTGCTGGCAGCCAGCCCCTACTGTCGGGGTATAGATCACCGGCAACAGCTCTTCAAGATGGCGCGTGATCAACGCGTAATAAAGCGTCTCGTTGGTATCCTGCAGCTCGCGCAGGAACACAAAACGGTCAAGATCGGTGGGCAGTGCCCGCACTGCCGCAAGGCGCCGCATCACCTGTTCTTCAAGCGTTTCGACGCTATCGGGCAGCAAACCATGCAATCCAAATGCATCACGCTCTTCCGCCGTAAACGCGGTGCTCTTGTTGAGCAGCGGATTTTCAATGATCTCGTGCCCCAGCACTTGCGGGGCAAAAACCTTCGGCTCACTCTCTAAGGGATTCAAAGTATTGTCGTTCATATGATATTAACATTTTTATAATGACAGGCTGGTTGCCGGCCTGCTGTGCCGGAAAACGCTAGCCTTGGGGGAAAAACGAAAACAGCAGGGTATTTCTGAAAAGCAATCTCCGTACCGGACACACTCCACAGGCAGATAGCCCAGACATTCGAGGCTGTCACGACCACAGAGCATGACTCGGAGTCTGAAACGGCCTCACTTCAACACTCAATAAACCACTTCGAAAAAAAGAATTGAATCGGCCACAGTCAGCCCGAACACCAACACCTTCATCATGGACAAACTCAGGCATCTGCCCTGAAAAACATTGTTTCGGAACTCGGCTACAGCGCCGGGTTTCGAAATTCAGTTACAAAACAGAGTTACAAAACCCGGCCGCAGAACTTACCTGCAATCGGGGCGAAAATCCAGTATCGGCGAGTCTGCGCGAAGCTCCACAGGATCAGCGATACGGGCAAACAAAAACCCCATGAATACCGTGGGTATGCATGGGGCTCACGAAAACTTAAACCGTCGTTACGAGGGACTACGCGCCAGGTACCAATGGCGCTCCCGCACCAGCTCAGTTCTCTTGCTTCACATAGGGCCGATACTCCGGCTGCCAGATCTTGGCGCGGATCAGGTGCTCTATCTCGGCGTCGGAATAATCCGCCGTGAGCCCCTCGGCACGGGCCTGCACGGCCACCGCGACAGCGATCACGTAAGAGACTTCGCGCATCCGCGAGAGTACCGGCAGCAGCCGCTCTTCGCTGGACATTTCCGCCAGCGCCTTGGCTGCGGCGAGGAACATGGTGTCGGTGACACGGCGCGCCCCCGTTGCCAGCACCCCCAGCCCGACGCCCGGAAAGATGTAGGAGTTGTTGGTCTGCGCGAAGTGATAGGTGCGGCCCTTGTACTCCAATGGTGCAAACGGGCTGCCGGTGCCCACCACGGCACGGCCATCAGTCCATTCCACCACATCGGCGGGGCGGGCTTCGATGCAGGCGGTCGGGTTGGAGAGCGGAAAAACAATCGGGCGCTCCACGTGGCTTGCCATCTCGCGAATGACCTGCTCGGAGAACAAGCCGGCCTGCCCGGAAACGCCGACCAGCACGGTGGGGTGTGCATTGCGCATCACATCGAGCAGACTGACGCTGGAAGCATTATCGAGCTGCCAGCCAGCAATGGCCGCCTTGCGTTGTGCAAAGGGGAGCTGGAAGGTTTCAAGATCGGCAGTCTCTTCCGTAAGCAGACCGAAGCGGTCCACAATATAGAAGCGGCGGCAGGCTTCTTCCTCGCTGAGCCCCTGCTCCACCATGGCGCGCTTGATGAGATCCGCGATACCGGTACCGGCAGACCCGCCACCAAGAATCGCAATACGCTGTTCGGTGAGCGGCGTGCCAGTGATTCGCACCGCAGCGAGCAATGCGCCGGTCGCCACGGAAGCGGTGCCTTGGATATCATCGTTGAAGCTGCACAGCCGGTCACGATAGCGCGCCAGTAACCGGTTGGCGTTGTTCTTGTGAAAATCTTCCCACTGCAGCAGCACCTTTGGCCAGCGCTTGTGCACTGCGGTGATGAAGGCCTCAAGAAAATCATCGTATTCACGCCCACGCACACGCTCATGGCGCCAGCCGATGTAGAAGGGGTCGGCAATGCAATCGGCGTTATTGGTACCGACATCCAGCATGATCGGCAGCGTAGTGGCCGGATCAATGCCTCCGCAACCGGAGTAGATCGCCAGCTTGCCGATGGGGATCCCCATCCCGCCAGCCCCCTGATCACCCAGCCCGAGAATGCGCTCGCCATCGGTCACGACAATGCATTCAACATTATCAAAACGCGGGTTGGCAAAAATCTCGTCGAGGTAGTCCTGATGCAGCGGGCTCAGAAACAGCCCGCGCGGCCGGCGATAGATCTGGCTGAACTTCTGGCAGCCGACACCCACTGTGGGCGTATAGATCATCGGCAACAGCTCTTCGAGGTGCCGGGTGACGAGTGCATAGTAGAGCGTTTCATCGGTATCCTGCAGATCGCGCAGGTACACATAGCGATCCAGGTCGCTGGCCAATGCACGGACTGCGCAAATGCGGCGCGCCACCTGCTCTTCAAGCGTTTCAATATTGGCGGGAAGCAGGCCGTGGAGACCAAAGGTATCACGCTCTTCGGGAGTGAAGGCGGTGCTCTTGTTGAGAAGCGGATCTTCAATGATGTCGCGTGCGCAGACATCGCGGGAAAACACCTTCGGATCCAGCTGGATCGAAGTCAAGCTATAATCATTCATATGCTACCTGTATCACCACTTTTTATTTTCGAGCCCGGCGCAATCGGGTGCGCATACAGGCTTCCTGTGCATTCATCCGAAAAGTCATCGGCACTTTCCGGAAGCAATAGTCATACCGTATAAAAACCCCCGCTACGGGGCACTTCTGCCACAACAAGCCTGTCGGTTTCCACACCATGCAGGCATTCGACACACGGGACTGTAGCGGGTTGCATCGACTCCTCGGAATGGGTGACGGAACTGCCCCGGATCAAAAACCCGCCGGGTTGGCACTGCAGTCAAAGCCCGGACGCCAATTGGCCCCGAACACCGCCAATGGCCAAAGCAGGCAAAATCTTCCACTCGTTGATTCTAACCGGGGTAATCCACAAGGTTTTTCGCCAAACTCAAAGGTCGGGCTGTTTTTCCCTTGCATTCTCATCCTTTGATGCACTGGAGCCGGCCGTCCATCGAATCTCCCTGGGTAGGTTGCCTGCTGCCCTTTGGGATGCCGCCTCAACTGGCGATCAGGCCGAACTTGCGCATCTTGTCGTGCAGGGTCGTCTTCGGGATCTGCAAGGCGCCGGCGGCCAGACTCAGGCTGTTACCGTTGTTGCGCAAGGCCTCGGCGACCATGGCGCGCTCGAAGGCATCCACGGCCTGATGCAGCGAAACCGCCTCACACCGGCTGGCAAACGGCGGAAACCCCATCTCGATGCCCAATACGCAGCGATCCGCCACATTGCGCAGCTCCCGCACATTGCCGGGCCAGGCGTAAGCCATCAGTTGCTGCAGGCGGGCAGCCGACACCACCGGCACAGACCGCGCATGGGCAGCGGCGGATTGCTGCAGGAAGTGGGAAAAAAGCAACGGAACGTCCTCGCGCCGCTCACGCAAGGCCGGCAGATTGATTGAGGCGACATTGAGCCGATAGTACAGATCCTCCCGAAACCGACCCTGCTGCGCCATTTCGCCAAGATCTTCCTTGGTGGCTGCGACAACACGACAATCCACGGGAACTGAGGTGTTTGAGCCAAGCCGCTCCAACGTGCGCTCCTGCAGCACACGCAGAAGCTTGATCTGCAGCGCCATCGGCATGCTCTCTATTTCATCAAGAAACAGGGTGCCGCCATTGGCATATTCGATCTTGCCGATGCGCCGTTTGGTAGCGCCAGTGAAAGCACCAGCCTCGTGACCAAAAATCTCGCTCTCCACCAAGTTTTCAGGCAGGCCGCCACAGTTGATCGCAACGAAATTGCCATTGCGGCGGGCACTGGCTTCATGCAGCGAGCGCGCCACGAGTTCCTTGCCAGTGCCGGTTTCGCCATTGATCAGGAGCGACACATTGGTGTCGGCCAGATCAAGGATCATCTTGCGGATTTCCTCCATCGCCACCGCATTGCCGATGATGTGCGAACCCAGCCGCGAATTGTCCTGCAACTGATGGCGCAGGGCCCGAACCTCCTGCGTCAGCGCGCGCTTTTCCAGCCCGCGCCGCACCACATCCACCAGATACTCAGGCGGAAACGGTTTCTCGATAAAATCATAGGCGCCAGCGCGCATCGCCTGCACTGCGAGAGACACATCACCATGCCCGGTGATCAGCACCACCGGCAGATCAGCATCAAGCGCCAGCACCTCGCGCATCAGCGCCATGCCGTCGCGGCCGGGCAGGCGGATGTCACTCACGATCAGGCCCGGCAACTCCTCGCCGATGCGCTGCAAGGCCTGTTCGGCAGATTCAGCACCTACGGTTGCCACCCCTTCGAGTTGCAATGCCTGCTCGCAGCCCAGCAACACGTCGGGATCATCCTCGACCACCAGCACTTTCAACGTTCGGGCATTCACGTTCTTGTCTCCTTGTCCGCCGGGATCGTCAGCGCAAAGATGGCGCCGCCCTCCGTGGCGTTGCGGGCGGTCAGCTCTCCCCCGAAATCCCTGACGATACCCGCCGAGATCGGCAAACCCAGTCCCAGCCCCACACCGGGAGCCTTGGTGGTGTAGAAAGGCTCGAAAATATGCTGCAGCGTAGCTTCGCTCAAACCCGGCCCATTATCGCGGATTTCCAGACGAACCCACTGCTCATCGCGCGCCACGGCAAGTTTGAGGCGGCGCACCGGCTGTTCCTCCATGGCGTCCAGGGCATTGCCGATGAGATTGACCAACACCTGTTCGAGTCGGTTCGGATCGCACCACCCCTGCACATCCGCCGCCAGACCCTCAATCTCCGGTGTCACCTGCCCCTTCACAAGGCGTTGATGCAGCAGATAGAGTGCATTGTCGATGGATTTTTGCAGGGATACCGGGCGCGCCTCGCCCGAAGACTTGCGCACAAAAGTCTTGAGCTGCCCAGTGAGCCGCCCCATGCGCTCAATGAGCGGACCGATGCGCCCAAGATTACCACGCGCGCCGTCAGCATCGCCGCGCTCAAGAAACTTCACAGCATTCGAAGACAGGGTCATCAGGGCCGCCAGGGGCTGGTTCAGCTCATGCGCGATGCCCGCCGAAAGCTGGCCAATCACCGCCAGCTTACCCGCCTGCATAAGCCCGCTTTGCGCATCACGCAACGTACGCTCGGCACGCTTGCGTTCTTCCACCTCGGCCTGCAGGTGTTCATTGGCCGCATACAGGTCGGCGGTGCGCTCCACCACCTTGCATTCGAGCTCATCATGGGCACGCTGCAGCGCCTCGCGAGCCTGCAGCAATTCGCGGAGGTGGCGATGGCGCAGAATGAAGATGTACATCAGCCCGAACACAAACGCCATCGCCAGGGCGCCGAATGCCGCACGGGTCTGGGCCAGATCATCGGCTTTCTTGAGATCCAGAAACACCGTCAGGCGCCACGGAGTGCCGGGCATCATGCGCGTCTGCGCCAGGAACATCCCGGTGGTGTTGAACACATTGCCACGGCTGCGGTCGAGCGCCGGCAGAAACACAATGCGGCTACTTACATCGAGCACCCGGCGCACCTGCATACCCAGCGGTTCGAGACGGTGCCCGTTGTACTGCTGGGCAGACTCGATCTCCCTTCGCGCGGCGGCATCAAGGGGTTGCAGGGTGGCATATTTCCACGCCGGTACTGATGAGAGTACAACCACGTCATGCGCGTCGGAGAGAATCGCCGGGGATTCCGCCGAAGACCAGGACCGCTCCAGTTGCTCCAGGCTGACCTTGACGACGCTGTAGCCCTTGATCTGCCCGCGCCGATGCAGCGCCGTGGCCAGAAAGTATCCCGGCTCGTTGTTGGTGGTGCCGATACCGTAGAACCGCGTCACCTTGTCGACTGCTGCCTCGCGATAGTAAGGGCGGTACGACAGGTCACGGCCGATGAAACTGTCTGGCCGGTTCCAGTTACTCGAGGAGATCACCCGGCCGCTGCCATCGAGCAGGAAAATCGCCAGGGTGCCGACACGCGCATTGAACTGTTCCAGAAACAGGTCACTCTGCGCTTTCAGCGCAGAATCGCCGGGCTGCGACAACAGGCCCATCACGGAAACATCGAAGCCCACCACATAGGGGAAGTTGGCGTATTTATCGATCTCACGCTCAAGGCTGCTGGCGTACAGATCCAGCCGGTGCCGCGCATTGCCGCGCAGATCCTGGATGGCTTCCTCAACGGTCTGCACATAGACGAACCAGCCGCAACCGATCGTTGCCAGTACCGCCACGCCAACGAATAGCAGCAACCTGCCAAGCGTCCTCACACGCGTGGCTCCGACCTGCGGCGAAGGGGGCAACTCAGGCTGAAACTGGCTGGGCACGGTGTTTACTGTGGCGGACAAATGGCTCTCCGGCTTGGCCCAATATGCGCCAAGCTCCTAAATGCCCTGATTCACAGGCAGGCACCCACATGTCACGCTCCAGATATAGAACCATCAACCAGGCAAACTCACCGGCCTCAGCGTAAATCCTCCTGCGCCGGACCGACCCGCATACGCTCGGCGTAGTGCCGCGAATCCCCCCACGCGTGCCACAGCACGCGGCGGCCTACCGACCGGATCCGCCCCTCCACGCAACTCGCGCATTGCTCGGGATTATCGTCGAGACAGGGCTTGCCATCGTATAGGGTATACAACTTACGCACACGCGGCGGCGTCACCTGCGGCATGATGACATTCGCCCCGTGGCGCAGCCCCTGCTCGCGGCCATCGCCCGCGAGCGCCTGGAGTGCGGTGGTGGCCGCAATGTTGAGGGTGGGCATGAGCAGGCGGGCGGCGGTAATCATGTTGAGCGCCATTTGCAGGCGCACCGCGTCGGAGGCAATTTCACCCTGCCCCTCCAGCGGCGCATCCACGTGCGGGATGTACGGCCCCATCCCCAGCATATCGACACCGAGATCGCGGAAGGCCAGCAAATCCTCCACGAGATCATCCGGGGTCTGCCCCGGCAGGCCGATCATGACCCCGGTGCCTACCTGATAGCCAATCTCCTTGAGCATCCGCAGACAGGCAAGGCGCGCCGCATGCGTCTGCGCAGGCGGATGCAGGCGTCCAAACAGCGCCGGTGAAAAACTCTCCATGCGCAGCAGATAGCGATGCGCCCCGGCATGGAACCAGCGGGCATAGGTGTCTGCCGTCTGCTCACCAACACACAGGGTGATACCCAGCCCCTCTGGCTGGTGCGGCGTGCGCGTGGCCGCTTTGATGGCGCACACAGCCTGCTCGACGAAGGCCACAAAACGCCCATCGCGCCGCTCTCCCGCCTGCAGCACCACCGAGCCGTAGCCTTTGGTGGCGCACCAGCGTGCTGTCTCGACAATATCGGCAAGGCTCAGGGTATACCGCCCCACCCGCCGGTTGCTACGCCGGATGCCGCAGTAGTGACAATCACAGACGCAACGGTTGGAGAACTCGATGAGCCCGCGCAGACGCACGCTGTCTCCACAATGCTGCAGCAACACCTGCTCGGCTGCACGCCGGAAGGGCTCGGCCTCAGCTGCCGTACGGGCAGTCAGTATCCGCCGCAAGCCAACCGGATCGCACGCCGGCAGGCTCTCCACCAACGCCCCGGCCATCGCCACCGACATGATGCCTGCTTCCTCCTGATGCAATGGAGCAAAGCGCCGCGCCTGCGGGTCCCACGCGATACGCGCTTCGCCACTCACACCACAGCCTCCGGGCGACACACTTCACGGGCCCGCCCGCAGGCCTCCCGATACGCCTGCTGGGCCGTCGGGAAACAACCAAGAGTACGATCCAGCACGCCCTGCACCACCGAGATGGCCATGCCGTAGTTGGTCATCGGCACGCCCTGCTGCTGCGCACGAAACTGGCGCGCCAGCATGTGCTTGCGCGTCACCGTGCAGCCGCCACACTGCACGATCAGCGCATACGGCGAGAGATCCTGCGGGTAATCCTTGCCCGCAGCGATATCGACCTGGATGTCGCCCCCCGCAAACTGGCGCAGCCAGCGCGGAATCTTGACGCGCCCGATATCATCGGCCTGCGCGTGGTGGGCGCAGGATTCGGAGATCAGCACACGGTCACCCGGACGCAACCCATGAATTGCCCCGGAGCCCTCGGCAAGACGGATCATGTCGCCCTTGAAGCGTGCCATCAGGATCGAGAACGTCGTCAGCGGAATCTGTGGCGGTGTATCAGCCGCCACCTTCAGCACCACCTGGGAATCGCAGACTACCAGTTGCGGCGGCGCCGCCACGCGACGCAAGGCGACCGCCAGTTCGCGCTCCTTGACCATCATGGCGAAAGCATCACTATCGAGAATGTCCCGCAGGGTCTGCACCTGTGGCAGGATCAGACGGCCCTTGGGCGCCCCCAGATCAATGGGCACCACCAACATCACCAGACTGCCCGGCGCAATCAGATCACCGACGAGGCGCGGCTCCTCGATAATCGATTCAGGCGCAGCACGAAACAGCGCTTCGCGCAGCGCAGCCATTCCCTGCCCCTCCTGCCCCTGAACCGCCACCACCTGCACGCTATCAATGCCATCCTCTCGCAGGCGGCTGATCTGAGCCGCCTCCGGCGACGCCACATCGCACTTGTTAAAGACCACCACGAGCGGCGTCTTGCGGGCCTGCAGGCTGGCGATCAGCTCGAACTCAAACCACCCCAGCCCCTCACAGCCCACCACCAGCACGGCCAGATCGATACGCTCCAGCACCTCCATGGTACGGGCCACGCGCTGCGCACCGAGCCCGCCCTCGTCATCCACCCCGGCGGTATCCACAAACACCACCGGCCCCAGCGGTGCCAGTTCGAACGTTTTTTCCACGGGATCAGTGGTGGTGCCCGGCACCTCCGAGACGATGGACACCTGCTGCCCGACCAAGGCATTCATCAGTGTCGATTTTCCAACATTGCGCCGGCCAAGAATCCCGATGTGCAGCCGCAGGCCTTTGGGAGTTTCCAACATGTCATGTCTCCTGTGATTCAAATTTGATATGGCTGCCTGCGGGCAATGGCGCAGCGCCAAAGCCAAGCGCGGTCATCGCGCCTGCGCCCAGATGGCGGTCCAGCGTGGCCGCGTCCAGCCCACCGCCGGCCAGTGCCACCTCGCGCAGGGTTCGCCCTGTGGCATGCGCCTCGGCAGCAAGTTCGGCAGCGCGCGCATAGCCGATCAGCGGCACCAGCGCGGTGGCAATCCCCAGCGAATAGTCCAGATGCTCGGCGCAACGAGAGGTATTCGCCTCGATACCGGCAATGCATTTATCCGCCAATAGCCGGCTGGCACGCTCCAGCACATCCAGGCTACCAAGCAGTCCGTGCGCAATCAGCGGCAGAAAGGCGTTAAGTTCAAGCTGCCCGGATTGCGCCGCCAGCGTGACCGCCGCATCCTGGCTCACCGCGTACATTGCGGCCTGCGCCACGGCCTCGCAGATCACCGGATTGACCTTGCCGGGCATGATGCTGGAGCCAACCTGCCAGGCCGGCAGCGTGATCTCGGCAAAGCCACCACGCGGCCCTGAGGCCAGCAGGCGTAGATCCGCAGAAATCTTGTATAGGTTGACCGCATGCGCCTTGAGAATGCCCGAGACCTCGACAAAGACATCCGCATTCTGCGTAGCATCGATGAGATTCTCGGCGCGCGCCAACCCCAGGCGCGTCACCTCGCGAAGGCTTTCGGTGACGCGGAAGATGTACTCACGTGGCGCAGTAATCCCGGTGCCAATGGCAGTGCCGCCAAGATTGACGACGCGTAGCCGCTCCTCGCACTTGAAGACGCGCCAGCGATCACGCCCGATCGCCTCAGCCCAGGCCCCGAAGCTTGCCCCGAGACTGGTCGGACAGGCATCCTGCAACTGCGTGCGGCCAAGCTTGAAGACCCCCGCAAACTCCTGTTCCCGTGCCTGCAGTGCCCCCTGTAATGCCGCCAGTGCAGCCTCCAGACGATGCACGCCACGGATTGCGGCAATCCGCAGCGCGGTGGGAAACACATCATTGGTGGACTGATGCAGATTGACGTGCGCCAGGGGATCCACCAGCCGGTACTCTCCGCGCCGGCCACCGAGGAGCACCTCGGCGCGGTTGGCGATCACCTCGTTGAGATTCATGTTCAGCGAGGTGCCCGCCCCTCCCTGCAGCGCATCAAGGCGAATGCTTTCAACATAGTCTCCCGCAGCCACCTCGTGGCAGGCCTGCACGATGGCCTGTGCCTTGTCAGGGGAAAGGCAGCCGAGTTCGCCATTGGTCCACGCACAAGCGCGCTTGACGTCAGCCATGGCGCACACCAGTTCCCGCGCCACCGGCACGCCGAGCAACTGGAAATTTCCCAGCGCACGCTGCGTGTGGATGCCATACCACGCTTCCTCCGGCACCCCGAGCTCGCCCAATGAATCATGCTCGATACGCATTGCCGCTCCTTCCCCGCAACGCCTCAGCAGTAGACGTCGCGCTTGCCGGCGCGAATCTTCCCGAGCATTCGCTCAGAGGCCCGGCAGGCCTTCGGTTCCATGGCGGCGAGTTGCGTGGCAATGGCCTCCTCGCCCTGTTGCCGGGTTGCACTGTCGGCAAAGTCGATGAGGTATTCCTGAAAGGTTGTCACCGCGTTCGGGTCACATTTCAGACGGATCAGGCCGGGCTTGGCGATGTCCATGAAGTCCTGCCCGGTACGGCCGAGGCGATAGCATGCGGTGCAGAACGATGGAATATAGTTGAGGCTCGCCAGCTCTGCGACCACTTCTTCGAGACTGCGATGATCACCGAGCTGGAACTGCCCTGCTGCTGCACCACTACTCCCTTCGTCGGTATACCCGCCAGGATCGGTACGGCTTCCCGCAGAGACCTGGGAAACCCCAAGCGCATATGTTTCACGCCGCATCTGGGCCGATTCCCGCGTAGACATGATGATCCCGGTATACGGCACTGCCACACGCAGGATCGCCACAATCTTCTTGAAGTCCAGATCCGACACGGCTGCCGGCGGACGCTCCGACATCGGCGCTCCAGCCGCCGGTTCCATGCGCGGCACGCTGACAGTGTGGCAGCCCACGCCGAAGCGTTCTTCCAGATGTGCAATATGCTGCATCATGCTGAGCAGATCAAAGCGCCAGTCAGCCAGCCCAAACAGCACGCCGATGCCGACATCATCGATGCCGGCCTGCATGGCGCGATCCATCGCGCTCACGCGCCAGTCAAAATCCTTCTTCGCGCCAGACAGGTGCACCGCTGCATAAGTCGGCCGGTGATAGGTCTCCTGGAACAGCTGATAGGTGCCGATGCCCGCATCATGCAGGGCGCGGTACTGGTCAATTTCCAGCGGGGCGACATTAACGTTGACGCGGCGGATGGTGCCACGTGCCTCGGCCACCTGATAGATCGCCTGAATCGCATCGAGAATGTAGTTGAAACCGCCCCGCGAAGCCGGATAACCCTCGCCAGCCACGAGCAGCAGGCGCTTGTGCCCCTGTTCAATGAGCTGGGCCGTCTCGCGGCGGATCTGCTCCATGTTCAGGGCGTTTCGCGGGAGCGCCTTGTTGGTGCTGCGGAAAGCGCAGTAGACGCATTCATTGCCACAGATGTTGGAGATGTACAGCGGCGCAAACATCACCATGCGTCGTCCATAGATCTGTTCTTTGACGTGACAGGCGGTGTCAAACAGTTCCTGCATCAGTTCGGCGGACTCAATGCGGCTCAGCACGGCCACTTCTCCAAGCGTAAGCCCCTTGAGTTCGCGCGCTTTCTGCAGCACCTCGCGCACCGCGCCAGCATCCTGGGACGCTGCGGCATTGAGTGCTGCCAGTACCACGTCCGGGTTCAGCCATGCATTTGCTTCATCATTCATTTGCATTCTCCTCATTCATTCCGGTGGATCCTGTCGGCGGCAAGCTCATCCCACACTGCCGGCACATCCACAGCATCTGACTGCGGGCGCGCGTGATAGTGGGTGTGCAGCATGTCGTGTGCGCGGTGGCTCAGCGGATGCTCGAGAAACTCCGCATAGAGCTTCTGGATCTGCACATTGCGGTGGGATTGCCGCACCGACTTGGCACGATCAGCCTGAAACAGCGCGGTGCGGCGATCGCCGACCTGCTTGAAATAGCGCCGCTTGCTGCGCAGGTGGCCGCCGCCATTGATGCAGCCACCGGGGCAGGCCATGACTTCTATGAAGTCATACTCCCGGATGCCGTCCTGCATCTGCTGGGCCAGTTCTCGCGCCGCCGCGAGACCGTGGCAGATGGCTACACGCACGGTGCCGACATCGCCACCGACATCGATTGCCGCCGAGCGCAGGCGCGCGTCGCCCCGCACAGCCTGCACCTCGATGCTACCGAGCTCCTCGCCGCGCACGGCAAAATAGAGGGTACGCAATGCGGCTTCCATGACGCCACCGGATGCCCCGAAAATCACTCCGGCCCCGGTAAACTCGGTCAGGCAGGCACTATCGAAGGGCTGCGGCTCAAGCGCCTTCAGATCCACCCCTTCACGCCGCAACAGCGTCGCGAATTCGCGGATGGTCAGCACCACATCCACGTCACGCATGCCATCTTCACCAAACTCCGCACGCGCCGCCTCGTCCTTCTTGGCCGTGCACGGCATGA
>DBTS01000097.1:34103-36023 GCA_002307175.1 Rhodocyclaceae bacterium UBA1310
TCTTGGCCGTGCACGGCATGATCGACACCATGCGCACCTGCGCGGGCGCCACACCAAGCTTCTGCGGCAGATAACGCTTGGCCAGAGACCCCAGGCACTGCTGTGGCGAGCGGGTAGAAGACAGGTGCGGCAACAGGTCGGGGAAATTCTTCTCGGCGAACGTCACCCAGCCCGGACAGCATGAGGTCATGACCGGCCCCTGCCCGGCGCGCAGGCGCTCAAGTACTTCGTGGCCCTCCTCCATGATCACCAGATCGGCTGCAAACGAGGTGTCCAGCACCGCGCGCGCACCAATGCGATGCAGCGCGGCAACGATCTGCCCTTCGATATTGCTGCCGGCGGGCAGACCGAATTCCTCGCCGAAGCCCACACGCACTGCCGGCGCGATCTGAAACACCGTGGCAATCTCCGGGTCGCCGAGATAATCGACAACCTGCTGGATATGGTTGCGCTCGGCCAGCGCCCCCGTAGGGCACACCGCCACACACTGTCCACACGACACGCAGGCGGTATCACCCTCGGCGGTGGCGCGCAAGCGCATGGCAGAGTCCGCGCCACGCCCGCCAAACTCAAGCGCATCGACTCCCTGTGTATTGCGGCACATCGCCACACAGCGCATGCAGCGGATGCAGCGTGAAGCATCATAGACGATGGCGCCGGTCTGCATCAGTGCCGGCTCGGCAGGCGCGCGCCGGTCAAAGCGGATGCGCTGCAGGCCGACACCACGGGCTGTATCGAGCAGCTCACAATCGCCACCGCGCGCGCAGGTCGCACAATCCTGATTGTGATCGGCCATGAGCATTTCAAGTTGCAGGCGACGCATCTCCTGCACCTGCGGAGTACGTGTCTGGATGGCACAGCCTTCGGTAAGCGGCGTATCACAGGCTGTCACATGGCGCACAGCCTGCCCTTCGGCAGCACACATTTCCACCAGACAGGCCCGGCAGGTACCCGGCGCGTGGCCGATTGGATGCAATTCACAGAGAGTGGGGATATGCACGCCCTGGCGACGCGCCACCTCGAGAATGGTCTCGGAGGCTTCAAAGGAAATTTCCTGACCGTTGAGAGTTGCTTTCATATGCGCGCCTCACCATGCAGATTGACTTGTCGTGCGGGAATCCCGGCCACAGTCATAGGATGCGCCGTCACCACCGTATACAGGCGATAGCAGCGCAGACAGCGATCGGCCTCGCGATAGGCCGCAGCCTTGTCCAGCGGCAACTCCACCTCCTCGAAATTGCGCACGCGCACGGCGGCGTCGAGTTCCACGAGGCGTGTGCGCTCCACGCGCAAGGGCGGCGCAGGCGGCACAGAAGGCGTCGCGCCGGTGAGCAGACGGTTGCGCGCCAGAAGTTTCTGCATGCGCTCTGCCGGCTGCGGGCTGATCACGCCTTCAAGCAGATGGCTGCGGATGCTGCGGGCAGCAAGCGTACCCTGATCCATGGCGTGGATCAGCGTCAGCGGCCCGAGCACACAGTCGCCACCGGCAAACACACCGGCACGGCTGGTTTGCAGCGAATCCGGATCGGTCTTGATGCAGCCCCAGCGATCCACCTCGATGCCATCAGCCTCGCCCAGCACACCACGCTCTATCTGCTGGCCGATGGCGGCAATCACCAGATCGCAGCGCATGAAATGCGTGGATTCCGGAATTGCCTCGACGCCGATACGGCCCTTGGCATCACGCTCGGTCTGGCGCATCTTGAGGAGATCGACGCCGATAACACGCCCGTCCTCGACCACCAGCCGCGACGGGTTTGTCAGGCAGTGAAATTCCACCCCTTCATGCAGGGCGGCTTCAATCTCTTCGTGATCAGCCGGCATGTCCTGCAGGGTCCGCCGATAGATCAGATGCACCTTGTCTGCGCCCATGCGCACCGCTGAGCGCACACAGTCCATCGCCACGTTGCCGCCACCGAC
>DBTS01000097.1:36269-36580 GCA_002307175.1 Rhodocyclaceae bacterium UBA1310
TCGCCACGTTGCCGCCACCGACAACCACCACCTCGCCGGCTACCGTCATCGCTTCGCCGCGCTCAACATGGTTGTGCACGCCGAGCAGGAAATCCACGCCGGACGCATACCCGGCGAGGCCCGGCTGTTCGTTTTCAACCCCCAGCAGGCTGCCACTACTCGCCCCGAAGCCGAGGAACACTGCATCGAATCCACGCGCCACCAGTTCATCGACGCTAAAGTCAGACCCCAATCGCTGGCCGAAATGCAGCACACCGCCAAGGCGCGTGATGACATCCTCGGTCTCCGCCTTGAGCACATCCTTGGGCAGG
>DBTS01000097.1:36812-37503 GCA_002307175.1 Rhodocyclaceae bacterium UBA1310
CCTTGGGCAGGCGATAGCTTGGAATCCCCACTGAGGCCATACCCCCCGCAGCCTGGCGTGCCTCGAAGACCTCCACCTGGAAGCCCTCGCGGAGAAGCTGATAGGCACAGGTCACCCCTGCCGGACCTGCTCCTACAATCGCCACACGGTGGGCTGCCGCCCCCGCCACCGGAGTAGGCGAACCAAACTCCAGGCGACGCCCGGAAGCGGCCACCTGGTCGGCCGCATAGCGCTTGAGCATCTTGATGCCCACCGCGCCATCAGCGGCGCCACGCCGGCAGGCACCTTCACAGAAGCGCACGCACACACGTCCGCATGAAGCTGCCAGCGGATACTTGTCGAGAATCACGCCCAGTGCGTGATCCGGCTTGCCGTCCCTGATGCAGTCGATATAGCGCGGCACATCGAGCTTTGCCGGGCATGCTTCGATGCAGGGCGCCGTAACATATGTATAGGCTGACAGACCGGCCTGTTCCCCAGCTTTTGCAAAGGCCTCGGGGAAATGCCGGATCGCCGCCACCAGACTGGCACCGCAGGACTGACCCAGGCCGCAGAGTGAAGTGGCGCCGATATGCTCGGCCAACGCGGCAATTTCGCCGAGTTCGATGTCAATTGCCGCAACCTCGCCCAGATGCGCCAGGCGCTCGCGCAGGCTCTGCGTCCCCACCCGGCATGGCGTGCACTTGCCGCA
>DBTS01000097.1:37747-49932 GCA_002307175.1 Rhodocyclaceae bacterium UBA1310
CGGCATGGCGTGCACTTGCCGCAGGATTCTGCCGCGGCACGCCCAAGATATTGATGAAACGCCTCACCCAGACTGGCGCCAGCATCGAACACCAGGAAACCACGATCAGCAATAAAGACCATGACCGGATTGTCCTGCCCAAAACTCTCGAATCCGATCGGCACCGCAAGCTCCTGCAGTGTCACCGGTACGTCGGCGCAACGGGTATCGAAGGGTTTCCCGTCCCACACACCATACAGCGGATCAGCCATCTCCACTCCTTGATTCCACTTGCCCCGGGCAAGCACGGCCCGGCAGACGGCCCCACAATCAACCGTCTATATCAGAAAAGCACCAGCAATGCCATTATCATACAAGGCAGACATAACTTCCCCGCTGCAGGGAAAACTGCCTGCCCCGCCATTCACAGCCTGTCTGCGATGCACTCCGTCCGGGTTGCGTCGCACCGGTTTTCCGGCGCGACGTCCCGGCCTGCGGCTTAGTCAGCCACCTTCACGTACGGGCGATACTCGGCATGCCAGACTTTGTCACGGATCAGTTCTTCGAGGCGCGCGTCCGTATGGTCCGGCGTCAGCCCCTCGGCACGCGCCTGCCGGGCTACGGCAAGTGCAATTACCTGCGAGACTTCACGCATGCGATCCAGCGTCGGCAACAGGCGCCCCAGCGGATCGTTGAGGGCCGGCGACAACCCGGCCAGCGCGCGCGCGGCTGCGAGGAACATGCCATCGGTGACGCGCCTCGCACCGGCGGCCAGCACACCCAACCCCACTCCCGGGAAGATGTAGGAGTTATTGGTTTGTGCGAAATGATGCGTACGGCCTTGATGGTCGAACGGTGCAAACGGGCTGCCGGTGCCGATGATGGCGCGGCCATCGGTCCAGGTCACGATGTCGGAAGGTTGCGCCTCGACGCAGGAGGTGGGGTTCGACAACGGGAAGACGATCGGGCGCTCAACGTGCTTTGCCATCTCGCGGATGATCTCCTCTGTGAAAGTGCCTGGCTGCCCAGCCACCCCAACCAGCACCGTGGGCTTGGCATTGCGCACCACGTCAAGCAGGCTGATGGTGGCCGGATCATCAAGCACCCAGGTGGCCGTACCGGCCCTGGGCTGGATGAAAGTTTTCTGGAAGGCTTCGAGATTCGGCGTTTCCTCGGTCACCAGACCATACCGGCCAACAATGTAGAAACGGCTACGGGCCTCTTCCTCGGAGAGCCCCTGCTCCATCATCGCGTGCTTGATCAGATCCGCAATGCCGATGCCGGCCGAGCCGCCGCCAAGAATCGCGATACGTTGCTCGGTCAGTGCCACACCGGTGATCTGGATCGCAGCCAGCAGCGTGCCGGTGGCCACCGAGGCCGTACCCTGGATGTCATCATTGAAGGTACACAGGCGGTCACGGTAGCGTTCGAGCAGGCGGTTGGCGTTGTTCTTGTGAAAGTCTTCCCATTGCAGCAGCACATTCGGCCAGCGCTTGTGCACCGCCGCGACAAAGGCTTCAATGAAATCATCGTATTCCTGACCGCGCACGCGCTCATGGCGCCAGCCCATGTAGAGCGGATCGGCGAGGCGGTCAGCATTGTTGGTGCCAACATCCAGCGTGATCGGCAGCGTAGCGGCCGGATCGATGCCGCCGCAGCCCGAATAGATCGCCAGCTTGCCGATAGGAATGCCCATGCCGCCAACGCCCTGGTCACCCAGACCAAGAATGCGCTCGCCATCGGTCACAACAATGCATTCGACATTGTCAAAACGAGAATTGGCGAGGATTTCATCGAGTCTGTCCTTGTTCGGCAGACTCAGGAAGAGGCCGCGCGGGCGGCGGAAAATGTGACTGTACTGCTGGCAGCCTGCCCCCACGGTCGGGGTGTAGATTCTGGGCAGCAGCTCATCAAGATGGCGTGTGATGAGCGCGTAGTAAAGCGTTTCGTCAGTATCCTGGAGATCACGCAGGAACACGAAGCGATCCAGATCGGTGGCCAGGGAACGCACGCATTCGAGGCGCCGTACGACCTGCTCATCGAGGGTTTCAACATGATCGGGCAACAGGCCATGCAGGCCGAAGACATCGCGCTCTTCCTGCGTAAATGCCGTGCTCTTGTTGAGCAGCGGGTTTTCAATGATCTCCTGGCCACACACGTCTGCGCCAAACACACGGGCTTCAAGCTGAAGCAGATTCAATGCATTGTCGTTCATAAGTAACCTCTGTATCTGATTCTGAAAAAGTTTAAAAAACCGCTTGCCATCCAATAGTCTGCTCGGGGAGTTTGTCTTTTGGGGGGAGATGGCGACCTCGCCCCTCCCCTCCGGTTTTTTTGGGTTTTCAGGTCAGCTCAGTGCCTTGAGCATGAACACCGCCAGCACCACCATGCCGGCACCACCAATACGCGTGGAGATCTGTGCAAAAGGCATCAGGCCCATGCGGTTGCAGGCCGACAGAATGGCCACATCACCAGTGCCACCCAGACCGCTGTGGCAAGCTGTGACCACGGCGGATTCGACCGGGTACATCTTCATCATCACCCCCACCAGCCAGCCAGCGCCAATCATGGTCAGCACAGTCACCGTGCAGATGCAGAAGTAGGCCAACGTGAAAGCCTTGACCAGATCATTCCAGGGCACATACAGCACGCCCAGGCCGACGAGCAGCGGGAAGGTCAGGTTGGTGGTCATAAACTTGTACATCTGATGCGCACCGAGCTCCATGCGCGCCGGGATCAGCTTGCTGACCTTCAGGATTGCTGCGCCGAGAATCATCAGGATCGGGCCGGGAATTCCAGTGAAAGGCGAGAGGAACGAGCCGAGGATAAACATTGAGCATGCCATCAGCAGGCCTGCGCCCATCAGGGAGAGGTCCAGCGGCTTCTCGGCGCCTTGTTCCTTGAGCAGTTCCATGTCGTTGCCGGAGCGCACCAATAGTCCCTGACCGGAGTACTTGGGCTTCTTTTCACCAATGCGTTTGAGCACGCCAGCGGAAACAATCGCCACCACATTGCCGATCAGCGCAGCGGGGATCAGCATTGCAATCAGTTCAGGTTGCGGCTTGGCAAGGATTTCCGCATAGCCGATTGACAGCGGCAGAATGCCCTCACCGATGCCACCGGCAAGAATCGGAACGATGATGTAGAAGAAAGTGTGCAGCGGGTCATAACCAAACAGCAGGCCTACACCCACGCCAGCACTTACCGCCACGACTGTTCCCACCGCGAGCGGCACGAACATGCGCAGGAATCCCTGGATCAGCACCTTGCGGTTCATGCCGAGCATGCTGCCGGTAACCAGACAGGCAATATACAGATAGAGGAAATTCGAGGTCTTCATGACCGCCGTAATCGACTTGAGCATCTCGGGATGCAGGATCTTGTAGCCGAGCATGGCCGACGGCACGAACAGGCAGAGGATCGCAGAACCCCCGATATGCTTGAGCACCGGAATCTTGGCACCCAGATCGCCAAGCAGAAACCCCATGACCATGATGCAGGCGAAACCGCCGATCATGTCCGCCGGCAATTTCTTGACCAGTGCGGCGCCGATCACCACGGCGGCAATCGCCACATACAGAGGCAAGGGCAAAGGCCCAACCCGGTAGCTCGCCCACTTGCGCAGGAAGCTCTGGGTTTGCACCGGAGACTCTCCAGTCACCGGACCGAGGCCCACTGAGGGGCTATCAGATACCGCAACAGCATGATCCATGTTCGCAATCTCCTTTGTACAACTGTCTCGTCTCGCTTCAGCGACCAGAACTGCGGCATTGGTCGTGTTGAGCGTTGGATTTCTTGTCAGCCATGCGGCGTTGCGACATGGCTCCCGATCACGGAGCGCGGCCTGAGATGTCGGTGACACTTAGCGACAAAACCACGATTACTCCGTGCCTATTCCTCAGCACGAGACATGCCAAAACATAGATTTTTTTAATGCCATGATTTATTTAACTTTTCCAGACCCTTCCTTATGCTTTCGTTCGGTTTTCCGGATGGCGGGGTTTTTGGCGTTCGGAAATCCGGATGCCATACTTTTTTCAGATTTGGAAAAAGCCCGGGAAATCCCGTATAAACAAACACCTTCAGCATCCCTGCGCAAGCCGGATTACAGTTGCAGGTACTGCACTGCAATCAGTCCGACACGCCGATGCTGAAAGTCGCCCCGGTTTGTCTATAAAGCAGGCAGCTTTGCCCGGCTCCTGACCAATATGAGGCTCAAGATGCCGGGATGAAGCAAGGCAGCCGCCAAGCCGGCAGCGTGACCTCGCACAGAAAACACACGCTGACACAGGTAGCCACATCGGGAGCGGACGACACCAGATTCGGTCTGGAGTACGCTCGGTGAATTACTCAAGAGGAGGTCAGACTCATGAAAACAATCGGCTTGCTGGGTGGCATGAGCTGGGAATCCACTGCCACGTACTACAGACTGATCAATGAGTCCGTCAAACAGGCGCTGGGCGGCCTGCACTCAGCCAAAGTGGTGCTCTACAGCGTGGATTTCCACGAGATAGAAACCCTGCAGGCCAACGGCGACTGGACAAAAGCTGGCGAACGCCTTGCCAGTGCAGCTACCGCGCTGGAGCGGGCAGGCGCAGATTTCATCGTGCTATGCACGAACACCATGCACAAGGTGGCAGCCGATATCGAAGGCAACGTAAAGATCCCACTGCTGCACATCGCCGACCCCACGGCAGAGGCCATCAAAGCCGCCGGTTTGCACAGGGTTGGTCTGCTGGGCACGCGCTTCACGATGGAAGAGGATTTTTATCGCGGCCGCCTGCGCGAACGCCACGGTCTCGACGTGCTGATTCCGGATGAGGCGGATCGCGCCGTGGTGCACAACATCATCTATACCGAGCTGTGCCTGGGCAACATTCTCGACGCCTCACGCCAGCACTACCGTGAAGTAATTGCGCGGCTGGTTGCAGACGGTGCCGAAGCCATCATCCTCGGCTGCACGGAGATATCCCTGCTCGTCTCGGCGGAAGACGCAGCCGTACCGCTCTTCGATACCACCTTGCTGCATGCCGGCGCAGCGGTCAGTATGGCATTTGAAGGCCAACCAGCGGGGCTGCCACTGGATGACGCTCTGGCATCTGGAAAAAAAGCGGGAACGTTTCCGGCGTGACACTTGCCCAAACATGAAAGAGTTGCCCGGAAAGAGGGTGGCTCGAAAAATCATGCTTGATGATTCGGCCCCTAACCTCGTTTAACAAAATTATCCGTTAAAAGGGGTCAGGGTGGCAGGGGGCCACCGGCAACCTGCCGCCGAAGGAAACAATAGAGGAGACACCATGCTGTTGCAGATCCGTCATACCATTCTGCTTGTGCTGCTGGCGCTGCCCGTTGCGGCTCTGGCGGATGACGTGGGGCATATCAAGATCATCCATAATCTGAAGAGCTTTCAGGTGGCGGATGATTACAGTTACACCGAGACGAACGATTTTGAGTACAAGGCACTCACCGATCAGGGCGCCCGCACTGAAGGCCGACTGCCGATCACCTACGATAAATCGCGCAGCACGCTGGAAATCCTCACAGCTGAAACGATCAAGGCCGACGGCAGACACATCGAGGTGCCCGCCTCCGCCATTGCCCGCCAGAACGGCATCCTTGGCGCTTATACGTTCAAGGATTTCGAAGTCGTCAACCTCAACTGGCCGGAATTCACGCCCGGCGATTCCGCCCACATTGTGTATCGGCTCCACAGCCAGCCACTGCTCCCCAGCAGTTTTGCCGTCAGTGTCACACCCTACCTGAAGGCACTCCAGGACAAGGTCGAGGTCAGTATCGATGCGCCGGCCGGTATGCCACTAAAGGCCATGAGCAGCGACTTCAAGACCGAAACTGACAAAACCGAGCACGGCCGGCATCTCCTTGTCTGGCGCATGAGTGTGGACAAAATCCGCGAAACCGAGCCCAACCAGACGGATGCCCGAATCACCAATCCCCACCTGTGGGTCAGCAGTTTCGCCAGCTGGGATGCCATGGCAGGCACCTATCTGCCACTGTATCGCGAAAAACTCACGCCAAGCCCGGAAATCACCCGCCTCGCCACTGAGCTGACCGCCGGAGCCAGCTCCGACCGTGAAAAGGCACAGCGGCTGTACAACTGGGTCCGCAACAATATCCGCTATGTGGCCATCTACGCCGGTCTGGAAACCTGGGTCCCGCATCCGGCGGATCAGGTACTGCAGAACCGCTTCGGTGACTGCAAGGATCACACTGTGCTGCTCGACGCGCTGCTGAGAGCAGTGGGCATCAACAGTTACCCGGTACTGATCCAGAGCGATGAAGCCAGCTATCGGCTGCCGGACATGGCCATGCCCGGTTTCTTCAACCACATGATCAATTATCTGCCAGACCTCGATCTGTACGTTGATACCACCTCGCCGTTTGCCGAGTTCGGCACCCTGCCGGAAGGTGATCAGGGCAAGCAGGTCGTGCGCTTTGGTGCCAGCCCCCTGCTTGGACAGACACCGGCCAGCACTGCCGCTGAGCATCAGAGCCGCCGCATCACCAATATCGAGATTCACCCGGACGGCTCTGCCAGCGTAAATACCCAGCTCTGGTTCAGCGGTGATCTGCGCAACTGGTATAACGCTTTCCGCGCCCAGCGGCAGGATGGTAATGCGAGCAAATGGGCCACCGATCAACTGGAGGCGCAGAGGAAGCGCGGCCGCGCCAAACTCACCTGGCTGACCGAGAAGGATGGCTGGGAGGGTTTCGAGATCACCCAGAACATCGAGAACTTCATATCGGATCGGGAAATCGATCTGATCAACTTCGGCCACGCCTACACGGGAAATCTGAGCATCTACAACTCACTCGATCCATTCGAGCGCACTTCACGCACCAGCAGCTTTGCCTGCCGTGCCGGGATGCTCATCGATACGGTAAAGGTATCTCTGCCCGACAATCTGAGAGTACTGCGCCTGCCCCATGACCACACCATTAATAACGCGGTCACAAAATTCGAGGTCCAGTACTCCGGTAGCAATGGCGTCTATACCATGAACAGCACTTTCCGCTGGGACCCAGGGCATGCCGGCAATTGCGGGAAGACGGATTGGGACGCATGGCGGCAGACCATGCGGCAAATCCGCGCAGCGGTGCAGAGTGGGGTACTGGCCTATGAACACACCTGAAATGGCAAGTTGAAGCGTGCTACCTCTGGCACGCTGCATCGGTGGCCCCTGGCGGGGTCACCGCGCATATTGGCGAACCCGGTTTTAACACCATCTGAAACGAAGCCAGGCCGGCGGAGACCTACCCTTTCCGCCTTGATTACACGCCGATAAGGACACCAGAGGGCTAACGTGGCATCATTACGCCCTTCACTTCCGAACACCCCGATTTCTGTCTCATGTCCAATCTGATTGTTCGTGGCGGTCGCCCGCTACAAGGCGAAATTACGCCATCGGCCAATAAAAACGCCGTCCTGCCGATTCTCTGTGCCACCCTGCTCACCGACGCGCCGCTGCGTCTGCTGGGGGTGCCGGATATCACCGATGTCCGCAAGATTCTGGATATCTTCAGAACGCTGGGGAGCCAGGTCAATATGGATTACGCCACGGGCACGCTTGATCTGTGCCACCGTGACACCCATTTCGACCCCAAGAAGCACCACCTGCCCGAGGAAATGCGCTCCTCGATCATGCTCGTGCCCCCGCTGCTGGCGCGCTTTGGCGTGGCACGCATGGAAGACGACGTGAAGGGCTGCACCCTGGGCGTGCGCGAGATCGACCCCCACGTTGAAGTGCTGCGCCGCTTCGGGTGTACCGTGGAGCGTGGCGAAGGCTCGCTGCTGATCCACGCCACCGGCAAGCTGGCGGCCAACGAAAACTGGCTCGACTACGCCTCGGTCACCACCACTGAAAACTTCGCCCTCTGCGCCGTCAGCGCGGAAGGCCGCTCGGTGCTCACGAATGCCGCGTGCGAACCGCATGTACAGGAATTCTGCCGCTTCCTCACGATGATGGGCGCGCGCATCGACGGTATCGGCACCTCACGTCTGACCATCGACGGTGGCCACAAACTCGGCGGTGGCGAATACCGCTTTGCCGAAGATTTCCATGAAATCACCACCTTCCTCGCGCTGGGCGCAATCACTGGTGGCGATGTCTGCGTGCGCAACACCGTGCCGGAATTCTTCCCGCTGATCGACCGCACCTTCGCCAAGTTCGGTGTCACCGTGGAACACAGCAACGGCTGGAGCAATATCCGTAATCAGGGTCAGTTGAAGGTCTGCCCGCCGTTTACGCCGAACATTCTGACCAAGGTGGAAGCAGCGCCCTGGCCGTACTTCCCGGTGGATCTGCTGCCCATCTTCGTGGCGCTGGGGGTGCGCTCGCAGGGCAACGTGATGTTCTGGAACAAGGTCTACGATGGCGCCATGGGCTGGACCACCGAACTCTCCAAGTTCGGCGCCCATGTCGTGCTGGCCGACCCGCACCGCCTGATCACCTTTGGCGGCCTGCCATTGCACGGCGCCACCGTGGAGAGCCCGTACATCATCCGCGTGGCCATTGCCCTGCTGATGGTGGCTTCCAGCATCGATGGACGCTCGGTGATCAAGAACGCCCAGCCGATCCGCCGCGCCCATCCGGGTTTCGTGGAAAACCTGCAGAAACTCAACGCCAACGTCGAGTGGCAGGAAGACTGAACGCTGCCGGCCTGCGGATGCGGCGCAGATGCGCCCTTCCGCCGACCGATACCTGCGCTGTCCGCGAGATCAGTTTTCCACCACGCTGAAGCCCTCGCCCTCCGCCCATTCGCGCAGGGCACGCGCAGTGGCTTCCACTTCAAACGCATGCCAGCGATCCAGCGCATCACGCCGCGCCAGCAGATCACGAAATTTGGAGTAGGCGCCGCGTTTGTTGAAGTAGCCCTCAACCGTTTCCAGATCCTTCGGCAGGGCCTCCTCCACAAACGCCATCACGAGGCGTATGCCCAGATCGAGATCCCGCTTGCCGGGCATGGCGACATACTGCTCGGAAGTCTCCAGATCGGGCGGCACATCCATTTCCACCCCGGCGTCTTCTGCCACGCAGTAGACCGTGCCGGTTTCCCGGCAAACATAGGCCCCAGCTTCAAACCCTTCATCAAAGCTCGCAAAATCGAGCCCATCCAGCAAATCAGACAGCTTTACGGTAGTCATTGGCGTCAATAGCGTCAGAACAGATACAATTCCGCGATTTTGACGCTCTGAGACCCTCAATTTCAAGCAGAATCGTCTCATCTGTACAATTCCCGCGACTGCTTTTGTCATTTCCCTGCACTGATGCCGCCTGGATCAAAGTGCTAAAATGCGCCATCGGCGGCGTACCAGATGCCTGAAGGTGTTTTACGGGCGACTGGCTGCGCCTGTTCCGGAATTTCAAATCACGCGGCCCCCGCTCAATCACCATGCTCACTCTTGCCCAGTTTTTCGGTTTTCTGGCTGCTGCTGTTCTCATCACGCTCTGCCCCGGCCCGGACAATCTGATGGTGCTCGGCATGGGGATCTCCAAAGGGCGCCGCTACGGCGTAGCCTTCGGCCTGGGCTGCGGTCTGGGCTGCGTGAGCCACACACTGCTCGCGGCACTCGGCGTTTCGGCCCTGATTGCCGCCTCGCCCGTGGCATTCACCCTGCTCAAGGTCTGTGGCGGGCTCTACCTGATCTGGCTGGGCATTCAGGCCTTGCGCAGCAAGGGCGGCGCGCAGATCGGCACAGTCAGTGGAGAGCAACAGGCCGTGTCGCGCCTGTTCTTCAAGGGCGTGTTTGCAAATGCCATCAACCCCAAGGTGGTGCTGTTCTTCCTGTCATTCCTGCCACAGTTTGTGGTCACGGCAAACGGCCACGTCAGCCTGCAGATAGCGCTGCTGGGGCTGACGTTTACACTTCAGGCCGCCCTGCTGTTCGGGCTGCTGGGGCTGTTCTCTGGTGCCGTCGGGCAGTGGCTGGCCAAACGCCCCGGTGCGGGCCGCTGGCTCGACCGCATCGCCGGCACCGTATTCGTTGCGCTGGGCCTGCGCCTGATCGTCAGCCGCTAGACCCTGAAGCCGCCAGCCGGGGCGTCAGGCCAGCCAGCGCCCCGCCACATCGAGCATCCGGTTGGCGAACGCCCATTCATTGTCGAACCACAGCAGCAGGCTGACCATCCGCCCGGCCACACGCGTCTGGCTGCCATCGATGATCACCGAATGGGGATCGTGGTTGAAATCAACCGAGGCGTGTGGCGCATCGGCATACGCCAGCAATTCCGGATATTCCGCACAGGCCTCGGTGAGGCAGGCCTTGAGGCGCGCTGCGTCGATCTCGCTACGCAGGCTCACGGCCATCTCGATGGCCGAGACATTGACGATAGGCACCCGGATCGCCCGCGCCTGCACCCGGCCGGCCAGTTGCGCCAGAATCCGCTCCACACCGCGCGCCAGGCCGGTGGATACGGGCACCATGGATTGCATCGCGGCACGCGTACGGCGCAGATCCGGGTGGTGATAGCCATCCACCTGGGGCTGATCATTCATCACTGAATGCAGCGTGGTGAGCAAGGCGTTTTCCACGCCAAAACATTGATCCAGCACCGAGAGCACCGGCACCGAAGCATTCGTGGTGCAGGAAGCCGCCGACACGATCTGCGCGGCGACGGTCAGGTCCGCCTCATTCACACCGCAGACAATGGTGGCATCCACATCGTCATGCCCGCCACCAGGATTGGAGAGCAACACGCGGGCGCAGCCGGCCTCGATGAAGCGGTTGATGTGCGTGCGCGATACATAGTGGCCTGAGCATTCCAGCAGCAGATCCACGCCCAGTTCGCCCCACGGCACATCCTCTGGATGGGCTCCATGAAAAACGCGGATACGCTCGCCATCAACGAACAGATCTCCCTCAGCAACCTCCACTGCATGCCCAAAGCAGCCATGTGTGGAATCGAAGCGTGTCAGATAGGCCATGCTTTCCACATCAGCCAGCTCGTTGATCGCCACGATCTCAAAGCGCTCACGCCACACCGATTCATGCAGGGCGCGCAGGCAACAGCGCCCGATCCGCCCATACCCATTAATCGCCAACCGCACCTTCATCTCCAGCCTTTCAGTGCTGCGCCAAAAGCAATTTTCATGTGCCACTGCACGGCAAATTTCCAGCGTCCAGTGCCCCGGCAACCAGCCAACCAAACGCGGGGCATGTCTGCTTCCAGCAGAAAAACCGCGTGCATCCACAACACACTCCACTCAATACCAAATGCATATTAATGCAGACAGGCAGGCGGAAAGTTTCCATTAAACAAAATCCGCACACCCCCATGCAAGCTTTTCGAACATTTCGCAGCTCTTTGAGAAAACCCACACCGACGCGGTAGACTCCATGGTGACTTGGCTGGTTTGCTGCACCAAGCCCCCGGATAAGAGAAGCACATCAGGCTTACAGCATCGCCGCACGATCATGAACGGCCTTCAGGAAGAAAACCAGCCCTTTCGGGCACACACCCAACGGGATATACCGGAAACGTTAAACATTGTGGTGATAGTGAGCAATGCTGGCGCAAGACTCGATGATCTGGCCTGACCTGCATTTCATTCCCTGGGCTCCTGCAACCGGGAGACAATGCGATGTTCGATAGACTGTTACAGTTTCTCCGCATTCTGCTGGGCGTCTTCTGCGCCCTACTTGTGGTTTTCATTTTTCGCGATCAGGAATGTTGCACCGACGACTGAGGCGCGATTTTCACTCCCCAGCCCCCGCAGGGCAGTTAGGCCAGGCACCCAAAGCCCGGATTTCCCGATTGTTTACTCGCTTTTCCATGTAGCCATGGATGACGCCTCGCTCCTGGCATGTTACCGGTATCCATTATTGTTATTTAGTGTGAAATCCTACACACTTGACTTGCTTACCCTGTAGTCAGACCCAGAAATAGGAAGTAACCTTTACAAACATTTAAGTCATCTGAAAGCATGCAAGGGATGGTGCCCAGGGGAACGGTGAAAACCGTCTGCGCCTCTTCTGCACAGAATGCTTTCTGTTGACACTTGTCTGTAGCCAGCAATCAGGGTTCTCAGAAAACCTATAAAGAGACATTTAGCCATGATGATCAGCAAATTTGTGGTCCAGGCCTTCATCGTCGTGATCGGCAGCTTGCTTGCCCTTCTCGCCATTGCGCTGCTTCGGGGAGCAGACCACTGCGGTGACGAATAAGAAGCTGTTCACGATCTGTAGC
>DBTS01000097.1:50297-53882 GCA_002307175.1 Rhodocyclaceae bacterium UBA1310
GTAAGATCATGAACAGCTTCTAAGCACCTGTTCATGATCCGCCGCGATAGACTTCGATAGGCCCGCCTGCAGGGTGAAAAGCAATCCTTTCACCCTTAATACGGCATCGCTGCAGCGATCAGAAACAGCCTCCGGACAAAAACGCCACGACTCTCCTCTGTGGAGCAAAAAGTCGCGCGGCCACTTCGGCCCACCAAAAAGTTAAACGTTTATTGCAGAAATTCTGCTGTCTATTGAATCCTGCTTTCATCTTTTCCACATGCACACCGCACATAGCGAAGCGCCAGCACTGACCGGCATATTCCTGTGGCCACCTTTGCACTCGCCAGAGAAGCTCGCTCTTTTCTCGCACACATCCGAACCCCCTGCCAGCTCTGGGTTTGACAAAAAATAACAACAGTGCCCACTGTTCCACGGCGGAACGCTGGTAGATTCGCCCCATCAAGCAGGAAAATCCCGGCACGCAGACAGGCGGAATTTAGCTGAGAGCCAAAGAATTAGCCCCGGGCCGCAAGATTAACCAGTTTCGCAATGTGTAAAAATGATGGGCAGCCCCACGACAAAGCCGAAAAGTCTTTGCGCTTCATAGACATACCTTCTCCAGGCCCGCCGCTGCTCTGGTGATTATTCAGGTGCTCCAACGCGGCCTCCATGCGTATCGATATCCCCACCGTCATCCTGCTTCTCGGCACATCTTCGTTCGCTTCCGCCTGGGCCTTGTGGTACCTGCGCTGGCAATCCTCCAGCAAGTGGGGGCTGTTTCTCCTCGCACTCGGCTTTGCCACCCTTGGCACCGCTTCACTATTTGTGGGGATTGGGTTCTACCAGCTGGTTCCCAAAGCGATATGGGCGAATATCAGTCTGCTGGGAAGTGCAGCGGGATTCATGACGATACTGATCGGATTCCGAGCCCTCAATTATGGGCGGATACGCCGCTATGTCGTCGCCTGCGCCCTCATTCTCGGCGCACTCGCCATCAGTTCGCTATGCACCAACCTGTGGGCGGTTGATCAGCTCCGGGGTACGCTATACCTGTGCATGGGGATGTGCTGCAACGGACTGGCCGCTTACAAGATTGCCAGCAAATACCGAACCGAACCCCTCCCCTCGCGGATTCCCCTGGCGATCTGTCTGGCGCTGGAAGCTCTGGTTTTCCTTGAAATGCTCGTTGTGGCAGTTAACAACGGGTTTTTCCGTGGCCATCTAAGCTGGGGATTCACCATCCAGATGCTGCTGCACTTTCTGACCACAATATTCATTTATGGTCTGGTGCGCGACCGTCTCGAAAAGGTGCTCCGCAATGCCTCGGAAATCGATGTACTGACCAGGGTCGGCAACCGCCGCTGGTTTGAAAACAACGCGCCCCTTCATCCGGCGCGCAAGGACGCACTGATCATCTTCGACATTGACCGTTTCAAGCTCATCAACGACGAACACGGCCATCCTGTTGGAGATGAAGTGCTGCGAATGGTAGCCGCCGAGATTACGCGCCTGCACCGCACCAACGATCTCTTCGCCCGCTATGGCGGGGAGGAATTCGTTCTATTTCTGGACGGAGTGGAGCGCTCCGAATTGATCCACATCGCAGAGCGGCTGCGCAATGGCGTGCAAAATCTGCGTTTTCCGGCGCAGGGGCAGACCTTTCAGATCACGATCAGTCTCGGCCTGGCCTGGAATAATGGCAGTTTCCACTCACTGACAGAAATGACGGCAGCGGCCGACCAGGCCCTTTACGAAGCCAAAAACAAGGGGCGCAACACTCTGGCACTGTACCGGGCAGAAGAACCACCTCTTTCTTACCCTGAAAAGACTTCTCCGCAGGCATAGACGGCATAGAATCACGGCTTGGGGCTTTTCTGTCCGTCACAATCCTACAGAAAAACGCCGGCATGCCGTCATGAAACCTGCACGAAGAAATGCCCGGGCGGCACCGAACGTACCGTCAGGTAGCAAGGCCAATGTTTTGGGGCTACGCTTCCCGATGGGGGCGGAAAACCGGGAAGTCCACATTATCACAAGGAGAGATCGTGGTTGGCACACGAAACTACAGGCTTAAGGCTGGAATTCTGGTGTCACTGGCAGTTGGCTTGCTGACGATCTGGGCGATCGCGTTCTATGAACTGAATCACGCCGCCGAAAACGACTATCGCAATGCTCAACAGAGCACGGCGGTGAATGCCCGCGTATTTGCCGAGTACTCGGAGACGATATTCAAGCGGGTCAATGAGATCCTGCTGGATGGGCGGGGCCGCTGGCATGGGGACATTTCATCGTTTCACCAGTTTGTGGTCGACAAGCAGAACACCATCCAGGATATCTCCTTTCAGACCGCCATCATTGATTCCAAGGGAATCCTCGCCTACTCGAACCTGGATAAAAAACCCTCCTACACCGATCTTTCCACACGCGAACACTTTCTCTACCACAAGAATTCGCCAAAACTCGATCGCCTGTTCATCAGCCGCCCGGTTATGGGCAAGGTTTCCAGTAAGTGGTCGATCCAATTCACGCGCCCCATTCTCCAGAATGACGACTTTGCCGGCGTAATGGTGATTTCGGTGCCGCCCGAGGTGTTTTCGAACTTCGCCCAGAAACTTGGACTGAAGTCTTCCGACTCACTCACCATGATCCGCCTCACAGGAGAGATCTCGGCGCGCTACCCTATTGCCGATGACAGCTATGGGCAAATCGTCAAGGATTCACCCTATCTCTCGACCACCTCCGAAGTGGCAGGCAACTTCGAACGTACAAGCATCGTCAGCAAGGAAGACATGCTGTTCGGCTTCTATAAATCCAACGATTACGGCTTTGCCTTCATCGCCGGCATGCCCATGTCGGAAGTCTATGAAAACTATCACAGCTACCGCTGGAAAGTATTGCTCGTCACCAGCCTGATCAGCATCGCGCTGTGCTATCTGGTTTTTGTGCTGATCCGCGCCATCAGCGCCCAGCAGAAAATGCGAGACCAGCTCGAATACGCCAAGAGCATGGCTGAATCCGCCAGCGTGGCAAAAAGCCAGTTCTTGGCAAACATGTCTCACGAAATCCGCACTCCCATGAACGGCATTCTGGGTATGACAGAGATCCTCCTCGATAGCCCGCTCGACACAGAGCAACGCAGCCAGGCCAGGCTCGTCCAGAAGAGTGCCGAATCACTGCTGGATATCATCAATGACATCCTCGACTTTTCCAAGATCGAGGCCGGCAAGCTCAATCTTGAGTCCATTGATCTGAATATTGAAGAGCTGGTCTCGGACCTGATCGCCATCTACCAGTCGCGTGCTGCCGAGAAAAACATTTCGCTCACCTGCCACATTCAAAGCAATGTGCCACGCTGGATCAAGGGCGACCCCACACGCATCCGCCAGATCATCAATAATTTCGTCAGCAATGCCGTCAAATTCACTCACGCCGGCGGCGTCGTCGTGAATATTGATGTTGCACAAAGCAGCGGGCGGCCTAAGCAATTAGCCATCAGCATCGCCGATACCGGCATCGGCATGACGCCCGACGTGATCGCCCGCTTGTTCAGCGCGTTCACCCAGGCTGATTCCTCCACTACCCGCAAATATGGCGGCACCGGCC
>DBTS01000097.1:54135-79012 GCA_002307175.1 Rhodocyclaceae bacterium UBA1310
AATATGGCGGCACCGGCCTCGGGCTTGCTATCAGCAAACAGCTGGCGCACCTCATGCACGGCGAAGTCGGAGTTACCTCAACACCCGGCGTGGGCTCCAGCTTCTGGCTGCAGATTCCCCTGAAGGAAGGCAAACCAGTCGAGAAAAAGGATGCCGATCTCAAGGATCTGGTCCAGGTCGACAATGAGCGGGAACGCTGCGTTCTGCTCGTTGAGGACAATGAGGTCAACCAGATCGTTGCCCGCAAATTTCTCTCACAAGCGGGAATTGCCAACATCGTGACAGCTTCGGATGGCGCCCAGGCAGTTGCACAATGCGAAACCAGAAGCTTTGACCTGATCTTCATGGATTGCCAGATGCCCGTGATGGATGGGTATAAAGCCACCCAGGAACTGCGTGACCGTGGTT
Source organism: Rhodocyclaceae bacterium UBA1310 (assembly GCA_002307175.1). Classification (GTDB taxonomy): domain Bacteria; phylum Pseudomonadota; class Gammaproteobacteria; order Burkholderiales; family Rhodocyclaceae; genus Uliginosibacterium. The sequence goes on from DBTS01000097.1 coordinate 54,544, forward strand.
ATAACGGCGTGATTGTCGCCATGACCGCCAACGCAATGAAAGGGGATCGCGAAAAATGCATTGATGCCGGCATGAACGACTATATCGCCAAACCCTTGCAGATCAGAGCCATCAATGAAGTGTTGTCGCACTGGCTGCCACGCGTCTCCGATAACCCCGCGCCAGAACCTGCACGCTCGGAAACCGCTGGCGGCGACATCGCAGATATCTTCGACTTCGATGGCGTGCTGAACCGCCTGTATGGCGACCGTGAACTGCTCATCCGGCTACTCAATATCGGCGGCAGCGATCTGCATGGCACGCTGGGCAATATTGCGCAGGCCATCGAGAAAAAAGACAGCAAGGAAATCATCTACGAACTGCATTCGCTCAAGGGCATTGCTGGCAACCTCGGAGCACAGCGCCTGTTTGAGCTGACGCGCCGATACGAAACAGGTGTCAAGAATGGCAGCGCCGATCTTGCCACTATGCCGCCTACCCTGCGCGTGGAAATCGACACCTTTCTCGACAAGATCAAGCCTCTGCTACAGCCGGAGTAAAGGCATCCCGGGCCTTGCGTGGGCCCAACGCAAAAGCCTCGGCGAGTTCGCGGTGAGGGTTCTCCGTCCTCCCCTCTCGCAACCTGTTCACGATCTGTAGCAAGAGACCGTCAGCAGTGTGCAGAGCAGCACATGGACCTGATCGCGGCCTCGCCGTAAGATCATGAACAGTTTCTCATGCCGCTGCACGAAGCTCTCAAAAACAGTGCATCTCTCCATCCACAATGTTCCCGGTCTGCAGGCGTGTCACGGCCCAAATCCTGCCACTCCTCCCACATAGCGCGAAAGCATATTTTCAACTCTGTCAAACCAGGTTGTTCAGACTTTTGTGTGGGTAATTTGCAAGCCCTCGCTTATCTGCATGCAGCGAGCGGCGTCGCCAAACCATGTTGCACTCATGCCATCCTCTGCCATCCGGGCAGCACTCACCACCAGAATATGCCATAAGGTTTTAGCCATCCCAGAAAAAATCTTACAATCAGCCTCATTGGCGCAGGCGGGGCTTTTCTGATTCAACACTGCCAGGGCTTTATGGTGTGACCGAAAACAATCACCTCCAGTTCGCAGGATACAGACGTCTGGTCAGTTTATGGGGTGGTCTGGCGCCAGCCGTGGATAGAATGCGCACAAATCAGATGATGCATTTCAGCCGACAGAGGAACATAAGTTTTCACGTGTGTCGGGCGGCTTTCACAATCACAGTCCGAACCACACAGGAAGCTGTTCGCGATCTATAGCGAAATGCCATCAGCTGTGTGAAGAGCAGCACAGGAAGCGGAACGTGCGGTTCTGACCAAGCATCGCCAGCCAGAATCGGATACACCGCCGTGCAGGGAGGCACGATAACGCCAAAAGCATTTTCATGGCGTGTGCTGCCACAGAGAGGATGCGATGCACAAACCGGCCACTACTGTCGCCTTCATTATAGCGGCTACCACGCTGGCCAATCCCCACAGCGCCGAGGCCGCAGGGCGAACACAGACTATCATTCCGCTTTTTTCTCAGGAAATTGTCATAACACAGCCAGAGAACTGGGCTGTCGCCTACCAATATCACGATCCGAAAACATCCTCTGTACAGTTTCTGCCTGCCGGGCAAACGCTCGCAGACTAGCAGGAAATGGTTGCCGTACAGGCATACAGAGGCCTGGCACGGCACACCGAATACGGCCCGGAAATCATGCTCAAGGCAATCCACAGCAAGCTTGCCGCGCACTGCGCAGCAGAGATTGTCACCATCCCGCTGGAACCAATCACCGTTAGCGGACACAAAGCCTCTGGAATGCTTATGGGATGCCCTCTGGCCAGCGACGACTTTGGCGATTTTCGCCCTGGCAAGGGTGAAATGGCCCTGTATGTGTCGATCAAGGGGCGCCAGGATTTCTATGTGATTCGCCACGCAATTCGGAGCGAGCGCTTTCAGCCGGAAACACCCCCGCTCAACCTTGGCAATTTTCTTGACTACGCCGACAAGACTGCGCCCTTGATGCTTTGTGAAAATGGAGACACCATCCGGGTCTGCCTCGCGCGCGACAATCCGCTGCCGGAGTAGCCAAACCGCCACTTCGTCCCTTTCTCTCTCCCATCGCGCCAATCGCGCCGAATATTCCAATTGTCGTGCCGTCACACGATGGCTACAATCATGGGGTTTTCGGTATCGCAAGGAATCCGCGCCCAGGGCTGCCCAGTCGGCCATGCGTCATCAAGGCAGGTGGAAGCCTGCCGGGCAAGCTTCCTTGCTGTGCATGCCTGTATCTGGCCCGGCCCAAATCAGAAATAAAAGGGGATGTGATGCATGAACCTGCCACCCGAGGGCCCTCCGCCCTCCGCCGGCTATCCACCCTGCTTGGCGCTGTGATTCTTGCCCAACTGGCAACTCCCGCCCTGGCGGAGGAACGCTCCACCGTGATGCTGCCGATGTTTTCGCAGGAGATCATCCTGATGCAGCCGGAAAACTGGCACATCAGCTATCAGCATCAGGATGCAAAAAAAGCCGTCGTGGAATTTATCCCCGCAGACCTGAACTCATCTGACCAGGAAGAAACCCTGACGGTGGAAGCCTATAAGGGGCTGGCCGGGCAAACCACCTACGGCCCGGAAATCATTCTCAAGACCATTGGCACGGAACTGGCCGCTCACTGCAGCCAGCCACTCATCAACATGCCACTGGAGGCCACCATGGTCGGCCACTACAAAGGCTATGTCTCCCTGATGGGCTGCCCCGAGGCATCCGAAGACAATGAAGACACGCTTGCCGGCCAGGGGCAGATCGGCTTGTATGTCTCAATCAAGGGCCGCCAGGATTTCTATGTGATCCGCCATCGTCTGCAGGGCGAGAGTTTCGAGGCGTCCAGGCCTCCGATCAACCCGCAGAACTTCCTCAACTACGTCGCCAAAAGCTCGCCGCTGATGCTGTGCGAGCTCGGTGATACCCCGCAATCCTGCATGCAACGCCCGGCGGCGGCACCATGAAAGCGCCAATCCGGGCCTGCCCGGCCCAAGCATAGTCAACCACACAATCCGAAAGATTCCAGGCCCACATGGCAAGCTCCCAGGAAACCGCAGACTTTCTTCTTGACCAGCTCGCAGGTTGCGGCCGTTTCTCGGTGCGCCGTATGTTCGGGGAGTATTGCCTGTACCTCGACGCCAAGCCGGTGGCGCTGCTCTGCGATGATCAGCTCTACGTGAAGTCGACAGATGCCGGGCGCACACTGCTGGCGCGCGTCGAAGAAGGCTTTCCCTTTCCGGGCGCCCGTCTGCATTTGCTGGTGACTGCAGATTTGTGGGAAGACCGTGAATGGCTCGCCCGCCTGCTGACCACCACTGCCAGTGTTTTGCCGGAACCCAAGCCGAAAAAACCACGGGCCAGGAAAAAACCAGCCGTGTAGATGGTCACCCATGCCGGCAAAGGTATGCGCTGCCGCAGTCATAAGCTGCCCTGAAAGCCCTATTTACACCTACCCCGTTCTCATGCAGATATGATCCATCGGAATGTGTGCCGAGATAAGGTCACATGCGGCTGAAAATACCGCTCTGAAATGACTTCTGGCCGACAGGAGGAGATGACATGCGTATCCCTCTGGCTTTCTTGCTGCTTCTGCTGCTGGCAACGCCAGGCGTTCAGGCCGGGGAGCCGCGCATGGCCGTGATTCCGATGTTTACCCAGCAGATCGTGCTCAGGCAGCCTCCAGACTGGGAAGTGGCCTATCTGTACGAGGACAGCACCACGAGTCTAGCCAAATTCGTCCCTACCGATCAGTCGCTTTTTGACTGGCAGGAGATATTGAGCGTGGATGCCTACAAAGGCATCGCCACACAATCCACCTATGGCCCGGATACCATGCTCAAGGCGATCCAGGGCGAATACGCCAGCCACTGCGCCAGCCCGCTAATGGCGGTGCAGCTAGGCGCTGAATACATCAACGGCTACGACTCGGACACCATGCTTCTGAGCTGCCCCGCATTGGCAGAAGATTTTGACGGGGGCATGGCAGATGAAGGCACCACGGGGCTCTACATTGCCGTCAAGGGGCGCCAGGATTTCTATGTGATCCACTACAGCACGCGCAGCAGCCACGGTAACCCACCCATAACGCCCCAGAACTATCGTGACTATCTCGCACTGATCCAGCCACTGCTGCTCTGTGAACCAGGAGATGATGTAACTGCCTGCCTCGCCCACCAACGCCCAAGCCGCCCCCAGGCAAAATGACTCGATAGCACTTGCGGATAACGCCAACCGCATCAACACACGCCGGCCAGACTATTCCGTCGGCAAGCTTCCGGGCACCCAGCGTCCGTCTTCATCACGCTGGAAAAACACACTCCATTCGGTATTCGCGGTATTGGCACAGTAGTGCAGTTCAAGCACATCTTCGGCCTGGATATCTGCGTAGGCCAACTCTTCCCTGAATTCGTGATTGGCCTGCAGGGCCCGCGCGGCAGTATCCATTTCCACGATCTGCCCAAGCACCTCGCGCCCGACCTGGACAAAACGGGGCTCCACCTTGCGCCCCTCGCAAGGGAAATACAGATCAAATGATGAGTGATCGGCCTCGATCGTAAGAATCCCTGCCCCCGGACTGGCATCCAGATGAATGGCGCAGGAAGTGCCCGGAGCAGCCTTTACCAGCGCGCCACGGACGACCTCGTACAGCCCGGCTTCCCGTGCCGGTTGAATCTCGATCCTGTCCTCGCGGAACTGCTTCAGATAATAAGACGAAGAACTTTTCGACAGTGCGTAGCGACTCATACCAGTATGAACACAATACCCTTATAGGTATATCCATCAAGCGAGCGTCGTATTATGCCGGATAAGCATCACACCTGTCTCACCTTCTGCCGCACGCTGATCCAGCCTATCGGCACAATCATTGAAACCCGGTTTTCAGTACTGCTCAATCGGGGCCAGCCAAAGGCTGCCAAACGCCAGGCCGACACTAACCGCATTGGCCAGCAGGAGCCACAACACTTCCCTCCGCTTCACCGCGAATTTAAAACCGAAGCGATAGATCAGGCATTTCACTGCCGTGTTGATGAGGCAGGCCAGCACAAGCGTCACCAGCCAGGTAAGCGGATTGAAACTTCCCCAGCCCAACCATCGCTGATAGCTCCACATCGCCAGGAACTCCCATGCCATGCCGGCAAGCGGTACGAGCACAGCCCCGCCCAGCGCAGACACGACGTTTGCCGCAAAAGTGGCCAGTGCCGCCTTGCCGAGCGAAGGCCGAAACAGCCAGCGCACAAAGAAAAACTCGACGACCACCCCCAGCCCGACAACCCACAATGAAAACAGGCGGGTTTCCAGATACACCGCAGGCCACACAAAAGCCGCGCAGGCCAGAGACGGCAGAAGCACCAGGAGAACCAGCACAGGGAACACTCGGAAAAAGGAACGCATCAGCCAGCCCGATCACAGTCAGGCAGGCATTTTACCTGCGCCGGGACTTGCGCGCCTGTTCCCAGGCACTCACCGTCGCCTCCATATATTCCGCAAAACTGGCGTAAGGCGAAGCGTCGACCACACCGGGCGTCCAATAGCGAATTTCGCACTTACCCGAGTCGGCTTGGAAACTGAAAAGATCGAAGCATTCGAGATCCTCATCAAAACCGACGGTGAAAGCCACCAGTTGACGGGGAATCGCTCGCGTCTTCCTACGCCTCCGCCAATAGCTGTTGATGCGAATAATATGCCGAGGATTCGTGTAATCCCGCCCCAAACTGGCGAACCAGCCGTTAAAGTGCTTGGCCTGACGGGCAAACTGGATGAGTCCGGCAGGCAAACTCATCCCGAAATGGGCTTCAATCCTGCAAATACTGTCTCTACTCGGACGGCAGTAGGGTTCATAGCCAGGCCCTGGCTTCAGATCATCAAACCGACGAATCAGTTCATCCATCGCCGTGGCATCTGGAGCATTGAGAAATGAGGACGCAGGCGCAGCAAATCCAGACTTCAAGAACCTTTCCTTTTTGCAATATTCAGCACACGTAAAACCCCAGGGAATGCTAAAACTCGGGGGAACAGACTGGATTACATCACCGCAATCAGCCGCACCCTATCCTCGTTATGCACGGCCTCGTCGCAACGGTCGATTACCTGGGCCAACTCCTCCAGAACGCCATCCTGGCTTTCATCACCGGCAAGATCCTCGCGCAGGGCGTTGAGGGTTTCCAGAAGCTCTGCCGGGCTGATCCACTTGGCGTCCTCTTCGGACCACCCTGCATCGTCTTCGGCGGAATCCTCCGCAGCATCCTCGTCATCGGCAAAGTCCACCTCGCCGGCAAGATTGGACTCCACATCCGAGAAGTCGACGAATTCCGTCAGCGTTCGCACCCCCAACCCCTGGCAGTGCCTGTCGAGTGCATCAAGCTTGTCAAACAGTTCGTAAAGATCATCGGGGATAAAATCATCGGGATCGGATTCCAGACGAATCCACAGGACTGTACTCACGCAGAACCTCCCTTCGTAATCGCGAACCAGGCAGCATTGAAAATCGTCACCCCTCTGCTGCGGGGCATGATTCCTCAAAGCATAGATGCTGTTCATGACAAGTGACAGCCCTTCCCGATGGTCTGGCATATGCAGGCCATGCTGAGCCTCCCACTCAGGCCAGCACAGACTCCTCAAAGACGATCTGCACCTGTCGGTTCCTGCCCTGGCCCGTGCGCTGGATGGCGCGAATCCGCTTGCCCCGCGACCACGCCAGACGCTTGAGCTTGTCGTCACCAAGAACGGTATCGTCCTGCTCAAGGAATGCCACGTTCTTCAGCGCCGGTTTTGCAAACAGCACGTCGAGCTTCAGATTGGAATGGGGAATGTTAAGCCAGAGCGAGCGCAGGTTAGGAATATCCTGGAGCGCAGCCAGATCCACCGAAGCATTTCTGCAGTTGACGATGGAAACATATTCCAGCTTGCTCAGCCCGGCCAGATCGAGTTTCTGGTGCAGACCAGGAATATCCTTGAGCCGCAGGCGTTTGAGCCCCGACAGGCTCGATAGCGCCGTATGCCAGTGCAGATTCGGCAGACGATCCAGCGAGAGGCTCGCCAATTGGGGAAAGCAGGTGAGGTCCCCCAGATCAATCAGATGCCTGGCTCTGACGAATTCAAGCTGCTCAAGCTTGGTGCAGGCTTCCAGCCCGACCGGATTCTTCACCAGCCCGCTCGTGAATGAGAGGTTGCGCAGTTCCGGCAGCCCCGAGAACTGGCGACAATCCTCATCAGAGAAAGCATCATCCACCACCAGTCGGTGCAAACTCGGGCACTGGAATATGCCCTTGGAAAACTTGCGATGCCAGGCAGTGAAAACCACATCAAGTTCGGGGAATTCACTGAAATCCAGCCCATTTTCAGGGTAGGAGTCAATGACCAGCTTGCGCGTATGGCTGAATTGCCCCACACCGCCAAGATAGCCGGCATTATTCAGATACAGGGTTTTGATAGCCTGCGAAGCCGGGCCGAGCGGCGATACTTCGACACGCTGCCCGGTGAGCGCCCTGAAGCGGATGTGCGAAAGGCCCGTCTTGAGAAAATTGGCCGTGGTGGAGTCTGTCCAGCCGAATTCACTGACGAACACCGGTCTGCCACCGTACTTCAGGACATACGAGCGCGGTGCAAACGCGGGAATATTTTCTTCGATCATGTTGAACAACCCTGCCAATACCACCAGATGCAGCCCGGCCCGGTGGCAGGAAACACCTCATAGAAAACGCCAGACTGACGCCTGACCCATCCCTAAATCGGCGCGGATTATGACACAAGGCTTTGTTCTTAATATTTGTTTTTAAATCGAAAAATCACTTAAACCAAGGCTTGATCAAAGCCTGCAAACGAAGCAAATCCGCCTTCAGACGAGACACATTAAGGCTTTCCGGCTGGGGCCAGGAAACTTATGCCTAAGGTAATAGGCCCGACATATCCTTCCGCAGACACACTCTGTCACAAATCAACCTACCCTCTCAGGCACCAACGATGGCCGCCTGCCCAAAACTGGCGCAACAAGCTCACTGCAGGAAAATCAAAGACGCTGCAGCCGCGCGCCGCGCATATCGTCCCCACAAGTCAGCACAAACTGCCCATGTACGCCATCCGAACTGACAAAGCGCCGTAACAGCGCCGCCGGAATCTCCATGACACGACCATCCACGCAACGCACCAGAACCCGGCGCACGGTTCCCCGGTAATAGGGCAGATATTGTTCAGGGGAGAGATCCAGACGAAATTCGAAGCTTTGCATGCCTTCCTCGGCGTCCTTGCCGGGTAATCCGGCACCGTATTGCACATATGGCAAGCATACATGGGAGGATGCGCTACACCACCGGACCACCCCACAAGGCGGCATCGGGATTCGATTCCCTCTCGGATAACTCCTCACCATGAAGTTGGGAGCCACCACCTTGCCTAACTGATCGGCCAGAAATTACCGTACACGGGCGATAAAAGATCATTCAGGCTCAGTAGTGTCCGGTTAAAAATCGAATAGAAACAATTGACTGTCAGAATCTGGCCTGTTTTCAGAAAATGCCGATGTCTTGAAAGCTTGCTGCAAGGGCATTTTTTCGAAAATGGTGACCGACAAAATTTGTAGCCATGTGTAGAGCGAGCCATCCAGCTGGAGCTTCTTTTTGACGATAGCTACAAGCACATAGACCGATACTGCAATCCAGATTTGCGCCTTGACCGCGTTCTCCGACGCCCCAAAAAATTGCTTGATTCGAAGATTCTGTTTGATCCACTTGAAGAACAGTTCGACCTGCCATCGGCTCTTGTACAGAGCACAGATCGTAGCGACTGGCAGTGTCATCTGATTGGTCAGGAAGAGGAGCGTTCTGCCCGTCTCTGGGTCATTGAAACGAACGCGGCGCAAATGCGCGGGGTAATCTTTCTTGGCATAAAAACCATCGAGCGCAATGGTTTGATCGCAGATGATGCCCGTACTCCGATCCGTTGCCACCGAATAGACGCGATGCCACTTCATATTCGACTTGGCTCGCGTGACGAAGAATACGCCCACCAAATGCAGTACATGCAGACGCGAGAAGTCGACGTAGCTACGATCCATTACGTAGATGGCTCCGGCTTCCAACTCCAGGAAATCGAGTGCATGTACGTCGTGCAGTTTCCCGTCGGACACATGGATAAAGCTAGGGATGCTGCCCTTGAGGTCGAGCAGCGTATGCATCTTTACCGCAGCCTTGGTCGTTCGAAAGTGTGCCCACGGAAACACCGACAGACACAGATCGATGGTTGTCGAGTCCAGTGCATATGCCGTGTCCGTCAAATCCAGACCCAAATCCTCGTTGACATACAATTCGCGGGCTTGGGCAATCAAGCGTCCGGCAAATGCCTCCCAGATACGCCAGTCGCGCGATTCGTTGGCGTCTGCCAGCGTCGATCTGGCCACCGGCCCCCGAAAGCCCATGTGATAGAGCTTGACTGCTTGGGCCTGAAGGCAGGCTTCGATATCGCGCAGGCTCTCCCGATAAGTCAGTTGAGCAAAAGCCATCGCCCGGAATTGCTCCGCGCATGTCAGCGAACGAACTCCCTTGTCGCCACCATGCCGAGCCACGATCCGATGGAATGTCTTCCATGGAAGACATTCCATGATCTGGGCGAACAACGTCTTGCCTGTGTTCATGGCAGTCTCCGAGCCAAAACCTGGAATTCTGGTCGATTGCCATTTCTGAATTCACATCGGAGACACCCTTTGCCGCCCGGAAGCCCTTGGCAGTCATGGCTTACAACGAGTTGCCACTCAATTTAACCGGACAGTAGTGAACTGAAATAACAATTTGGGGGGCGGGACTAGCCAAGCTTTGCCGCAAATTGAAATTCACAAAGTGGCATAAGCCTCATTCAGCACCTGCCCCCAAACGTCACAATCGCTTCAGAAGTTGCGTCATCAACACTGCGCGCCTGAGAAAAACGCATCAAACTCGGAGGAGAGCTCGCACAGTGGGGAAGCGTGCGGGAAGTAGCGCGAAGCGCGCGACTGCAGCTCGACAAATCCCAGCTGTTTTGCCACGGCATATTCGCCAAGGGCCTCGTCAAGGAGCAGTCTGGCTATCTGTTGAAACACACCCTTCTCGGCACTGTTGTAGTGCTCCAGAAACAGAATGACGCCCGCACGCTGTGCATCACGCACCAGAGCGTAGTGGACTTCGTCGATATGCACGGACTTTCCGCCGAACTCAATGGTGTGCAAGGGCAAGCGACGCGGCCGGAACTTCACCCAGCGCCAACGCGGCAATTCAGGTGCCATGCGGAACAGACGCTCGACCGCCGGGAACGCCTGCGAGTTGCCACCGGCGGAAATCACAAACTCGCGACTGCCATCTGCAGCAACTGTTCCCAATTCAAAACAGAGATCTACGTGCACCGCCTCGAGGGCCTCTGCAAGTGCGCAAAACACCGGATCATTCTCTGAATCCAGTGCAAACAGACTGGCCTCATGTGAGCCAAACCATTCCCAGAACACTATTTCTGGTGCGGCATACGCTCGCGTACCGAAAAATTCAAAAGCCCACAGCAGGAAGTTTTCAACCGGAGCGGCAATCATACGCACACCCCTATCACACCGGCGGTATCAACACCGGACAGCAGGCAGTGCGGCAAGGCCAGACGAAAACCCTGTTTGCACAAGAACATGAAAATGGACACCATCATCAGACTCGTCAAACCGCAGCAAACGCACTGCCCAAGACACTCCTTCGGCAAACCTACCGCAGCCTTGAGTGCTTCTTTCCCTTTGGCATCTGTGACAATCCGAATCCCCGCTGGAAGCCATCAACAAGGGGGCAACACACTTTCCTTGGCACGCTATTCACAGCTTGATCAGCAGCACGAACGACAGCGAAAAAAACGAGGTAGTTTACACCTTTATATACGGGTTTTCCCTAGGCGCAAATCAGGCATTGAAGATGGGTGCTCCATTAAAAGACGGAGGATGCCTGACGACCCCATGTCCGCAAGATGGTGGAAGCCTTTATAATCTCGCGCAGCCTTGCCGGTGGTGGTCAAGGCAACACTCATCGCAGATTTCCCGCAAAACACGATAATGATCAAGGTCAAGCATTCAGGGCATATCGGAGACGTCATCTATTCACTGCCCAGCGTGGCAGCTGCTGCCGAGGAGTTTCAGGAGAAGGTTACCTATTACCTGCATCAGGACGTGATCATCGGCACGGATTACGATGGCGGTATTCCCAAGCCGGCCATTTCGCACAAACTGGCGGAGTTCATAAAACCCCTGCTTGACGCGCAGCCCTACATTGATTCCTGTGTGATTTTTGATGAGGGGCCCAATTTCCACATCCCCATCAACTGTGATCTTGACCAGTTCCGTGAATTGCCGATCAACCACCGATTCGGCCATCTCCCCCTGCACTACATGCACCTGGGAGGCATGTTTTTTGACTATGCAAAGCCTTGGCTCAGCGTGCGCGGGCAAGACAAGAACAAACATTACAAAGACCGGATCATCGTCGGCCGCAGCACCCGCAACTACGATACAGCCATTGATTACGCAGCACTCAAACCCTATGTCGACGCCATGGAATTCATTGGCACCGACGAAGAGTATGAGGTCATGCGCAGGGCTCTCCCCAAGATCAAACGCCTGAAAGTACGTGATGCGTACGAAACCGCCTGCGTAATCGCATCTTCACGGCTCTATATCGGAAATTCGTCATTCAATTTTGCGGTTGCAGAGGGACTCAAGAAAAACCGTCTGTTCGAAATGAATGTTCAGAGCCAATCCCTGATGCCATGTGGCAATGTAGGCTATTTCAAAAGCACCAGCCAGCTTCTCGCGCGCATCAAGAGCGCACTCGCATAAGACAAAGGCACAAACATGCACCGCATGGGCTTAATCCTGCATTCCGAAGGCATGGGCGATAGCCTTTACGCCATCCCTGTCATCAAGCGGCTCTACCACTTCAATCATGACGAAACCCGCTTCGACATCTTCACGCACCATCCGGGGTTGTTTGAACACTGCCCCTACGTCGACAAGGCTTACCCGATTCAGGACAAGCAGGCCCTGGCCACCTATGCACGCAGCCATCAGACAATGGAGCTGTTCAAGTTCTTCGGTGTACATCACTCACACATCGATACCTTTGACCTGATCAGCCTGCCGGTGGGTAACTTCACGCTGAGTTTCCGCGAGAAGCAACTCGAATATTTCCCCGGCGAACCTGATCAGGCCGAGCAATTCGATGTGGTGCTGAACTCATCGGAAACCTGGCCGACACGGACCTGGCCCCGTGAAAACTGGCAAAGACTGGCAGATGCCCTGACCAGTCGGGGTTATCGTGTGGCCGTAGTGGGCAAGGACGTCCACAGTCATGCTGATGAGATGCAGAAGATATCCCCGCCGCTGGAAGGCTGCGTGAATCTGGTCAATCAACTAAGCCTCGACCAAACCTACTTCACCATTGCCAAAAGCGGGCTTTTCGTTAGCTGCCAGAATGGCCTGTCTGTTCTGGCCGGAGCGAGCGACGCGCAACTGATCGTATTGGGCATGTCTATCGATTGGAGCATGCGCGCGATCTATCGCCAGCAGAATCCGATGCACAAGGTTCAGTATATTGAAGGCAGCTGCGAGATGCACTGTTGCGCCGAGCGTGACTGCCCTCGTCCGGATTTCAAGGGGCGCTATTTTTGCCAGCCTGACTATGCCCAGGTTGAAGCAGCGGTACTCAAAACCCTCACCAACCAGGGCAGGTAAACAGGCACCGGGAGCCGCAATGGCGTAAAACCAGCGCCACGAGACATAACAAGACTCATGGCCCGGCCCCCCGCTGCCCTACCCCCATCTCGCCTGCACAAAACTTACAGAAATCTGGCCCAGGCAGTACCCAGCCAACCCAGCGCGGCGCCAAACATGGCACCTGCCAGCAGCCAGGATTCTTCACCATTGGCAAACAGGGTCAGCAACAGGAAGGCTATCACCACACCGAGCACGCCACAGGTCAGCGTTCGTGCCAGGGGCCGATTCGCCAAAGCATGACGGGAGCCGCCATCGAGCAGGGCAATGACGGCAAAATAGGCAAACAACACAATTGCCAGCACAGCCACGCGGGCCAGGATGCCCACGGCGACCCCTAGCGAGAAAAACAGGAAAAACAGGATGGCGCACAGCGCAACCAGCGCAGTCAGCGACGGCCAGTCGATCCGCCAGCGCAAGCGGGAAATCCAGCCACTTTTCTGGCCTCCCGCTTTGCCAACTGTCTGACCATTCCGCCTGCCATTCTTCTGGCCACTCAGTTGGCTACTCAGTTGGCTACTCAATTGGCCATTTACAGGGCCGCCAAACCTTCTGGCTTTGTTGCGTTGGCGCATGGGCATATCCGGTCTCAGGATGCCGGAATCCTCTCATGCCACGCCGCAGCGGGCAAGCGATTCACAGCGATTCCAGGCCAAATCGGGCACGCCAATCGGGCATGATCACCAAACGCGGCCCCCCCGATCCGCCCACGCATGTCATATGTTGAAAAATCAGGGCCAGAAAGTCCCAAGACATCCCAGGGCTCCGCCACCCACGGCACCCGCCACCAGCCAGACAGGGTCAAAACTCGTTACGCCCACAGGCACCAGAGCCTCCAGCAGCAAGGCAGCCACAGTGGCGAGAAGGACGCAAAGGATCGCCCGCAAGGCTGGCCGGTTGCGCTGCGCAAAACCGGAACGGATATCCAGATAGGCCAATGTGAGAAAGTACATGTGAAGGCAAAAAGCCGCTCCCCCGATCTGCATGAAACCATCGGAGTCCAGTTGCTCGGCCCACGCGAAGAACTGCATGGTCGGGTGCAACAACAGAAGCAAAGAGATGTAAGCCAGGCAAATCAGTTCATATTTTTTTCTATGTGCAAACTGCATACAGATGATCTTTCATGCTAAGCGTGACACGAACCCCGATTGATGCAACGCACCATCCGTGTTGCCGGGCAAGCCTGCCAAAAAACGTCCACAGCTGACACAGAGTGTCACAAACTGTTTCATGTACTGGTTTTTGGGCTTATTGGAGACTTGCCGCCGAGGGAAGAAACTAAACCACCTGTCGCAGCTTCGGCACCCCAAGGATGACAAACGCGAGAATCGGCTTCACTGGTGGCATGCATCAACCCCAGCGGTGGCTCAAATTGGCGAGAACACCGCCAATCAACGCCCCAGCAAGAAGATTGGCCGGGGCAACATCAGCCGCATTCGCCACTCCAAGAAAGAGCGCCACAACAACGCCGCCCAGAGCACCAAGGCACGTCAGTGCCATGGAGGAAAAGTGCACCGGGTGACGCACCTCGGCCAGCAGTGCCTGAAAAGCCGCATACAGCGCCCCTGCCACGGCCACCAGCCAAGTGACTCGGCGTGCCTGGGCCGCCCGTAAGCCCAGCCGGAAAAGAATCACAAGCACCAGGACAGACACAGCAGCCCAGGCCAGAGCAGCAAACCAGCCCTTACCCCCACGGCTAAGAGCCTCTGGCGCGGAGATATTGCTGCGGCCAGGAACACGACTGATTTCTTCTTTTTTTCTGAACTTCATGAACTCTCTTCTGCTTTTGCCACTACCGCAACAGCTCGCCAGGCAACTGCCCGTGAAAGCCACTTTGCCCGCACAACGACCATCTCGGGCAAAACTTTAATCCAGAACAGGGAAGCCGCCGGAAACGTCTGCCCAAAGGACAGTCGCCGCCGCAAAACTGCTTTGCTCCTGAAAGGCGGCTGATCATACAGCGATCGCTGATGCGCGATAGCTCCGCATGACCACCTGCTCTCGCCGCCTGGCAGAGCAATGTCACCTCGATTTCCACTCCCTCCCCAAAAAAACCTGGCTTGAAGCGTGCACACGCGCTGGACCCAGGCCTCAGAGTGAAGGCGCTCACGCCCATCACGCCACGTATTTGGCAAAAAAACCCGCACCACTACCGGAATGGCTTTACTTGCGATACAGTTATTCCTACGCAAGAGTCTGCCATCCTGGCCTCCCCCAAGGTAAAGACCAGAAAAAAGACTGAACCTTTCGGGCAGGCCCCAGTCACATCACGGTGTCGTGTTTTGTGCACTGCTTTGGTGCCCTTGGCTATACGCCTGAGGGAAAACATAGGGGAATGCGCGATCTCTGTTCAGGCGGAAGATCCGGGAATATCACAGCACCAGAAAATTTGGGCGTTACGCAAGGCACGATTTTTGCGTAGCTATATCTAAAGTTAACTCTAGCGACTGCGTAGCGACAAAAAATTGCCAGCCATGCATAACTCCATTATCTGCAAGATTTCAGCCGCCCTGCTCCTCACCTGCGTCATGGCTTGTTCCCTGGCGCAGGAAAAACCGGATGCTCAGGCCGCTGCAAAAACCCAGACTGCCGCGCCACTGCCCGACCCCAAGGTCGGCGAAGGTGTCTCGACAAGTTCAGGCAGCATTTCTTCAATGATCGACACCACCCTGAGTTATCTGGGTGTGCGTTACCGCTGGGGTGGCAACGGGCCCTCAGGAGGCGGCTTCGACTGCAGCGGCCTGATCAAGAAGGTGTTTGGTGACTCGCTGGGGATGAATCTGCCGCGCACCGCCGCACAGATTGCCCGACTTGGGGAAAAGGTTGGCCGCCAGGATCTGCAACCGGGCGATCTGGTGTTCTTCAACACCCTGCACCAGACCTTCTCGCACGTCGGCATCTATCTCGGCGAAAACAAGTTCGTCCATGCTCCCACCACTGGCAGCAACGTGAGGATCGACAACATTACGGAGAGCTACTGGAACCAGCGCTTCTCCGGCGGCCGTCGCCTGCTGATCCCGGACGCCTCTGCGGACATGACACCAGCAAAAAACTGAGCCCGACAGGCAATGCCTTGACCAAGGCGTTGCCACAGGCACTTCAGTTTGCCTGCAACCTGCTACTTTGCCGGCGGATGTAGCCGCCTTTTGCCGCTTGCCTTGCCAGAAGAGGCGGAAGCCGCAGCTACTGCAGCAGGAGCGTTCCACTTCAGCGAACGCAGGATGTCGTCAAAAACCTGCCCGGCACTCTCCTGATCATCCGACACCAGCGTAAGAAACGCCTGCCCGCGGGCACTGCACGACAGCGCAATGCCCGTGATGTCATTCTTTTCTGGTGCATTCGGTGCCATCGTGCGGTATTCAATGATTCCGCCGGTTTTTTCCGCCCGTTGCAAAGGCTCCAGATGCATGCTTTTGCCGAGCTTTTCAACCATCTCGCGGATAGTGGTATCGCAACTACCGGCACAAGGAATCAGACCGGCTTCAGCCGCCGAAGGATCATTCGAGCAAAACTGCACGAGAAGCATGGGCATCGACATACTACCCACGCGGCGGTCCCCTCCCATCACCAATTCGCGGCTTGTATTGGTGCGCACATGCCATTGCGGCGGCACCTGCAGCGTAAACATGCTGGCCTGCATGGTATCGGCCCAAGCCACGCCGGACACCATGACAAAAAGGGAAAATGGCCCGCACAGGCGCTTCAACAGCACAGTAATCTCCCTCCGCAAACAACACCGGAATTCTAGCCCGAACGGGTGAAAAACATGAAAGGGGCGGACGGGAACCGCCCCCGAGTCTGAACGCCGACAGCTACAATTGAACAGATTCCACACCCCATCAGCACACTACTTCGCATCAGAGAACACCTGCTCAATCCTCAAGCCAGGATTGAATCAGGGACTTTGCGGCGAAAACCACTGCAAGGAGCGCAGAATCGCATCAAACTGCTCGCGCACCGAGCTGGTGTCTTCTGCCACCAATGACAGATACGCATGCCCCGTCGCGCTGCACGAAAACCCCAGCGTAGCGGCCCGCCTGCCATCCCGCGCCAGCCCGGTGGTGTGGTACTCGACAACACCCTGTCCCCTGTCTGTCTGCTGCAGGGGCTGCAACTGCATCGTCTCGGAAAGCTCGGTCAGAATCTTGCGGGCGCCATCTTCACAACTATCCGAACAGGCCGTCAGCCCGTCAGCCTCATCCGCACGGGTAGCACAATACTGCACCATCATCCCCGGCAAAGGCACCCCGTCCACAAGCACCTCACTCCCCGCCAGTACCAGAAGACCCGGCTCATTCGAATAGACATGCCAGGGAGCCACCGCCTGCACCGAGAACAACGGAGTTTCCAGTGTTTCAGCGTGTGCGGCGAAACTGCAGCACAAAGAAGCAGCAAGCCATCCGGATTTAATGATCTTCACGCAATACCTCTGCCTCATTGCAATATGCATCCAACCACCCAGCCACCAAGCCTGCTCGTCACGGATTCTTCTGCGGCAAGGCTGCTGTACGCCATTGCAGAGTCTGCATGATCGCCTCAAACTGGGCATTCAGGCCTTCAGCAGGCCCGTCAGAGGCTAGGCTGACATAAGCCCTCCCCAGCGGATTGCACGAAAGCGCAAACTCAGCCATATATTTACCGGACTTGGCCTTGCCCTGCAGGCGGAATTCGTTGGTCTGGCCGCGACGCGTGCTTTCCAGCTTTCCCAGTACCATTGAACCGGAAAATTCAGACAACATCTGCTGCGCCGCAAGCTCACAGCTATCCGAACACGGCGTCAGGCCGACAGACTGCGCGGTCATCTCTTCAACGCAGTACTGTGCCGAGAGCATGGGTGTGGGCACGCCGTCCACAATGCGGGGACCACCCGCCAGCAGGATACTTTTCCCATCGCCGCGCACTTTCCATACAGCGGGCACCTGCAGACTAAACAGCCGCGTATCCGCAACCTGCGTAGTCGCCTCCTCAGCCCGAGCAATCGGGCTGAGCATCACCATTATCGCCACGAGAGCCAAACTGCGCCTGATCAACACAAACATATGCATCTCCGCCTTTTCCTGGAAATCACCCGCCATCTTGCCGCATGAGCACAGACGGCTTGGTGGGTACCTCAAAAGAAGGATTCTCCCGTAAGCACCGTTTCCAGCCAAACACTTTGCGCCATCCGGCAGGCTCAGGGTGCCAAGCTCCTCCGTGTCAGCGGTCAGAACAGCACAATGGTTTTCGCAAGCCACCTTGCGGTGGAGCTATTCGCCGCATTTCACCAACCCAACATTGTCTTCGTTTATCGTCGAGTTACGCAGGGCAAATAGAGTGAAGCGCAACTGCACTTCGCTCCGCAGCTCCAGCTAACGCAGCACCCTACGCAGACCTTCCGGCAGTTCAGCTTGTGGCGTGGTCGGTGGAGAGTTTGCGATTGATGATGAGCTGCAGAGAAAGCAAAAATTGGAATTTGCTGATATCTGATTAGCATTCCTATATGTTTGTTTTTCGAACAAACATTTTTGACGCCGCACACGGGAAAAACTTTATGAAATGAATTTGAAATTACCTGGAATCCATTAAGCCAGCAGCCAACCTGGCTGAACCCAGGCCTTATTTCACGGCGCTGAGTACCGCGCGCTGCAGTGGCGCAAGGCACAAACCAAGATCCAGATGATGTTCCAGCTCGCGGATATGTTCGGCAAGGCGTTTGACATGCTGAATCTGGCGTTCGCGATCAAAACAGGGTTCGGTCTCCAGCGCCAGAGGATCAGCGCCCTGCGCCAGCAGATAACCAGCCAGACTCAGGTGGCCAAATACCATCGCCACATTCAGTGGCGTAAAACCAAGCTCACCGCGCTGGTTAAGATTGATGCCGTTTTCAACCAGGACCCTGGCAGCATCCATATCACCCCAGCTACACACGCAATGCAACGCGTTATCGCCAAGAGCATTCGTATCGTTGATCGAATGAAAATCCACATAGCCAAAATCTGGAGTGTTTTGCACACTACGCAAGAGATCCTGGATTTGATCGTTCATCGCCCGATTTCCTCTCTGCCCTACTGACTCAAGCACTCTGTCCTTCGTGCTTGGCGAGCAATATACATTATGCATTCAGCAGAAGGCAAAGAATTTTACACAGAACCTGAAGCAGTCCGAAAAGTAGAAAAAACAAACTATTTTGAATACTGTAAATGCATAATTCAGCCAGACAGATCAGAAAAAAAGATGCAAAAACAATACAACAAGCCGTTATGTCACTTTAACAAAACGAAATAACAATATGTTTATATTGGATTTATAGAAACACGCCTACCTAAAAAGGCAAATACCGTCACGTACCATGGATATCGGAATTATGATGTGTTCCAAGCAAGCTTACCGGCACCCCATCCCCCTTGCGATCCGGCAATCGCCCGTTTGATTAGCCCCAGCTCAGCCCTGTACTTTCGGGCACGCCTCCGAATCTGCCACCAGGGCAGTCACACGCCTCCCGATGGAAATCTTCTGTCATCATGCCGTCTCCCCTGCATCTGATCATGTTGCGGTGCTTATCCATTTTCGGGAGCTTCTGCCATGCCATTCCGTGTCAGCGTACTGACAAACTGTGATGATGTATTCCTGGCCTGGGAGCCGGGTGTAGATATCCCGCACTGCCTCGGGTTCTCTATTGAGCGACGCCTGAACGGCTCCACCACGCTGCTGGAAAACCGTGTGGGCTTCACAGGCATGCCGCTACCCGCCAAAGGAACACCAGCCTCCTCTGCAGATTACCCATTCCAGCGCCTGAGCTGGACCGATCACGGCCCGCACCTTGGCAACACCCTCGCCTACCGCATCACGGCGCGTGTGGGCACCCCCGGCAGCCTGCGTGACGGTCCATCCTCGGGATGGACAGAGGAGATCACCCTGAGCGCCACCTATGGCGCCAGCGAAGCCTATTTCAACCGTGGCGTGGTGCTCTCGCAGTTCGTCGCCCGCATCATGCAGGACAACCACTGGAGCGCCACAGACATCAAGAAGCACGCTGGTGAGGTCAATGACAAACTGCGCGAATTCCTCTCCGGCGAGCTGCGCCTGGCACTCCTGCGCCTGTTGCAGGAGATCAGCTCAGACAGCAGCAGCGCGCTGCACGCCGCACTCTTCGAGCTGAGCGACCCGGAACTCCTGCCCGCACTCGCAGCTCTTGGCCCGCGCGCCCATGTGGTACTTGGCAACGGAGCAGTGCAGCACAAGGGCGACGACGAGAATGCCGCGGCCCGCAGCACCCTCAAGGCTGCCGGTGTGGATGTGCGCGACCGCATGTGTGCCCCCGGCTTCCTCGCCCACAACAAATTCTGCGTCATCAGCCGGCAGGGCAAGCCGGCAACCGTCTGGACCGGCAGCACCAACTGGCAGGCCACCGGCCTGTGCACCCAGGCCAACAACGGCATCCTGGTACACGATGCGGCACTCGCCGGAGCCTTCCAGACCGCCTGGGAGCGCCTGGCGCAAAGCGGTGACGGGCATCCCGCCGCGCTCAAGGCAGCCAATACCGTGAATCCGCCAGCGGATTACCGGCTGGCCGATGACTCCACCGCCTACGCACAGTTCACGGCAGTCACCGCTTCCACCAAAGGCTATCAGGCGCTGGACATCAGCGAACTCCTGGATCTGATCGCAGGCGCCAGACAGAGCCTGCTGTTTGCGATGTTCATGCCCGGCGAACAGATCTTCGAAGCTGCCGTGAATCGCGGCGACCAGATCTTCGTGCGCGGCGTAGCCAACACCTTCCTCAAGGATAGCGAAGGCCAGCCCGGCGACGCCTCCAGCGTTTCGGTCGACATGGTCAACAATGGCCAGCGCCGCAATTTCGGGCTTGATGTGGTGCGCCCGGCAAGCTTCAAATCCTTCGCTGAATGGGCTGCAGAAATCACCACCCAGCAGTTCAATGCAATCGGGCACGCAATCATCCACTCCAAGGTACTCGTGATCGACGCCTGGGGAGAGCATCCCACCATCGTCACCGGCTCGCACAACTTCTCGAAAACGGCGAGCCAGAGCAATGACGAGAACTTCATCGTCATCACCGGAAACCGGGCACTTGCGCAGGCCTATGCAGTCAACTGCCTCGGCCTGTATGACCACTACCGTTGGCGCGAGTATGTCTCCCGTACCCAGCAGCAGGGCAAACAACCGTGGAGCCATCTTTCCGATGACCCGGAATGGCTTGCACAGTATCGCAAAGATGAGGATAGACAGGCTTTGCTGCGGGCGCTTAGGGTGGCGTAGGAAAACACAGTGAAACACAGAAGGATCTTCCGAGCAACCGGATCAGCGACACAGCCGACATCCAAAAAATTCGAACTGCAATTCACTGGGAAAAAGAAATGCACGCGGAAGGTGCAATTCGCTGCGCTCATTGACACCCTACGAAAATCGCCGTACGAAGGCGTGCCAATGGCGTAGGTTGGGTAAGCCAAAGGCGCCACCCAACGCTTCTATGCTCACCTGCAATAATGCCTCTGGTTTCCTACCATCACCAGCCCCCACCCGACCCTATCACTCAAACATTCAACCACGCAATTCGCATAAAACCAATCTAGCCCGACACCTTCCCTGGTGAACGCGGATCAAGATTACCCCGCACCCCACCCGAAAAGCTCTTCACATCAAAACCTTCCTGGGCGAGCACGCGGGCAGCGAAGTAACTCGTCTTGCCCATCGCACAGACGGTGACGACGGGGCGCGTACGATCAAGCCGGGCGAGATTGTCGCGCAGGCTCGGGAATGGGATGTTGAGTGCCGCCACGGGTAGCGGGAATGCTTCGGCGAGTGCCTTACCACGCACATCGACGATCTGCACCTGCGGGTCTTGCGGCAGTTCGGTGATGTGGCGCACCAGTCCGTCGCGACGATCACAGGCGGCAAAGCCGGCAAGATTGATCACATCCTTGGCAGCGCCGAAAGGTGGCGCGTAGGCAAATTCCAGATGGCACAGGTCGTCAATCGTCATGCCCGCGATAATCGCCGTGGCGAGCACATCGAGGCGTTTGTCGATGCCCTCGCAGCCTGTGGCCTGCGCTCCGAGCAGACGCCCACTTGCAGGTTCCCACAGGATCTTCAGGGTGATGGGCTGCGCGCCGGGATAATAGCCGGCGTGATGCTCGGCATTCACCGTTACGCTTTCATAGGTGCGCCCGGCGGCCTGCAGGCGCTTCTCGCTCCAGCCGGTGATACCTGCCGCCACACTGAACCCGCGCACGATGGCCGTACCCAGTGAGCCCGGATAAGGCTGTGCCTTTCCACCCAGACAGATGTGATCTGCAGCCACGCGGCCCTGGCGGTTCGCCGGCCCACCCATAGGCAAGTTGACTGCTTCGCCGCTGAGACGATCGGCAGTGAGCACGGCATCGCCTGCCGCGTAGATCGCCGGGTCGGAAGTCTGCATGAAATTGTTAACCACGATATGCCCGCGTGGCCCCAACGCCAGCCCTGCCTCACGTGCCAGTGCAGTATCCGGCATCACGCCGATGGAGAGAATCACCAGATCCGCTGCCAGCACGCGGCCGGAATTGAGGTGGCAGTTCAGCTCGCCAACCACCGGCTCGAAGCGCGCCACGCCATCACCAAGGATAATCTCGATATCATGCGCCCGGAGTTCACTTGCGAGAAGTGCCGTCATCGGCGCATCAAGCTGCGGAAAAATCTGTGGCTGCAACTCCACCAGATGCACGGAGAGCCCCTTGTGACGCAACTGCTCGCTCATTTCCACACCGATAAACCCCGCCCCGATCACCACGGCACGCCTGCCCGGCGTGGCGGCTGTCGCAATGCGATCCATATCCTGGAGATTGCGTAGAGTCATCACGCGGGTGTCGTCGATGCCCGGGAGACTTGGCCGCAACGGCTTGGCTCCCGGCGCCAGCATGAGCCTGTCGTAAGCCAGCCACTCGTGCCGGTCGTCCGCCAGATAACGTACTTCCACACGCCGCCCGGCGCGGTCGATACTCACTGCCTCGCAGCCCGTGCGCACATCGAGGGCCAGCAGTGCAGTGAGGCTCTCCGGCGTCTGCACGGCCAGCGCGCTACGCTCGGTGATCTCACCGCCGACATAATAGGGCAGGCCACAGTTGGCAAATGACACATCCGGCCCGCGCTCAAGGAGGGTGATCTGCGCGTGTTCATCAAGCCTGCGCAGGCGGGCCGCAAACGACGCCCCGGCAGCCACGCCGCCAATCACGATGATTTTCTGGGTTCCCACGCTGACTCCTCGTTATGATGAACAAAGGCCACCCCGGATCGGGCTGCCTGATAACAATATATTGACAGATATAATGTTTGTCAATATAATATTTATTAGTATTTTGTTTCATAGGCGCTACGAATGACCAACACTGCCCACCCTGCCCTGGATATCAGCCTGATGCGTGCTGCCGCACGCAGGGCAACCTCCGTGCTGGCCTCTCTCGCCAATGAGAACCGCCTGCTGCTGCTCTGCCAGTTGAGTCTGGGCGAGAAATCGGTGGGGGAACTGGAAGAGGCGCTGGATATCCACCAACCTACCCTCTCGCAGCAGCTTGGCGTATTGCGCGAAGAAGGGCTGGTTGCCACCCGGCGCGAGGGCAAGCGGATCTACTATTCAGTCGCCGATCCTCAGGTTCTCACGCTGCTCGGCACGCTGTATGCGCTGTATTGCCCCAAGGATCAGACAGACTGACAAATGCCAACCCGCTTATTCC
This sequence comes from Rhodocyclaceae bacterium UBA1310, assembly GCA_002307175.1. Lineage (GTDB taxonomy): Bacteria > Pseudomonadota > Gammaproteobacteria > Burkholderiales > Rhodocyclaceae > Uliginosibacterium. The sequence continues at coordinate 78,054 of DBTS01000097.1, forward strand.
AGCCCAGCACCTGCGGAAGGATGGACATCATGACAATCGACTTTAATCAATTCACCCCCTGGCATTCACTGCTTGGTGGCATGCTCATCGGACTCAGTGCCGCACTCACCATCCACGGCCTGGGGCGCATTGCCGGCATCAGTGGGATTCTCGGCGGCCTGCTCAAGCCAGTCGCCAGCCCCGGCTTTGGCTGGCGCCTCGCCTTCATTGCCGGGCTGGTCGCAGCACCACTGGCCTATGGCGTGTTCTCCGCCCTGCCGCAAGCCAGAATCGAAGCCGGCTGGGCGGCACTGATCCTCGCCGGTCTGCTCGTGGGCTTTGGCTCGCGGCTTGGCTCGGGCTGCACCAGCGGCCACGGCGTGTGCGGCCTCTCCCGTCTGTCACTGCGTTCTCTGGTCGCCACTCTCACCTTCATGGCTTCCGGTTTCCTCACGACCTTCGTGATGCAGCATCTGCTCTAGGAGACCCCACATGAACCTGCTGTTTTCTTTTGCCATCGGGCTGCTGTTCGGCATCGGCCTGATCATCTCCGGCATGGCCAACCCAGCCAAGGTCATCGGCTTTCTCGATCTCGCCGGCTTGTGGAATCCTTCGCTGGTCTTCGTGATGGGTGGAGCAATTGCCGTCGGAGTGGTCGGCTTCCGCCTGGTACGCCACAAATCCAGAGCATGGTTTGGAGACGCCATCCAGCTTCCCACGGTGCACCACATTGATACACATCTGGTTCTCGGAGCCGCCCTCTTCGGCGTCGGCTGGGGCATTGCCGGCATTTGTCCAGGGCCAGCCCTCGTGCTGCTTGGTACAGGCGCCGGCAAAGGCATTGTCTTCGTGCTCGCCATGCTCGTCGGCATGCTCGCGTTCGAACTCTGGGAGCGGATCAGCAAACGCCCGCACTGATCGCCAAGAATCTGTTCATGATCTATAGCGTAATGCCCTAAGAGGGTGTTTCCTAATTAATT
>DBTS01000160.1 GCA_002307175.1 Rhodocyclaceae bacterium UBA1310
CAATCCTCGTGACTTAGCACTATTGCATATTTGCTCATCAGCGCCGCTCCGCGGCTAACTTGCGCTATAATTAAACCTATAACTAATTGATATTTATAGGTTTAATATGACGTCCTAAATATGTCAATATACTATCCCGGCTGACCACTTTTATTCAAAGCGCAGCTTTCCTCGATGCTGCTCGACGTGAGCCTCAGCATTTCACTCGCCAGCGTGATCTGACTTTCCCCAAACTTATCGCCTTCCTGCTTTCCGGCGTGCGTGGCGCGGTACAGGTTGAGCTTGATACCTTCTTTGCCTTGCTGGAACGGCGAACCCGCTTGTGTCGCGTGATCACCGCCAGCGCTTTCTCGAAGGCGCGCAGTCACTTGTGGGCCAATGTCTTCGATTCGCTCAACACCGAATTGCTGCGTTTGGTCGACGAGGCCATTCCCGTTCAGCCTCTTTGGCTGGGCCTGCGGGTGCTGGCCGCCGATGCCTCCAAGGTGCGCCTGACCTTGCTCGATACTGCAGGAAAGCGCTGCATCCGCGAGGCCACGCTGTTCGGCTTGTTTCGTCCCGGCATCGAGTTGTTCGACTCGCTGATTCTGCACAGCTCGCTGGTCGGCGAACGGCAGATGCTGTTCGAGCGCCTTGACCGGCTGGGTAATCAGGACATGCTGGTACTTGATCGCGGTTATCCCGGTCGCTGGCTGGTCGCTGTCTTGCTCCAGCGGGGCATTCCGTTCTGCATGCGCTGCGATTCTTCGTCGACCTTTACGGCCATTACCCAATTCATGCGCTCTGGCCAGGACGAAGCCGTAGCAACATTGCCGCCGCCGAATCGTCAGGATGCTGCCGATTATGAGTGCGCTCGCCAGCCGTCGACCGTGCGCCTGATCCGCCAGGTGACACCAGAGGGAAAGGTTCGCGTACTGATGACCTCCTTGCTCGACACCGCCTACTATCCGGCGACGGCATTCGCCGATCTGTATCACCGGCGCTGGCGTATCGAGGAGGCTTTCAAGCGCCTCAAGCATCGCCTGAGTCTGGAGCATACTTCCGGCCTGACTTGGCTGGCCGCTTGCCAGGATGTCGGGGCCAAGATGGTCTGCGACAACCTCAATGCCCTGGCCACCTATTTGGCGACGGAGCAACAGCTTGAGCCGGACTCGCCGTGGCGGGTCAATCGGACCATGGCTTTCAGCCACCTGCGCCGCCTCCTGCCCCGCGTGCTCGCCGGCATGCTTCGCATGACCGCCCGCATCGCCGCTGAACTGTTCTGTGAAATCACCAAAAACCTGCAGAAATTCATCCCCGGACGAAGCCGACCTCGACCTGTTCGCCCAAAACCGCACAAGTCGCATGCCTACAAAACAGCACCATGACAAAATGCTAAGTTGCGAGGATTGAGTTCCAAGTGGGGCCGCAAGGATTCGTTTAGAAATGGGCTGTAGGTGATTGCCAAAAATTTCTGTATAGCGGAAATGTCAATGGATTAAAATAATACTCTTTTGTAATTTTCTGGAGACGCACATGGCATTTGATGCTTTTTTGAAGATTGATGGAATCCCTGGTGAATCAACGGACGAAAAACGCGAAGCCGGAAGCCTTGGCGGAAATGTCAGTGGCGGTTGGGACTTAACTCCAATACTGTTTAGATAGATCATTTTCTGCCGTTATAGACACCATGTTACTGACGGAGGGAGTGATATGGCGAGAGTCAAGGCGGAGCTGTCGGCGGGAGCAAGGCTGGCGGACTATCTGACAGTTGGGTTTCTGGCGATGAATTGCCCGTTGGACAAGGTGCGGCAAGCGCTGGAGACCAATGATGCGCAGAGCAAGCGACAACGCGGATTACCTCACGAAGTGCTGGTGTATTTCGTGATGGCGATGGTTCTCTACGCCAATGTTGCCTACGAAGAAGTGCTGCGACTGGTGATTGAGGGATTGCGCCCGTTGCTGGGTGACGACGGTGTGTCCAAGGCGACCGTGACCAAAGGGGCCATCTCGCAAGCACGTGGGCAAGTAGGCGTTGCTCCGCTGCGGCAACTCTATCGGGAGCATGTCTGCCCCAACGGTCCGGCGGACATGGCAAGCGTCTGGTACGCTGGTTTGCGGGTAATGGCTATCGACGGGTCCACGCTGGACATGCCCGACGAGGTGGCAAACGCCAAACACTTTGGCTATCCGGGCGCGTCGCGCGGTAGTTCGGCCTTTCCGCAACTGCGTTTCGTGGCGATGGCCGAGTGCGGCACCCACACGTTGTGTTATGCCAATCCTGGCCCCTACGCGGCAGGCGAATTGACATTGGCCGAAGCAGTGATCGATCGAGCAGACGCGACGATGCTGGTTACAGCGGATCGTAATTTCTACGCTTACCCCTTTTGGCAACGAGCACTCGCGACCGGTGCGAAGCTGCTGTTCCGGGTCAAGCGCAACTTGCGGCTGCCGCGTGAGAAGGAACTGGCCGACGGCTCCTATCTGACCACCCTGTATGCCTGCGATAAGGATCGGCGGCGAAAGACCCATGGCACGGTCGTCCGCGTCATTGAGTATGTGCTGGACGGAATTCTCGATCCGGAACCGTCCTATCGCCTGATCACCAACTGGTGCGACATCGATGCCGCACCGGCAGTCGAACTGGCCGCGCTTTATCACCGGCGCTGGACCATCGAACAGACCCTGGATGAGTTCAAGGTTCATCTGGCCGACCGCGATGTGGTCCTGCGCAGCAAGCGGCCAGAACTGGTTGAACAAGAGTTCTATGCATTGCTTCTTGCTCACGCCGCCATTCGCAGGCTGATGACCCAGGCTGCTGCCGCAACCGCACAAGCCGCCGAGGACTTGTCGTTCATTCATGCTGTGCGCGTACTCAAGCGGCGCCTTCCCGCGTCTGTCGCTATTCCCCCCTGAGCACCGCCAATCCTGGCTCAATAGCGTCCTTGGCGAAATCGCTTCGGGGCGTGCAGCCACCAGTCGCGGTAAGCGCAATCCCCGGGGCGTGAAGCGAAAAATGAGCAACTTCAATCTCAGAAAACGAGGCGAGCCACTGAACCAACCCTGCGACCCCACTCCTCGGATGCTATGTATCTAAACAGTATTGTGGTTAGACCGGTACTCGCTCTCCTATTCCCCCGGCTATCATGAGCTTGCCACAGCATATATAGCAATGGCATTATTCGGCGCGCTCTTCATCCTGACACCCCTTACCCAAAGTTCATCACACTGTGAAAAAACCTGCCTCCTTTGCCATTGGTGCTGCCGTAATCGCTCTCGCCTACCCTGCCAGCGCCTGGTTTCTTGGCTCTCGCATCGAAGCGACGCTGGATGAGCAATACCGCTCGCTCGCTGAACTACCCTATGCCAAGCTGATTAGCCGCGACTTTCAGCGCGGCCTGTTTTCTTCAACGGAAACGGCCACGATCGAACTGGTCGGCCCTGTCGACCGATGGTCGAAAAAGCCGGAAGAAGGCGCAGGCTCCGAGACGAGCGACACGCCACCGGCCACCCCGATTCAGATCACGATACGCACCGTGTTCCAGCACGGTCCGCTGCCAGGTTTCTCGACACTGGCCAGCGCCATTGCCGATAGCGAACTGGTACTCACCACTGAACAGCAGCAACAGCTTGCCGCACTGATCGGCGACAAGAAGCCGATGCAGGTGCACACGGTATTCGGCCTGTTCGGCGGCGGCACGACCACGCTGAGCAGCCCGGCCTTTGCCTTCGA
>DBTS01000121.1:0-3278 GCA_002307175.1 Rhodocyclaceae bacterium UBA1310
GCCTAATACCACCATCCCTGGCTCTGTCGGATTTTACCGAAGCACTCATCTCGTTATAATTTCTTCGAACATTCTCCGTCCCGAAAAGAGACCCCAGTTGACATGCTGCCTCAACCGCCAACGACCAAGCCATTTCCTTGTTGCCCTCGTAAACATATCCGTTCGCCAAGACACAACAAAGCAAAGAAGATTTATAATGTTCTATAATTGGTTTAGGCAAATTAATTTTGCTGAAAATTTCTGATTTTTTTTTGATAATCTCGCCTTCGGGATATCGCGCTATTATGTCACATGGATTGTATATTTCCTCATAAAACCATTGACTATCCTTGTCTTTATTTGCCCCTACATATATATCAATAAGCGATTCAAACAATGTTGAAATAACGCCTTCCAGCGTTTTTCCAACCAAAGGCCTACTGAAAATTAAGCTTAAATTTTTATCCGTCGCAACCAAAACAGCACCCATTCAGTTAAAAAAACTACGTCAAAACGTTTCGTGGCAAACGAAACGACACGCGCATGACGCGCCCTCGCCCGTGATCCCGCAGGTCTCAGTGAATACAATTGTGACGGCCAATATCAATGCTTTCTAAAGATCACAAAACAAAAAAGTACAAAATTTTAATTAAACTTTCAAACAAGGCAGCTTGTCCATACACTGCGGCGTATCTTGTCGCTTTTTTTATGCAACGGGACTAGTAATCCTGTCAGGTACAATGACGGAAGAGATGTTTAACGTAAAGGGAAAGCAAGAATGGTTTCTTTTCTGGAAATTCAGGAACAGATCAAGGCGCTGCAGCAGCAGGCTGATGAACTCAAGAAGACGGAGCTCGACTCAGTCATTGCCGAGGTCAAGAGCAAAGTCCAGCAATACGGTTTGACTGCAAAGGATCTGGGATTCGTCACTGCAGCCAAGAAGGGCTCACGTAGTGCAGTTGCCCCGAAATACGCGAAGGGTGAGGACACCTGGACGGGCCGTGGTCGTCAGCCGAAGTGGGTGGCGGATCACGTCGCCGCAGGCGGCAAGCTTGAGGATCTGTTGATCAAGTAACCGATGAGCCACTGACACGCATCGAGTCCCTCTCTGGGGGCTCGATGCGTGTCAGATAGGCAATGTGTCACTCAAACACCTTGCATGCGTCCAGTGGCAGCCGGTTGCCAACGGGGGGTGTCATGCTGGCCCTTCCTCTGCGCGATTAGCGTTGCAGCGGGGCTTTCCCTTGAGAAATAAGGAAATCATCGAGCATGGAAGGGTTTGGAGGCCCGCCGCGTTCAGACGGACTGCGGCTTGAGTTTGCGACTACGTAGTTGCCCCAGTCCTGCATCATGGCTTGGCGCTTTTTGAGCATGTCGCCTCGCTGGTAGGCGGCTTCGACGCCATCGGCCAACTTGTGCGCCAAGGCGTGCTCACAGACTTCCCGTGGGTAGGTGGTGGTCTCTCCAGCCCAGTCGCGGAATGTGGAGCGAAATCCATGCGGAACAGCATCCACATCCATTCGGCGCATGACAGCGGTCAAGGCCATATCGGAGAGGGTCTTGTGGCCTCGGTTGGATGGAAATACGAGGTTCGTGCCAACAATACGTGGCACTGTTTTGAGAACCTCCAGTGCTTGCGTGCTCAACGGGACCCGATGTTCTCGGCTCATCTTCATGCGTGCTGCCGGGATGGTCCACAAGCGCTTTTCCAGATCAATCTCATCCCAGGTCGCCAGTCGTGCTTCGCCGGAGCGGCAGGCAGTCAGGATGACAAATTCGAGTGCCCGAGATGCGATTCCGGGTTCTTCGCGCAGACGCGTCATGAAGTTGCGTACTTCGCTCCACGGTACGGCCTTGTGGTGCTGGACGCGTCGCGTCTTGCTGATCGTCGGGAGGAGAAGACTGAGGTTGCCTTTCCAGCGCGCAGGGTTCTCGCCTTCCCGGTAACCTTGGACAGTGGCCCAGTCGAGTACCGATTCGATACGCCCACGCAGGCGGCTGGCCGTTTCCTGTTTATCTGTCCAGATGGCGTTCAGGCATTCGAGGACATCGTCGCGTGTGACCTGGGCGACAGGGCGATCCTGTAGCTTCGCGCAGTATGTGGCGAGCGTGTTGGTCCATTGGGAGGCGCTTTTGGCGTTCTTCCAGCTGGCCTTCTGGGATTCGATGTACCTCTCGCAGCACTGACCGAAGGTCAAGGCGGTTGCCTGCTCCAGCTCGCGTTGTTTTCTGATGGCGTTCCGGGCTTCGATCGGATCGATGCCTTCCATCAGTAGCAGTCGCGCTTGCCTTGCGGCTTCACGTGCCTGGGCCAGGCCGATGGTGTGTGTCGGCCCTAGCCCCATCTCCCGACGTCGGCCTTTCAAGTCGAAACGAAAGATCCAGGTTCTGGCTCCGGTTGCAGTGACCTGCAAGATCAAGCCACCCCCATCGTGGTGATATCCTGGACCAAGTTTATTCACGGCAACAGCCGGAAGTTTTCCTATCACTAATGACAACCGATACCCCCCGAACTACCCCCCTCCCAGAGGAAGATTGGATGATATCGCGTCGGATTTCTGTGGACAACCTTAAAAACAACCATTTGTTTTTATTGCAATAAATAGACATCATTGGCCCCTAGCAGACTCCATCCTGGGAAACACCGTATCCGCCAGAAGCAATGAGAAAACCCGCTAGCCTCAAGGCTTTGCGGGTTTGCTTTTTATTTCTACCCCCCGATTCACCCTCTTTTGCAATTTCACCCCAAAAGCTTCGGATATGCGAAGTGACTTTGTACCCAGTTGGTTAACCTGAGATAACGCCAGACAATCTTCCCCTTCGCCTTGCTGAAGATTGCCCCCAAGCGGGCATGCATCTACCGACGTTTGCATGCTGCGAAATGATCAATCATTACTGTTCAACACGAAGATTTCAACTTCGGCATGCGCCAGCGCCTCCGCTGCGATCTAATCCCGCCTCATACTCCAGAATTCCCGCACGCTCATCGAACACTTCCTGCCAGCCAAGATCTTCAAAGAAGATTTCGCGTGGCAGAGTATTCAGAAGGAGAGCTCGTTCATCAAAGTGTCCGAGTTGAAATTAGCGCGATCCCAAGGAATCAATCACTGCGAACGAAAATGACTTGGCCGGACGCTTATGTTCAACGACACAAGGAATCAAATTTTTCGTGGGATTCTGACTTTCGCCAAGACCAAATTTTATGCAGTACTTTTTGCAGTACACGCCACACAGATAAAGAAAAAGCCCTGATGAATCAGGGCTTTATCAAGTATTTTGGCGGAGAGAGGGGGATTCGA
>DBTS01000121.1:3526-9601 GCA_002307175.1 Rhodocyclaceae bacterium UBA1310
GAGAGAGGGGGATTCGAACCCCCGTCAGGGTGTAACCCTGAACACGCTTTCCAGGCGTGCGACTTAAACCACTCATCCATCTCTCCAACAGCAGAGGCAGAATTATAGCCATGAACCAGCTGGACTGGCAAGTAATTTGTGAAATTATTTTCGTAATATCGTGCCGGAACCAAAATTGGCTTGTTTTGCCCTAAGCTAGGGAAACCTAACACGCAATATAGACGAGGCGCTCAGCGCCCGACAGAGAAAATGGAGCCAGTGGCTCCGGAAGGATTTGCCATGCTGATTCGCCGCCCCTCCGATGTATTGCCGTCGGAGATCACTTCGCGCGAGCTGTATCAAGGCCGCCGACACTTTCTTCAGCAAGGAGCTGGTCTGGCCCTGACGGGCGCTGCTGCGCTCGGGATGCCCTGGACGGCAGCCCAGGCTGCGGCACTGAAGGGGTTTATGCCCGATAAATCCCCTCATCCAGATGACAAGCCTACTCCGCTCAAGGATGTGACGAGCTACAACAATTATTACGAGTTTGGCGTGGATAAGGATGAGCCGGCCAAAAATGTGGGCGCCTTTAAATTGCGGCCATGGACAGTGACTGTTGACGGCTTATGCAACAAGCCGAAGACTTTCGGGATTGAAGACCTGCTGAAGTTTGCGCCGCTTGAGGAGCGCATCTATCGCATGCGCTGCGTGGAGGGCTGGTCGATGGTGATTCCGTGGATCGGTTTCCAGCTGGGCGCCCTGCTTCGTGCGGTGGAACCGCAAGGGAGTGCAAAGTTCGTGGAGTTTACGACGGCATTCGACAGCAAGACCATGCCGGGCGTGAAATATGCCGTGCTGGATTGGCCGTACAAGGAGGGTTTGCGCCTGGACGAGGCCAAACACCCGCTCACCCTGCTCGCGCTGGGCCTGTACGGCGAGGAGTTGCTGGCGCAGAACGGGGCGCCCATCCGGCTTGTGGTGCCGTGGAAATATGGCTTCAAGGGGGCAAAATCCATCGTCCATATCCGCCTGGTTGAAAAAATGCCTGCGACCGCCTGGAACAAGGCTGCGCCCAATGAATACGGCTTCTATTCGAACGTAAATCCGGCGGTGGATCATCCGCGCTGGTCGCAGGCCACAGAGCGGCGCATCGGGGAATTTTCGAAGCGCAAGACGCTGCCATTCAACGGGTACAGCGAGGTGGCTTCGCTGTATTCGGGCATGGATCTGAAGAAGTTCTTCTGACCATGGCGGGCTTATGGCAACCCTCCAAGGGCGCCCTGCTTGCGATTCGCTTGGTGGTGTTCATGCTATGCCTTGTGCCGGCGGTTTATCTTGCCTGGGGGGCATGGCGTGATGCGCTGGGCGCAAATCCGATCGAGGCGATTACCCACGCCACCGGCGAGTGGACACTGCGCCTGCTACTCGTGGGGCTGGCAATCACACCCTTGCGGCGCCTGACCGGGCTTGACTGGCTGGTTCGCCTGCGCCGCATGCTGGGCCTGTACGCCTTCTTTTATGGCTGTCTGCATCTGGTGACTTATGTGTGGCTGGACCAGTTTTTCGACTGGGGTGGAATCCTGCATGACATTGCCAAGCGGCCCTTCATCACGGTGGGCTTTGCCGCTATCGTGGTGATGCTGCTTTTAGCAGCCACTTCCTTCAATGCCGCAATGCGGGCCTTGGGGGGCAAGCGCTGGCAGGCACTGCACCGACTGGTCTATGCGGCAGTAATATGCGGGGTACTGCATTACTGGTGGCTGGTAAAACGCGACCTGACCTGGCCGATTTTTTATGCGCTGATTCTGGTGGGGCTGCTGTCTTTCCGTGCGTTTCGAAAGCAGCGTGCGGCGGGTCGGCGAAATTGATATTTTTGCCAGATTTGGCGGCCGTTTGTCGGATTGCCTGGCAGGCGTAAAACCCGTTTCCCGGGCGTAATCCAAGCCCTGAAAATGAAATCCGTGTGGCGTCAGCGCAGGTAGGGTTTAACGCGGGCTTTGAATGCCACGGCCATCGTGACGCGTTTGGAGCCATTCAGTTCGCTGATGATGTCGTTGCCCAGCGAGATGAAATCACGAATGGTTTCAGCCTTTTCGAGCTTCTTCATCGCAACGCTGGCGGCCTTGCCGGAGAAGACTTCCGGAATGGTTTCGCGATACATCCGCCCCAATGCCATAAGCTTGCCAGCTTCATCCTGCGGCACGAACTCCACGGGCTGGGGCACCGACATCAGCGTGGCCGGGCGTGAAGCATCCCGCTCGTCACTGCCCCGCAAAACCTTCTGCACCGGCTGAATGAGGCCGGCATCCTGCAGCTGCAGGAGGTGCTCTTCTGTGATGCCGGCTGGCGACAGAGTCTTGACGAGGTCGGTACTGGATTGTTTACCATCTATCATGACCAGAAGTGTACGCAGACGCGGGTGCAGACGAAGCTGCCGTTGCTGCAGTTCGTCGACCCCGAACACTGTTTTGGTGAAGATGACGCCGTCCATGCCGTCCCTGATTTTTGGCTAAAACACCCCGGCACTCCCCTAAGCACCGGAAGGGTGGGGCAATTCTAGAACAAACAATGCGCTTTTGGATACGCCGAAAGTAGCATTTTCTTTATTTGTCTGTGGCCGAAAGGTCGCGGGAAGCCACTGCTGGAGCAGGCAGGCTTTCGAGAAACTCAATCACTTCTTCCCGGATCTGCGAGCGGCGCATGGCAGGCAGGCTCTGCCAGACACGGCGCCCATAGGGCTTGGTGATCATGCGCGGATCACACACCATGAGCACGCCACGGTCCCGTTCGGTACGGATGAGGCGCCCTGCCCCCTGTTTCATGCTGATCACGGCACGCGGCAACTGGTAATCCATAAAGGGATTGCGCCCCTGCTTCTCGATCCATTCGACGCGGGCCTTGAGAACCGGGTCATCAGGCGGGGCAAAGGGCAGTTTGTCGATAATAACGACTGACAACGCATCGCCAGGCACGTCCACGCCTTCCCAGAAACTCTGACTGGCCACGAGCACGGCATTGCCAAGCCGGCGGAAACGCTCCAGCAGCTCGCTGCGCGAAGCCTGCCCCTGAAGCAGCAATGGAAAATCCAGCGCCTGACGGTGAAACCGCGATTCCAGCCCTTCGTGAATGCGCTGCATGGCACGCAGCGAGGTGCATAGCACGAAAGTGCGCCCCTGCGCGGCGCGGATAACCGGTACCGCTTCCTCGATCACGGCATCAATAAAATCCGGGCTGTTTGGGTCTGGCATATTCTTCGGTGCGTACAGCACAGCCTGGGTGGCGTAGTCGAAGGGGCTGCCCCACATGCCTGTCACCGGCTGCGGATCGAGCATATTCAAGCCCAACTCACCGTTGTAGTGCGCAAAGTTCTTGCCTACAGCCAGCGTGGCGGAGGCAAAAATCCAGCTCTTGGCCTGCCCCTCGATCTGTTTGCGGAAGATATTGGCAATGTTCAGCGGAGTGACGTTGAGTGAAGCAGACTGACTGAAGACCTCCACCCAGCGGATACTCTCCGGCTGATCCAGGCGGCGCCAGCCGGACACTTTCTTGTGCAGCTCGGTGGCGCGTTGCCAGCACTTTTCCAGCCCTTCGGAACGCTCTGCCTGACTTTCCGTGTATTCAACGAACTGCTCCAGTTCGTCTTCGGCTTTCGTCAGCGCCTCTACGAATTCCGGGCGCTCAATGATCTGCTCGTAGGCCAGGCGGGCGTTTTCACCGGGGATCGCCAGACGCAGGTCGCGCGCCACCTTTTCCAGCGTGCGCGTGCCTTCGATCAGATCCAGCGCATCGCGTGCCCCCACCATCGCCTCCATGCGGGTGTCGCGTGCCAGATCAAGCATCTGGCCGGTGCTAGCGGATTCGCCAAAAAACATGCTCGCGGTTTCAGGCAGCTGATGGGCTTCGTCGAAGATCACAGTATTGCAGGCGGGCAGCAGCTCTCCCATGCCTTCATCGCGCAGCATCACATCGGCGAAGAACAGGTGGTGATTCACCACCACCACGTCAGCCTCCTGAGCGTTGCGGCGCGCTGCCATCACGAAACACTCCTTGGCGTTGGGGCAATCCTGCCCCAGGCAGTTCTCACGCGTCGAAGTTGCCGTGATCCAGACGGTGGCATCTTCCGGCACACCGGCGCACTCTGCCTTGTCGCCAGTCTGGGTAGTCAGCAGCCATTTGCTGATGGTACGGATGTAGGAAACATCCTCACGGTTGATAAAACGCCCTTCGATCTGGGCGTGTGCCACGTGATAGTGGCAGACATAATTTTGCCGCCCTTTCAGCAAGGCCACCCCGACTGGCACCTTGAGCGCCTTGCGCACCGCCGGCAGATCGCGATGAAAGAGCTGATCCTGCAGGGTTTTCGTTCCCGTGGAAATAATCACCTTGCCGCCTGACAGCAATGCCGGTACAAGATAAGCGAAAGTCTTGCCGGTGCCGGTACCAGCCTCGGCGACGAGCACGCGATTGCCATGAATGGCATCCGCTATGGCCTGGGCCATTTCAAGCTGCTGGGCGCGCGGACGGAAGCCGGGAATCACACGGGCGAGAGAGCCGTCGTCGGCAAAGTGGGCAGCAATGTCTTGCATGATGGAATTCGGGGGGAGAATACTGGGCCCGACAGATAATCCGTTGGGCACTCGAAACCGCCAATCTTAACATGCCTGGATGATCGGTCCGATTCATGCGATCAGCGTAGCCTGATATTAAAAGCTCGCAAAGGGGCGCAAAATCGGCAATTCCCCGATTGTTTCGCTGAATCCGCGAGGCTACAGTTACCCCAATATCCTCTATTCCCGGATCCGGTTCCATGCCCAAAACAGCTTCGGGGGCTTCCCCCCACCATAAGGCGAAAGTCGTTTCAATCACCGAAGCTGATCACAAGCTCACTCTCAAGGAAATCCTCCAGCACATGCTGGAAGACAAACTGCTGAGCCGCGAGGAAGCCGAGCAGATTCACGCCCGCCGGCAGGCGATAAAATCCAATCAGCATCCACTCGTCACCCTGGCGAACATGGGGCTGAAAGACCCCAGAACGCCCAACAAGGCGCTGCATCTCGAAGCCCTGACCGAGTGGCTGGCAGGCAAGATCAATGTTGAATACTTTCACATTGATCCGCTGAAGATCAACTTTTCCAGCATCACCGAAGTGATGTCTTCCGCCTATGCTGCACGCCTGCAGGTGCTCCCTGTGCAGGTAACCTCCAGCGAGGTGGTCATCGCCAGCGCCGAGCCGTGGATACGCGAGTGGGAACGCGAAATCTCGAGCATCGCCCGCAAACCGATCCGCCGGGTGTTCGCCAACCCGCAGGATATCGAGCGTTTCCAGGTGGAGTTTTACAATCTGGCACGCTCGGTCAAGAAAGCCTCGCAGGCCGAGTCCCAGCGCGGGAATACGCTGCAGAACTTCGAGCAGCTGGTCGAACTCTCGCAGACCAACCGCCAGTTCGACGCCAATGAACAGCACATCGTCAGCATCGTCGATTGGCTGTGGCAGTACGCCTTTGATCAGCGCGCCTCGGATATCCATGTGGAGCCGCGCCGCGATTTCGGCGTGGTGCGCTTCCGTATTGATGGGGTGCTGCATCAGGTCTACCAGCTGCCGATGTCGGTCATCAATGCGATGACCAGCCGTATCAAGATCCTCGGCCGCATGGACGTCGTCGAAAAGCGCCGCCCCCAGGATGGCCGTATCAAAACGCGTACACCGCAGGGTACCGAGGTGGAATTGCGTCTCTCCACGCTGCCCACAGCGTTTGGCGAAAAGCTCGTGATGCGCATCTTCGACCCGGACGTGCTGGTGCGCAGCTTTGCCGAGCTGGGCTTTACCGACGACGACATGACCCGCTGGACTGCGATGACCACCCGCCCCAACGGCATCATTCTGGTTACCGGGCCTACGGGCTCGGGGAAAACCACCACGCTGTATTCCACCCTCAAGCAGCTGGCCACCCAGGAAGTGAATGTGTGCACGATCGAAGACCCGATCGAAATGGTGGAGTCCGCCTTCAACCAGATGCAGGTGCAGGCTTCCATCGACCTGAACTTCGCCGATGGGGTGCGCGCCCTGCTGCGTCAGGACCCGGACATCATCATGAT